>NZ_CAXWGX010000024.1:0-254 GCF_964266745.1 Propionicimonas sp. T2.31MG-18
CTTGCTGTACGGCTTGTCGCCGCGGGAGTCCTTGTCGTAGGGACGGTCACCACGCGGGCTCTTGCTGTACGGCTTGTCGCCGCGGGAGTCCTTGTCGTAGGGACGGTCACCACGCGGGGACTTGCTGTACGGCTTGTCGCCGCGGGAGTCCTTGTCGTAGGGACGGTCACCACGCGGGCTCTTGCTGTACGGCTTGTCGCCGCGGGAGTCCTTGTCGTAGGGACGGTCACCACGCGGGGACTTGCTGTACGGCT
>NZ_CAXWGX010000025.1:0-253 GCF_964266745.1 Propionicimonas sp. T2.31MG-18
CCGGAGGTGGGGGTGAAGTGCACCTGGATGCGCGGGTTCGCTGCCAGCCAGTCCCGAACCTCGACGCGTTTGTGGGCGGCGTAGTTGTCCATCACCAGGTGCAGTTCGCCGTCGGGGTAGGCCCGGGTGAGTATGTCAACTCGACTTGGCCCCACCAGGACGGCTTGAGTTGGCCCCACCTGCTCGGGTGTGGGCGAGGCGGTAGCTGGTCGTGCCGGTTTCGATGATGGTGGCGTCGTAGGTCAGGCGGTCG
>NZ_CAXWGX010000026.1:0-534157 GCF_964266745.1 Propionicimonas sp. T2.31MG-18
GGCGGGGACGGGGCGAGGGAAGCCCGTCCCACCAGCCCCGCCGCGGCGTTCGCTGCCGAGTGCAACTCGCGCTGCCGGAATCCCGGCAGCGCGCGTGGCAATCGGGGGCAGGAACGGGGTGAGGAGGGCGGCGGGCGGGACGGGGCGGGAGCGGGCGGGGGAGCGGGCTGGAGGGGCGAGGAGGAGGGACTCGAGTTGACAAGGTCCCACTTGATTATGAGAATGATTGTCATGAAGATCTTGAGGGGAACCCTGGCGGCCGTGTCGGCCGCCGCCATGCTGGGCCTTGCGGCCTGCTCCGCCTACTCGGACGCCCCGGCGTCCGGCGCGCCGGCGTCGAGCGGCGGGACGACCCGGCTCGCCGTGTCGGTGGCGTTCTACCCCTTCGAGTTCGTCGCCGAGCGCGTGGGCGGCGACCAGGTCGCCGTGACGAACCTCACCGCGCCCGGGGTCGAGCCGCACGACCTGGAACTCACCCCTCAGCAGGTCGCCTCGCTCTCGAGCGTCGACCTGGTCGTCTACCAGTCCGGCTTCCAGCCCGCCGTCGACACCGCCGTCGCACAGGCGAAGCCGCGGGCGAGCGTCGACACCGCCTCGTTCCTCTCCCTGCTGGCGGCGAGCCAGGACGGCGCGGAGGGCGACGGCCACACCGCTGCCGCGGACCCGCACACCTGGCTGGACCCGACCAACATGGTGACGATCGCCGAGCACGTCCGCGACGCGCTGTCGAGCGCCCGCCCGGAGGCGGCGAAGACGTTCGCGGCGAACACCGAGGCGCTCGTCGCCGACCTCACCGCGCTCGACACCACTCTGAAGACCGACCTCGGCAGCTGTGCGATCAAGCCCTTCATCACCTCGCACGCCGCGTTCGGCTACCTCGCGAACCGGTACGGCCTCACCCAGGTCGGCATCAACGGCGTCGAGCCGGACGTCGAGCCCAGCGCCGCCCGGATCGCCGAGGTGCAGAAGATCGCCAAGGACAACAACGTCACCACGATCTTCTTCGAGACCCTGGTCTCCCCGGTCGTCGCCCAGTCGATCGCGGGCGACCTCGGGCTGAAGACCGACGTGCTCGATCCGCTGGAGGGGATCACCGCCGAGTCGCGCGGAACCGACTACCTTGAGGTGATGCGGGCGAACGGCGCCTCCCTCAAGACAGCGAACCAGTGCTCCTGAACGACGAACCGACGACGACGGTCGCGGCCGCGACGACCACGGCGGACGCCGCGGTGACGGCCACGTCCGTCGACGTCGTGCTGAACGGCGTCCCGATCGTCCGGGAGGCCTCCCTGGAGATCCGGCCCGGCGAGATGGTCGCCATCCTCGGCAACAACGGCTCGGGGAAGACCACCCTGATGCGTGCGCTGCTCGGCCTCGTCCCCCACCGCGGACGCATCGCGCTGTTCGGCACCGACCTGGACGACTTCCGCGACTGGCGGCGCGTCGGGTACGTCCCCCAGCGCGGCGGGATCCTCGTGCAGCAGGCGACCGCCCGCGAGGTGGTCGCCAGCGGACGGCTGAGCCGGCGCCGGGCGTTCCTGCCCGCGTCCGCAGCGGACCGCCGCGCCGTCGACGACGCCCTGGCCGAGGTCGGCCTTGCCGACCGGGCCCGCTACCCGTTCGTCCGGCTTTCGGGTGGTCAGCAGCAGCGCGTGCTGATCGCCCGCGCCCTGGCCACGGGCGCCGACCTGATGCTGTGGGACGAGCCGCTGGCCGGCGTCGACCGGAACACCCAGGAGCTCCTCGCCGGGGTGGCCGGACGCCTGAAGGCCCGCGGCGCGACGATCGTGATGGTGCTGCACGAGCTCGGCTGCTTCCGTCCGCTCATCGACCGCAGCATCGTGCTGGCTGACGGACGGGTGATGCCGCCCGGCTACAGCCACCACGAGCACGACCACGATGACCACGAGCACGAGGGGCACGACCACCGCGCCGCGCACGGCGGCCACGAGATCGACGAGGTCGAACGCCCGCACACGACGCGCACCGGGCTGGAGGTCGGCTGATGGACTGGCTCTCCCTGGCGTTCATGCAGCGCGCGCTCATCGCCGCGCTGATCACCGGCCTGACCGCGCCCGCCATCGGCACCTTCCTGGTGCAGCGGCGGCTCAGCCTGCTCGGGGACGGCCTCGGGCACCTCGCGGTCGCCGGCGTCGGCCTCGCCCTCCTCACCGGCATGACGCCGCTGCCGGTCGCGGTCGCCATCTGCATCGCGGGCTCGGTGGCGATCGAGCTGCTCCGCGAATCCGGGCGGGCCAGCGGGGACGTCGGCCTCGCGATCCTCTTCTACGGCGGCCTGTCAGCCGGTCTGCTGCTGGCCGGGCTGGCCGGGCAGGGCACCGGGACGCTGTCGGGCTACCTGTTCGGCTCGCTCCTGGTGATGACCGGCCAGGACCTGCTGTACATCACGATCCTCGGCGTGGTCATCGTCGCGGTCGCGATCGGCCTGCTCCCGCAGCTGTTCGCGGTGAGCGCCGACGAGCCGTTCGCGCGGTCCATCGGACTGCCCGTCCGGCTGCTGAACATCGTGGTGGTGAGCCTCGCCGCGATCACGGTCACGGTGTCGATGCGGACGGTGGGCCTGCTGCTGGTGAGCGCCCTGATGGTGGTCCCGGTGGCCACGTCCAACCACCTGGTGATCGGGTTCCGCCGCGGCCTGTTCGCGGCGATGGGCCTGGGTGCCCTCGCGGCCACCAGCGGGACGGTGGGCTCCTACTACCTGAACACCGCGCCCGGCCCTCTGATCGTGGTGATCGCGATCACGCTGTTCGCGATCAGCTGGCCGGCCTCCCGTGCGTTGGAGCGGCGCACGCGCCGGGTCGTCGAGTTGCCGGACGAGGCGCTCCTGGCCCACCAGCCCACCGAGGTGCACCCGCACGTGCACCAGGAGAACTGCGGGCACCTGGCCGTCCAGCACGCCGGCCACACCGACTACGTGCACGACGGGCACCGGCACGCCGCCCACGAGGACCACTATGACGAGCACTGACCACACCCGTGCCGCCGGCCCCCGCAACACCCGGCAGCGCAGCGAGATCCGCCGGGCGGTCGAGGACCTGCCGACCTTCGCCTCCGCCCAGGAGATCCACGACCGGCTGCGGCACGACGGCTCCGGGGTCGGGCTGGCCACGGTCTACCGGACGCTCCAGGCGATGGCTGCGGGCGGGGAGCTGGACGCCATCCGCACCCCGGACGGCCAGATCGCCTACCGGATCTGCTCCCCCGGCCACCACCACCACCTGATCTGCCGGCGCTGCGGGCGCACGGTCGAGGTCAACATCCCCTCGCTGGAACAGCAGATCAGGGCACTGGCCGCTGAGCAGGGCTTCGCCCAGGTCGACCACGAACTGGAGTTCTTCGGCACCTGCGCGGCCTGCGCGGGCTGATCCGCAAACCACGGGGCACCTCCGGGCCGCCCGGACTTCAGGCGCCGGCGGACTGCTCCGGCACCAGCGGCGGCACGAGGACGCCGCCCGCGTCCGGCTCGCCGACGCCCAGGCACGCGGCCAGGATGGCGACGACCTGCTCCGTGGTCCCCGCCCCCGGCGACCACGGGTCGACGAAGTCGTGCATCCACTTCAGCCCGCCGTCGACCGACGCCTCGGCGAACACGTCCGCGTGCGGGGCGAACACTCCGGACGCGAAATCGCGCGCGGCGTCCCGCCGGATCGCGAAGTCACCGGGGTTGCTGGCCAGGACGACCCGCTCCAGCCGGTGCCCGGCGGCCACCGAGTGGTCGAACAGCGCTTCGGAGAGCCTCAGGTACGGCATCAGCCCGGGGACGGGGAAGCCCGGGTAGGCGTACGGGCTGTGGCCGAGGTCGGCCTTCTTGCGCGGGTCCCACCAGTAGCAGAAGCCCGGAACAATCGCCGGGTAGCGCACGAACGCGCGCACCAGCGGCATCGGGAAGCCCTTCGGCGCCACCAGGGGCGCGGCCAGCACGAGCCGGCGCACCTCGGTACGCGTGGCCGCCACCCAGGCGGCCAGCGTGGCACCGGCGGACAGCCCGATGACCCACACCGGGTCGCCGAACCCGGCGGCGATGTCGACACAGTCGTAGGCGTGCTCGACGAGCTCCGCGTCGGTCAGCGTGGCGAGGTCGCGGGTGAGCACGTCCGCCTGGCCGTGGTGCGGCATCCGCGGCACGAGCACCCGGTAGCCGGCCGCGCGCAGCTGGCCACCGACCTGCCCGAACTGGGACGGCGCGTTGGTGAACCCGTGCCAGACGACGACGGTGGCGCTCGCCCCGCCCTCCGGCTCGAGCAGGACGCTCCGCGTGGCCTCGGGGATGTCCGCGTCCCGCGCGGCCAGGCCGGCGAACCGTGCCCGCGCCTGGTCGGCGTCGATGGTCGGGCGGGGAGGCACCTGCGGCGGGGCGGGCAGCGGCATCAGCCGGCGGAACCAGGCCCGCTCGGGCGGGGTGCGGTGCTCAAGGGTCATGGCGATTCCTTCGCGGCGCGGCCGTGCAGGAGGCTAGCACCGCTGTCGCGCCCGGCACGGAAAGGGCCTCCGAAGCCTCAATATCGCGCCTGCCACATTGCATAAATCTCCTTGTCAGCACATGGGTCCGAGCCGGAGTACATTGCAACCGTCAATCAGCAAAACATCTGAAGAAGGGCGTGCCATGGCCCGTGATATCACCGGACTCCCCGACCTCGCGGTGGGAGCCGGACGCGTTGCTCCGGTTCGCACCCGGATGCCGGTCTACGTCGACCTGCTGCCCCCGTGCAACAACCGCTGCCCCGCTGGGGAGAACATCCAGGAGTGGCTCCGGCTGGTGAAGGCCGGCCAGGAGGAGGCCGCCTGGCGCGAGCTGGTGCGGAACAACCCGTTCCCGGCGATCCACGGCCGCGTCTGTTACCACCCCTGCGAGACCGCCTGCAACCGCGTCGAACTGGACGGCGCCGTGTCGATCCACTCCGTGGAGCGCTACCTCGGCGACCTCGCCATCGAGCGGGGCTGGACCTTCGAGAAGCCCCGGTTCTCCTCCGGGCGGAAGGTACTGATCATCGGCGCCGGCCCGTCCGGCCTGAGCGCCGCCTACCAGCTGGCCAAGCTGGGCCACGAGGTGGAGATCCGCGACTCCTCCGACTCCCCCGGCGGGATGATGCGCTACGGCATCCCCGAGTACCGCCTCCCCCGCAACGTCCTGGACGCGGAGATCGCGCGGCTCGTCGACCTGGGCGTGCGGATCGTCACCAACTACACCGTCAAGGACCTGATGGCCGACCAGGCCGAGGGCGGCTTCGAGGCCACCTTCGTCGCGATCGGCGCCCACCTGTCCAAGCGGGTGGACATCCCCAACCGCGACGCGTCCAAGATCGTGGACGCGGTCAGCTTCCTGCGCGACGTCGCCTCCGGCGAGCGTCCGCTCATCGGACGCAAGGTGGCGGTCTACGGCGGTGGCAACACCGCGATGGACGCGGCCCGCGTGGCCCGCCGGCTGGGCGCGGAGGAGTCGATCATCGTCTACCGCCGCACCGAGGACCAGATGCCGGCTCACGCCGAGGAGCGCGAGGGTGCGCTGCGCGAGGGCGTGAAGATGAACTGGCTGCGCACGATCAGCAGCGTCGAGGAGGACGACCTCACCGTCGAGATCATGGAGCTCGACGAGAGCGGACGGGCCCGCGGCACCGGGCGGTTCGAGAAGCTCCAGGCCGACACCGTCATCCTGGCCCTGGGGCAGGAGACCGACTCGAACTTCCTGCGCCGCATCCCCGGCATGCACTTCGAGCACGACGTGGTCAAGGTCGACCCGCGCACGCTGATGACCGACGTCCCCGGCATCTTCGCCGGCGGCGACGCCGTCCCGTCCGAGCGCACGGTGACCGTGGGCGTGGGGCACGGCAAGCGCGCGGCGATCGAGATCGACGCCTGGCTCGCCCACCGGGAGGTCGCCCGGCGGCCCAAGCACGACCTCGCCGACTTCGACAAGCTGCACCTGTGGTACTTCGGCGACGCCCGGCGCACCACCCAGCCCGAACTGGAGGCCTCGGAGCGGATCACCGACTTCGACGAGATCGTCGGCGGCCTGTCCGACGAGCAGGCCCACGTCGAGGCGGCCCGGTGCCTGTCCTGCGGCAACTGCTTCGAGTGCGACGGGTGCCTGGGCTCCTGTCCTGAGGACGCGGTGATCAAGCTCGGCAAGGGCCTGCGCTACCGCTTCGACTACGACCGGTGCACCGGGTGCGCCACCTGTTACGAGCAGTGCCCCGTGCACGCGATCGAGATGATCGAGGAGAAGTGATGAGCCGCGTCATCATCGACGGCAACGAAGCGGCAGCGTCCGCCGCCTACCGCCTCAACGAGCTGTGCAGCATCTACCCCATCACGCCGTCGTCCACGATGGCCGAACTGGCGGACGAGTGGTCGGCCAAGCGCCAGGCCAACGTGTACGGCATGGTACCGACCGTCATCGAGATGCAGTCCGAGGGTGGTGCGGCCGGCGCCCTGCACGGCGCGCTCCAGGGCGGTGCTCTGAGCACGACGTTCACCGCGTCGCAGGGCCTGCTCCTGATGATCCCGAACATGTACAAGATCGCGGGCGAGCTCACCTCCACGGTGCTGCACGTGGCCGCGCGATCGCTGGCGGCGCAGGGCCTGAGCATCTACGGCGACCACCAGGACGTGATGGCCGTCCGCCAGACCGGCTTCGCGATGCTGAACTCCTCGACCGTGCAGGAGGCCCACGACACCGCGGCGATCGCGCAGCTGGCGACCCTGCGCTCGCGCGTGCCGTTCGTGCACTTCTTCGACGGCTTCCGCACCAGCCACGAGGAGAACTCCGTCGAGCTGCTCACCGACACCCAGCTGCGCACCCTGGTGCCGGAGGACCTCGTGCAGGCCCACCGTCGCCGCGCACTGTCGCCGGAGCACCCCTACATCCGTGGCACAGCCCAGAACCCCGACACCTACTTCCAGGGACGCGAGTCCGCGAACCCGTACTACCTCGAGGTGCCCGGGATCGTGAAGCAGGCGATGGACGAGTTCGCGGCCCTCACCGGCCGCGGCTACGACCTCGTCGAGTACTACGGCGACCCGGAGGCCGACCGGGTGGTCGTGATCATGGGCTCGGGGGCCCAGACCGTCCGCTCGACCGTGGAGTACCTGTGCGCCCACGGCCAGAAGGTCGGCGTCGTGCAGCTGCGCATGTACCGGCCGTTCCCGACCGAGCAGGTGCTGGCGGCGATCCCGGCGAGCGCCCGCGTGGTGGCGGTCATGGACCGCACCAAGGAGCCGGGCGCCGGCGGCGAGCCGCTGTTCCTCGACATCGCCTCCGCGATCGGTGAGGCCCACGCCGCGGGACGCCGGCCGGCGATGCCGCTGCTGGTCGGCGGGCGCTACGGCCTGTCCAGCAAGGAGTTCACCCCGGCGATGGTGGTGGGCGTCTTCGACGAGCTGGCCCTGCCCGCTCCGCGTCCGCGCTTCACCGTCGGCATCAACGACGACGTCACGATGCTGAGCCTCCCCTACGACGCGAGCCTCGACCTGGAGGACCCCGCCACGCTGCGGGCCGTCTTCTACGGCCTCGGCTCGGACGGCACCGTCGGCGCGAACAAGAACTCGGTGAAGATCCTCGGCGCCATCGAGGGCACCTACGCCCAGGGCTACTACGTCTACGACTCCAAGAAGTCCGGCTCGCGCACCGTGTCGCACCTGCGCTTCGGCCCGAAGCCGATCGAGGCGCCCTACCTGGTGAGCAAGGCCGGCTTCATCGGCTGCCACCACTGGTCGATCCTCGAGCGTGTGGACGTGCTGGAGTTCGCGCGCCCCGGCACCGTACTGCTGGTCAACACCCCCTACGAGCGCACCGAGGTGTTCGCCCACCTCCCGCTGCCGATGCAGCGGCGGATCATCGAGCTCGGCATCGAGCTGTGGGCGATCGACGCCAACCTGGTGGCCCGCAGGGCCGGCATGGGGCGCCGCACCAACACCGTGCTCCAGACCTGCTTCTTCGCGATCAGCAACGTGCTCCCGCGCGCGGAGGCGATCGAGGAGGTCAAGCGGACGATCCGCAAGACCTACGCCCGCAAGGGTGCCGACGTGGTCGCCAAGAACGAGGCCGCCGTGGACGCGTCCGTCGAGCACCTGCACCGCATCGAGGTTCCCGCCGAGCCGGTCGGCGAGGTCGCGATGATCCCGCCCGTGCCCGCCGACGCCCCCGAGTTCGTGCGCAACGTGACGGCATCCATGCTGCTGGGCACCGGCGACGACCTGCCGGTGAGCGCCCTGCCGGTGGACGGCACCTACCCCTCGGGCACCACGAAGTACGAGAAGCGGAACATCTCCGACATCATCGCCGAGTGGGATCCGGAGTCCTGCATCCAGTGCGGCAACTGCGCGTTCGTGTGCCCGCACGCGGTGCTGCGGGCGAAGTACTACACCGAGTCCGCCCTGGACGGCGCGCCGGACGGCTTCCCGTCCGCCCCGCTGAACGCTGCCGGCTTCCCCGGCTCCCGCTACACCCTGCAGGTGTACGCGGAGGACTGCACGGGCTGCGGCCTGTGCGTGGAGGCCTGCCCGGTCAAGCCGCTCGGCTCGGGCGGTTCCCGGAAGGCGATCAACCTCGCCCCGGTGATGGAGCGGTCGAAGGAGAAGGAGAACGTCCGGTTCTTCGAGACCATCCCGGTGAACCGGCGCTCGCGCATCGACTTCGCGAACGTGCGCGGCACCCAGTTCCTCGAGCCGCTGTTCGAGTTCTCCGGCGCGTGCTCGGGCTGTGGCGAGACGCCGTACCTGAAGCTGCTCACCCAGCTGTTCGGCGGCCGGGCCACGGTGGCCAACGCCACCGGGTGCTCGTCCATCTACGGCGGCAACCTGCCGACCACGCCCTGGTCGTCCAACAAGTACGGGCGCGGCCCTGCCTGGTCGAACTCGCTGTTCGAGGACAACGCCGAGTTCGGGCTCGGGCTGCGGCTGGCGGCCGACCTGCACACCGCCACGGCGCGGCGCCGGCTGGAGGCCTTGCGCGACGAGCTGGGCGACCAGACCGTGGACGCGATCCTGGACGCCCCCCAGCAGTACGAGTCGGAACTGTCCCAGCAGCGGGCGCGGGTGGACGCCCTGAAGGCCCTGCTGAACACGATGTCCGGGCCGGCGGTGGAGGACCTCCGCTCGGTCGCCGACCACCTGCTGCGCCGCTCGGTCTGGATCGTCGGCGGCGACGGGTGGGCCTACGACATCGGCTCGGCCGGCGTCGACCACGTGCTCGCCTCCGGCCGCAACGTGAACATCCTCGTGCTGGACACAGAGGTGTACTCCAACACCGGCGGCCAGGCGTCGAAGTCGACACCGCTGGGCGCGGTCGCGAAGTTCGCCGCGGCCGGCAAGGGCACGACGAAGAAGGACATGGCACTCCAGGCCACGGCCTACGGCAACGTGTACGTCGCCCGCGTGGCGATGGGCGCCGACCCGCAGCAGACCCTGAAGGCGTTCCGCGAGGCGGAGGCCTACGACGGCCCGAGCCTGATCCTCGCCTACAGCCACTGCATCGCCCACGGCATCGACATGCGCAAGGGCCTCGACCAGCAGTACGCCGCGGTGGCGTCCGGGCACTGGCCGCTGATGCGGTACAACCCGGTGCTGCGGGCGGCGGGCAAGAACCCGTTCCTGCTCGACTCGCCGCGTCCGCGGATGCCGCTGCGCGAGTACCACACGCGCGAGCTGCGCTTCCGGATGCTGATGAACTCCGATCCGGAGTCGGCCGAGCGCCTGCTGGAGCTGGGGCAGGAGCAGGTGAACCGCCGTTGGGCGGAGTACGAGGAGATGGCCACCCGCGGTGCCGAGAGGTTCACCGAGGTCGTCGGCAACTGAGCCGCGGCGGGGCGCGCGGGACGGGCGGAAGCCACCCGCGCGCCCCGCGCCGGGGCACCGCAGGGCACTACAGTGTTGGCTGTACCCGCGCGAGGAGGCATCCGATCAGCGACAACGCACCCGAGGCGACGGACGAAGAGGTCCCGTCCCCCGCGCCGTCACGGACCGACCGTCCGCTCACGATCGCAGAGTTCACCGACAACTACGGCCCCGCCCACAGCGGGCTGCTCTACGCCGTGCAGTTCCTGGAGGAGCAGGTGCTGGCCGCCGGCCACAAGGTGCTGCTCGTCGCGCCGGAGGCGAAGGGCCCCAACCCGCACGCGGGGCACCCGAACCGCCGCGAGATCCGGCTGCCGAGCGTCCCCATCCCCGGCACGCAGATCCGGTTGTCGATGGGCCAGGACTTCGACTACCGGCTGGCCCAGATGGTGGCGAACCCGCCGGACGTGATCCACGTCCACGGGCTCGGACCGATCGGCCTGCTGGGCATGTGGGTGGCCGAGCGCACCGGGAAGCCGCTGGTGATCACCTGGCACACCGACCTGGAGGCCTACGCCGAGCACTACTGGCACGTCGTGCCGTTCCTGAACGCCGCCTACAAGGTGTACGAGCTGCACATGGCGGAGAGCACCTGGGACCAGATCAAGAAGCTGAAGCTCAAGCGGCCGCGCCGCGGCGGCGCGCAGGTGGAGCTGCTGCAGCTGGCGTCCAAGATGCTCACCGACGCCCACCTGGTGACCACGCCGTCGGACAAGACGGCCAAGCGCGTGCTCGAGATCGCGCCGACGGCCAGGGTGCGCGTCGTGCCCAACGGCACGGACGCCCTGCCGGCGCTCCCGCCGGTGCCCAGGGGCAAGGGCCCGCGGCTGATCTACGTCGGCCGGATCTCGCTCGAGAAGGGCATCGGGCTGATGCTCGACGCGTTCGAGCTCGTGCGCGACCAGATCCCCGGCGTGGAGCTGATGATCGTCGGCGACTGGCGTGAGACGCCGGTCACGCTCCGGCGACGCCTTCAGCGGGCCGCACGTTTCGGCGGGGTGAAGCTGCCCGGACAGATCCCCAGGGAGAAGCTCGGCGCCTACTACGCCTCCGGCGACGCGTTCGTGTTCGCCTCGCTCACCGACACCCAGGCACTCGTGCTGCACGAGGCCGCGCACGCGGGCCTGCCGTTCGTGATGGTCGACCACGAGCTGCGCCTCGTCGTCGAGCCGGGCGTGAACGCCGTCCTGGCGCGGCCGAACGCCGTGTCGCTGGCCGGGGCCATGGTGAGCATGCTCAACGCCCTGAAGGACGAGGAGTTCGCGCGGGCGGCGAGTGAGCGCAGCAAGGAGCTGGCCGCACGCTTCACGATCGCGAACCAGTCCCGGGAGTTCGTCGAGATCTACGAGGCGCTGGCCGCCGGCCGCGAGGTGGCGCTCACCGAGGGCCTCGACCCCGATTACGGGCGGCGGGTGTTCCCCCGGCGTCGCGTGACGGCGACCTTCGAGTCGTCGGAGCAGGCGTCGCTGGAACCGGTACCGCAGCGCCGGCACTGGTGGAGCCGGCCGAAGCCGGCCCCCGCGTCCGGGCGCTGACCGGGCGGACGAACACCAGCCGGCTCTGAACCAGGTAGCCGGCGACGAAGAGCATCCCCTCTGTGGCCAGCTTCGCCGTCACCACGCCGGTCGCCGGCGTGAGCAGCTCCATGAGCGTGAGGTTCGCAACCAGCACGCCGGCGGCGAGCAGCGCATAGCGGCGCACCGCGGGCCACAGCGGATCCGGGCCGGCCCCGAACACCAGGTGCCGGTTGGCGAGGAAGTTCACCCCCGCGCTGGCCAGCCGGGCGAGCACGACCGCCGCGGCGAGGCTGCCCAGCAGCGGGTAGAGCGCGAAGAGGAGCACGGAGTCGACGGCGAAGCCGGCCAGGGAGGCCGCGGCGAACGCCAGCAGCGGGCGCAGGACGCGCGCAGAGTCCCACAGCGGGCGGAAGTGCGAGGACCGGTTGTGCTCGAGGTACACCGTCGCGATCTCCACCTCACGGATCGCCAGGCCGTCCCTGCTCGCACGCAGCAGCAGGTTCTGCTCGTACTCGAAACGTTCGCCCGGCACCCGGGCGAGCCAGCCCAGCATCCGGTGCGGGTACCCCCGCAGGCCGGTCTGCGTGTCGGTCACCGGCGTGCCGGTGACCAGGCGGAAGAGCCCCGCGGCGATCCGGTTGCCGAGACGGCTGCGCAGCGGCACCGTCCCGGTGAACCGGCGGACGCCGAGCACCACGTCGGCATCGTCGTCGAGGGCGGCCGCGACGCGCAGGATGTCGAGCAGCGTGTGCTGCCCGTCGCTGTCGGCGCAGACGACCGCCTCCCCCGGATGGTGCACGGCCACGTGCGCGAAGCCCGTCCGCAGGGCCGCGCCCTTGCCGCGGTTCTCCGCGTGGGCGAGCACCTCCGCCCCCGCGCCCGCCGCGTCGGCGAACACGGCTGCGTGTTCCAGGCCGCTGCCGTCGTCGACCACCACCACCTGCACGCCCTCCACGCCGGCGAGGTCACGGACGAGGTCGGGGAGGCGGTGGTCCGGCTCGTAGGCCGGGA
Organism: Propionicimonas sp. T2.31MG-18; assembly: GCF_964266745.1. Lineage (NCBI taxonomy): Bacteria > Bacillati > Actinomycetota > Actinomycetes > Propionibacteriales > Nocardioidaceae > Propionicimonas > Propionicimonas sp. T2.31MG-18. The sequence continues at coordinate 12,381 of NZ_CAXWGX010000026.1, forward strand.
TCAGGACGATCACGGCCGCCTCACCCGGCCACGAAGAGGATGTCGCTGGTGCCCCGCTCGCGACCCGTGCCGAGCGGGTTGTTCACCAGTTCGCCGTGGAACACCATGGCCGAACTGCCGCCGCCGTCGAGGTTGTACGCGGTCCGGGCGCCCAGGTCGACGAAGGCCTGCGCGAACTCGGTCATCGTCATGCCGCGGCTGTAGCCGGTGGCGCGGCCGTCCACGACCACGAACAGGAAGTGGTTGTCGTCGACGATGCCGACCCCGGTGCGCGGCTGCCGGCCCTGCACCGAGTGGTTCCCGATGTTGGTGTCGATCTCGATGCTGTCGATCCCGCTGATCACCGTGCCCCCCTCGACCAGGCCGGGCCCGAACGACAGCGTGTTCCACACCCCGTCGGCGAGCAGCGTCGCCGCGGAGGTGGTGGTCTCGTCGTAGAGCCGCATCGAGCCGTCCGTGCGGAACGCCAGGCCCTGCCGGGCACCGCGGTCGCGGTAGGCGACTCCGTTGCGGATCACGATCCCGGTGTCGCGGAACCCGTAGTAGTCGCCGTTGATCGCGAGCACCGCGCCCACCTGCGCGGCGATCGCGGACGGGTTGGCGATGACGTTCTCGCCGAAGGTGTCGTTGGCGAACGCCGTCCGCACGATGGTGGCGTCGCTGACGGTGACGTCGGCCACGAACCAGGTGACGGTGTCGTCGCCGCTTCCACGCGTGTGGGTGGAGACCGCGATGCTCGCGGTGCCCGAGGAGTAGGAGTCGGCGGTGTAGCTGCCGTCGGACGCGGCCGTCGCGGCGGTGACCGTGGAGGAGGTGTTCGCCGAGGTGTTGGTGGCCTCGACGTGCTCGATCACGAACCGGTCGAGCGCCCAGGCGGTGCCCCCGCCGACGGCGAGCGCCGTGCCCAGCCCGCCGGCGAGGAACGCTCGCCGGGTGTGCACCCGGCGGGCGGCCCTGCGCTCGGCGTCCAGCCCGGACGGCAGCGTCACGGCTGCCTCCGTCCGCCACCGCCCATGCCGCCGGCGATCGCCTGCCCGGCGGTCACGGTCGTGGCCGTCGTGCCGTCGACCTGGATCTCGTAGCTCTCGCCGCTGGTGATTCCCTCGGCGGCGACCACCAGCGAGGCGGTCTCCTTGGTGGTGGTGAAGGTGGCCACGACCGTCCCGTCCTTCACGACGGTGACCGTCTTCCCGGCGGGGACCGCGGAGGGGAACGCGACCGCGATCCAGCCGGTGGTGGACGCCGACCCGGGGCTCTCGGCCATGCCGGACGACCCGCCGGCCGCCAGGGTGCCGCCGGTGACGGTGATGCCGCCGTTGCTGTCGAGGGCACCGTTGCCGTTCATCGTGGGTCCGTTGACGGTGGTGGTGCCCCCGGTGACCACGATCGTGCCGTTGGAGTCGAGGCCGTCGCCGCCGGCGTCGACGGTGAGCGTGCCACCGCTGATCGTGAGCAGCGAGCCGTCGTCCTGCATGCTGCCGCCACCCTGGCCGCCCTGCGTCGCGGACGCCGTCGACCCCTGGGTCGCGTTCAGGCCGTCATCGGACGCGGTCACCCGGGTCTCGCCGCCGGCGATGGTGATCGTGGAACCCTCCAGGCCCTCTGTCGACCGCGTGATCGTGAGCGTGCCGCCCTCGACCGCGAGGTCGCCCTCGGCGTGGATGCCGTCGTCGCCGGTGGCGACGGTCACCGTCCCTCCCTGGACGAGCACGTAGCCCACGGTGTCGTCGGTCTCGTTGTCGGACTTCAGGCCGTCGTCCACGGCGTCGACGGTGACGGTGCCGCCGGTCACGATGAGGTAGTCCTTGCCGCGGATGCCGTCGTCCACGGCAGTGACCGTGATCGTGCCTCCGGAGATCACCAGGCCGTCCTTGCTGGCGATGCCGTCCCCGGTGTTCCCGGTGACGGTCAGCGACCCGGTGCCGCCGATGGTCAGATCGGCCATCGAGAACAACGCCGCGTTCGGGGCGTCGTCCGCCGAGGTGTCGTAGCCGGTGCCGTCGGTGAGGCTGTTGGACGAGCCGTCGGCCAGCACCACGACCGCCTCGTCGGCGGCGGTGATGACCAGCGCGGAGCCGTCGGCGTTGGTGATGGACGCGTTGTCGAGCACGATGCGGACCTTGCCCTCGGCGTCGCTGTCCACGACCACCTGGCCGTCGTCGAGCGTGCCGGTGAGCACGTAGGTGCCGGGCGCGGTGATCGTCACCGTGTCGCCATCGATGCCGACACCGTCGGACGAGCTGGTGGTGGACGCCCCGTCGGCGAGGGTGATCGTGGTGGCGTCCGCCGCGTCGTAGTCGGTGTCACCGTCCTCGGCGTGGCTCTCGACGTTGTCGGCGAGCGCCGCAGCGGCGGACGCGGCCAGCGTGCTGGACGTGCCACCCGCCGCCGCGCTCGTCGTGCTCGCGGCGGTGCCTGACGCCGAGCAGGCGACGAGGGTCAGGGAGGCGACGACCGCGGCGATGCCGGCGGCCAGCCTGGTCAGGTTGGGCTTGCGGAAGGAGTTCATATCGGGTTCCTTTGTCGTGGTTCAGGCGGTGAGCGGCGTCCTCGCCGCCGAGAAGGGGGCGGTCCCCTTCTCGGCGGGAAGTCGGGTGATGAGGCGGTGCCACTTGAGGTCGGGCAGGTCGTCGTCGAGGACGGCCAGCCCGGTGCCGTACTTGCTCACCCGGGCCGGTCGGGTGCGGGTTCTCCACAGCGCCCGGTCGAGCGCGGACGGCGACGCGCCGCCCTTGGTCTCGACGATCGCGGCGCCCGGCACGGTGACCGGCTCGGGCGAGCCCGGACGCCGCCAGGCGAGACCGGAGTCGATCGTCGCCCGGCTCGCCGGCCCGGCACCGGAGAGCAGCAGCGTCGCCCGGTCGTAGGCGGTGTGCAGGGACGGCACGAGCGCGGCCACGTCGACGTCGCGGACGCGGCGGGCCTCGAGGGTGGCGGCGACGAAGTCGCGTGCGCCCGGGGTGAGCCGTCCGGCGTCGGCGAGGTCGTAGGCCAGCCGGTCCTTCACGGTGGTGCCGCGCGGGCCCCTGGTCTTGACCTCCAGCCAGGTCTCTCCGGAGTGGCGGTAGACCCGCGTCCGCACCTTGAACCGGCGGCGGCGTCCGCGACCGGCGAGGTGGAAGGCGTCGAGGTCGGGGGTGTCGAAGTAGGTCGAGCGGTAGGCGAAGGTACGGCGGCCCTCGATGCAGAGCACGTGCGCCTGGCCGTCGATCGCGTCCAGCACCTGCGACACCAGGCCCGCGTCCAGCAGGTACTTCCGGTCGACCCGGGTCTGGAGCGCTGCCTCGGCCAGCAGCCTCTCCAGCGTGACGGTGGGAAGGCTGTCGATGCTCATCGCGCGCCTGCCTCGAGCCGCTCCCGCTCGGCCTGCGCGAGGCGCCCGGCCTTCAGCCCTGTCCGGGTGGTACGTCGCTCCGCGGGCCGGCTGTACCGGACCTCGACCGTGGTGGTGTCGTTCACCAGATCGGTGCGCAGGATGGTGAGCGACTGGATGCCGTCGCCGACGATCGAGCCGACGTGCGCCCGGAGCAGGTCGTCGTCGGAGTGGGCCCTGTCGAGCACCAGCTGCTGGCGGGTCGAGCCGCGGGAGATGCGGGGGTGGTCACCGACGAAGAGCGCGCCGAGCACGAGGGCCATCAGCCCGGCGACCAGCCACGCAGACAATCCGCTGCTGCCGGCGAGCAGGCCCAGGGCCAGCGCGGCGAAGTAGTAGGCGATCTCGTGCTGGCGCAGCTCCTCCGACCGCAGCCGGATGATCGACAGCACGCCGAACAGGCCCAGCCCCACGCCCACCCCGACCGCCGTCGCCGACAGGGTCGCCATCACCGCGAGGACGGCCACGTTGACCACGAGGAAGGCGACGACCAGGTCACGGCGGTGGTGGCGCGGGACGAACAGTCCGAAGACGAGGACGGCGATGGCCACCAGGTCGGCGGCGAGCAGGACGGGGGACACGGCGGGACTCCTTGGATCTCGGGTGTCCCCATTCAGCCCGACGCGCTTGTCAGGCACCCCCCGAGGAGTCTGTGGGCCTCCTGTGGCTCCCGCCCGGCCCGCGCGAGCCGCTCAGGCTGTGCCGCGGAACCCGCGCAGGCGCAGGCTGTTCAGCACGACGAACACGCTCGAGAAGGCCATCGCCGCCCCCGCGATCATCGGGTTGAGGAAGCCCAGCGCGGCCAGCGGGATGGCGGCCACGTTGTAGGCGAACGCCCAGAACAGGTTGCTCCGGATGCGCCCGAGCGTCACCCGGGAGAGCCGGATGGCGTCGGCCGCCAGGCGCAGGTCGCCCCGCATCAGGGTGAGGTCCGCGGCCTGGATGGCCGCGTCCGTCCCCGTGCCGAGGGCGATGCCCAGGTCGGCCTGGGTGAGCGCCGCGGAGTCGTTCACGCCGTCGCCGACCATCGCCACGCGGCGTCCCTGCTCCTGGAGCGACCGCACCCGGGCCACCTTGTCCTGCGGGAGCACCTCGGCCACCACCTCGTCGATCCCCACCTCCGCGGCGACCGCGCGGGCGGTCGCCGCGGTGTCGCCGGTGAGCAGGATCGGGGTGAGCCCGAGCGCCCGGAACTGCCGCACGGCCGCGGCGGAGGTGCCCTTCACGGTGTCGGCGACGAGGATCGTGCCCGCGGGACGCCCGTCGACGGCCACGGCCACCTGAGTGGCGGCAGCGTCGTGTCGCGATCCGTCCGCGCTGCCTTCCGCCGTGCCCGGAACGGGGCCGTCAGCGGCGTCGCGTGGCCCGATCGCCGCACCGACCCACGACGGGCGTCCGGCGACGACCTCGCGGCCGTCGACGACGGCGGTGATGCCGCGCCCGGGGGTGTTGGTCAGGGTGGTCACGCGCAGGTCGCTGGCGGCGTGGGCGGCGATGGCCCGGGCGATCGGGTGCTCCGAGCCGGACTCCGCCGCGCCGGCGTAGCGGAGCAGTTCCGCCTCGGTGACGCCCGGTGCAGGCCGGACGCCGACGACCGCCATCTCCCCGGTGGTCACGGTGCCGGTCTTGTCGAGCACGATCGTGTCGATGCCGTGCGCCCGCTCCAGCGACTCGGCGCCGCGGATGACGATGCCGAGCTGGGCGCCGCGACCGGTCCCCACCAGCAGTGCCGTCGGGGTCGCCAGCCCCAGCGCGCACGGGCAGGCGATGATCAGCACCGCCACGGCCGACGCCGCGGCGAACGACAGGCTCTCCCCGGCCACCAGCCAGGCCACGAGCGTGACCGCGGCGATCGCCAGCACGACCGGCACGAAGACCGCGGAGATGCGGTCGGCCAGCGCCTGCACCCGCGCCTTGCCGGTCTGCGCCTCCTCCACCAGCCGCGCGATGTGGGCGAGCTGGGTGTCCCGGCCGACCCGGGTGGCGCGCACGACGAGGCGTCCGTCGGTGTTCAGGGTGGCGCCGATCACCGCGTCCCCGGGGCCGACGTCGATCGGCACCGACTCGCCGGTGACCAGCGCGTTGTCGACGGCCGAGGTGCCCTCGACGACCTCGCCGTCGGTGGCGACCTTCTCGCCCGGGCGCACGACGAACAGGTCGCCGGCCTTCAGGAAGTCGATCGGGACGCGGCTCTCCACCCCGTCCCGCAGCAGCGTGGCCTCGGTGGCGCCCAGGTGCAGCAGGGCACGGACGGCCTCGCCGGCGGCGGCCTTCGACCGGGCCTCGATGAACCGTCCGAGCAGCAGGAACACCACGATGCCGGCGACGGCCTCGAAGTAGATGCTGGCCTCACCGTGCCCGCGCATGAGGCTGAACTCGAACGGGTGGGTGTAGCCCAGGCGTCCCGCGCCACCGAAGAACAGCGCGTAGAGCGACCAGAAGAACGCCGCGGTGGTGCCGAGGCTGATCAGGGTGTCCATCGTGGTGGCGCCGTGGCGGGCGTTGACCAGGGCCGAGTGGTGGAACGGCCAGGCCGCCCAGGCGTAGACCGGGACGGTGAGCGCGAGGCTCAGCCACTGCCAGCCGGGGAACTGCCAGGCCGGTACCATCGCGAGCGCGATGACGGGGACGCCGAGCGCGGCCGCCACCACCAGGCGGGTGCGCAGCTGCGCGGCGTGGTCGACCGGTTCCGCGTCCGGGCTGGGCAGGGACGCGCCGTACCCGGTGTTCTGGACGACGGCGATCAGGTCGTCGACGCTCACCATCGGCGGAGCGAGCACCAGGGCCTTCTCCGTGGCGTAGTTCACCGACGCCTGCACGCCGTCGAGCTTGTTCAGCTTCTTCTCGATGCGGGCAGCGCAGGACGCGCAGGTCATGCCCGAGATGTCGAGTTCGACGGATTCACGCTGCGTGGTGGTCATGGCGGTGCTCCCTGGGACGGGGTGCCGGCCGGCGCGGTGACGGGCCGCGCGGGCCGGCGGAGTGGTGCGCTCCCCGTCCTGCCGGACGGGGGTGGGCGCGTCAGGCGATGCTGTACTTGTCGCCGGCCTCGGAGACGGCCTCGACCAGGCGGTCGAAGTCGATGGGCTCCTCGGAGGTGACGGCGATCGCACCGGTCTCGAGCGAGACGTCGACGGCGGTGACGCCGGGCACGGCCGAGACCTCCTCGGTGATCGCGTGCGCGCAGTGGTGGCAGGTCATGCCGGAAACGGTGTAGTTGGCGATCATGGGTGTTCCTTTCAGGAGCGGACGAGCCTCGCGATGGCCTCCGAGGCCTCTTTGATCTTGGTGTCGGCTTCTTCGCCGCCGGCGCGGGCCGCACGGACGACACAGTGGCTGAGATGTTCCTCGAGCATGGCGAGGGCCACCGACTCCAGCGCCTTGGTCATCGCCGACACCTGGGTGAGGATGTCGATGCAGTACTGCTCCTCGTCGACCATGCGCTGCAGGCCCCGCGCCTGGCCCTCGATCCGCTTCAGCCGGCGCAGGTACTCGTCCTTGTGGTCGAGGTAGCCGTGACCGGACTCGTGGTGACAGCCGGACTCGTGTGACAACTGATCCATGAGCACCTCCATCTTCGCTAGTCACAATACCCCCCATGGGTATTGCAGGCAAACCGGTGAGGTGTGGACAGCGTGTGCATAACCCGACGGTCGGGTGGCTCTATACACCACGCCCAGCGCAGGGTGTCAAGTGGTGGATCCGGCCCCGAAATTCGTACACCACTTCTTCGCATCCACACCTGTATGAGTTCGTATGACCTAGCCAGAGTGGAAATGAACGGGTTCAACCCGCCGCATCCACAGCTACGACACCGCGTCGTACACAGGGTGCACGGCGCGCCCATCCACTTGTCCCCATTTCATCCACAGGCCCTGTGGAAAACGTCGTTGAGACGGAGCTGGGAAGGGTCTAGGTTTGCGCGGGTCGGGTCAGTCCCGACGACTGTCAGAGGGCCGTCCTAGTGTGCTCGACAGAGCCGATCGGACGCGCCTGGAGGGAGCTATGTCACTCGCAGAAGTGATGCCTTACGGCACCGGTGCCGACTACGAGAGCGGCCCCGACCGCACCCCTCCGCAGGACGTCGCGGCAGAGCAGAGCGTGCTGGGAGCCATGCTGCTCAGCAAGGACGCGATCGGCGACGTCGCCGAGGTCGTGAAGGGCCGCGACTTCTACCGTCCCGCCCACGAGATCATCTACGACGCGATCCTGAACCTGTACGGGCGCGGCGAGCCGGCCGATGCCATCACGGTGGCCGACGAACTCGTCAAGCGGGGCGAGCTCGGCCGGGTGGGCGGGCACATCTACCTGCACGACCTGCTGTCGACGGTGTCGATCGCCTCCAACGCCGGCTACTACGCCGAGATCGTGCGGGAGAAGGCGATCCTGCGCCGCCTGGTCGAGGCGTCGATCAAGATCTCCCAGCTCGGCTATGCCGGCCAGGGCGACGTCGCCGGCATCGTGGACGCCGCCCAGCAGGCGATCTACGAGGTGGCCGAGGGCCGGGCGAGCGAGGACTACGAGCCGCTGTCCGCGCTGATGGAGTCCACGCTCGACGAGATCGAGGCGCTGAGCTCTCACGGCATCATGGCCGGAGTCCCCACCGGGTTCGTCGAACTCGACGAGCTGACCAACGGCCTCCACCCCGGACAGATGGTGATCGTGGCCGCCCGTCCCGGTGTCGGCAAGTCCACGCTGGGCCTCGACCTGGCGCGGGCGGCGTCCATCCAGCACGGGCTGTGCGCGGCCTTCTTCAGCCTGGAGATGACGAAGACCGAGATCGTCATGCGCCTGATCTCGGCAGAGGCGCAGGTGCCGCTGCACGACATCCGCAAGGGCCACATGAGCGACGAGAACTGGGCGCGCATCGCGCGGAAGACGGCGGACGTGTCGTCCGCGCCCCTGTTCATCGACGACTCCCCCAATCTGACCATGATGGAGATCCGCGCGAAGGCGCGGCGCCTCAAGCAGCGCCACGACCTGAAGCTCGTGATCGTCGACTACATGCAGCTGATGAGCTCGGGCAAGCGGGTGGAGAGCCGCCAGCTGGAGGTGTCGGAGTTCTCGCGGCAGATGAAGCTGCTGGCCAAGGAGCTGGAGGTGCCCGTGGTCGCGCTGTCGCAGCTCAACCGTGGCCCCGAGCAGCGCACCGACAAGAAGCCGATGCTGTCCGACCTGCGCGAGTCGGGCTCGCTGGAGCAGGACGCCGACATGGTGATCCTGTTGCACCGCGACGACATGTACAACAACGCGTCCGAGCGCTCGGGCGAGGCCGACTTCATCGTCGCCAAGCACCGCAACGGGCAGACCCGTACGGTGACGGTGGCCTTCCAGGGCCACTACAGCCGCTTCGTCGACATGCAGCACTGACCCACGGCGCGGAGGGCGAGGAGGGCATGACCACCAACGGCAGGGTCTCGTTCTGGTGGGAGCAGCTCGGGCGCCCGTCCCCCCGCCCGCCCCTGCCCGGGCCCTGCGAGGCCGACGTGTGCATCGTCGGCGCGGGCTTCACCGGCCTGTGGACCGCCTACTACCTGAAGAAGGTCAGCCCGGACGCCCGGGTGGTCGTGCTCGAGCAGCGCTTCGCCGGCTTCGGCGCCTCGGGACGCAACGGCGGCTGGTGCGTCAACTCCATCACCGGCGGCCGAGAGCGGTACCTCGCCACCCACGGACGCACCGCGGTGGTCGCCTTCCAGCAGGCGATGAACGACACCGTGAACGAGGTGATCGCCGTCGCCGCCGCGGAGGGCATCGAGGCCGACATCGTCAAGGGCGGCGAGTTCACCGTGGCCCGGACCCCCGCGCAGGTCGCACGGATGCGCGCCTTCCACGCGAGCGAGTCGCTGTGGCCACAGACCGGCGTCGAACTGCTCGGCCCGGACGAGGCGAACGACCGTATCGCGATCAGCGGCGCGCTGGGCGCCACCTGGCAGCCGCACTGCGCCCGGCTGCACCCGGCGAAGCTCGCGCGCGGGCTGGCGGCGGTGGTCGAGTCGCTGGGCGTGACGATCCACGAGGACACCACAGTGACCGCCATCGGTCCGGGCGCGGTGCACACCGACCGCGGCATCGTGCGGGCACCGGCCATCGTGCGCGCCACGGAGGGCTTCACCGCCAACCTGCCTGCGGAGCACCGCACCTGGCTGCCGATGAACTCCTCGATGATCGTCACCGAACCGCTGCCCGCGGCGGTGTGGGCGCAGATCGGCTGGGAGGGGGCCCAGACGCTCGGCGACTACGCGCACGTCTACATGTACGCCCAACGCACCGCGGACGACCGGATCGCCTTCGGCGGGCGGGGGGTGCCCTACCGCTACGGCTCGCGCGTCGACACCGATGGCGTGACCCAGCACCGCACGATCGAGGCCCTCACCGGCCTGCTCCGCAGCTTCTTCCCCGCCGCGGCCGGCGCGGCCGTCGACCACGCGTGGGCCGGGGTGCTGGGCGTCCCGCGCGACTGGACGGCCACCGTGGGCTTCGACCACGCCACCGGCGTCGGCTGGGCGGGCGGCTACGTGGGCACCGGGGTGGCCACGACGAACCTGGCCGGGCGCACCCTGACCGACCTGGTGCTGGGCCGCGACAGCGACCTCACCGCGCTGCCCTGGGTCGGACGCCGGGTCCGCCGGTGGGAGCCGGAGCCGCTGCGCTGGCTGGGGGTCCAGACCATCTACGCCGCCTACCGGGCCGCTGACCGCCAGGAGCGCGGCGGACGTCCCACGACCGCGCCGGTCGCGAAGGTGGCCGACCTGATCTCGGGCCACTGAGGCTCGCGGTCAGTCGGGCGGACTCGACTCGCGATCGTGTCGCCACAGCGCCTCGTCGAACGCCCTGTGGCGGGGATTCCGCCCGAGCCGGACGGTCCCCGACGGACTGACGCGGTACCGCTCACCGGCCGGTGAGGTCCACCGGAAGACGCCGGGACGGGGTTGGTCGAGGCGCCACCCGCCGTGGGTCTTGGCGCGGTGCACCTTTCGCGACAGCGGCCCGAGGTTGGCCGCCCGGGTCTGCTTCGTGCCGCCTTGTCGATAGGGGGCGGTGTGGTCGAGGTCCTGGCGGCGGGCACTGCGCGCGCTGTAGGGGAACACCTCGACGGTGTCGCGAAGCACAACCTGCCGGCGGATCCGCTCGGGGATCTCGTAGCTGTCGACCGCGACGTCCGCGTAAGGCCGGATGACCGGCGTGATCCGGATGCGGGTGTGCCCCACCAGGTGGGCCAGCATCGTCGCGGCCAGCGCGCCGACGTCCTCGACCCGCGCCGGCCCGTGCCCGGTGAGCAGGGTCTCCTCGGCGACGTGCACGTAGACGGTGGTTTCGGGCAGTAGGCGCGGGTCGTCGGCCCGCACCGACGATTCGATCCCGACGGCCTCGTCGAGCAGCAGGTGCGCACGGGCGGGCGTGGCGAGGACGCCGACCGCCTTCGCCCGGCGGACCTCCTTGGTGTCGGCGTCGCCGCGATCCCCGAGGATGTCGGCGATCCGGTCGACCATGGCGTCGAAGAAGATCGCGTCGGCGGCGTCCACCCGGGCCGACAGGTACGCGACGCTCGGGTCGTCGGTAGGCAGCTTGCGGACGAACCGTGCCGCCCGCGCTTCGGTGGCGAGGGCTTCGACGGCGCCGGCGGCGATGTCGGTGACGAGGCCGCGGGCCAGCTGGAGCACCCGGCGCCACGGCAGCCCGGGGAGCTTCGGCGCCAACTCGGCGTCCCACTGCTGCGCCTGCTCCAGCGTGAGGTTGAAGCGGGCCACCTCGGCCGCCAGCTGGCAGGCCCGGAACATCGGGATCAGCCCCTTGGTGGCCTGGAACCACAGCAGCGGGTGGCGCGCCTTCAGGTTGACCACGTCGCGGATCAGCCACGTGGCGGCGCCGACCGAGATGCCCTTCAGCGCGGCCACCTCCAGCGGCAGGAACTCGTCGACCATCGCCGTGCCGTCGGCCCCGAGGCGTACCGGCCGGGTGCCGATCACGTCGACGGTGGTCTCAGCGGTCCACTCGTGCCGCTCCGCAAGTTCGGCGATCGCCTCGACCTCTTCGATCTCGGCCCTGGCGCGCGCATCGATCGCGCGGCGCAACCGTGCGGTCTCGCCCGGCCCGATCGATTCGTTCATGTGTTCGATTCTAGCGCAGAAATCGTACGCCCACAAGGCATTTCAGTCATCCCGGAACGGCAAGCGGACTGAGGCGAGCCCCTGCTGATCCGGGCGCGCAAGGTCCCGCCGGTCCACGGCAGAGTGCACTCCAGCGCCGACCATGGACTCCCCGGCGCGGCTACGATCCAGCGGTGGACAGCATCGACGACCCCTACCGGTTCTCCAGCGCGACCGGCGACGTGGACGCCGAACAGGTGCACCGCTGGCTCAGCGAGCAGTCCTACTGGGCCCGCGGACGGACGCGGGCACAGCAGGACGCCGCGATCGCCGCCTCCCGCAACTACGGCCTGTACGAGGTGGCCACCGGGCGCCAGGTGGCCTGTGCCCGGGTGGTCACCGACGGCGCGACCTTCGCCTGGCTGTGCGACGTGTTCGTCGATCCCGCCCACCGGGGGCGCTCCCTCGGCAAGCGCCTCGTCGCGGGCGTCCTGGACGACCTCGGCGGCCTGCCGCTGACCCGCGTCCTGCTGGCCACCGAAGATGCCCACGGGCTCTACGAACGGTTCGGGTTCACCGGCCTTGAGCGGCCCTCGATGTGGATGGTCCGCCGTCCGGGAGCCACCCCGCACCGCGGCTGAGACTCGTCCGGGAGAGAGGGGCCCGGCCTGCTCCCGCGGCCGGATCGGTGGGTAAGGGACGGGTAGGCCACGGCGGCTCCCGCCGGGCCCTACCTCCAGGAGGACCTCGTGAGCGAGCCCGCGCCAGCCACCCCTCGCGCCCGAACGGCCTGGACCACCGACCTGGTCATCGTGGCGGCAGCGACCATCTGCGCTCTCGTGACCACCGCCATCGCCACCGGGCCCGGCGGGGTACGGCTCGAGGTTGCCCTGGGCGGTACGGTCCAGCGGGCGGGCGTCGTGTCGGTCGTTGCGGTCTCAGCACTCGCTGCGCTGGTCGGAGTGCTCAGCCTCCAGCTGCTCGAACTCGCCACCGTCAGGGCGCTCCCGCTGTGGCGGGCGGCGCGATCGCGGTCGCGCTCGTCTCGATGCTGGGCCCACAGGCCGGCACGTCGCCGGCCGCCGTCGGCACGCTGGCTGCGCTGCACGCCGTCGTGGCGACCGTGGTGGTCGTGGCGTCCGTGCGCTCCCGGCGCCGGGGCGGCGGGCCGGGCGACCACCCGAGCCGGACGACCGGCCGGCTACACGCGGGTCGCCGCGTCCCCGCTGCGCCCGCCGGGGGCCTGTTGCCCGGACGCCCGCGCGATCCAGTCGGCGGCCTGCACCAGCGCCAGGTGGGACAGCGCCTGCGGCGTGTTGCCTGCGTGGCGCCGCCCGCGGGTGTCGTACTCCTCCGCCAGCAGGCCCACGTCGTTGGCCAGCCCCACCAGGCGGTCCATCAGCGCGCGGGCGTCGTCCAGGCGTCCCGAGCGGGCGTACTGCTCGGCCAGCCAGAACGAGCACGCGAGGAACGGGTACTCCCCGGGCGGGAAGTCGTCGATCGCCGTCCCCTCGAACCGGTAGCGCATCACCAGGCCGTCGTTGAGCAGGTCGTGCTCGATCGCGGCCACCGTGCCGAGCATGCGGGGATCGTCCGCCTCACAGAAGCCCACCTGCGGCAGCCGCAGCAGCGCCGCGTCCACCGCGGACGACCCGTACGACTGCACGTAGCTGTTGCGCCCGGCGTCGAACCCCTTCTCCTCGATCTCGGCCTTCAGCCGGTCGCGCAGCGACTCCCAGCGCTCCACGGGGCCGTCAAGCCCGTGCTCGCGCACGGCCCGCACCGCGCGGTCGAGCCCTGCCCACGCCATCACCCGGGAGTGGGTGAACACCCGACGGGGTCCGCGCACCTCCCAGATGCCCTGGTCCTCCCGCTGCCAGTGGGTCTCGACGTAGCGCACGAGCGCCCGCTGGAGCGGCCACGAGAAGGTGTCCTCCTCGAGGCCGGCCTCCCTGGCCTCGGCCAGGGCCACCATCACCTCGCCGATCACGTCCCCCTGGAACTGGCCCACGGCGGCGTTGCCCACGCGCACCGGCGCGGCGCCCTGGTAGCCCGGCAGCGAGCCGATCGTGCGCTCCGGCAGGAAGCGTTCCCCGGCAGGCCCGTACATGATCTGGACGTCGCCCGGGTCGCCGGCCACGGCCCGCAGCAGCCAGTCGCGCCACTGGCGCGCCTCCCGCAGGTAGGCGTGGGTCAGGAAGGCGCTCAGGCTCAGCGACGCGTCCCGCAGCCACACGTAGCGGTAGTCCCAGTTGCGGGGCCCGCCGAACTGCTCGGGCAGGCTGGTGGTGGCTGCAGCGACGATGCCGCCGGTCTGCTCGTTGGTGAGGGCGCGCAGCACGAGCAGCGAGCGCATCACGGGCTCGTGGTAGGGCCCCTCGTGGCTGTAGCGGGACGCCCAGGTGCGCCACCAGTCCAGCGTGCTCTCGTGGGCGGCGTCGACGTCGAGCGGCTCGGGCACCGGCTGGTGGGACGGGAACCAGGTCAGGCTCAGGTCGACCGACTCCCCCTCGGCGAGCCGGTGGGACGCGGCGTGCTGCGGCCCGTCCGCGGTGAGGCGCGGCCCACGACGCACCACGGCGTCCGGGCCGGCGACCGCGACGAGGGCCGGCAGCCCGTGCCGCTCGACCTGCCGCACCCAGGGCATGGCCGCCGCGTAGCCGAAGCGCACCCGCAGGTCCTCGCGCACCTCGACGCTGCCACGGGTGCACCGGAGCCGCCGGACGAGGTCCGAGCGGCGGTCACCCTGCGGCATGAAGTCGCGCACCTCCAGTTCGCCGGTGCTGGTCGTCCAGCGGGTCACCAGCACGAACGTCCCGTCGACGTACTCGCGGGTCGCGCTCGCCCCCTCCTCGGCCGGCGCGACCAGCCAGCGACCGTGCTCCGGGGTCCCCAGCAGGGCGCCGAAGGTGGACGCCGAGTCGTACCGCGGCAGGCACAGCCAGTCGATGCTGCCGTCGCGCCCCACCAGCGCCCCCGTGCGGCAGTCGCTCACCAGCGCGTAGTCCTCGATGGGCAGGCTCATGAGGCGCACCCGGGCTCGTCACAACGCATGCGCCCCCCTTACCCCGCCAGATGGCCGCGAATGCGGGTAGTGGGCCGGTATGACCACACCCGCCACCCTGCTGGTGCTGGGCGCGAGCGGCGACCTCGCGTCCCGGCTTCTCCTGCCCGCGCTCGGCCAGCTGCTCACCGTGGAGCCGCACCGGCACCTGCGGCTCGTTGGCTCGGGCACGGAGGAGACCGGCGAGGCGGCCTGGCTGCAGCGCGTCCGGACGGCCTTCGGGCCGGCCCACGGCAAGGCGGTCGACGCCCTGCTCGCCGACACGCGCTACGTGGCCGCGGACGTCACCACCCGGGACGGGCTGCGGCGCGTCCTGGACGCCTGCACCCCGCCGGTGGCGATCTACTTCGCGCTGCCTCCGGCCATCACGCAGGCCGCCTGCGGGGTCCTGGCGGACATGGGCGCCGGGGAAGGAACGGTGCTCGCGCTGGAGAAGCCGTTCGGCAGCGACGTCCGCTCCGCCCACGAGCTGAACGCGCTGCTGGGACGCATCGTCGGGGAGGACCGCGTGCACCGGGTCGACCACTTCCTGGGCCGGACCACCGTGCTCAACCTGCTCGGCGTCCGCTTCGCCAACCGGGTGTTCGAGCCGGTGTGGAGCAACACCCACATCGAGCGGGTCGACATCGTCTACGACGAGGTGCTGGGGCTCGAGGACCGCGCCCGCTACTACGACCACGCCGGCGCGCTCGTCGACATGATCCAGAGCCACCTGCTCCAGGTGCTCGCGCTCGTCGCCATGGAGGCGCCCGCGAGCATCGACGAGACGGACCTGCGCAGCGCCAAGGCGACCGTCCTGCGCGCCACCCGCGTCTGGGGCGACGACCCGTCGCGCTCGTCGCGGCGGGCCCGCTACACCGCCGGCAGCATCGAGGGCCGCGCCCTGCCCGCCTACGTGGACGAGGACGGCGTCGACGCCGCGCGCGACACGGAGACCCTCGCGGAGGTCGTGCTCGAGGTGGGCACCTGGCGCTGGGCGGGCGTCCCGTTCACCCTCCGCTCCGGCAAGGCCCTGGGGCGCCGTCGCCGCGAGGTGATGGTGACCTTCCGGCCCGCCCCGCGCGTGCCGGACGGGCTCGAAGGTGCGGCCCCGCCGAACGTGCTGCACATCGCGCTGGCGCCCGACTGCCTCTCGCTGGAGGTGAACATGAACGGCCCCGGCGACCCGGACCTGCTCAACCGGGAGGTGCTGACCGCCGACTTCGACCCGGGCCGGCTGGAGGCCTACGGCGAGGTGCTCCGCGGCGTGCTGGACGGGGACGCCTCGCTGTCGATCCGCGGCGACACCGCCGAGCGGTGCTGGCAGGTCGTGGAGCCGGTGCTGGCCGCCTGGCGCGAGGGGCGCCTGCCGCTGGAGGAGTACCCGGCCGGGAGCGACGGCCCACCGGACTGGCGAACCGGCCGGGACGTGGGGCTCGTACCGCTGGGGTCAGGCGGGTGAGCGCCCGTCCGTGGCCCCGGAGGGGGCCCGCCATCCGTTGAGGGCGCTCAGCAGCCCGTCCGGGGTGTCGGCGACGATCAGCTGCTCGCGGTAGCCGGACGCGAGGAAGCCGGCGGCCACCATGTGGTCGACCATGTCGACCAACGGCTGCCAGAAGCCGTCCACGTCGAACAGCGCAACCGGCTTGGTGTGGAAGCCCAGCTGCAGCCAGGTCCAGGCCTCGAAGAACTCCTCCAGGGTGCCGATGCCGCCGGGCAGGGCCACGAAGGCGTCGCCGAGGGTGGCCATCCGCTGCTTGCGCTCGTGCATGTCGGCCACGACCTCCAGCCGGGTGAGCTCGCGATGGCCGAGTTCCCGCACCACCAGCGCCTCCGGGATGACGCCCACCACCTGCCCGCCACCGGCCAGGGCGGCATCCGCCAGGGCGCCCATCAGGCCCGCGCGACCACCGCCGTAGACGATGCCGACCCCGTCGGCGGCGAGGTGCCTGCCCATCGACGCGACCGCGTCTGCGTAGCCGGGGTCGACGCCGGGCGACGACCCCGTGAAGGCCGTGACCCAGCGGACGGGTCTGCTCATGGCTGCTCCTGGCGTAGGTCCCGCCGCGGAATCTAGACGACCCGGCCCCGCCGGCCACGACCGTCCCACCCGGCCGCCCGCCGGCCGGCGTCCCCGCACCGGGTGCTTGGATGGTGCCGCACCGGTCCCGTGTCGAGGAGGACGCATGAGTGTCGAGATCGGGACGCCGCTGTCGGCGTCCGCCACCCGCGTGCTCCTGCTGGGCGCCGGAGAGCTGGGCAAGGAGGTCGCGATCGAGCTCCAGCGCCTCGGCGCAGAGGTCGTCGTGGTCGACCGCTACCCCGACGCCCCCGCGATGCAGGTCGCCCACCGCTCGTACGCGGTGGACATGCTCGACCCGGCAGCGCTGCGGGCCGTGATCGAGCTCGAGCGACCGCACGTCGTCGTCCCCGAGGTGGAGGCGATCGCCACCGACGTGCTCGCGGACGTGGAGGACGCCGGTGTCCGCGTCGTGCCCACCGCGCGGGCGACCCGGCTGACGATGGACCGTGAGGGCATCCGTCGGCTGGCGGCAGAGGAGCTGGGCCTGCCGACCTCGCCGTACCGCTTCGTCGACACCGGCCAGGAGCTGGCCACCGCCGCGGCGGAGCTGGGCTACCCGTGCGTGCTGAAGCCGGTGATGTCCTCCTCCGGAAAGGGCCAGTCGGTGCTGCACGGCCCCGACGACGTCGACCGGGCCTGGCGCTACGCCCAGGAGGGCGGACGGGCCGGTGGCGGGCGCTGCATCGTCGAGGGCTTCGTCCGCTTCGACTCCGAGATCACGCTGCTGACCGTCCGCCACGCCCAGGGCACGTCCTTCCTTCCGCCGGTCGGCCACATCCAGGTGGACGGCGACTACCGCGAGTCCTGGCAACCGGCCGCGCTGCCCGCCGCTGCCCTTGCCCGGGCGCAGGACGTGGCCGGACGCATCACCGGGGCGCTCGGCGGCTGGGGGCTGTTCGGCGTCGAGCTGTTCGTGGTCGGCGAGGACGTGGTGTTCTCCGAGGTCAGCCCGCGTCCCCACGACACCGGCATGGTGACGATGGTGTCGCAGGACCTCTCGGAGTTCGCGCTGCACGCCCGGGCCGTCCTCGGGCTGCCTGCCGGCGGCGCGGAGACGCTCGGCGAGCCTGCCGCCGCCTCGTGCGCGGTGCTGGCCGAGGGCAGCGGCGTCCCCCGGTTCGCCGGCGTGGACGAGGCGCTCGCCGTGCCGACGAGCCAGGTGAGGCTGTTCGGCAAGCCGTCGGTCTCCGGACGGCGCCGGGTGGCCGTGACGCTGGCCCGAGGGCAGGACGTCGCGCAGGCGCGGCAGCGGGCCCGAGACGCCGCAGCCGCGCTGCGGATCACGCTCGACTGACCGACGCGCGCCGCCGGCACCGCGCAGGCGGCACCCCGGGTCGACGCCGGGGCACATAATGACCCGATGGCGAGGATCACCCCGGACCAGGCCGCCCGCTACGACACGCTCATGGCGCGCCTGGAGCAGCGCTGGTTCCCCGACACCCGGGCCTGGGTGTGCGGGCGGGCGGTCGGCGACACCCTCGAGGTGGCCGTGGGCACGGGCCTCAACCTGCCCCACTACCCGGACGGCGTGCGGCTGACCGCTGTCGACCGCGAGCCGTCGGTGCTCGCCGTCGCCCGCACCCGGGCGCGGGCGCTCGGCCTGCCGATCGACCTCGGCGAGGCGGACGCCGCGTCCCTTCCCTTCCCGGACGCGACCTTCGACTCGGTGGTGTGCACCTTCGCGCTGTGCGAGGTCCGCAGCGACGCCGCAGCGATCGGCGAGGCGCTGCGCGTGCTGCGTCCGGGCGGACGGCTGCTGCTGGCCGACCACGTGGCGGCCAGCAACCCGCTGGTCCGCATCGGGCAGCACCTGCTGGAGCTGGCCACGGTGCCGTTGTCCGGGGAGCACTTCACCCGGCGGCCGAGCCGACACCTCGCCGCCGCCGGGGCGGAGGTCCTCGCCTGCGACCGCTTCAGCCACGGCGCCGTCGAGCGGGTGCACGCCCGCAAAGTGTGAGGGTCCCGTCGCGGCACGACGTCTGGACGCTCGCGGGGCGTCGAGTGGGCAATTCCGCCCACGGCCGCCGGCCGGGGGCACCCGTGCGGGCCGGAACAATGGCCGCGTGGAGAACGCCTTCCTCCTGATCGTGCTCGCCGGGGCCGTCCTGGCCGGCTCGGCGCTGGCCGCGCGCCTGCGCGTCCCCGCCCCGCTGCTGCTGATCGCAGCCGGGGTCGCGGCCAGCTACGTGCCCGGCGTGCCGGAGGTCCAGCTGGCCCCCGAACTGGTGCTGCTCGGACTGCTGCCGCCGCTGCTGTACGCCACCGCGATGCAGTCCTCGCTGGTGGACTTCGCGCAGAACCGCCGTTCGATCCTGCTGCTGTCGATCGGGCTGGTCATCGTCACCACGCTCGGCGTCGGTGTCGTCGTGCACGCCCTGCTGCCCGGGTTGCCGTGGCCGGCGGCGTTCGCGATCGGCGCGGTCGTCGCGCCCCCCGACGCCGTCGCCGCGACCGCGGTGGCGCGGCGGATCGGGCTCCCCCGCCGGATCGTGACGATCCTGGAGGGCGAGTCGTTGCTCAACGACGCCACCGCCCTGGTGGCACTTCGGACGGCGATCGCCGCGATCGGCGCCGGGGTGACCGCGCTCGAGGTCGCCGGCGGCTTCGTGCTCGCCGCCGGCGGCGGAGTGCTGATCGGCTTCGCCACCTTCGTGGTCGTCGCGTGGCTGCGCCGCCGGATCACCGACCCGGTCTTCGACACCGCCGTGTCCTTCCTCGTGCCGTTCGTGGCCTACCTCGCCGCCGAGCAGCTCCACGCGTCCGGCGTGCTGGCCGTGGTGGTCGCGGGCCTCCTGCTCGGCCACAAGGCACCCCTCATCCAGACCGCGAAGTCGCGCATCACCGAGCGCACCAACTGGCGCACGATCGCGTTCGTCCTCGAGAACGCGGTGTTCCTGCTCATCGGGCTCCAGGCCCAGTGGATCATCACAGATGTCGCCCGCTCGGACGTGCCGCTCGTGCTGGTGGTGGGGGTGTGCCTGGCGACGCTCGCCGCGGTGATCGTGCTGCGGCTGGCGTGGGTGTTCCCCGCCCGCTACCTGCTGGTGCGGCCGGGCGCCGACCCGGAGACCGGACAGCGGCCGCCGCTGGCCAACACCTTCGTGCTGGGGTGGGCGGGCATGCGCGGCGTGGTCACGCTGGCCGCGGCGTTCGTGATCCCCGAGGACGTGCCCTACCGCGAGGTCCTGCTCCTGGTGGCCTTCACCGTGGTGGCCGGCACCCTGTTCGTCCAGGGCCTGTCGCTGCCGTGGCTGGCGCGTCGGCTCCGCGTCCGCCCGCCCGACCCGATGGAGGACGCGCTGGCCCGCGCCACCCTGCTCCAACAGGCGTCCAAGGCGGCGGAGAAGCGCCTGGCCGAGCTGGAGTTCGAGGACCCCCACGGCATCGTCGACACGATCCGGCTGCGGAGCGAGCAGCGCAACTTCGCGGCCTGGGAGCGCCTGGGCACCGCGGCGGACCGCGAGTCGCCCAGTGCCCTGTACGCACGGATCCGCACCGAGATGCTGGCCGCGGAACGCCGGCGGGTGCTGGAGATCAGGGACGCCGGGCAGGTGCCGTCCGAGGTGGTCGCGGAGGTGCTGGCCCAGCTCGACCTCGAGGAATCGATGATCGACGACGCGAGCGCGGAGACGATCGCGCCGCGCGACCCCGCGGCGCACCACCGGGTCGGGGAGGGCTGCGCCGACCTCGACCGCTACCCGGCCCTCGACGAGCCGCCGGCGGAGTCGTGCGGCCGCTGCGTGGCCGAGGGACTCACCTGGGTGGCGCTGCGGAGGTGCCTGGAGTGCGGGAACGTCGCGTGCTGCGACTCCTCGCCCGGACGGCACGCCACCGCGCACTTCCGCGACACCACGCATCCGGTGATGCAGTCCGCAGAGCCGCGCGAGAACTGGCGCTGGTGCTACCTGCACCACGCCACGGCCTGAGGACGGCCGCTCAGCCGGCCTGGTTGATCCGGACGGTGTTCCCCGCGGGGTCACGGAACGCGCAGTCGCGCGGCCCCCACGGCTGGTCGGCCGGCTCGGCGAGGACCTCGGCGCCGCCCGCGCGGAGCCGCTCGAAGGTCGCGTCGAGGTCGGCGACCTCGAACACCTGGAACGGGAGCGCGCCCTTGGCGAGCAGCGCGTGCAACGCGCTGGCGTCCTCGGGGGAGCGACCGCCGCCCGGTTCGGAGAGCACGAGCTCCGTCCCTCCTCCACCGGGGGCGCCGAGGGTGACCCAGCGGAAACCGCCGGAGGCCACGTCGTTGCGCACCTCGAGGCCCAGGCCGTCGGTGTAGAACGCGATCGCGGCGTCCACGTCGTCCACGGTGACCGGTGCGTACTTCAGCGAGATGTCCATGCCCCGACCGTAGGCGTCCGGACGCGCACCGCGCTTCTTCAATCCTGCTCGATCCGGCCGAACCGGGTCGGGCGCGTCAGGAGCCGGGCCATGCACGCGGGCATCGCCTCGCTGGCGGAGTGGTCGCGCGCGCGGTAGGCGCTGGGCGTCTCGCCGACCAGCTGGGTGAAGCTCGAGCTGAACGAGCCCAGCGAGGTCGCCCCGACCGCCATGCAGGCGTCGGTCACCGAGGCGCCGGCCCGCAACAACGCCATCGCGCGCTCGATGCGGCGGGTCATCAGGTAGCCGTAGGGCGTCTCCCCGTAGGCGGCCTTGAATTCCCGGGAGAAGTGGGCGGGCGACATCAGCGCCTGGCGGGCCATCGCCGGCACGTCGAGCGGACGCGCGTACTCCCGGTCGATCAGGTCGCGCGCGCGGCGCAGGTGCGCCAGTGACGCAGGGCTGGAGGACATCGTCCGCACTCTAGGCCGCGCGGGGGCCGCCCGTGTAGCGCCGGGCCACGGAAAGCGCCCGCGCGCCGTACCCGCCGCCGAACAGCAGCGCGTGGAACATCAGGGGCGAGAGGGCGTGCAGGGCGAGCCGGTCGCGCCACCCGTCCGCCAGCGGGGACGCCTCGTCGTACCCGGCGAACACGTGGTTCAGGTGCGCCAGCCCGAAGAGCGCCAGCATGCCCAGGTCGCTCTCCGCGTGGTCGCCGCGCGCCATCGGGTCGACCAGCACCGCGCCGGTGCGCCCGCCGTCCCACAGCACGTTGCCCGCCCAGAGGTCGCCGTGGACGCGCGCCACGCCACTGCGTACCAGCGCGGGCTGCGGGGCGTCGTGGACGCCGTCGGCCAGGCGTTCGCACAACCGGTCGTAGACGGCGGCGCCGGCCGGGTCGAGCTGCCCGGCGTCGCGGAGCCGCCGGGCGAAGACCGCGATCCGGTGCCACGCGTAGAAGCTGCCCCAGGAGTGCGGCCCGTCCGGCTCGGCGAGCAGGTAGGGCTGCCGGGAACGTCCCATCGTCGTGCCGCCCGGCCAGCCGTCGGGGGGGCAGCCGAACCAGGACGCCCCGGCGGCGTGGGTGCGGGCAAGGGAGGCACCCAGACGGCGGGCGTCCCCGACACCCGGGTCGACCTCGCGCACGTGCTCGATCTCCAGGCGCGTCCGGGTCGCCGCCACCACGGCGGCGATGCGGGTGCCGCCGTCCTGCTCCGCCCCGGCCAGCCACCGCAGGCCGGCGGCCTCCTGGTCGAGGCGCTCGAGTTCCCCATCCGCGGTCTTGACGAAGGTGGGCACCCCGCCAGACTACGGGGGGCGCTCAGCCCAGCGCCCAGCCGAAGGGACCCACGCCGAGAAGGCCGTGCGTCCCGGGCAGGTCGACCGGCGCCTCCGAGAGGTTCAGCGCGAGGGTGAGCCGCTGGTCGCCGCCGGCGAGTTCGATCGTCATCGTGTCGTTGGTGACCACCCTCACCGTCGGCGCGGCCGACACCAGCCACGGGTGGTTCCGCCGCAGCGCGACCAGTCGCTGGTAGAGCTCGTGGACGTCGCGCCCGAACGGCGCGAGCCCCGACGGATCGGCCGGGAAGGGTGGCCGCACCGCGTCGTCGCCGCGCGGACCGTCGGTCTTCTCGCCGGTGAACCCCTGCTCGTCCCCGGCGTAGATGGACGGGACGCCCGGCAGCAGGAGCAGCAGGGCCGTCGCCAGCGGCAGGGCACGCGGGTCGGTGAGCTTCGTCGCGATCCTGGTGACGTCGTGGTTGCTGATGAAGGTCAGCGGCCGGAAGGAAGCGCCGAAGGAGGCGTGCCGTCCCAGCGTCCAGGCCAGTTCGTGCAGGTTGTGGTCGTTCAGCGAGCTCCAGGTGGCCTTCCACAGCTCGTACTGGGTGACCGAGTCGACGCCGGAGCGGGCCACGAAGTCCGCGTAGTCGCCGTGGATGACCTCGGCCAGCAGCCACGCGTCGGGATGGGCCGCCCGGACGCGGTCGACGATCGGGCGCCACGCGTCCGCCCCCGGGGCGTAGGCCGCGTCGAGGCGCCAGCCGTCCACGCCCAGGTCGAGCCAGTGGGTCATCACGGAGACCACGTAGTCCTGGACGGGCGGGTGCGCGAGGTCGAGTTCCACCAGGTCGAGGTTGCCCTCGAACCCGCGCGGGTAGTCGCCGACCCAGCGGATCCACGCGCCGTCCGCCGATGCGGGGCCCCCGGCGAGCGCCCGCCGCACGATCTCGTGGCCGGCGCCGACGTGGTTGAACACCCCGTCCAGCAGCACGCGGATGCCACGCTCGCGCGCCCTCGCGACGAGGTCGTCGAAGTCGGCGTCGTCGCCCAGCCGCGGGTCGATGCGGAAGTGGTCGAGGGTGTCGTAGCCGTGGGACGCGGACGCGAACACGGGCGCCATCAGCAGCCCGTTGGCACCCAGTTCGACGACGTAGTCGAGCCAGTTCGCGATCCGGCCGAGCCGGTGCTCGGTGCGGTCGATCGCCGTGCGCTCGGCGTCCACGAAGCCCAGGGGGTAGCAGTGCCACCAGATGACGGTGTCGGCCCAGCCCATCGGTCCTCCTAGTGAGTAATCCTCAATACAGTTAGTGACTGTAGCTCACTAAGCGCTAGGCTGTCCACATGCGCTCCCCCGACCGTCGTGCCCGGCAACGGCTCAGTCCGCAGGAACGCACGGACGCGATCCTCGCCGCGGCCACGTCTGCGTTCACCTCAGCCACCTATGACGAGGTGTCCGTTGCCGCCGTCGCGCACGCGGCCGGCGCGTCCGAGGCCCTGGTCTACAAGTACTTCGACAACAAGGCCGGCCTGTACACCGCCGTCGTCCGTGACCAGCTCGAGCGGCTCGCCCGCCGCCAGCGGGAGGTGGTCGACCAGCTGCCGTCCCACACCTCCGCCCGCGACCAGGTGCGGGTCAGCATCGAGGCCGTCCTCGACCACGTGAAGGGCCTCGGCGTCGCCTGGGCGTCCCCCTTCTTCACCGCCGCGTCCGAACCGTCCGGGGTGGAGGACCTGCGCCGCACCTACCGCAGCCACCTCGTCGACGGGCTCGTCTCGCAGCTGCACAACCCCCACGAGCGCCGCGCCCAGCTGGCCATCCTCGGCTTCCTCGGGTTCCTCGGGGCTGCGGCCCAGCAGTGGGCGTCCGACGGCTGCCCCGACAACGACCGCGCGCCGCTGGTCGAGTCCGCGCTCGGCGCCCTCGAGGGTGCGTTGGGCGACTGGGGGTCGTTGCGCCACTGACGACCGTCCCGTGCGGCGAGTTCGGTCAGCGGCGGTGGGCGCCGTCGAGTGCGTCTACCGTTGGGTCACGTGGAAACCCAGCCCGAGGCCGACTTCGACGAGCACGAGCACGAGGACGCCCTGGAGCCGCGGCACCTCATCCGCCGTTCCAACGTCGTGCTGCGCGCGGGCATCATGATGCTCGGCGCCGGCACCTCCGGCCTGCGGGTCCGCGAGGTGATGCGGGCGGTGGCCCGCACGGTCGGCATCGGCCGCATCCGCGCGCAGGTGACCTTCACCGACATCGTGCTCACCGTGCAGCGTCGTGGCATCTTCCGCACCCAGGTGGCCGAGATCAGCGCCCCCGGCGTGAACGCCCACCGGATCGCGATGCTGAAGGACTTCGCCCAGAACCTGCCCGAGCGCGCGACCGTCGCCGAGGTGGACGCCATGCTCGACCGCATCGAGCGGACGCCGCGCCTGTACCCGACCTGGCTGCAGGTGCTGCTCGTCGCTGTGGCGTGCGGCTCGATCACCGTCCTCACCAACGGGTCGTGGCGCGAGGTCGCCGCGGTGCTGCCCGCGTCCGGCCTTGCCTACTGGCTGCACCGCACCCTGAGCGGTTTCCAGCTCAACCACCTCGCCGTCGTGCTGACCTCCGCCGCGACGGCGACGGGGCTGTACCTGGTCTTCACCCGGCTGCTGGAACTCGTCCTCGGCGGGCCGTCCCCCCGGATGGCCGCAGGACTGGTCTGCGCCGCGATCTTCCTGATCCCCGGTTTCCCGCTCGTCACCGCGGGCCTCGACCTGACCCGCATCGACCTGCTCGCCGGACTCCCGCGGCTGACCTACGCGGCGATGGTCCTGCTCGCGATCACCATCGGCGTGTGGATGATGGTGACGCTCAGCGGCGCGTCCCCCGACCTGGTGCCGCCGCTGGACGCACCACCCGGCGTGGTGTGGACGGCGCTGCTGCTGGCCAGTTTCTTCGCGGTCTTCGGCTGGGCGATGATGTTCAACTCGCCGTGGCGGATGGCGGTCGCGTCCGGGGTGGCGGCCCTGCTGGGCAACGTCCCGCGGCTGCTGATGCTGCAGGCCGGCGTGAAGGCACACGTCGCGACGTTCGTCGGCACCTTCCTGATGGGCCTGCTGTGCGCGCTCGCCGCGCGGCTCTTCGACATGGAGAAGATCATCATGACGGTGCCCACCGTGCTGGTGTCGATCCCCGGTTCCGCGGCGCTGCGGACGCTGATCTACTTCGACCAGGCCGACGTCGTGCAGGCGATGCAGAACGGCGTCGCCACCGTCCTCGCCGCGATCGCGATGGTCGCCGGCCTCGCCGGCGCCCGCATGCTCACCGACCCCGAGTGGGCCTTCACCCGCTCGGACCCGCCCACCGCCTGGCACCTCATGGGACGCATGTTCAACCGCAACCGGTCCCACCGCCGCTCCGCCGCCTGACCGCGTCCGCGTCCCCCTTCCCGCCCCCCGTCCCCCCAAGTCCGCATTCGCTGCCGAGTGCAACCCTCGCTACCGGAATTCCGGCGGCAGGAGTTGCACTCGGGAGCGAACGCCGCGGGTGGGACAGGTGGGACGGGGGCCAGCAGGTCACCCTCGCGCCACCGGCGTCCGCGCCACCCCCGTCCGCGTTCGCTGCCGAGTGCAACCCTCGCCACCGGAATTCCGGCGGCAGGAGTTGCACTCGGGAGCGAACGCCGCGGGTGGGACGGGTGGGACGGGGGGCGCGTCCCGGGCGGGACGGGGCGGACGAGCACGAGCGCGAGCCGACTACGGACAGACCCCGGACAGCCGATCCCGGCGCGCGGGCGGGTCACCAGCCGCGGGCGCTCCACTGGTCCAGGTGGGGGCGCTCGGCGCCCAGGGTGGTGGGACGGCCGTGGCCGGGCCAGACGACCGTGTCGTCGGGGAAGACGGAGAAGACCCGCTCGACCACGTCGTCGAGGAGGGAGCGGAAGTCGCGCTCGTTGCGGGTGCGGCCGACGCCGCCGGGGAACAGCGCGTCGCCGGTGAACAGGTGCGTCGGTGATCCCGGGCGGGAGCAGGCGAGGGCGACCGAGCCGGGCGTGTGGCCACGCAGGCCGATCACGTCGAGATCCACCCCGCCGAGCGCGATCACCTCGCCGTTGCGCAGCGGACGCGTGATCTCCACCCCGGTGGACCCGGTGATCGCCTCCGCGTCGTCCTCCCCGGCCAGGGTCGCGGCCTCCGGATGGGCGCGGACGACGGCGGCGAGCGCCCCGAGGTGGTCGCGGTGGCTGTGCGTGGTCAGCACGTGGTCGAGCCGGGACGGCCCGTCCGCGCCCACGGCAAGGAGTCCCTCGATGGCGTCGGGGTCGGCGGCCGCGTCGACCAGGAGCCGCTCGCCCGTGGTGGCGGTGAGCAGGTAGACGTTGTTGTCCATGTGGCCGACGGCGATGGTACGGACGACCACGCCGGGGACGGCGAAGCTCTCCATGAGTCCTCCCGCCTCCATGCAAGCACACCCCCCCCGCCGGAGGGGCGAACGAACAGGACCGCGGGGCTCAGCGCAGGTCGGGGCCCGGGGGCAGCTCTGGAGGGTTTTCGCCCCGGCGCAGGGCGGCCCGGGCCTGGTAGCGGTCGGCCCTCCGCTGGTCGCGCCCGGCCTTCCGCTCGTCCCTGAGCGCCCGGTGCCCGTCCCGGGCGGCGCGGTACTCGGCACGCCGCGCAGCGCGCCCGGCGTCCTCTGCGCCCGAGCCGCCGTAGAGCAGCGCGATCACCACCGGGATGCCGGTACCGAGCATCGGCCACATCGGCCAGTAGTAGAGCAGTTGTCCGGTGGTCAGCACGGTCATCAGCCAGATGGCGTTGAACATCAGTGCCAGCCCCGCCCAGCCGGCGACACCGGCCCGCAGGAACCGGTTCTGCCCCGGCCCCGACGGGGCGGCCACGGCGTGCGCGACCATCACGTCCGCCACCTGGGGCGCCAGCTCGCCCAGCGTGCGTGACCGCGACACCGCAAGCGCCCGCGCGTCGTGCTCGGCCTGGTCGAGTCGGCCCTCGCCACGGGCCCGCGAGAGCAGCAGGGACGCGAAGTCCCGGTCGGCGTCCGAGGCCCGCAGCGGCTGGTTCGCCGGAACCCGCGGGTCGGCGCTGAAACCGGCCCAGGACGCGCTGACCGGCGCCACCGGCCGTTCCGGAAGCGGTTGGGGCAGGTTCTCCCACTGGGACATTCGCGACACCTCCAGGCGGAACGCTACGCCCCGCGCGGGCACAGCGGGCAGGTGCCCGCGCCCCGGCCCGACGCCGACCCGCCGGGCCAGCGGCGGCATGCGTCATGCTTGGGTCAGGAGGTGGCGATGACACTGGACGCCCTGGAGGCCGAGCGGCGCGAGCTGGCATCGGCTGCGCGCAGGCTGAGGGTGGCCGCGATGTCCGACCCGCAGCGCGCCGAGGAGCTCGCCGACACCCTGGTCGAGCTGACGGCCGTGCGGCTGCTGACGTGGGACGTCCTCGACGCCGCCACCGACGCGCCCGAGTCCGTCGTGCTCGCCGCCCGCATCCTCGCCTCCCGCGGCCCGTCCGGCCCGTACGCGTCCCTGGCCGACGCCGGACGCTACGCCGCCGCCTCCGCGCAGCTCGCCGCCGTCCAGGCCGGCCTCGGCCAGGCGGACGCCGCCGGCCGCACCCTCGACGCGCTCGAGGCGTGGCGCGGCCAGCTGGGACGCCTGCCCCTGCGCGAGAGCCTCCCCGACCCGGTGGCGATCTGGATGCTGGTGGCCCGCGCCCGCGCCCTGCTGGCCACCGACGTGGCCGGGGCCAACGCCCACGCGGACGCGGCGGAGGTCCGCCTGGCCGGATCGGTGGCCCCGCCTGCCTACCTGGCGGTCGCCGTCCACCTGCTTGCCGCCGACTGCCGCTGGGCCGCCGGACGGCCCGACTCCGCGCTCGCGCACCACCGGCTGGCCCTCGAGGCCCACGCGGGCGCGCTGGCGGAGGCACCGTCGGCGACGCGCCGCCCCGCGGTCGCCCGCATCGCCGCCGCGCCCGTGACCGCCGTCCACGAGCCCTACGCCGGTCGCCTCGCCCTCACCGGCAGCACGGACGCGGCGATCGCGCTGCGCCGCGCACAGGTGTCCCTGCTCGACGGGCTGGGAGTCCCGGACGCCGCCGCCCTCGCCCGCGCCGGCCTGGCCGCGGCCCTCGTTGCCGCCGGACGTCCCTCGGAGGCCGCGGCATTGACCGTCGAACCCCCGTCCCCGCCCGCGACGCCGGCCCCGGGCGAGCGTGCCGACTGGGCGCCCCTCGAGGGCACGGCCGCGCTGTCGCCCGCCGACCCGGCCGCGGCCCGGGCACGCTGGCAGCAGGCCGAGCAGGCTGCGGTGTTCGCCGGAGTGGCCGCCCGCGCGGAGGCCGAGCGGACGGAGGCCGCCCTGCGCGCGCAGTCGGAGGCGGACGCGGCACGGCGCGCCCAGGAGCGCGCGGAGGCCGAGCGCAGGGCCGCCGCAGAGGCGGACGCAGCCCGCCGTGCGGAGGAGGCGGCCCTGGCCAGGGCGGCAGAGGAGGCAGCGCAGCGGGCGGCCCGCGAGGAGGAGGCCGCCCGGGAGGCGGCCGAGGCGCGCCGGCGCGCTCTCGCCGAGGAGCACCGGCCCGCCGTCGACCCGGAAGCGGCGCGCGCGGCGGCGGAGGAACTCGAGGCGGCCCGCGCCGCGGTCCGGGCGGCCCTGAGCGACGCGGCGCTCGCAGCGGCGCAGGACAGGCTGGCCGCCGTGCTGCGTCCGCTGGCCGCCGTGGATCCCGGGCATCGTGACGAGCTGGCCGCCGTGCTGGAGTCGCTGGTGGGACTGCTGTGGCGCCTTGGCGACCCGGACGGCTCCCGCGCCGCCGCGCGCGAGGCGCGCACGCTCGGCTGAGCTGCCCGCACCCCGTCGGGCGCGCCTACGCTGGAGGGAAAGCGGAGGAGGCGGGCATGCGGAACACCCTGGTCGTGGCGGGCGCCCTGCTCGCCGTCACCCTGTCCGGCTGCGCGAGCGGAGGAACCCCGATGACCACCCCGTCCCCCTCCCGTCCCCCCTTCCAGACCACCTCGCCGCTGCCGACCGCCGGCCCGAGCGGCACCGCGGCCTCCGTCCCGGCCGACCGGTGGGCAGCGATCCTCGCCGACCTGTCCGGACGTGGTATGCCCACCGACGACGTGCAGCTGGTGAGCGCCCGGTCGGTCACCTGGAACAGCGGTGCCCTGGGCTGCCCCAAGCCCGGCGTCTCCTACACCCAGGCCCTGGTGGACGGCATGCAGGTGGTCGTCAGCGTGGCCGGCACCACCTACGACTACCGTTTCGGCAAGAGCGGACGCCCGATGCTCTGCGAGCGCTGACACCCGGACCGTCCCGTTCCTCCCGGCCCTGGACGCCGAACGGCCCCCGCCGCGCGAAGCGGACGGGGGCCGTCGGGTCTTCAGCTCAGCGGACGCCGAGGAGCAGTGCCTCCTCCTTGCCTGCGCCGTTGTCGAACACCACGACCATCAGGCCCTTGGGCTTCTGGGCGGCGAAGTTCGCCGCGTCCACCGCCACCGACACCTTGGCCGTCCGGTTGCGTTCCACCGTGACGTAGTCGCCGTCGGCGACCGCCTTGGCCCACGGGTCGTAGCTCGCCGTGCCGGCGATCTCGTCCCCGGCGCCGGTGTAGGCGATCGAGTAGCTGGCCGCACCGTAGGCGAAGGCTCCGGACGCCGCGGTCAGGCCGAGGTCGGCCGCGTTCACCGGCAGCAGCAGCGTGCTGCTGTCGGTCGGTGCCTGGGCCAGGTAGCCGGTGGCGTAGAGGGCACCGGTGGCGACCTCCTGGAGGAACACCTCGGTGACGCCGTCCACCTCTCCGGCCCGCACGAGGCCGGAGTCGTAGCTGAACAGCACCCAGTCGGGATCGCCGTCGGCGTTGGTGTCGATCGGGACGTCGAACTCGTTCGATGCCGCGTTCGACCACCGGGTCCAGTTGTTCACGGCGAAGACGATGAGCTTGTCGTCGCCGTTGTCGAACGACTGGACGCCCACCGAGCGGAGGTCGTACCCGCTGCCGTCGGCGTCACGGGCGACGTCCTTCGGGTCGGACAGTCCCCAGCTGTAGAAGTCGGCGTCGGCGTCGATGGCACCCATCGGGTTGGCCAGCTTCACCTCGAGCGTGTCGGGCACGACCGGCTTCGCGGTGTCGGCCGTGCCGGTGCCGTTGGTGTTCTTCGCCCAGCCGCGCGGGTTGGTGATGGTGCCCACGACGTGGGCCTGGGCACGGGGAACCAGCAGGTACGGCACCCGCAGCACGCCCTCGCTGGAGGTGAGGACGACGTTGCCGGAGGCCTGGTAGAACGAGAACTGGTCGTCGCCGGCGATCGAGGAACCGATCGAGGACGCCGGCAGCACCATCGTGACCGCCACCCGCACGCTGCCTCTCGCCGGCACCTTCACGGTGCGGCTGCTGAAGCGCAGCTTCGCCGGCAGCGAGCCGTCGGCCGCCTCGGCCGCGATGCTGTAGGTGACCGCCTTCTTGCCCCGGTTCGTGATCTCGATCGTCTTCACCCCGACCGAGGCCACGGTGGGCTCGTCGAAGCCGAAGCTGAGCGAGGGCACGGAGATCCGGCCGTTGCTGGTGCGGAAGGTGTCACCGGTCGCGAAGGCCGTGGTCCCGACCGCCTGCGCCGCGTCCACCAGGCCGCCGCCGAGCACCGGCGAGTAGGCCGCCAGCTTGTCCGGGTCGGACGTGCTGCCGAGGGTCGCGGCGATGTCCTCCGCCTTCCAGGACGGGTGCGCCTGCACGGCGAGCGCGGCGACGCCCGCCACGTGCGGGGCGGCCATCGAGGTGCCGGAGTTCACCGCGGCGTCCGAGCCGGTGCCCACGCCCGCGGACGAGATGGACACACCGGGCGCCGAGATGTTCGGTGCGAGGCTGGAGTCACCGGTCGCCGGGCCCGCGGAAGAGAACGACGCGTAGTCGCGGTAGGCAGGGTTGTCCAGCGTCATCTCGGCCAGGGTGAGGGTTTCGCCGTCGGCGGCGCGGAGCGCGGCGCCGTCGGTGCTGCGCACGCCCAGGAACGGGATCGTGACCGTGTAGGGCACGCCGTCGTCGGGGTTGCTGGTGATCTCACCCTCGTACGGCGGGTAGGCCGGGTCGGTGTTGATCATCACCACGGCTGCCGCGCCGGCCTGCTGGCCGAAGATCGCCTTCGCGACCCGGGCGCAGGTGCCACGGGTGACCACCGCGACCTGGTTGGCGCCGGACGTGACGCCCGCCTTGTCGAACGCGGCCTTGGAGCAGCCGAGCGCCTCGTTCTCCTCCGTCGCCGGGTCGTCGGTGACCACCACGACCTTGAGCCCGTCGGAGGGCAGCGGTGCGCTGTTGGCGTTGATCGCGGGGATCTTCTGCCCGGCCACCGTGAGGCTGACGCCGGGGAAGGTCGCGGTGCTGTCGACAGCGGCGACCGAGATCACGCCGTGGCCGTCACCGGGGGAGCCGGTGACGTAGGGGTTGTGGCCCTCGTTGCCGGAGGAGGCCACGACCACCACGCCCGCGGCGACGGCGTTGCTCGCCGCGACCGCGTCCGGGTCGTCCGGGTCGCCGTAGGCGCCGCCGAGGGACATGTTGATCACGTCCATGTCGTTGTCGACGGCCCAGTCGATGGCCTGGACGGTGACGTCGGTGGAACCCTCGCAGCCGAACACGCGCAGGGCGTACAGGTCCGCCTGCGGAGCCACGCCCGGGCCCACCTTGAAGGCGGTCGTCGCGGTGGCGGCGTTGTACGGGCCGGCGTAGGTCTTGCCGTCCGGGGTGACGCCGCTCCCGGCGGCCGTCCCGGCGACGTGCGTGCCGTGCCCGTTGCAGTCCAGCGGGTTGGG
This sequence comes from Propionicimonas sp. T2.31MG-18, assembly GCF_964266745.1. Lineage (NCBI taxonomy): Bacteria > Bacillati > Actinomycetota > Actinomycetes > Propionibacteriales > Nocardioidaceae > Propionicimonas > Propionicimonas sp. T2.31MG-18. Next base: position 44,368 of record NZ_CAXWGX010000026.1, read on the forward strand.
ATCGGGCGCGGGGGTGGTGGAGCCGGTGTCGCCGGACGCGTCGTAGTCGTCACCGACGAAGTCGTAGCCGCCCTTGACGCGCGGGGCGTTCGGGCCGAACAGCGCCGGGTCGGCCGGCTGGGTGCCGGCGGCCTTCGCCGCGTCGTACGCCGCCGTCGTGCCCGGCCCGGCGAAGTCGGCGTGGGTGTAGTCGATGCCGGTGTCGATGATCGCCACCTTGACCGCCTTGCCCGTGTAGCCGGTGTCCTGCCAGACCTGGGGGACGCCGAGGAACGGCACCGACACGGTGTTGTCGACGGTCTTCGGGGTCAGCGTGTGCACGGCGGCCACGCCCGGCAGCGATGCCAGCTGGTCGGCCTTGCCCTTCGCGATCCGCACCTGCATGCCGTTGTAGGCCGACTGCATCCGCGACAGCACCTTGCCGCCCTTGGCGGTGATGTCGCCACTGATCGCGTCCTGGGCCTTGCGCAGCTTCTGCTTGACCTTGTCGCGCTCGGACCGGGAGAACGTCCGGTCGGCCTTCGCCTCGGCCACCGCGACCGGGTCGCCGGTCATCTGGACCATCACGTTGACCTTGGCGTTGGAGTCCAGGAGGCTCGCGCTCACGGTGGCGCTCAGGCGGCCGCTGGAGGGCGCCTTGCGGAAGGCGTCGTCGGGGGACTTCGTGGGAGCTGCGTTCGCCAGGCTCGGGGCGGACAGGGCCAGGGCCGCTGCCGTTGCCGCCACGAGGGCTTTGTTCCTCAGTGACAAGACTGCCACCTTTCGGGTTGCAGAGATGGGGTGCGGGCCATGGACCCGGATGGGCCGACCCTAAGCCGAACCTGAGAGGCCGTCAACGCTTCTCACGCAGTGAATTCCTGCCGAATTCCCCACTCCTTTCCTGCGCTCGTCGGCACCGGACCGACCGGGGTGCGGGAAGCTGGAGCCATGGCATCCCGCCTCACCTTCCTCGGTGGCGCCGGCACGGTGACCGGCTCGAAGTTCCTGCTCGCCGACGGTGGGCGCCGCGTCCTGGTGGACGCCGGGGTCTTCCAGGGCGAGAAAGAGTTGCGCGAGCGCAACTGGCAGCCCTTCCCGGTGCCCCCGCAGAGCATCGACCTGGTCCTGCTCACCCACGCCCACACCGACCACGTCGGGTACCTGCCCGCCCTCGTGCGCGACGGGTTCGCCGGGGTGGTCCTGGCCACGGAGGCCACCTGCGAACTCGCCGAGATCGTGCTGCGCGACGCCGCCTTCCTCGCCGAGAGGGACGCCGAGTACGCCGCCAGCCACGGCTACTCCCGGCACACCCCGCCGCTGCCCCTGTTCACCGAGGCCGACGTCGAGCGGACGCTGCGCCTGCTCCGGGTCGTCGACTACGACGAGGACGAGGACCTCGGCGAGGGCTGGACGGCGCGCTGGACCCGGGCCGGGCACATCCTCGGCGCGGCGAGCATCCGGGTGCGGACGCCGTCGGCGTCGGTGCTGTTCTCCGGCGACCTGGGACGGCACGAGCACCCCGTCCTGCGGGCGCGAGAGGTCCCCGAGGGTGCGGACGCCGTTGTCGTGGAGTCCACCTACGGCGACCGCGAGCACCACGACCCGTCCGGGGCCGCCCACGAGCCGCTGGCCGACCTCATCCGGCGGACGGCCCGCCGGGGCGGCTCCGTGCTCATCCCGGCCTTCGCCGTCGACCGCACGGAGGTGGTCCTCCAGACGCTCACGAACCTGATGAGGGACGGGCGGATCCCCGACCTCCCGGTCTTCGTGAACTCGCCGATGGCCCTGGCCGCGCTGGGGGTCTACCGCGATCCGCGCTTCGCCGGCGAACTGCGTCCCGACCTGGACGTGACCGGCTTCGTCGACCTGCCCCGGCTGCACGAGGTGCACTCCACGGAGGAGTCGATCGCGCTGAACCGGCCCACGATGCCCTGCGTGATCATCAGTTCCTCCGGCATGGCCACGGGCGGTCGGGTGCTGCACCACCTCGAGCACCTGCTCCCCGACAGCCGCAACGCCGTCGTGCTGGCCGGCTACCAGGCCGCCGGCACCCGCGGCCGGGCCCTCCTCGACGGCGTCACCACGCTGAAGATGCACGGGCGCCAGGTGGCGGTGCGCGCGGAGGTGCTCCAGGACGAGGAGTTCTCGGTCCACGCGGACTGCTCCGAGCTGCTGGACTGGCTGGCCGCGCTGTCGCCGGCCCCCACGACGGTGTTCGCCGTGCACGGCACGCCGGAGTCGGCGTCCGCCCTGGCCGGGAAGGCGCACGACCGGCTCGGGCTGGCCGCCCGCCCGGCGGTCCTCGGCGAGACGGTGCCGTTGCCCTGACGCCCGGCCGGGCGGCGGCTACCGGATCAGCGCCACCGGGCAGAGGGCGTGGGCCATCAGCCCGCGGACGAGCCCGCTGAGGGCCAGGCCGCCCGTGTGGATGCCGACCACGAGCAGGTCGACCTCCCGGCTCAGGCCGACCAGCTCGTCGATCGGGCTGCCCTGGAGCACCTGCACCTCGATCGGCGTGTGCGGGTTGTCCTCGCGCAGCGACGCGACGTGGCGTTCGAGGTCTGCGCTGACGTTGGCGAACAGCCCGACCGGAAGCTCGACCAGCTCGGACAGCACGTGGACGACGCGCAGGCCCGCGCCGCGCGCCGACGCCTCGCGGACGCCCCACTCCAGCGCGCCGCTGTGCGGCGGCCAGCTGCTCACCGCCACCGCGACCGAGCGGAAGCGCCCGGTCTCCTCCGGCGTCGACGCCGCGGAGATCACGACCACCGGGCAGGCGGCGGTGGTCACGAGCCCGACGCTGGTCGAGCCGACGAACATCCGCTCCAGGCCCGACAGCGAGCGGCGTCCCACCACCGCCATCCCGGCCTGGGAGCTGAGCTGGGCGAGCACGTCGGTCGCCCGCCCGACGCGGACCTCCGTGGCCACCCGTTCGGCCGGGAACCCTTCCACCTTCACCAGGCGCTGCACGGTCTCGGCGAGCACCCGCTCCCCGACCTCGCTCATCTGGGCCGGGGTCTCCAGCAGCTCCCACAGGCCCACCACGACCAGGGCGCTGTCGTCGGCGACGTACACCAGCCAGAGGTCGGAGTCGGTGGCCCTGGCCACCCTCATCGCGTACAGGGCGGCCCGCAGGCCGTCGTCCGAGCCGTCCACGCCGACCAGGATCCGCCGGCGTCCCTGCGAAGCGGATTCACTCGTACTCATACCTCGACGATCCTCCCCGCCGACGGGGGCGTCAATGCCCCCACGGGCACCCGGTCCGGACTCAGCGACGGCGGCGGCGCCGCAGCCACACCGCGGCCGCGGTCCCCAGCACGAGCCCGCCACCGGCCAGCGCCCAGGCCGTGCGGGACGGCCGCGCGACGGCGGGCGGCTCGGCCTCCGCGCCGGGCAGCCGGACCTTCCCGGCAGAGCCGTCCACGGTGACCTCGTCGCCGGTGCGGATCAGCCGGGTCGCCGCTCCGGTGCCGAGGACGGCCGGGATGCCGTACTCGCGGGCGACGATCGACCCGTGGCTGAGCACGCCCCCGACGTCGGTGACCACGCCGGCGGCCATCGCGAACAGCGGGGTGTAGGCCGGGGTCGTGATGGCCGCCACCAGTACCTCCCCGGGCTGGAAGGCCGCGAAGTCCTCCGGCCCCGAGAGCACGCGGGCCCGCGCGGTGACCACACCGCCGCTGCCGACCGTGCCCGACAGCACCGACCCGTCCTGGCCCTCGCGCGCCGGGTACATCCAGGCGAACGCGTCCATCACCTTGTTGCGGGGCAGCGACTGCGGCGGCGTGGCCAGGCGCTGCCCGCGGGCAACCTCCTTGCGGGCCGCGACACGGCCGCGCAGGTCGCCGGCCACCGGCCCGCCGTCGTCCAGCGCCGCGGCGGCGTCCCTTGCCTCGGCCAGCTCCAGCCAGCACACGTCCATCGGCTCGTCCAGGGCACCGGCCCCGACCAGCCGCCACCCGAGTTCGCGCAGCAGCGGACGCGCGACCGGGGCGTACAGGCCCATCGCGGCCAGGGCGTCCTCGCGCAGCGGCGTCGTGTGCTGGGCCCGGGTGAGCAGCGTGCGGGCCTGCGCGGCGCGCCACCCACCGAGCCGGGTGAGCAGCTTCGCCGCGGCGTCGTCCCTCGCCGCGGCCGCACGACGCTGACGCGCGTACGGGTCGGGCGCGTCCGGGTCGAGGTCGAACCGCAGCGCCTGCAGCAGCGGCGCGGGGTCGTCCGCCGGCACCGGATTCACCGGGTCGAGGTTGTACAGCGTGTGCCCGTGGGTGGCCAGGTGGGCACCGAAGCGCGCGTGCCAGTCCGCCCACAGCTGTGGCGACACCCCGTCCGGCGGCTCGGCGGCCATCGCGTCCGTCGAGGGGTCCGCCAGCGCGACGGCCAGCTCGTGGTGCGACAGCACCCAGCGCGACAGGTCGTAGAGGCCCTTCTCCGCCCGCACGGGCTCGGAGTCGAAGCCGAGCAGGAAGGTCTCCGCCGGCGGTCCGGACGGTGCCCGCAGCAGGCGGTTGTAGACGCCGGTCCAGGTCAGCTCGGCCATCGCAGCGAGCGGGATGATCGTCTGCACCGACGTGTAGTAGTAGGCCATGGCGTCGACCAGCCGTCCCACCGCGTCGAGGAGCGCGCGTGCCGGCAGCCCGGCCGGGGGCGTGGACGCCTCCGCCGTCACCTCTGCCCGGTACTCCTCCAGGCGCCGCCGCCACCGGTCCTCCACCCACTCGCCGCCGCCCGCGAGGAGCCGGGTCAGCGCGGGCGTGGCCTTGAGCATCTTCGCCATGGCCGCCGAGGTGTACCGGTAGTACGCGTAGCCGTTGATGGTCGGGAAGCCGACCTCCCCGAAGTCCTCTCCGGGCGCGAGTTCGGCCAGGAGGCGGCGCAATCCCGACGGGACGGCGGTCGCGGCGAGGCCGGCGAACAGCGGGGTCAGCGGGTCGGGCAGCTGCTCGGTGATCGAGGCACGGAAGTAGAGCCCCGGCGCGGGCACCGGCCACTCGGTGGGCACCGGACCGATCCGCTCGGGCAGCGCCGTGACCGGCCGCGCCTGGACGATGTGGAAGGTGCCCCCGGCCAGGACCCACTCGATGTCCTGCGGTCCCCCGAAGTGCCGCTCGATCGCCGAGCCGAGGCCCGCGAGCTGGAGGGCGTCGGCGTCGTCGAGCACCGCCACCCCGCGCTGGCCGGACGGCGTCCCGGTCGTCCGCGTCCGGCCGCCCTCGGCCTCGGGCACGGCGTCGATACGGACGGCCTTGTCGGCGATCAGGCGGGTGAGCACCCGGCCGGTCGCGGTGTCGACCACCACGGTGTCGGGGTCGACGAGCCCGGACACCACGGCCTCGCCGAGCCCCCAGGCCGCGGTGATCACGGTCTCCTCCGTGCGCCCGTTCGCGGGGTTGGCGGTGAACATCACCCCGGCCGCGTCCGCGGGCAGCATCCGCTGCACCACGACCGCGAGCGCGATGTCCCCGTCCCCCGCCTCCGGGTGCGCGGCGCGATAGTGGACGGCACGGTCGGTCCACAGCGAGGCCCAGCAGTCGCGGACCGCTGCGAGCAGGGCGTCCTCGCCGACGACGTTGAGGTAGGTCTCCTGCTGCCCGGCGAAGCTCGCCTCGGGCAGGTCCTCCGCGGTGGCGGACGAGCGGACGGCCACCGGCCCGCCGCCGAGGTGCACCGAATAGGCGTCCCGGATCTCCTCCGCGACGCCCGGGGGCAGGTCGTGGCCCGAGAACAGCCCGGCCACGCGTTCGCCGATGCCGGTGCCGCCGGCGGAGACGAGCGCGGCGAGTTCCTCGGCCAGCCCGGTCTCGCGCACGAACGCGCGGTAGGCCTCGGTGGTCACGACGAACCCGTTGGGCACCGGGAACCCCGCGCCGAGCAGGTCGCCGAGGTTGGCACCCTTGCCGCCGGCGAGCGCACCGTCGTGCCTGGTCACCTGGTCGAGCCAGCGAATCGTCATCACAACCCTCCTACGTACCCCGGCGAGGGGTGCCGGGCACCCTCCCGCGGACCTCGCTCACCCGTCATGCCTTGTCGCCGAGCAGTCGCGCGAGCCGCGCCTTGGTGCGGTTGGTCCGCACGATCCACGTGAGGTCGGGATCGTCCCCGCCGAGCGCGGTGAACACGGGCAGCCCGGCCGGCGGGTCGGCGGCCACGGCGACGCTCCAGCAGTAGCCCAGCGCCTGCCGCAGTGTCCGGGCGTCGGGCTCGCGGCGACGGGACGGCGGCAGCGCGAGCAGGGCTGCGGTCGCCGTCGCGCAGGTGCGCAGCGCCGTGGCCGCGGCCGCGGGGGTGCGCAGCAGTCGCGGTTCGCAGATGGCGGCCACGGCAGCCCGCTGCACCAGGGGGTCGGGGTGCGCGGCCCAGTCCGTCACGAGCGCGGCCACGGCATCGCCGTCCGCGTCCCCGATCCGCTGGGCGGCCATGGCGACGGCCTCCCGCACCCGCCAGGACGGGTCGGCTGCGGCAGCGGTGAGCAGGGCTGTGGCGCCCGCGGGGTCGTCGGCGTACAGGCGGCCGAGCACGATCACGCCACAGCAGCGCAGGTACTCGTCCGGTTCGGCGCGCAGCCGCTCTGCATGGTCGGCGCGGAGGTGGTCGCCCGCCGCAGCGAGGAGTTCGAGGTTCCCTCGCGGCCCGGGAAGCCCCGAGTGCGCGGTGAGGTAGGCCGCCACGTCGTCGTACCCGGCGGCCAGGCGGACGGGCAGGTCGGGATCGAGCGCAGGCACGGCCCCACCCTGCCACGGCGCCCGCCGCCGGGGGACGGGTTGGGTGAATTCAGCGCAGCGTGAGCAGTCGGGCCTCACCGGGCTGGAGCAGGCGAGGGTTGGCGCCTCCGGCAGCCAGCCAGTCGGCGGCGGCCGGCGGCAGGTCCAGGGGCACCGGGTCGAACAGGTTGGTCACCAGCACCGGCAGCAGCAGGGCGTGCGGCTCCGCCGGCTGGACGGGGCCCACCACGAGCGCCCGGCCGACCAGCCCGGCGCCGGTGAGCAGGAGCACCTCGTCGAGCTGGCTCAGCTCCTCGGGGTCGACGTCCATCGCGAGGCCGATCGCGACGTCGCCGGCGTCACCCAGCGCCGCGGCCAGCGCCGCCGGGTCGTCCGGACCGAGCCGGACCAGCCAGCGGCTGCCGGGGCCCTCCGTCCGCCGGATCGCCCGGATCACCTCCTGCATGTCGAGGTGGTTGGCCGTGCGCCACCGCGCCAGCGTGCGGCGGGCGTTCCGGCGCAGCCGGGCGTCCGCGCCGGTGCGGGCCAGGTGCCAGTCGAGAGCGCTGCGCGCGTAGTCGATGACGGCGACCGGACGCGCGGAGCGGATCGCGTCCAGCGCCGGCCGGAGCCCCACCCCCTGCGCGAGCAACAGCGCCAGCACCGCGGACGGCGCCCGGTTCACCCCCATGTGGCAGTGCACCAGCACCTTCGTCCCCGGCTCGGCGAGCGCGTCGGCGACCCAGTCGGCCAGTTCCGCAAACCACTCCGGGCCGATCCGCTGCCCGGCGTCGGCCACCCGGTGCTGCAGGTAGCGCACCTCGGGGGCCCAGCCGCGCACCAGGGCCTCGTCGCTCCACTCCTCGCGCAGGTCGACGATGTGGGTGATCCCCGCGGCGAGCAGCTCGTCCAGCTGGGCTCGCGCACGGCGGAAGCGCGGGGAGAGGTCACCGCCCACGGCCAGCCGCGGCGTCACGAAGTCCGCATTCGCGATCTGCAGCACCGGCAGTGCCGCAACGCCCGCGACGTCGGTGCCGGTGGGGTCGCTCACGACTCCATCATGCCCATGACCGCTCCGGATTCCGCCGCCGCCCGAGGGGCGTCACCACGCTTCTCAGGCGCTGGTCGAGACTCTGTGTACGAAGTTCGGCATTTTTCCAGAACCCGTTTACCAATGGTGGGAGGTGCGGCATAGTAATTCGTGTACGGGAGGGTACCTGTCGCCCCCGGGCGGCGGAGAACTGAACAGAAAAAGGATGCACCGCCATGCACACCTTCCGTACCGTGCGCTCACGCGCACTCGCTGTCGTGACCCTCGGCCTGACCGTCGCGCTGAGCGTTCCTGCCCTGCCGGCCTCCGCCGAGGACAGCGCGCCCGCCCCGGCCCCGGCCGCCACCATCGCGAAGCTGTCGCCGGGCTCCGGCGTGACCTCCGGTGGCGCCGTGGTCACCATCACCGGCACCGGCTTCACCGACGTGTCGGCCGTCACGCTGGGCTCCGTCCCCGTGACCCGGTTCGACGTCGTCTCCGCGGTCAAGCTGACCGTGATCACCCCGCCGCTCGAGGCGGGCACCTACGCGCTCTCCGTGACGACCCCGGCCGGCACGACGACCGCCGGGACGTACACGGTCCGCACCTTCACCGACGAGGTGCTGCGCCTGGTGAACGAGGCCCGCTCCACCGCCCGCAAGTGCGGGTCGACGAAGTACAAGGCCGTCCGGCCCGTACGCGCGGACGCGACCCTCGCCCGGGTCGCCACCGCCCACAGCGCCGACATGGCGCGGCGCGACTACTTCAGCCACACCTCGAAGAACGGCGACTCCCCGTTCGACCGCATGAAGGACGCCGGCTACCGCTACAGCTCCGCGGGCGAGAACATCGCCGCCGGCTTCCGGACCCCGAGTTCCGTGGTCAACGCCTGGCTGAAGAGCCCCGGCCACTGCCGCAACATCATGAAGCGCAGCTATACCGAGCTCGGTGTCGGCTACGCCGTCGGCGGCACCTACGGAACCTACTGGACGCAGGACTTCGGCAACCCCCGCTGAAGCCCCCTTTCGGCCGGTCGCAAGGAACGATTTCCGCCGTTCCGACCGGCCACCCGGCCCAGCCGCCCATCCCCCCGCGGTGCCCCGGCACCCACGGCTGGACCGGAACCGCGCCGGCTGCGCGGGCACGTCAGGGAGGTGCCCGCACAGCCGGCGTTACGTCGTTCCCGGGTCCCGCCGCGACACGTGTCGCGGAATGGTCAGGATTCGCCGCCGCACCCCGGGCCGGGCCATGCTTGTCGAGGACCCGTCCGGACCGGTAGAGAGGCGTCCATGACCACCCTGCGATCCCGCGAGGCCGCCGGCGACACCGACTGGTGGCGCAGCGCGGTGGTGTACCAGATCTACCCGCGCAGCTTCGCCGACGACAACGGCGACGGCGTCGGTGACATCAACGGCATCAGATCGCGCCTGCCGCACCTCGCCCGGCTGGGGGTGGACGCCATCTGGATCAACCCCTGGTACCCCTCGCCCATGAAGGACGCCGGCTACGACGTCTCCGACTACCGGGCGATCGAGCCGGTGTTCGGCACGATGGCCGATGCGGAGGCGCTGATGGCCGAGGCGCACGCGCTCGGCATCCGGGTGATCCTCGACATCGTGCCCAACCACACCTCGGACCAGCACCCGTGGTTCCAGGCGGCACTCGCCGCGGGCCCGGGCTCGCCCGAGCGGGCGCGGTACATCTTCCGGGACGGGCGCGGTCCGGGCGGAGACCTGCCGCCGAACGACTGGCGCAGCGAGTTCGGCGGGCCGGCGTGGAGCCGGGTCACCGAGGCCGACGGGCGTCCGGGCCAGTGGTACCTGCGGCTGTTCGCCCCCGAGCAGCCCGACGTGAACTGGGACCACCCCGACGTGCACGCCGAGTTCGAGCAGAGCCTGCGGTTCTGGTTCGACCGGGGTGTCGACGGCTTCCGCATCGACGTGGCCCACGGCCTGGTGAAGGACGCGGGCCTCGCCGACGTCGCCGGGCTGGAGTTCCCGCTGCCCGACGGCACGCCAGAGGGCGTCGAGCACCCGCACTGGGACCAGCCGGGGGTGCACGACATCTTCCGCCGCTGGCGGGCGGTCGCCGACTCCTACGACGGCCCGCGGGTGTTCTGCGGGGAGATCTGGGTGGGCAGGGACCACCGGCTCACCGCCTACCTGCGTCCCGACGAGCTGCACACGGCGTTCAACTTCAACTTCCTGATGGCCCCGTGGCTGGCGTCCGCCCTGCGCGAGACGATCACCTCCACGCTGGCGGCCCACGCAGCGGTCGGCGCCCCGGCCACCTGGGTGCTGGGCAACCACGACGTCTGCCGGCCGGTCTCCCGCTACGCCCGGCCGCAGGACCGCGTGCGCGAGGGGTTCCCCTCCCTCCAGGGGTACCTCGGCCTGCCCGCCGACCTGGACGCCGGGCGGCGCCGGGCACGGGCCGCGGCCCTGCTGAGCCTGGCCCTGCCCGGCGGCGCCTACGTCTTCGCCGGCGAGGAGCTGGGACTGCCAGAGGTCGAGGACATCCCGCTGGAGGCACGCCAGGATCCGATGGTGGCCGGCACCGGGGGCGCCAACATCGGCCGGGACGGCTGCCGCGTCCCGCTGCCGTGGACGACCGACGGCTCGAGCTTCGGGTTCGGGCCCGACGGCGGTGCCGCCCCGTGGCTGCCCCAGCCGCCCGACTGGGGACGCTGGAGCACGGCGGCCCAGGAGGGCGACCCGGCGTCGTTCCTCGAGCTGTACCGCGCGGCCCTCTCCGTGCGCGGCGGACACCCCGCCCTCGGCGACGGTGCGCTCGCCTGGGTGGACGCGGGCCCCGACGTGCTCGCCTTCACCCGCGAGCCGGGCTTCGGCTGCTGGGTGAACCTCGGCACCGACCCGGTGCCCCTCCCCGCCGGACGCGTCCTTGTGGCCAGCGGCCCGCTCGGCGACGGCGCCCTGCCGGCCGACACGGCCGCCTGGCTGGCGCTGGGCTGACCCGGGGCACGGGGCCCCGGCGCGAACGCAATTCAGGGCTACTGCCCGCCGCCGGGGGCCCGGTCCCCTAGCCTGATCGTCGGGGTGGACGGCGGTGTCCGCCGACGACAGGAGGTTCAGATGGCAGGCAAGTTCGAGGTGTACGCCGACGCGAAGGGCGAGTACCGCTGGCGGCTGAAGGCCTCCAACGGACAGACCATCGCCACCGGTGGCGAGGGCTACGCCAGCAAGGCCAACGCCAAGGCGGGCATCGAGTCGGTCCGCAAGAACGCTCCCGAAGCCGAGATCGTCGAGGTCTGACGCGCAAAGGGAAAGGGCCGGGAGATCTCCCGGCCCTTTTCTCGTGCGTGGTGTCAGGCGGCAGCGGGTGCCCGCGCCTCCACGTCCTCGACCGACCCCGAGGCGGCGCTGCGCAGCCCCCAGCCGAGCACGATCCCCAGGACGCCCACCCCGATCGCGAAGAGCGCGACGCCGAACGCGATCACCGACGTGAACAGCGACGAGCGCAGGAACGACGCGGTCATCGCCGTCTGGCGCAGCGGGTCGTCCTGGGCGAGTTCGGCGTAGGTCTTGCCGCCGGTGGCCTTCAGCGCATGGCCGGCGATCACGTCCGCCTGGACGAACGCCTCCAGCGGGCCGGTGACCTTCGCGCCGGCGAACATCGGGGCGTCCTTCGAGACGGTGATGTTCTCTGCGGCGAGCTTCGCGCTCACCATCCCCCAGGTCACGCCGCCGGCCAGCACCATCAGCAGGCCGATCAGGATGCTCACCAGTCCCAGCGTCCGCGCCGTCCTCGCCCGGGAAGAACTCCTCGCCATGGCTACTCCTTCGTGTGTATCGCCGGCGCCTCCTCGCGCCGGAATGTAGGTAAGCCTAACCTTGCCCGGACGATCGGGTTGCGCTTTCGACGAAGTCGCTGACCAGCCACCGAAAACGCCGCCCGGCTCCCCGCGGCGTGCGTAGGGTGTGCGCACCATGACCGCCCTGATCGTCACCGAGTCGCTGTTCGGCAACACGCTCGCCATCGCCGAGGCGATCGGTGCCGGGATCGCCGAGGTGCGCGGGCGCGACGGCGTGCGGGTCGTGCACGCCTCGGAAGCGCCGGCGGTCATCCCCACCGACGTCGACCTCCTGGTGGTCGGCGCCCCCACCCACACGCTGTCGCTGCCCAACGCGGGTAGCCGCAGGGACGCCCGGAGGAAGGGCGCGGCCGAGCAGGGCGGCGCCGGCGTCCGGGAGTGGATCCGGACGGTCGACCTCCCGCCGCGGCTGACCGTGGCCACCTTCGACACCTCGATCCACCTGCGCATCCAGCTGGGCACCGCGGCTCGCGCCGCCGCCGGGGCGCTGCGCCGTCGTGGCGCCCAGACCACCGTGGGGCCGTCCTTCTGGGTCACCGGCATGGAGGGCCCGCTCGCGGACGGCGAGCTGCCGCGGGCCACGGCCTGGGGCCGGGAGCTCGCCGCGCGCACGGGACCCTGAGCGCGGGCGCCCGGCATCCGGCCCCCGGGCCCGTCCCCCGTCCGGGTGACACCTCCCCGCCCGCGGGTTCCCCGGACGGTATATTGACAAGGCCCGGGCAGCAACCAAGGGGAAAGTGATGCGCACGACATCGACGCCTCGTCGTCTCGCAGGACTCGTCGTCGCCTCGGTGGGCCTGGTGCTGCCGCTGGCGGTCACCGCCGCACCGCCGGCCGTGGCGGCGGACAGGACGAGCACCACAGAGGCCCGTCGCGTCGACCGCGTCAAGACCCCGAAGATCAGCTGGGTCGAGGACGTGGAGCGCGGTGGCTACACCGGCAAGGCCAAGCTCCCGCTCGACTACGACAAGCCGACCGGGTCCACCGTCACCGTCGCCCTGTTCAAGGTGCCCGCCGCCGACCCGTCCCGGAAACTCGGCACGCTGTTCCTGAACCCCGGAGGCCCCGGTGCCTCGGGCGTCGACATGGCCGCCGACGCGGTGAACTTCCTCTCCCAGTCCGTGCTCGACCGGTTCGACATCGTCGGCTTCGACCCGCGCGGGACGAACCGCTCCACCGAGGTGACCTGCTTCTCCAGCCCCGGCGCGCAGGCCTCCGCCCTGTCGGGGCTCAGCGGCGCGTTCCCGGCGGCGTCGGAGCAGTCCGCCTTCCTGGCCTCCAAGGCGAAGCTCGGGTCGGCGTGCTCCACCTACGGCGCGAAGCTGGCCTCGGCGATGTCGACCGCCCAGGTCGCCCGTGACCTGGACGTGCTGCGCCGGGCCGTCGGCGACAAGAAGCTGAACTACCTGGGGTTCTCCTACGGCAGCTACCTCGGCGAGGTGTACGCCAACCTGTTCCCCGACCGCTTCCGGGCGATCGCCGTCGACGGGGTCCTCGACCCCGTCGCCTACGCAGGGACCAGCCTCACGAAGGGGACACCGGCGAGCATCCGTCTCAAGAGCGCCGAAGGTTCGTGGGCGGCGCTGCGCGCCGGGCTCGAGGCCTGCGCGGACGCCGGAGAGGACTACTGCCTGCTCTCCGACCCCCAGGCCGACTTCGACCAGGTGGCCGCGGCCATGAAGGCGTCGCCCCTGACGATCGGCGACGGCGACGCGTCCTACCAGTACCGCTACGCCGACTTCGTCTACGACATGCTCAGCCTGCTGTACTACCCCGAGGGCATGAACTACGTCGTCCAGACCGTCGCGGCGCTGAAGCAGATGATCGACGACGGCACCCAGACCACCTCCGGCAAGGAGGCCGGCGATCGCGCCGCCGGCCTGGTGCTGGCCCTGCACGAGGCCACCGCCTCGCTGGACGCCGGCTACGACAACGGCCTCGAGGCGTACTCCAGCGTGCTGTGCACCGACGCCTACCAGCCCTCGAGCACGAGCACGTGGCTGGCCGCCACCGCCAAGGCCAACGCCCGTGCCCCTCACTTCGGGCAGCTGTGGGGCTGGACGGACGTGCAGTGCGCGACCGGCTCCTGGAAGGCGAAGGACGAGGACGCCTACCACGGCACCTACAGCCGGAACACGGCGGCGCCGGTGCTCATCGTGGGCAACTACCACGACCCGGCCACCAACTACGGCGGCGCGGTGGAGGCCAGCCTGCTGATGCCGAACAGCGTGCTCCTGCGCAGCGACTCGTGGGGGCACACGGCCTACGGCACGTCCGACTGCGTCACCGACCGCGTGGACGGCTACCTGCTCACCGGCGCGGTACCCGCCGGCACCGCCGACACGGTCTGCACCGGTGACGTGCAGCCGTTCGCGATCCCGCTGGTCGGCGACCCCGGTTCCGGCGGCGCGGGCACCATCAAGGTGCCGTCGCGCGACGGGCTGCCGAAGGTCCAGCTGCCCTGGGAGCGCACGGACGGCTGAGGGTCACTCCCGGCGCAGGAGGTCCTTGCGCAGGTGGACGAGCGTCACCTTGTCGTCCACGCGCGCCCGCCGCTGTTCGACGTAGCCCGCCGCCCGGTAGAGCCGCAGGTTCCCCTCGCTGAGGTGTCCGGTGAACAGGAGCGCCTCCGTGGCGGGAGCGGCAGCCTCCGCCCGGGCCAGCAGCGCCGAGCCGATGCCGCGCCCCTGCAGGGCCGGACGCACGGCCAGCCGGCCGATCGCGAGGCTGTCCCCGTCCACCCGCACGCGCACCGAGCCTGCGATCCGCCCGTCCCACAGAGCGACGAAGCCGTACCCGCCGGTCAGGTCGGCGAGGACGCCGTCGGCCTCCTCGCGCAACGGCGGCAGCGCCGGGTCGTCGTAGAGGCGCGCCTCCACGGCGAACGCCTCCCGCTGCACCTCGAGCACGTCCGCCACGTCGTCGGCCCCCATCGGCCGCACGATCAGTCCCTCCATCACGCCCTCCCGGCGGCATCCTTGCGCATCGGGCGGCAATCATGCGTAGTTCTACGACGGCCCAACGGCCCATCGCGGCCCTCCGGAGGCCTTATGGTGAAATGCAACCAGGGGGAGGCAACTGCCACTGGGTAGCCCCCGGGGCTTGCACGAACTGGGGGGCGAGTGCAGGGAACGCCACCACGAACCCATCCGACTCGAGCGTCCGGCAGGTTTGACTGGCCTCAATGGCCGGCCGCTCGAGTTCCGGTTCGGTGAGTTCCCGCCACTCCGGGGCTACCTGAGGGCAGCGCCTCAACCAGGCAAGGCGACGAGGAGGACCGGTGGGGGCCGGGAATCCTGGGGGCGTCGTCGAGTGACACCGGGGGCCGTACCCCGATGCACAGTTCCCACCCTCCAGAACGAGCTCGGGGGAGCCGCACTGGGTGGGACGCATCGCACGGACGGTTTTCAGCAGGCAGCTACCCGGTCGAACAGCCTGGAGGAGGACTGAGCCTCGGCCGGCCCGGAACAATTCCGGGCCGGTTTGGCTTTTCCCCTCTGTGTCGCTCCGGTGCGTGACGCTCCCGCGACCCGCGCCCGCCGCGCCCAGAACCACTCCTCGCGACCCGGAGGCCGAACCATGACCGCCACCAGAGACTCCCTGCCCGACGTGCAGTCCGACCGGCTGCCGGACGGGGCGGTGCGCGTCCTGGCCGTCCTGCTCATCGGCGCGTTCGTGGTGATCCTCAACGAGACGGCGATGAACGTGGCGCTCTCGCGGATCATGACCGACCTCGCCATCGACGAACGCACAGCGCAGTGGCTCACCACCGGGTTCATGCTCACCATGGCCGTGGTCATCCCGATCACCGGCTGGGTCATGCGACGACTCTCCGCGCGTGCCGTCTTCACGCTCGCGATGTCGCTGTTCAGCGCCGGCACCCTGATCGCCGCGCTCGGCTGGGCCTTCCCCAGCCTGCTCGCCGGCCGCCTGGTGCAGGCCAGCGGCACGGCGATCATGATGCCGCTGCTGATGACGACCGTGATGGAGCTCGTCCCTGCGTCCCGGCGCGGGCGCGTGATGGGCACGATCAGCCTGGTGATCTCCGCCGCGCCCGCGGTGGGCCCGACGATGTCCGGGCTGATCCTCCAGTTCCTGCCGTGGCGGTTCGTCTTCGTCCTCGTGCTGCCGATCGCCCTCACCATCCTCTTCGTGGGCATGCGGCTCGTGCCCACCCTGAACGAGCCGGACCCGGTGAAGCTGGACGGGCTGAGCGTCCCGCTCGCCGCGCTGGGCTTCGGGGGGCTCGTGTACGGGCTGAGCCTCGTCGGCAGCCCGACCGCAGGGTGGACGCTGGAACTGGCGCTGGCCATCGGCACGGCCTCGCTGGGCCTGTTCGTGTGGCGCCAGCTCGTGCTCCAGCGCACGGACGCGGCGCTGCTCGACCTGCGCACCTTCACCCACCCGATCTTCACCACCGCGCTGGGCGTGATGGCGATCGCCATGGCGGTGATGTTCGGCACGATCATCGCCCTGCCGCTGATCCTGCAGCAGGTCCTGCACGCCGAGCCCCTGTCCGTCGGCCTGCTCCTGCTGCCCGGCGCGCTGCTCACCGGCCTCCTCGGCCCGGTCGTGGGACGGCTCTACGACCGCGTCGGGCCCCGCTGGCTCACCGTCCCCGGCTCGCTGGCAGCCCTCACCGCCCTGGTCCTGTTCGCCCAGGTGTCGGTGGCCACCCCGTGGTGGTTCCTGCTCATCGCCCACCTCTGCCTCAGTCTCGGCCTGGCGTTCATGTTCACCCCGCTGTTCACGATCTCGCTGGGCGCGCTGCCGCCCCACCTGTACGGGCACGGCTCGGCGATGGTGGGCACCGTCCAGCAGGTGGCCGGTGCCGCCGGCACCGCGCTGTTCGTCACCGTGATGTCCACGGTGGCGGCCCGCCAGCCGCTCGGCACCACGTCCGCAGAAGCGCTCGCCGCCGGCGCGCGGACCGCCTTCCTCAGCGTCGCGGGCCTGTGGCTGATCGGCATCGCGGCCACGTTCTTCCTGCGCAAGCCGGCGGACGCCGCAGCACCGCACGCCACCCACTGAGCGCGGGGCGACCCGCCGGAGGCACACGGCCGTAAGCTCGTCTGGTGCCGACACCCGAGTTCATCCTCGCCCTGCGCGAGAAGGTGGGAACCACGCGCCTGTGGCTGTCCGGGGCGACCGCCGTCGTCGTCCGCGAGGGCGCCCGCGGCGAGGAGGTGCTCCTGGTGCGCCGCGCGGACAACGGCGAGTGGACGCCCGTGGCGGGCATCGTCGACCCCGGTGAGCACCCCCGGCTGACCGCCGTCCGCGAGGTGGCCGAGGAGACAGCGGTGACCGCGGAGGTGGTGCGGCTGGTGTGGCTGGGGGTGAGCGACGTGATCGTCTACGACAACGGCGACGAGACCCAGTACATCGACCACGTGTTCCGCTGCCGCTGGGTGGACGGCGACCCGTTCCCGGCCGACGGCGAGGCGTCCGAGACCGCCTTCTTCGCCGTCGACGCGATGCCGCCGATGTCCTGGCGGCACGCCGAGCAGGTTCGCCTCGCCCTGGCCAACCTGCCGGAGGCACACCTGGGTTGACGTCCGTCCCGACCCTCCGCGGGAGCCGGGGCGCGTGGTCGGCCGGGGCGAGCGCACCCGGCCGGGGAAGGAGCGCGATGAGCCTCGAGGTCGTCGGCATCGTCGGGGTGCTGGTGGTGGTCGCGGTGACCGCGCTGGCGCCCCGCCTGGGGGTGGCCGCACCGCTGCTCCTGGTCGGGCTGGGCCTCACCCTCGGCGTGCTGCCCTTCGTCGAGGACGTCACCGTCTCGCCGGAGTGGATCCTGGCCGTCCTGCTGCCGCCGCTGCTCTACTCGGCAGCGGTCAACACCCCCACCATGGACTTCCGGCGCGACTTCCGGCTCATCTCCGGCTTCTCCGTGGTTCTCGTGGCCACCTCGGCGGTGGTGATCGGCCTGGTGGCCACCCTGCTGATCCCCGGGCTGCCGCTGGGGTACGGGATCGCGCTCGGTGCCATCGTCAGCCCGACCGACGCCGTCGCCACCAGCATCGTGCGGCAGGCGGGCGTCACGCCGCGCGTGGTCACCGTCCTGGAGGGCGAGAGCATGCTGAACGACGCCTCGGCCCTGGTGCTGCTGCGCTCCGCCGTGGCGGCGGCCGGGGTGTCGGTGTCGCTGTGGCAGGTCGCGGGCCAGTTCCTGTGGGCGGTCGGAGCCGCGGTGGCCATCGGCTACGCGGTCGGTCGGCTGAACCTGGCCGTGCGCTCGCGGATCAGCCAGGTGCCCGGCAACGTCGCCCTCTCGCTGGTCGTGCCCTTCCTCGCGCACCTGCCGGCCGAGCACCTGGGCGCGTCCGGCCTGGTCGCGGTGGTCACGGCCGGGCTGGTGACCGGCCACGGCGCTCACCGCAGCCTGACCGCGGAGGACCGCCTGGCCGAACGCGCCGTGTGGCGGACGATCGAGCTGCTGCTGGAGAGCGCCGTGTTCCTGCTGGTCGGGCTGGAGGCCCCGGCACTGGCCGAGGACCTCGTCGCGCAGGGCGGGAGCCTTCCCGTTGCGGTCCTCGTCGCCGTGGTGGCCGGCGGCATCGCGCTCGCCATCCGTGCGGGGTTCGTGGCGTGGTCGGTGTGGTCGCTGGCCCGGCGCGCCCGGCACTTCCCCGCGCTGCGGGAGCGGCTCACCACCATGCAGGACCGGCTCGACGACGGGCAGGAGCCGCTCCCCGCGGCGGAGGCCGGGCGCGGGACCCGCCGCACGGCCCGGCGCCTGGCGCTCAAGGCGCGGGGCGCGTCAACGACGCCGCAGGAGCGGATCGGTCGCTGGCAGCGCATGGTGGGGCAGCGCCTGGCCGACCTCGACTACCTCGCCGCCCAGCAGTTCGGCTGGCGTGACGGCGTGATCCTGGTCTGGGCGGGGATGCGGGGCGCGGTGACCGTCGCGGCGGCCCAGACCCTGCCGGCGCAGGCGCCCCACCGCTCCCTGCTGGTGCTGGTGGCCGCGGTGGTCGCCGTCGGCAGCCTGCTGGTGCAGGGCATCAGCCTGGGAGCGCTGGCGACCCGCCTCGGGCTCACGGGGCAGGCCGGCGGCGACGACCCCGAGCTGTGGGCGGCCCTCCAGGCCGAGCTGGGACGCGCGGCGCTGGCGCGGCTGGCCGGCGAGCCCGACGCCTACCCGCCGGAGTTCGTGGAGCGCGTCCGCCGCAGCCTCGGCCGTGCGGCCGGCGACGACGACTTCGCCCCGGCCGGTCCCGCAGCCCGGGAACGCCTGGCGCGGCTGCGCGCGCTGCGCCTGGACCTGATCGCCGTCCAGCGGGAAGAGCTGCTGGCCCTGCGGGACATCGGCAACTACCCCTCCGGGATGCTCGATGCGGCGCTGTCCCAGCTGGACGCCGAGCAGCTGGGCCTCGAACTGCGCCGAACCTGAGTAGCATCGCCGCCAACCGACCACAGGAGGGCCCGCCGATGCTCCCGTTCGCCGAACTGCACCTCCACCTCGAGGGCACGCTCGAGCCGGAGATGGTGTTCGAGCTGGCCGAGCGCAACCGGGTTGCGCTCCCCTGGCGGGACGCGGACGACCTGCGCGGGCGCTACTCCTACGGCTGCCTCCAGGACTTCCTGGACCTGTACTACGCGAACATGGCGGTGCTGCGCACCGAGGCCGACTTCGCCGAGCTGACCGACGCCTACCTCGCCCGTGCCGCGCGGGCCGGCGTGGTGCGCGCAGAGGTGTTCTGCGACCTCCAGGCGCACACGGCGCGTGGCGTGCCGGCGCCGGTCGTGCTGTCCGGGGTGGCGGACGCCCTCGGGCGCGCGGAGGCCGACCACGGCGTGAGCGCCGGGCTGATCCTGACCTTCCTCCGCCACCTGCCCGCAGAGGACGCGGCCCGCAGCTACGCCGAGGCGATCGCGACCGGGGTGGACCTGTTGGGCGTGGGCCTGTGCTCCTCCGAGATCGGGTTCCCCGCCGCGCCGTTCGCCGACCTGTACGCGCGGGCCAGGGCCGACGGCCTGCACACGGTCGCCCACGCCGGCGAGGAGGGCGGGCCGGACTCCGTGTGGGAGGTGCTGGAGCACCTGCGGGTCGAGCGGGTGGACCACGGGATCCGGGCGATGTCCGATCCGGAGCTCGTGCGCCACCTCGCAGAGCGGCGCATCCCGCTCACCGTCTGCCCACTGTCGAACGTGCGCCTGCGCGCCGTCGGCGAACTGTCCGCGCACCCGCTCCCGGCAATGCTGGACGCGGGGCTGGTGGCCTGCGTGAACTCCGACGACCCGGCCTACTTCGGGGGCTACCTCGACGACAACATCGCCGCGGTCACCGACGCGTTCGGCCTGACGCCCGACCAGGTGGCCACGCTGGCGCGCAACAGCATCGAGGCGTCGTTCCTGCCGGCCGCCGACAAGCAACGCCTGCTCTCCACCGTGCCTGCCTGACGCGCACGGCCGGGAACCGGCGCTCGGCGGGTCAGAGGTTGCGGACCCACGCGTCGGCGAGGGGCCACAGGAACGGCACCTGGTCGGCCTCGATGAGCGCGATGACCACCGCCACGACGGTCCAGCCGATCCAGGCGCCGAGCACGTCGACGATCCGGTTCGCGAGGATCTCGTTCTCCCCGAAGCCCGGGACGTACTTCTCGAAGAACTCCCAGGCGATCGTGATGACCGCGACCAGCAGCAGGGGGACGCCCCACAGCCCGAACATGCAGCCGGCGGTCGCGTGGACCCACGACCAGCGGTCGAAGGCCACCCGGTCGATGTCCTGGGGGCCGTCGCCCTTCTTGGCGACGATGTCGCGGTAGCCCAGCAGCAGGGCGAACACCACCCAGGCGACGGTGCCGGTGATCCGGATCACCCACGTGACGGTGCTCACCCGCGGGTCGAACGTGGCCAGTGACAGGCCGAGGAAGACCAGGACGACAACGGCGAACCCGATCGCGCTCGCCCACGGGACCCCGAACGGGGAGTTCTTCTGCACCACTGCTTCGGACATGGCGGCCGATCCCTCCCGAGCCCCCACGGGCTCGTCGCCACCAGCGTGCTCCGCGGCCCGCGCGCCCGCACTGGGCAAGTGTTCTCGCCCCACCGCTGTATCAGGAAGCCGGCATCGCGCCTCGGGCACGTGGGGCCCGGCGGTGGCTCACCGGCTTGTCAGGCGCCGTCTCGGCTGGGGCCTTCCGGCACCTGACAAGCCGGGAGGGGTGACGGCCGCCGGTTGGACCCCGGGACTCCCGTGCGCGAAAAGCGCACCTCAATTCACCACTCACGCAACCCCGTGCCCACCGGACGGGGCGGCCGCGACGTGCTCCAGTTCACGTCGGCCACTCCACCACGCGTCCTGCCGGGGGTGCGTTCCCACCTGTCGAGCACTCATCCTCGGCGGGATCGACGAGGTCGGCAAGGTCAGAGGATTGCCACCGCACGACGGTGGGGCAGCCCTCGGGATTTCACCGGCGCGGGTGTACCCTCCCGCCGTCAGGCGAGCAGGTCGGCGTAGCCGGGGTTCCGGTCGAACCAGTGCACCACGTACGGGCAGACCGCGCGGACGCGCCACCGGCCCGCGGCGCGCACGTCGTCCATCGCGTACCGGACGAGCCGTCCGGCGACGCCCCGTCCGCCGACCTCCGGGAGCACCTCGGTGTGGTCGAAGGCTGCCACGTCGCCGGTCAGCTCGTAGTGCGCCTCCCCGACCGCGCGGCCGTCGATGAGCACCTCGTAGCGGTTCGCCTCGCGGTCGTGGCGGAACTCCTCTGCCATTGAGGCTCCCGTCCTCCGGCCCCACGGCCGGTGCAGCAACTGTCGCACCCCGCACCAGGTCGGCGGGGCCACCCACCCCTTACCCACCGCTATGGTCTAGAGGTGCGAACCCAGGGCGTGGCCGTGCACCCGGCGCTCCGGGCAGGGGCGCTCGCCCTGGCCGCGACCGTGCTCGTGGGGTGCCAGGCCGTCGCCGGGGTGACGCCGCCCCCGGTGTCCGCGGTGTCCGGCGCGGCCGTCCCGCCGCAGGGCGCCACCGACGCGTCCGCCTCCCCTGCCACCGCTACCGCCGTGGCCTCGGCCACCGCCACCGAGCCCGCCCCGGGGTCGCAGCACCCGACGCCGGAGGCGTCGTTGGCGGGGCGCGTGATCGTCATCGACCCCGGGCACAACGGTGTCTGGACGCGTCGCGAACTGCGGGAGGTGCCCAGCGGTAACGGGCGCACGAAACCCTGCAACTCCTCGGGGACCGCCACCAACGACGGCTATCCCGAGCACGCCTACAACTGGGCGCAGGCGAAGGCACTGGCCGCCGCGCTGCGCGCCCGCGGCGCCCGGGTGCTGCTGACCCGTCCGGACGACCACGGCGAAGGGCCGTGCGTGAACCGGCGCTCGACGCTCGCCAACGACGAGCGGGCGGACGCGCTGGTGTCGATCCACGCCGACGGCAGCTTCGCGTCGGGAGCGCGCGGGTTCCACGTGATCGTGAGCACCACGATGGCGGGCGGCTCCCCTGTCGAGAAGGCGTCCCTCGCGCTGGCCAGGACGCTGCGGCACGCGCTGGAGAGCGGGACGCCGATGCCCCGCTCCACCTACATCGGAGGGGGCAGCGCGCTCAGCCTGCGCAGCGACCTCGGCACCCTCAACCTGTCGATGCGGACGGCCGTGATGCTCGAGATGGGCAACATGCGCAACGCCAGGGACGCCCGCCTGCTGCGCTCGGCGTCCTTCCGCGAGAAGGCGGCCGAGGCCCTGGCGGACGGCCTGGTGGCCGCGCTCGCCTGAGCCGTCGGCTCACTCCTGCTCGCGCCGCTTCCGTCCCACCACCAGCAGGCCCGCGCCGGCGGCGAGGGCGACCAGCCCGACGCCGAGCGCGCCGAGGTCGGCACCGGTGTAGGCCAGGCCGCCACCGCTCGTCCCGCCGTGGCCGTCGCCGTCGTCGTCGTGGGTCGGGTCGACCACGGCCGGGGTGGTCACGAGCGCCGCCGTGCAGGTCTCGGGGCAGGAGCCGCCCGCGCCCGGGACGGCGGTGTTGGTGAACGAGGCGTTGTACGCGTCCTCGTCGACGGTGACGGTGTAGGCGAGGGTCGCCTCCTCACCCGGCTGGAGCGTCGGGACCGCCCAGGTGAGCACGGTGCCGTTCAGGGTTGCCCCGTCGGGCAGGTCGCCGAGCACCGCCCAGGCGAGCACCTCGGTGAGGTCGTCGGTCACGGTGGCCCCGGTCATCACGGCGCGCGAGGTGTTGCGCACGCGCAGCGTGTAGGTGACGTCGCTGCCGGGCACCACGGTGCTGCCGGCCACCGGGTCGGACGTCTTCGACAGCGACCAGGCCGGGCTGAAGTGCTCGGTGAGGCAGCCGTCGGCCCCGGGCTGGAGGCCGCCGGGCCCGGCCGCGCACGCGACGGCCCCGGCGCCCTCGCCCCGGGCCGCATTGGCGAGCGTGCTGCCGAACGCGTTGTCGGAGACGACCACCGAGTAGCGGAGCTCGGCGGTGCCGCCGACCGGCACGTCGGGCACCGACCAGGTGAGCTGGTCGCCGTCGAGGGCGGCCCCGTCGGGCAGGGCGCCGGTGAGGGCGGCGTCGTCGAGCAGGTCGGACATGTCGTCGTGGACGATCGCCCCGGCGACCACCACAGGGCCGGTGTTGGTGACGGTGAGCGTGTAGGTGATCACGTCACCCGGCACGACGGTGGCGCCGCTGCCGGGGTCGCTGGACTTGGCCAGCGTCCAGGCCGCGGTGTAGGCGGTGGTCTCGCAGCCGTCCACGACACAGGTGCCACCGACGCCGGCGGGAGCGGCCCGGTTGTGCAGCGTGACGCCCCGGGCGTCGTCGGCCACCCGCACCTGGTAGGTGAGCTCGGCGGTGGCGCCCGGACCGATCTCCGGCACCGCCCAGGTGAGCGTGGTGCCGTCGAGCGTGCCGCCCTCGGGCACGGCGACGAGGGACGCGTGGTCGAGGACGCCGGAGAGGTCGTCGGTGACGGCCGCGCCGGTCAGCGCGGTCCACGCCCGGTTGGTGACCGTGAGCGTGTAGGTGATCACGTCGCCCGGCGACACCACGGCGCCCGGAGCGGCGTCCGAGGTCTTCTCCAGCGTCCACGACGGCGTGTAGGCCGTGGTGCTGCACCCGTCGGGGCACGTGCCGCCGGCGGAGGCCGGGGAGGCGGTGTTCGTCACCCGCGCACCGGCGGCGGTCACGGTCGCGGTGTAGGTGACGGTGGCGCTGCCGCCGACCGGCACGTCGGGGACCGCCCAGGCCAGCGCGTCGCCGTCCCGGGTGAGCCCGGCCGGCAGCGCGCCCAGGGTGGCGTCGTCCACCACGTCGGAGACGTCGTCGGACACGGTGGCGCCGCTCAGCACGACCGGGCCGGTGTTGGTCACCGTCAGCGCGTAGGTGATCACGTCGCCGGGCTGGAGCAGGGCCGCCGGGCCGCGGTCGCTGGTCTTGGCCAGCGTCCAGGCCACCGAGTGGGACGTGGTCGTGCAGGTCGCGCACGACCCACCCACACCCGAGGGCACCACCGTGTTGGTGACCGTCGCACCATCAGCGGTCACCGTCACCGCGTACGACACCGATGCCGTCTCGTGCGCAGCCAGCGTCGGGATCGCCCACGTCAAGGTGCCACCATCGAGGCTCACACCCGCCGGCAACGCACCCAGCGTCGCATCGTCCAGCACGTCGGACAGGTCGTCGGAAGCCGACGCACCAGCCACCACACCATCGGAGGTGTTCACCGCGGTCAGCGTGTAGGTGATCACATCACCCGGCACCACGACCGCCGGCGCATCCGACGACTTCGACAACGTCCACGCCGGTGTGTGGGTGAGCGTCGCGCACGAACCCACGCACGACCCGCCCGCCGACGCCGGGGACGCCGTGTTCCGCAGGCTCACGCCCAGCGCACCCGGCCTCACCGTCGCGGAGTAGTCCAGCGACACCGACGCGCCCGGCGCCACGTCCGGCACCGCCCAGGTCAGCGTCGAACCCACCAGCGAGGCACCCGGAGGCAACACCCCGAGGTCGGCGTCGTCCAGCACATCGGACAGGTCATCGCCCACCAACGCACCACGCAACGCCGCAGGACCCGTGTTCGTCACCCTCAACGTGTAGGCCACGACCGTCCCGGGAGCCACCGTCGCGCCGTCCAGCGGCGAGGACTTCGCCAGCGTCCACGACGGCGTGTAGGTGGTCGTGGAGCACTCGTCGGGGCAGGTCCCGCCGGTCGAGGCCGGGGTCGCGGTGTTGCGCAGGGTCGCCCCCGCCACGGTGACCGTCGCGGTGTAGGTGGCGCTGGCCGTCCCTCCCGGAGCCACCGCGGGCACCGCCCAGGTGAGCGTGTCGCCGCCCCGGGTCAGCCCGTCGGGCAGGGTGCCGAGAGTGGCCTCGTCCACCACGTCGGAGACGTCGTCGGACACGATCGCACCGTTCAGCGGGGCCGGGCCGGTGTTCGTCACGGTCAGCGTGTAGCCGACCGTGCTGCCGGGTGCGACGACCGCGCCGGACGCCGGGTCGGAGGTCTTCGCCAGCGTCCACGACGGCGTGTACTGGGTGGTGGAGCAGCTGGTGCACGAGCCGGCGTCGCCCACCGGGGCGACGGTGTTGGTGATCGTTGCGCCGTCCGCGGTCACCACGGCGGTGTAGCTCACCGACGTGGACGCGCCGGGCGCGAGTGCGGGGATCGCCCAGGTGAGGGTGTCGCCCAGCAGCGTGAGCTGCGGGGAGCTGAAGGACACCGAGGCGTCGTCGACCACGCCCGACAGGTCGTCGCGGGCGAAGGCGCCCGACACGACCGCGCCGGAGGTGTTGGTGGCGGTGAGGGTCCAGGTGATGGTGTCACCGGGCACGACGATCGCGCCGTTGCCGGGGGTGCTCGACTTGGCGAGCGTCCAGGCGCCGGTGTGGGCGACGGTGGTGCAGGCGCCGGCGCACGAGCCGCCGGTGGTGGCCGGGTACGCACTGTTGGCCAGGGTGGCACCGGTCGCGCCCGCGTCCACGACGGCGGTGTAGGTGACGGACGCCGTTCCGCCGACCGGCACCTCCGGCACCGACCAGGTGAGGGTGTCGCCGGTGCGGACCAGGCCGGCCGGCAGCGCGCCCAGCGTCGCGTGCGTGACCAGGCCGGACAGGTCGTCGGACGCCTCGGCGCCGGTCAGCGGTGCTGCGCCGGTGTTGGTCACCGTGAGCGTGTAGGTGAGGGTGTCACCCGGGGCGACGGTGGCGCCGTCGGCCGGGGTGGAGGTCTTGGCCAGCGTCCAGGCCGGGGTGGCCTGCGTGGTGGTGCAGCTGTCGCAGCGCCCACCGCTGGTCACCGGGGCGGCCGTGTTGGTGAGCGTCGCGCCGGAGGATCCGGCGGCCACGGTGGCGGTGTAGCCGACCGACACCGTGCCGCCGACCGGCACGTCGGGCACGGCCCACAGCAGGGTGGTGCCGGTACGGGCGAGGCCCGCGCCGAGGTCGCCCACCAGGGCGTCGTCCAGCACGTCGGACAGGTCGTCGGACACGACGGCGCCGGACACCGTGACCGGGCCGGTGTTGGTGAGGGTCAGCGTGTAGTGGATCGCCTGCCCGGGCAGCACCTGGGCGCCCGCGTCCGCGGTCTTGGAGAGCGTCCACGCGCCGGTCGACTGCGTGGTCGCGCACCCGCCGGTGCAGCGTCCGCCTGCTCCCACGGGCACCACCGAGTTCACCACGGTCACGCCGTCGGCGCCCGTCTTCACGGTGGCGGTGTAGGTGACGCTCGCATGCTCGCCGGGGGCGAGGGTCGGGATCGCCCAGGTCAGCGTGGTGCCCGAGAGGTCGAGACCGTCGGCGGTGGCCGAGACCGCCGCGTGCGGCAGGACCCCGGACAGGTCGTCCACCGCGAGCGCGCCGCGGATCTCCGCCTGGGAGGTGTTGGTGGCGGTCAGCGTGTAGGTGATCACGTCACCGGGCGCCACGGTCGCCCCCGTCGCCGGGTCGGAAGACTTCTCCAGCGTCCAGGACGGGGTGTGCGCGACGGTGGCGCAGGTGTCGGGACAGGTGCCGCCGACGCTGTCCGGCGCGGCCGTGTTGGCCAGCCGGACGCCGTCCGCGCCGGCCTTGACGACCACGCGGTAGGCCAGCGTCGTCGTGGCGCCGGGGGCGACCTCGGGCACCGCCCAGTCCAGGGTGGTGCCGGTCAGCGTCGCGCCGGCGGGCACCGCCGGGAGGTCGGCGTCGTCGAGCACGTCGGACAGGTCGTCGGTGACGCGGGCGCCGGTGAGCGCGAACGGACCGGTGTTGGTGACGGTGAGCGTGTAGTCGAGCGTGGCGCCGGGGGTGACGGTGGCACCCGGTCCGGCGCTACTGGCCTTCGCCAGGGTCCAGGACGGCGTGTACTGCGTAGTAGTACAAGTAGTGCAGCTCCCCCCGGCGGAGGCGGCCTCAGCGGTGTTGCGCAGGGTGGCGCCGAGGGCGTCGTCGTGCACCCGCGCGGCGTAGGTGACCGATGCGGTGCCGCCGACCGGCACGTCCGGCACCTCCCAGGTGAGGGTGGTCCCGGACCGGGTCAGCCCGGACGGGAGACTGCCGAGGTCGGCGTCGTCGACCAGGGCGGAGACGTCGTCGGTGACCGTCGCGCCGGCGACGGCGACCGGGCCGGTGTTGGTCACGGTGAGCGTGTAGTGCACGGTGTCGCCCGGGTTCACCACGGTGGTGGCGTCCGTGGTCTTCGCCAGCGACCACTGCGGGCTGTAGGCGACGGTGGAGCATCCCGTGCCGCAGGCGCCGCCCTCGCCGTGCGGGGTGGCGCTGTTGGCGATCACGGCGCCGTCGGCGCGCACGCGTGCGGTGTAGGTCACGGTGCGGGTCTGGCCGGGGGCCAGCGTCGGGACCGCCCAGGTGAGGGTCGTGCCGTCCCGGGTGAGCTCGTCGCTGGTCGCGGTGACGTCCGCGCCGGCGAGCACGCCGGACAGGTCGTCGACGGCGGTGGCGCCGGTCACCGGGACACTCGAGGTGTTGGTGGCGGTCAGCGTGTAGGTGATCGTCCCGCCGGAGGCGACCGTGGCGCCGGAGGCCGGGTCGGACGTCTTCTCCAGCGTCCAGCCGGGCGTGCTCGACGTGGTGGTGCACTCGAGGCAGCGCCCGCCGGGCCCGACCGGGCTCGCGGTGTTGCGCAGGGTTGCGCCGTCGGCGTCGACCGTCACCTGGTAGGCCAGCGTGGCCGTGGCCCCGGGGGCGACGTCGGGGACCGGCCAGGTCAGCGTGGTGCCGGACAGGGTCGCCCCGTCGGGCACGGCCACCAGCGTCGCGTCGTCCAGCACGTCGGACAGGTCGTCGACGGCGCTCGCACCGTGCAGCGTCGCCGGACCCGTGTTGGTCACGGCGAGCGTGTAGGTGATCGTGTCACCGGCGTGGACGACCGGGCCCGCGTCACTGGCCTTGGCCAGCGTCCAGGCCGGCGTGGTCGCCGTGGTGGTGCAGGTGGTGCAGCCGCCGCCGGCGGAGGCAGGGGACGCGGCGTTCGTGAGCGTCGCGCCACGGGCGTCGGCGTCGACGGTCACGGTGTAGGTGACGGACGCGGTCCCGCCGGGAGCGACGTTCGGCACCGCCCAGGTGAGGGTGTCGTCGGAGCGGGTCAGCCCCGTGGGCAGCGTGCCGAGGGCGGCGTCGTCGACGAGGCCGGAGAGGTCGTCGGTGACGGTCGCGCCGGTGAGCGGCGCGGGACCGGTGTTGGTCACGGTGAGGGTGTAGCCCACCACGTCGCCGGGGTTCACGACGGCGCCGGAGGCGGGGGTCGAGGTCTTCGCCAGCGTCCACTCCGGCGTGGTGTGCGTGGTGCCGCAGGACGCGCCACAGGTGCCGCCGGACCCGCCCGGCACGACGGTGTTGGCCAGGATCGCGCCGTCCGAGCCGTCGCGGACGGTCGCGGAGTAGGTGACCGTCCGGGTCTCGTCCGGTGCGAGGTCGGGGATCGACCAGGTGAGCGTCGTGCCGGTGAGGTCCAGCTGCGCGGAGGTGGCGGTCACGTCGGCCGCGGCGAGGACGGAGGCCAGGTCGTCGGTCGCCGTCGCGCCGGAGATCGTCGCCCGGGACGTGTTGTGGGCGGTCAGCGTCCAGGTGATGGTGTCACCGGGCTCGACCACGCCGCCGGCCGGGTCGGACGTCTTCTCCAGCGTCCAGGCCCCGGTGTAGGCGGTGGTGGCGCAGGCGGCGTCGCAGGTGCCGCCGGTGCTGGCGGGGAACGCGGCGTTGTGCAGGCGGACGCCGGTGGCGCCGGCGCGCACGACCGCGTCGTAGGTGAGGGTCACGCTGTCGCCGGGTGCGACGTCCGGCACCGCCCAGGTGAGGGTGGTGCCCGACAGCGACGCGCCGGCGGGCACGGCGCCGAGGTCGGCGTCGTCCACCACGTCGGCGAGGTCGTCGACGACCGTGGCGCCGCGGAGCGTGGCGTGCCCGGTGTTGGTGACGGTGAGCGTGTAGCCGATCGTGTCACCGGGTTCGACGGTGGCGCCGTCGCCGGGGGTTGCGGCCTTCGCCAGCGTCCAGGCGTCGGTGTAGGCGGTGGTGGTGCAGCCGAGGACGCAGTGGCCGCCCGGGCCCTGGGGCACGGCCGAGTTCGTCAGCACCGCTCCGCGCGCGTCGGCGTCCACGACCACCGGGTAGCTGACGGAGGCGACGCCGCCGACGGGGATCGTCGGCACGGTCCAGGTCAGGGTGGCGCCGTCCAGCGACAGGCCGGCCGGCAGGGCGCCGAGCGTGGCGTCGTCGAGCACGGCGGACAGGTCGTCGCTCACCCGGGCGCCGGAGACGGGCACCGGGCCCTCGTTGGCGACGGTGAGCGTGTAGGTGAGCGTGTCACCGGGTTCGACGGTCGCCCCGGACGCCGGGTCGGAGGTCTTCGTCAGGCTCCACTTCGGCGTCGACTGGGTCGTCGAGCACGCCAGGCAGGTGCCGCCCGGGCCGTTCGCTGTCACCGAGTTGGTCACCGTGACACCGGAGGCCAGCACGCGGGCGGTGTAGGTGACCGACGCGTGCTCTCCGGGCAGCAGGGTCGGGATCGCCCACGTGAGCTGGTCGCCGTCCCGGCTCAGCTGCGGCGAGCTGAACGCGACCTCTGCGTTGGCCAGGACGCCGGACAGGTCGTCGGCGGCGGTCGCGCCGGAGACGACGCCGGGCCCGGTGTTCGTGGCGGTCAGCGTGTAGGTGATGGTGTCGCCCACCGCGACGGTGGCGCCGGAGGCCGGGTCGGAGGTCTTCGCCAGCGTCCAGGCCGGCGTGTACTGGGTGGTCGTGCACGTCGCGCAGGTGCCGCCGGTGCTGGCCGGGCGCGCGCTGTTGCGCAGGGTCGCGCCGTCGTCGGTGACCCGTACCTGGTAGGTGAGGGTCGCCGTCTCGTCAGCGGCCACGTCGGGCACCGACCAGGTGAGGGTGCTGCCCGCCAGCGTCGCGCCGTCGGGGACGGCCACGAGCGCGGCGTCGTCCAGCACGTCGGACAGGTCGTCGGTGGCGGTCGCGCCGTGCAGCGTGGCCGGCCCGGTGTTGGTGACCGTGAGGGTGTAGCTGATCGTGTCGCCCGGCAGGACGGTGCCGCCGTCGGCGGCGCTGCTCGCCTTGGCCAGCGTCCAGCTCGGCGTGTACGCCGTCGTGGTGCAGGAGCCCGCGCAGTGTCCACCCGTGCCGGCCGGCGTCGCGATGTTGCGCAGCGTGGCGCCGAGCGCGCCCGCGGACACGGTCGCGGTGTAGGTGACGTCGGCCGTCGCGCCGGGGGCCAGCGCAGGGACCGCCCAGGTGAGGGTGTCCCCGGAGCGGGTCAGGCCGGCGGGCAGGGCACCGAGGACGGCGTCGTCCACCACGTCGGAGATGTCGTCGTGGACGGTGGCGCCGGGCAGGGCCACCGGGCCGGTGTTGGTCACCGACAGCGTCCAGCTGATCTCGTCACCGGGGGCGACGACCGTGCCGGAGGCCGGGACGGAGGTCTTCGCGAGCTCCCACTCCAGCGTGGAGGAGGTGGTGGCGCAGCCGCCGATGCAGGAGGCGCCCGCGCCGTGCGGCGTGACCGTGTTGCGCAGCACCGCGCCGTCCGCGCCGTCCTTGACGCGCGCGGTGTAGGTCACCGTCCGGTGGTCACCGGGGGCCATCGTCGGGATCGCCCAGGTGAGCGTGTCGCCGGCCCGGCTGAGCTCCGGCGAGGTGAACGCGACGTCGGCGTCCGCCAGCCCGGAAAGGTCGTCGGTCGCGGTGGCGCCGGAGACGACCGCGCCGGAGGTGTTACGCGCCGACAGGGTGTAGGTGATCACGTCGCCCGGCTCCACGACCGAGCCGCTGGCCGGGTCGGAGCTCTTGGCCAGCGTCCACGACGGCGTGTGGTGGACGGTCGTGCACGCGCTGCCGCAGGCCGGCGGGTTGGTCTCGCCGGTCGCCGACACGGTGTTGGTCAGGTCGAGGCCGGCCACGCCCGCCTTCACGGTGGCGGTGTAGGCCAGCGTCAGCACGGCGCCGGCACGGACGGTGCCGACCGTCCAGACCAGGTCGGTGCCCGACAGCGCCGCGCTGCCCTGGCTGGCGGCGATGTCGGCGACGTCGGCGTTGCCCAGGACGCCGGCGAGGGCGTCGGTGACCACGACGTCACGGGTGAAGCCCGTGCGCGCGCCGGTCACGGTGACCGTGTAGTGGATGGCCTGGCCCGGGACGACGGTGGCGCCGCTGGCCGGGTCGGAGGACTTGGCGACGGTGAAGCTGCCCTTGGTGCGGGTCAGCGTGTTGGTCACGGTCACCGACACCGGGGCCGCGCCGCCGGGGAGGTCGAAGCTGATCGTCCGGCCGGAGGTGGTGCCGGTCGCATTGGCGGCGCTCAGCTGCGTGGTCCAGGCGTAGGACGGGTCGTCCGGCGCGGGCGGGGTGTCCTCGGTGACCTGGCAGGCGCTGCCCACCGGGACGTCGTCCGGGGCGTTCCACGTGCTGCCCGCGGTGAGCGAGAAGGTGCCCGGGGCCGCGGCAGGGAAGCGGTCGCCATTGGCGGCCGTGCAGCGCCACGAGAACTGGTAGAGCGCGGCAGGGTCGATCGCCTCGGTGTCCCCGGTGAGCACCTTCGTCACGCCGAACGAGCCGGTGACGCGGCTGACCGGGTTGGTCACCACGATGCCGGAGCCGGTCGTCGCGACGGTGACCGGGCTGCCCAGGTCGGGCGTGCCCCACAGGTAGGAGTCGTCGGTCTTGGACGGGGCGGGCGGCTCGTCCTCGCCCGTCACCGAGCACCGGGAGCCGGCCAGGACCGGCGGGCTCGTCCACTCCGCACCCCCTGCGACCGGGCCCCAGTCGCCGGTCACCGGGTCGTCGCCCTCGTGGGTGCAGCGGTAGCGCCCGGAGAAGGTCAGGTCGGACTCGAGCGCCGCGGCGTCCACGCCGTTGCCGAGCTCGACGTTCTTGGCGACGGTGAAGGTCGCCCGCACCCGCTCGACCGTGTTGGTGACGGTCACGGACGCGGTCTCGCCGGCGGCCACCTCGACCGTGCCCGAGGCCGGGGAGTACGTGGCCGGCTGCCACGCGAAGGACCCGTCCGTGAGCTGGTCGGGCGAGAGGGTGTCCTCGACGACGGCGCAGCTCGCCGAGGCAGGGATCACCTGGTCGGACGGCCGCGCGACGACGAGGGTGCCGCCCGAGGCGGGCAGCTGCCAGCTGCCGGACGCCGCGACGGTGCCGCGGTACGTGCACGCCCAGGAGCCGCGGACGGTGAGGTCGGCGGCGAACGCCCCGGCCGGGCCGTCGTAGGCCTTCGTGATCTCGAGCCCGGACCAGCGGCGGGTCGCGGTGTTGGTGACGACCAGCTGCGCCGGCTCCGCGGCCGAGGCCACCTCGACGGTGCCGCCGAGGTCGGGCGCGGCCCAGGTGTAGGACGTGTCCAGCAGGGCGCTGTCGGACGGGGCGTCCTCCGTGGCCGTGCACTCCGCGGTGAACGGGATCAGGGTGTCGCCGGTGAGCGTGGCGGGGCCGTCCCCGGTGACCGACCAGGTGCCGGTGTAACGCTCCTGGCCGTACGTGCACGCGTAGGCGCCGGTGAACGCGGTACCCGGGCGCACGGCGTCCGCCGTGCCGCTGCCGTAGGCCTTGCTGACGGCGACCTGGCCGTAGACGCGGCGGATGCTGTTGGTGACGACGGCCTGCGGCGCGTCGTTGCCGGCCGTCACGACGGTGGTCGGGGTGCCGTTGCCGAACGCCACGGTCTGGAGGTCCCAGGCGTAGGACGCGTCGCGCAGCTGGCCGGGGGTCGGGAAGGAACCCTCGCTCACCGTGCAGGTCCAGCCGTACGGGACGCCGTCGATGGCGG
This sequence comes from Propionicimonas sp. T2.31MG-18, assembly GCF_964266745.1. Lineage (NCBI taxonomy): Bacteria > Bacillati > Actinomycetota > Actinomycetes > Propionibacteriales > Nocardioidaceae > Propionicimonas > Propionicimonas sp. T2.31MG-18. The sequence goes on from NZ_CAXWGX010000026.1 coordinate 77,137, forward strand.
TGGCCGACTCACCCGGCCGGACGGCGACGGTGGCCTCGAGGCGTCCGCTCTCGTCCGGGTCGTGCAGGTAGCAGCGCGCGGTGACGCTGAACCCGGCGAAGCTTCCGGACGGGGCGTAGCCGCCGGTCTCGCCGGCCAGCTCCTTGGCGACCGTGACCCGGCCGGTGTCGCGGCGCAGCGTGTTGGTGACGGTGAGCCGGTTCGGCTCGCCCGCCTCGACGGTGACGCCGTGGAAGGACGGCGTGGCGTCCCAGCGGTAGGACGGGTCGTCGCTCGGCGCGCCGAAGGACGTGTCCTCGGTCACGGAGCACTCGGAGCCGACGAGCACGTGCCCGGCGTCCCCGGTGAGCGTGGCGACGGTGCCCGCTGCGCTGCCGGTGGACGACCACGTGCCGCTCACCGGGTCCTCGCCGCGGTAGCGGCAGGACCACTCGCCGCTGAACCGCTGCCCGGGGTCGGCCACGCCGGCGAAGCCGCCGTCGTCGATGATCTTGGCCACCTCGACACCGGCGTAGACGCGGCTCACCGGGTTCGAGATCGCGATGTCGGCCGTGCCCGGGTCGGAGAGCTTCACCGCGTCCCCGATGGTCGGGTCGCCCCAAGCGTAGGAGCCGTCGAGCAGGCCTCCGTGGGTGGCGCCCTCGCTCGCCGAACAGGTGGAGCCGACCGGGATCCCGTCGAAAGTCACGCTGTCGCCGCCGGCGACGTCCCGCGTCCCCTGCACGCCGGTGTCACAGGTCAGGGTGACGGGGAACACCGCGCCCCCGGTGTAGCCGGCGGTCTCGCCGGTGACGGTCTTGGTGACCCGGACGCTGCCGGTCTTCGCGCTGATCCTGTCGACCGCGCGGACGCTGACCGGCTGGGCGTCGTCCGTGGTGGTGAAGGTGATGCTCCGCCCGTCCTGGCCGGTGTGCGAGGCGTCGCCGGACACGGCCAGGTCGACGCCGTCCCAGCGGTACGGGTCGATGGTCCCGGGGTCGTCGAGCTCGGTCACCGTGCAGGTGGACCCGCCGGGGACAGCCTCTGCGGGAGCCTTCGCGTCCCCGGCGTTCACGGTCAGGGTGCCGGAGATCTCGTCGCCGCTCAGCGGCGTGCAGTGGTAGCTGAAGCGGAAGTCGGCGCCGGCCGGGAACGCTGTGCCCGCCGTGCCTCCGTCCACGCTCTTGGCCACGTTGAACGAGCCCTCGGCCCGGTTCAGCGTGTTCACGACGGTCGCCTCCGCACCGTCGGTGCCGACGGCGGTCGCGTCCGGGGTCTGGGTCGACCAGGTGTAGGAGCGGTCGCCGTCCACGGGCGCGCCGGGGGTGTCCTCCGTCACGGTGCACACCGAGCCCACGAGCACGTCGACGGTCCTGGCCGTGCCCTGGCCGGTGATGCTCCACGAGCCCGCCTCCACGGTCTCGCCGTTGTTGTAGTCGCAGCGGTAGCCGCCGGAGAACGACGCGCCGGCGGTGCCCACGCCCGTGTGGTTGACGATGTCCTTGCGGATCGTGAACGGCGCGGTGACGCGGCGGATGTCGTTGGTGACCGTGACGTGCTTGGGCGCCTCGGTGTCGGGCACCTTCGCCGTGGCCGCGTCGGGGGCGGACTTCCACGCGTAGGACGCGTTGGGCAGTCCCTCGTTCCCGGTCGGGGCGTCGGTCTCTGCGACCGTGCAGGAGGCCCCGGTCGGCAGGTACGGGGTGATCGCGGTGACCGCGGACGGCCAGCTCAGCGTGAACGTCTCCGCATAGTCGGACGCCGCGCCCTGCGCGGGGGCGTTGCAGGAGACGCTGACGTCGAACGTCGTGCCGTTGGCCACCTGCGTGCCGAAGCTGTCGATCGCCTTGGTCACCTGGAGGCGCCCGTAGCCGATGCTCGTGGGATTGGTGACGGTGACGGTGCCGCTGCCGCCGCGCGGAACGGTGATCGTCCCGCTGGTGAGCCCTGCGTAGGTGGGGTCGCCCCACACGAAGCCGGCCCGCAGCAGGCTGTCGGACGGCGCCTGCTCGGCGACGGTGCAGGCCACGCCCGCGGGGACGCTCACCGGCTGCGAGCCACCGGCGGCGACCTGGACGGTGCCGCTGTACGGCGCACCGCAGTCGTACGCGATCCGGAAGTCGGCCCCGGAGCCCGCGTAGCCGGCGCCCGTGACCTCCTTGGCGAGGTTCAGGGTGACCAGGTCACGGCGGAAGTGGTTCGTGACGGTCAGCGTGCTGGTGGCGTTGTTCGCGATCGTCACGGCGCCGCCGGCGGTGTAGCCGTCCCAGGCGTAGGACGCGTCGAGGAAGTCGCCGGCCTTCGCCGACTGGTCCTCCGACGTCACCGAGCAGGTGCTGGACGCCGGGATGCCCGGGATGGTCACCGGCGTGCCGGTCGACACGTCCACCGTGCCGGAGGCGACAGTACTGCCGCCGAGCTGGCAGGAGTACGTCAGCGGGAAGGTGCGGGTCGAGCCGCCGGAGTACCCGCCGCCGGGCACGCCGGAGCGGGGCGCGACGGCCTTGGAGAGCTGGAGCGACCCCACCTGGCGCGCGTTCGGGTTGGTGATGTTGACCGTCGTGGTCGCGTCCATGGCGATCGTGACCGCCGCCGGGTTGGCCGGCGACCCCCACTCCCAGGAGGGGTTGGTGAGGTCGGTGGACGTCCCGGTGGGCGGGCTGGTCTCGACGACGGTGCAGCTGCTGTTGGCCGGGATGTAGTCGACCACGACCGGAGCCCCGGCGGTGCCGTTGGTGGCGCCGGGGTGGAGGGTCACCGTGCCCGAGCGCACTGTCGCGGTGCCGTTGGTGCAGGTGTAGGACGCGGAGAAGGCCTTCGCGGTGCCGCCGGTGTAGCCACCGCCGGTCACCGTCTTGGTGATCGCGAGCGTGCCGTAGGCGTACTTGTTGCGCACGGTGCACGTGGCGCTCTGGCCGGCGGCGAGCGTGAGGCTCGTGCCGCTCAGCGTGCCACCGGTGCAGGTCCAGGCGCCGTCCTGCACGTAGCCCGCGGTGGTCGCGGGGTTGGCCGCCACCTCGGCGAGGCTGTAGCTGCCGGCGATCACGGTGCGCGAGGTCACCGCCGCGCTCCCGCTCGCGCCGGAGATGCTGGAGGTGCCGGTCGCGGACAGCGTCCAGTCGGCCGGGGTGGCGAGTGTGCCGCTCTGGCCGGTGGTGGTGACCTGCTTGACCAGCGTCAGCGTGGCGTGCGGGGTGTAGGTGTTGGTGTAGGTGCACGTGATCGGCGCCGCGGCTGCGGACGACGTGGAGTAGTCGCCGGAGAACCGGATGCCGGCGCCGCTCACCGTGAGGCCGTCGATCACGGAGCTGCCCGACCCGTCCACGCAGGTCAGGGACGTGAACGCCCAGTCGGTGGCCGTCGGCGCGACCTCGGCGATGTTGATCGTCTGGCCGGTGACCAGGTTCGCCTGCCGGGTGGCCCGCCCCGCCGTCCCGGTGCCGGTCGGGGCGAGCGTGAAGGCACTGCCCCACGGCGAACCGGTGAGGTCGCTACTGGCGGTGTAGCTGAAAGCCGGGTACGCGGCCGGAGCGCCATACGGCGCGAGCGCCTGCTTGGCGATGGTGAGCGTGCGGACCTGCTGCACCTGGGCGTACAGGCACCCGGACGTGGTCGCGCTCTCCGGCGTGGTGAAGGTGGTGGTGACCGAGCTCAGTGATGCGACGGTGGCGTTGCACGTGCTGCCCGACTGCGGGGCCGTGAAGCCCCGGATGAGCAGGGTGTAGGTGAGCCCGTCGTAGGTGAAGGTCTGGTCGCTGATCTGGTTGAGGAACGTCGTGGTGTCGGGCACGTCAGTGCCCGAGGTCTCGTTCATCTCGTAGCTGTAGGACAGCGCCATTCCCATGAACTGGAGGTTCAGGTTTCCCCGGAAAAAGGAGTTGCCGGAGTTCAGGTAGATGCCGGTGTTCTTGTGGGCCATGCGGCCCAGGTTGAAGATCGTGCCCGGCGAGATCACAGACACCGAAGCGGGCGCGAACCCCAGCGCGCTCTGGGAGTCCAGGCTGAGTTTTTGATAATCGGCGCTGAAGCGGGAGTTGTTGGGGCAGGTGGTGCCGTTGGAGTTGCTGGTGCCGTGCGCGGCCCACACCATGCTGCCCGAGGACACGTAGGCCGTGTCGCCCGTGGTCGCGCTCGAGATCGCCGTGCCGCCCGTGTTGGCGAGGTTGCCGGTCGTCGCCGTGCCGGTCTCACTACCCAGCCGCAAACAGTCGCTGGCTTGGTAGTTCGCCGTGCCGCCGCTCGCGGACGCTGCGGTCGACCCGTAGTGCAGCGCCATCTGGGCCTGCACGTTCTGGGCAGCTGAAACTGTGATCGTCGTCGCGGCGGCGGCCGTGGTCGGGAACACGACCAGGCCGACGCAGGCCAAGGCCAAGGCCAGGACCCACGACACCCCTCGGTTTTTCAGCATGCTCATCCTTTCCCCTAAAAGAGATGACCATGTCGATGCAAAGCTATACCAAAGCTCCGCGCAATTCCAACTCTTTGACCTAATCAACCCCGTACAACGTGTGATTTGTCACCCGTTCTGGGGACAAAACAACTGCATTGTCCCCTCTTCGGGGGACGGCATTATTGGGCCATTTGTCACCATTTCGGGTGACCAGGCCCACCGCTGTTTTCACGCGCGCCGAACAGCCGGCCGGGCGTGGCCCGGCGGAGCCGTGGGGTGAGAGGCCCTGCGTGTGTCGTCCGCGTCTGGCGGGGCAGGGACGCCGGAAGCCTAGCGTCCGGCGGATGGCGACGGTGACCGCGACACGCTGCCCGGACAGCCAGAAGGGGGGCCCGCCGCCACGGGTCCCCCGGTGCGGTCCTGCTAGTCGCTGACCCCCGGCACCTTGATGAACTTGGTGTTCCCGGTGATCGAGGCCACGGCAGCGGCGAAGATCGAGGACAGGTCGCCCGCGGACGCTGCGCAGAAGTAGTTGTCGCCGTCGGAGTTCTCCAGCGCGGTGTTCCCGCTGAGATTGCAGTTCACCGCGTCGCTGTTCGCACCGCTGGCCTTGGGCGAGGCCACCTTGGCCAGCACGTCACGGACGTTGCCCTGGGTGCCGCACGTCGCGGTGTTCACGTCACCGACGCCGATCGTGATGATCTTGATGCCCTGCGCCTTGGCCAGCGTGGCGATGTCGAGCAGGTTCTTGCACGACTGCGCGAGGCCGTTGCCGACGTCCGAGCCGCCGGTGTAGCCGATGTCGTGGCTGTCGCCGAGGGAGATCGCGCTGGAGGAGCTGTTGAACAGCTCGGACGGCGCACCGTCGGTCTCGAAGATGATGACCTTCTTCGGGGTGCCGTACATCGAGCGGTCCGGCAGGCCGGCACCGGAGCTGGGCGTGTTCAGGATGTACCGCGTGGCGCCCTTCAGCGCCGCGGCCAGGTGCGTGCCCTCGTTGGTGGAGACCTTGTAGCCGCTGCTCGCCGCGGGGTAGTCCACTTTGCTGTCGGAGTAGTCGAGACAGTTGATCGCCTTGTAGATGTCCGAGCCGGTGTTCACCGCGAGGTTGTTCGTGGTCGGCGAGCCGGTCGTGTAGTTGTACGAGTAGCCGACCGGAACCCAGTTGCCGTTGAAGGTCCACAGCTTGTTGGTCTGGGGGACCTTGCTCTTGGTCGTGGCGATCGTCGTCGGGTTCTCGGCGAATGCGTTCGGGTACGAGCTGCCGCTCGCGTTCGTGGGTTCCGCCGAGAGACACGTACTCGTCGGCACGCTCTTGGCGATGGTGCCGAACGCCACCAGCTGCTGGTCGCGGTTCATTGTGAGCAGCATGTCCTTCAGGGACTGCTTCATGTTCGCGAAGGCACTGGTGCCGTTGTTCATCGATGGCGTTCGGTCCGCCATCACCACGATGTCGAGCGGGTTGGGCGCGAGCGCGCCGCACATGCCCTTGCAGGACGCGGAGCTGACGGCACCGGTGGTCCCGGTCGGGATGCCGATGGCCGGCGCGAAGACGAAGTTCACGACCTTCTGGTACGACACCTTGATGGTGTTGCACGCCGCGCCGGAGCCGCCGCAGGGCAGCAGGCAGATCTGGCCGTTGCACGCCGTGGCGGCCTGGCCCTTGACCCACGCCGTGCCCGGGTTGCAGATGCCGGGCACCTGATTCTCGTCGGGAGAGTTCGTGGTGCCGGTCTTGACCGCGACCGCGCAGTAGAGCTTGACGTCGAGCTTGGTCTTGTCGAGCTTGAGGTCGGGCGCGCTGTTGACCAGGAACTCCTTGGCGTCGGAGACGGCGGTCGTCGCGTCGGGGAGGGCGTAGCTGCCCGCCTGGGCGGCCGCGTCGACGGCGGCGCGCAGCGCCTGCCGCTCGTAGGCCAGCTTGGCAATGTCCATGCCGAGCGCCGCGCCGGCCATCAGGATCAGCATCACCAGGGCGAGGACCAGGGCCGTGGCCCCCCGCTCCCGCTCGCGGATGATCCGCCTCCGGGCCTCGCTCATTCGATTCTCATCTCGCTCGTCTTGGTGATCACCGACGTGTTCGGCAACCCGAGGAGCGCCGGGGTGAGCCAGTTGTGCGTGTAGGAGATGTTCACGATCACGGTGCCGCCGGACTCGCGCTCGGCGTCGTAGTTGCTGGAGCACGCGGTGCCCGGGCTGCCGGGCTTGCGGCAGGTCACGGTGACGACGACGTTGCTGACGGTCGGCAGGAACTTGGTCTCCGAGGTCACCACGGTCTCGATCTCGGACTTCGTGCCGAAGAAGCTGCCCGTGCGGGCAGCGTCGCGGGACGCGTTGGCGAACACCGCCTGGTTGCTGATCATGAGCCCGAAGTCGACGACCCCGAACACGAGCATGATCAAGATGGGTACGACCAACGCGAACTCAAGTGCAGCCGCACCACGCTGCAACTTGCGCGAACCCCGCAAGGTAGACACGCGCACTCCAAATTCTGCCGTATTTCGTTACTCCGGACCCCTCCAGAATTAATGCGAGTCTAGGCCCGCACCCGAACACTGTCAATGCGCTGGCGAACGGGCCAGATTAGCCCACCGGAACCTCCCGGAGGCCCAACCTCGTCCGGCGTGTCGCGCGATGATCCGAACATAAGACCTAGTCAGCGGTACTTGTGGCGAAAGGCGGCCGCGCGGGGCCGCCGGGAGGGTCACCCCTCCGGGCTACGTCAACAATTCCTAGCCGAAGCGTCCTTTTCGGGCCGCGCAAAACGGCGGTGTCACCCGTACGGGCGACATTGGACCAATTATCGTGTCACCCGTTCGGGTAACACGCTGCGACGCATTTGTCACCCGGTCGGGGGACAAAGTGCGTCGATTAGCCCTCCGCGTCGGGACGCGGCAGCCCGATCTTGTCGAGAATGCGCCGGCGTCCGCTGGTGTAGCGCAGCTCCAGGTCTCCGAAGGGCACCGATCCCCCGTCGTGCACCAGGCCGCGCGCGGTGGTTTCGCCCAGCTTCACGTCCACCCGAACGGCTCCCTCCTGCGCAGAGGCCCCCCGGGCACCGCGAGCCGAGCCACGCAGGCCGGTGAGATCGATCGCCGCGGTCGGGGCGACCAGCTTCATCCGACGCCCCTTCAGCACGATCTCGGCCACGTCGCGGCCGTCCCTACGGAAGGTCAGCAGCCCACTCATCACCGGCGTCGTCAGCATCCGTGCGATCAGCAGCACGAGTACGACGCCGGCGAGGAGGCCGACGATGCCGCCCGCCACCGGCACCAGGGTGGGCGGGAGCTCGATGGGTGCTGCGGGCACCGGCGCGGTGCCGCTGAGTTCTGGCGCGAAGGTCATGCCCAGATCGCCCTCCATGACCGAGAGCCACGGGGAACCGATCTTCGCCGACAATCCGACGGCGGCGTCGCCCCCGCCCGTCCCCGTCACCCGCGCCGTGGCGGTCAGGGTGGTGGTGCCACCCGGCGCGAGCTCCACGGAGTCCGGCAGGCCCGACAGCTCCACCTGGAGGCCGGGCGTCGGCCGGGGAGCGAGCTCGGACAGGGTCACCGGGACGTGCGGGTACACGGAGCTGATGGTCAGCTGCACGTCCACCGGCGTCCCCTTCGCCAGCGCGGCGCCCAGGTCTCCGGCCCAGGAGACGGTGAGGGGCTGGGAGACCTCGTGGTTGAGGATCTCCGCCGCGCGCAGCAGGACGAGGTCCTCACCGACGTGGGAGAACCGCTCGCCCACCTGGGAGGCCGACACCTCGCGGGCGTCCGGGAAGACCTTCTTGAGCAGACCGGCATCGGTGCTGGCCTGCAGCGAGACGGCGTAGGCAGCCACCTGGTGCTCCGCGGACAGGCCGGCGGCCCGGGTCCGCAGCGACTTCCACGCCGGCGACTTCACCGACTCGTAGTCCGAACCCGGCGCATCGAGGACGCCGTCGGTGATCAGGATCAGTGCGGCCAGCCGCCGGGTGTCGGCGCGCTCGAGTTCGGTGAGCCCCGACGCGATCGCCGTACCGAGGTCGGTGTGCTTCCCCTTGGCTTTGGCCGGCAGGCCGGCCAGCACCGCGGACCGGTTCGCGCCGACGAGGCCGCGGAAACGGCTCTTCGCCTTCGTGTCGAAGGTGAGCAGGGAGACGCGGTCGTCGGAGTCGAGGCTGTCGACGAGCTTGCCGAGCTCGCGGCGCACGCTGTCGTACCGTCCGCCGGCGTTCATCGATCCGGAGGTGTCGACCATCACCACGTAGTCGGCGGCCTCGGACGTCACGTCGAGCCCGAGCGCCGCGATGACGTCCTCGACGCCCGTCGCGGGGGCTGCGGAGGCCGGCAGGGACGCCAGCAGGGCCGCCCCGGCAATGCCCACGACAGCGGCGACCACCCTCGACCAGTTGTGCATCCTGCCCCTCTTATGTCCTCTTCCGGGTGACCGGGACTGGGAAAACATATGCATAGATGTCCTCTTTCGGGGGACCCGAACAGACGTTGTTGCACTACTTTAATACGAACTTGAGACTTCTTCGACCAAACCTTTTGACAAGCCCACCGGGCCGGTGTAATCATTCTTCTCGAAGTGACCCAGGGGGGGATGGTTTTCCGGGGTCACAGGCGGAAACCTATCCCACACACCTGAAAGGGGTCTCTCATGAAGAACCTGCCCGCAAAGATCGTCGGCTCCATCGTCGCCAAGAAGGAGCGGGGCGCCACCGCCGTTGAGTACGGCATCATGGTCGCGCTCATCGCCGCCGTCATCATCACCATCGTGGCTACGCTCGGCACCAACCTGACCACCATGTTCAGCGGTGTCGCGGACGCCATCTGATCGACCACCAGCCTGTAGCGAGGCGCCCCGGGCCGCGCCCGGGGCGCCTCGCTCGTGTAGGGGCCGGCGGCAACACCTGACGGAACCATTCCGTGCCGCCGGTTCCTGCAGAAAAATCATTGACAACTAAATACAGTCACCCGCAGGGAGGACAAATGTCACCCGGGTGGAGGACAAATGTCACCCGGGGTTCGATGTCCCCCTCACGGAGGACAACACACGAGTTACACAGCTGTTCTTTTGTCACCCGTTCGGATGACAAAATGCTCTGCCCCACCCCGGGTAGCCTGCCAAGGACCCGGCTCAAGGAACCAATACTCGCCGAACCTGCTGGCGGCAGGAGGGCGAGCGCCACCCGGCAGCACCGCTGCTGAACATTGCCATCCACTCGAGTCCTAGGCGGTCCCAATGCAACGCCGAATCATCGCCGCGGTCGCCGCGGTCCTCCTCGCCGGCATCGGCGCGGTCCTGCTGTACAGCTACGTCAACACCGCGGAGGCCCGCGCCATGTCGAACATGGCGCCGACGAGCGTCCTGGTCGTCACCAAGGTCATCCCGGCCGGCACCAGCGGCAGCGGCATCGCCCCGTACGTCGAGCTGAAGAAGCTGCCCCAGGTGGCCGTGGTCCCGGGCGCGCTGACCGACATCTCCTCGATCACCACCCTCGTCGCCGCCTCGGACATCCAGCCCGGCGAGCAGGTCCTTCCCCAGCGGTTCGTGGCCGCGGACACCACCGCCAACGGCGACGTCCAGGTGCCCACCAACATGCAGCTGGTCAGCATCCCGCTGGACGCCCCGCGCTCGGTCGGCGCCACCGTGCTGCCCGGGGACAAGATCGCCGTGTTCGTCTCCGGCGACGACACGTCCGGCAAGCCGGTCACCGGCCTCGCCCTCCGCGACGTCCTCGTGGTGAAGGTCCAGGGAGCGACCGCCGGCGACGACGGCGCCGTGCCGTCGGGCAACCAGATCGTCACCGTCGCCCTCCCGCCCGAGGACGCCACCCGCGTGGTCTTCGCCGCAGAGCACGAGCACGTCTGGCTGGCCCTGGAGCCCAAGGACGGCGGGCAGGGCACCATGATCGTGACCGGGAAGACCGTGCTGAAGTGAGCCCCGTCCTCGTCATCAGCCGCAACCCCCAGGTGGTGGGCCTGGTGCAACAGGCATGGGGTCCTGACGGCTACGCGATCGCACCCGAGCAGTTCCCGGACAACGTCCAGGTCCTTCTGGCGCACCTGCAGGGTGCGCCCCTCCCCGCCGTCGCGGTGCTCGACCCGGCCGACCAGGTCGTGGCAGCACTCGCGCTCGCGGTGGATCTCGACCGGAACTTCAGCATCGCCTCTGTGCTGGTCAGCGACCAGCCCACGCAGGTGAGCCTCGACGCCATGCGGGCCGGCGTGCGCGACATCGTCGCGCCGACCAGCCCTGTCGAGGAGATGAAGAGCGCCTTGGAGCGGGCCGCCACCCACTCCGGGCCGCGTGTGGCGCAGCAACCGGCTACAGGTGTGCCGGGTGCCGCTGCCCAGCGGGGGAAGGTGGTCACGGTGGCTTCGCCCAAAGGTGGCGTGGGCAAGACCACCGTGTCCACCAACCTCGCTGTGGGCCTCGCGCAACGCCTGCCGCAGTCGACCGTGCTCGTCGACCTCGACGTGCACTTCGGCGACGTGGCCAGCGGGCTCAACATCACCGCGGAGTTCACCCTCCCCGACATGGCGCACGGGCCGGCGGCCCAGGACGCGCTCGCGCTGAAGACCTACCTGTACCTGCACCAGACCGGCCTGTACGTCGTGCCCGGCTCGGAGTCGCCCGCCGCGGCGGACACCGTGACCAGCAGGGACATCACGAACCTGCTCGACACCCTCGCCACGCAGTTCAAGTACGTGGTCGTCGACACCGCCCCCGGCCTCAGCGAGCACACGCTGGCCGTGCTCGACCAGACCGACATCCTCGTGCTGGTCACCAGCCTCGACGTCCCCGGTGTCCGCGGGCTCCGCAAGGAACTCGACACGCTGCGCGACATCGGGCTGTTGCTGGAGTCGCGGTCGGTGGTCCTGAACTTCATGCACCCCAGCCGTGGCATCTCCGTGGCGGACGTCGAGGCGTCCATCGCCCGCAAGGTCGACTTCCAGATCCCGCAGTCCAACTCGGTGCCCATCTCGGTGAACCAGGGCATCCCGCTGCTCCAGAGTGGCAGCAGGGATCCCGTCGCCAAGCAGCTGCGTGCCCTGGTGGACTCCATCGACAACCACGAGAAGGCCGGCAACAAGGGTCGCCGGTTCCTCGACTTCGGTCACCGGAAGGAGGCGCAGCAGTGAACCTCGCAGAACGCGTCCTCGCCGCCCAGAAGGGCGAGCGCGGCATCCCGCGGGACCCCGGCGCCCCGCGGACGGTCTCCACGCCCGCCCGGGCGTTCGAGACCGGCGGCGCCCCCGTCCCCGCCGCCCCGGCGCAGGACAACGCGCCGCCCGCACCGTGGCTCCCCGTCCCGGAGTCGGCGGCCGCTCCCGCCACCGCGACGCCGGCGGTCACCTGGTCGCCCACGCCCGCCAACGGCACGGACGAGCACCGACTCGCCGCCCGCGCGCCGAGCCAGCCGATCGTCGTGGAGACCCACGACGCGCTGGCGCGGATCAAGGAGGACGCGGTCGAGCAGCTGTTCGAGCGCATGGGCAACCGCCTCAACGACCCCAACCTGGACGAGTCGGCCCTGCAGAGCCTCGTGCAGCAGGAACTCAACGGCATCATCGAGGGCGGCAAGCTTCCGCTGACCGCCCGCGAGCGGCAGCGGCTGATCCGCGAGGTGCATGACGACGTCCTCGGCCTGGGTCCGCTCCAGCCGCTGATCGACGACAAGGGCGTCACCGAGGTCATGGTCAACGGCCCGTACAAGGTCTACATCGAACGCGCCGGACGGCTGACGCTCAGCCAGGTGCGCTTCAAGGACGAGCCGCACCTGCGGCGGGTCATCGAGCGGATCGTCACCAAGGTCGGCCGCCGCATCGACGAGTCCTCGCCCCTGGTGGACGCCCGCCTGGAGGACGGCTCACGCGTGAACGCGATCATCCCGCCCCTGGCGGTGAGCGGCTCGACGCTGACCATCCGGAAGTTCTCCAAGGACGCGCTGACCGTCCCGGACCTGATCGAGAAGCACTCGCTCACGCCCGAGATCGCCGAACTGCTCAACGCCTGCGTCGTCGCCCGGCTGAACATCATCGTCTCCGGCGGTACCGGCACCGGCAAGACGACCCTGCTGAACGTGCTGTCCAGCTTCATCCCCAACGACGAGCGCATCGTCTCGATCGAGGACGCCGTCGAGCTCCAGCTCCAGCAGGACCACGTGGTGCGGCTGGAGTCCCGTCCGCCCAACGTGGAGGGTAAGGGCGAGGTCACGATCCGCGACCTGGTCAAGAACTCGCTGCGTATGCGCCCCGACCGCATCATCGTCGGCGAGTGTCGTGGCGGCGAGGCCCTGGACATGCTCCAGGCCATGAACACCGGCCACGACGGCTCGCTGTCGACGATCCACGCCAACAGCGCCCGCGACGCGCTCGCGCGCCTGGAGACGCTGGTGCTGATGGCCGGCATGGACCTGCCCCTGCGGGCCATCCGCGAGCAGGTGACCAGCGCCATCGACGTGATCGTGCAGCTCACCCGCCTGCGTGACGGCACCCGCCGCGTCACCTCCGTCACAGAGGTGCACGGCATGGAGGGCCAGACCATCACCATGCAGGACGTGTTCGAGTTCGACTACTCCGCCGGCGTCGCGCCGGACGGCCGTTTCCTCGGGACCATCCGGCCCACCGGCGTCCGCCCGGGCTTCACGCAGAAGTTCGACGACCTCGGCATCCGACTCTCTCCCGGCGTGTTCGGCAACGGCCAGCTCTGGAGCGGGGGGCACCGCTGATGGAGTTCCTCGCCTCGCAGACCGCGCTGACCCTCGGCTGGGCTCTGCTCGCCATCTCCGGCCTGACCACGGTCGTGCTGGTGACGCTGCCGAGCAACCGCCTGCCGATGTCGCGACGGCGTCCCGGCAGCGCCCAGCAGGGCTCCGGCATCCAGCGGATGGCGGACGCGGCCACCGGGACGGTGGAGAAGTTCATGCGCGGCCGCAGCGGCTCGCTGGACGCGATCCTCGACGAGGCCGGCGTGACCACGCCGGCCAAGGACCTGATCGTGATCGTCGGGGCAGCGGCCCTGGCCTGCTTCGCGCTGGGCCTCGTGCTCGGCCAGGCCGTGATCGGCGTGCTGCTGGCCCTGATGTGCCCGATGGTCGGGCGGATGATGCTGTCGGTGCTCGCCGACCGCCGCCGCCGCGCCTTCGCCGGCCAGCTGGACGAGATCCTGCAGATGATGGCCGGCAGCCTCCGCGCCGGCTACAGCCTCCCGCAGGCCGTGGCGACGATCTCCCAGGAGGCCGGGCAGCCGGTGGCCCAGGAGTTCGCGCGGGTCACCAACGAGACCCGCGTGGGCCGGTCGATGATCGAGTCGCTGGACGACGTCGCGGCCCGGATGCGCAACGAGGACTTCTACTGGATCACCCAGGCCATCGGCATCAACCGTGAGGTCGGCGGCAACCTCGCCGACGTCCTCGACTCGGTCAGCGAGACGATCCGGCAGCGGGTCCAGATGAAGCGCCAGGTGGCCTCGCTCGCCGCGGACGGCAAGCTGTCGGCGATCATCCTGATGCTGCTGCCGTTCGTGGTGGCCCTGTTCCTGTTCTTCCTGAACCCCAACTACATCATGAAGCTGTTCGCAGAACCGCTCGGCTGGATGATGATCGGGGCGGGCTTCGTCATGCTGGCCATCGGCGGCTTCTGGCTGACCAAGATCATCAACCTGAAGTACTGAGGGGAGTCACGTCATGCAACCGGTCGCCTACGCAGCCATCGCCGCGTTCACCCTCGGGCTGGGGATCCTGCTGTGGTTCGCCTTCGGCGGGGCCACCGCCGTCCGGCGGCAGACCCTGACCAACCTCAGGCGCAACCTGGACAAGCCGAAGGAGGTCGTGGCGGTCGCCCCGAACGGGCAGCGCAAGCGTCCCGGTCTCGCGGACGCCATGCGCCGCGTGGTCCCGGTGCCCCTGGTTCGGTCCATCACCAAGCTGTGGGCGGGCGCGGGACGCCCGGAGAACAACACCCCCGACCGGATCCTGTCGACGATGGCCCTGCTCGGGCTGGCCGGCAGCGTCCTCGGCGTCATGGTCTCCCGGCTGGTCCTGCCTCCGCTGGGGATCGTCGTCGGCATCGGCGTCGCGCTCCTCGGCTTCTTCTTCCCGATGGTGCGCCTCCAGAGCGTCGGCGAGGACCGCAAGAAGGCGATCACCCGGCAGCTCCCCGACACCCTCGACCAGATGAGCATCGCGGTCAACGCCGGCCTCGGCTTCGACGCGGCCATGATCCGGGTGGCCAAGAACGGTCGCGGCGAACTGGCCAACGAGCTGGTCCGCACACTGCAGGACATCCAGGTCGGGCAGACCCGGCGGGCGGCCTACGAGGACCTCGCCGAGCGCACCGGGGTGGAGACCCTGCGGCGCTTCGTCCGCTCGATCATCCAGGCGGAGGCCTACGGCATCGCGCTGTCCGACGTGCTCCAGACCCAGGCGGACGAACTCCGCCTGGAACGGCGCCAGTACGCCGAACGCAAGGCCATGGAGATCCCGGTCAAGGTGGTCTTCCCGCTGATCCTGTTCATCATGCCGGCCATGTTCATCGTCGTGATGGGGCCCGGCGTGCTGGGCATCATCCACGCCTTCTCCGGGCTGGGCTGAGCGGGTGCTCGTCCTCGCCGCGGCGGTGGTCGCCGGCCTGGCCGCGTGGGCGCTGACGCCGTTCATGCGCCGGTGCGCGACCGCCGACGCCCCGATCCTGCACGCCTGGTGGCACGTCGTGGTCGCGACCGGGCTCGGCGCCCTCGCCGGCCTGGCTCCCAGCCCGGCGGAGACGGCGGCGTTCGTCGTACTCGCGGTGGCGTCCGGCCTGCTCACGGTGATCGACCTCGCCGAGGAGCGGCTGCCCGACCGGATCGTGCTGCCGCTGATCGGTCTCACGGCCGTGATGCTCACCCTGGCCGCCTGGTCGACCGGGGCGTGGGGGTCGCTGGCCCGCGCCGGGATGGCCGCGCTCGCCCTGTTCGCGCTCTACTTCGTGATGATGGTGTTCTCGCCCGACCTCGGCTTCGGCGACGTGAAGTTCGCGGCCGTCGTGGGCGGGTTCGGCGGCTGGTTCGGCTGGGGTGCCGTGCTGCTCGGCTTCGGCGCGGCGTGGGCCACCTTCGCCGTGGCGGGCATGGTGCTGCTGGCCGCCCGCAAGCGCGACTGGAAGGGCTCCCTGGCGTTCGGCCCGTTCATGGTCCTCGGCGCGGTGCTCGGGGTGTTCTGGGCCGCGTCCCTGCTCACCTGGTAGGCGGCGGTCAGGCGTCCGGGGCGATGACCTGGTCCAGCGGCAGGCTGCGCGGCGGTGCCTGGTCGCCGCTGCGGCGGCGCGTCACGAGCACGTCGCAGTGGGCGTGCTCGACGACCTGGTCGCTGACCGAGCCCAGCAGCAGGCCGGAGAAGCCGCCAAGCCCGCGGGTGCCCACGACCACGACCTGCGCGCCCTCAGACGCCCGGATGAGTTCCCGTCCGGCGGCGCCGTGCGGTGCGGAGTAGGTGACCGGCACATCGGGGTACTCGGCCACGACCGGAGCGGTCTGTGCCTTGAGCTGCTCGAGGACGGCCTCTGCGAAGTCGTCCACCGGCGGGACGTAGCCCGGGGCCCAGGTCTTCGGACGGGGCGCGTTGCTGATCGTCCACGCGCGCACCACCACCACGGGGCCGCCGATCCTGGACGCCAGCCACAGGCCCTTGCGCAGGGCTTCGCGAGAGAAGTCGGAGCCATCGAAGCCGACCACGACCGGAGCGTGTTCCATGGGCTGACTCTAGTGCGGCGGTGGGCAACAATGGGGACAGGAGGGAGCCGCCATGAGGATCCTGATCGTCGGTACCGCCGGCCGCGATTTCCACGTCTTCAACACGATCTACCGCCAGGACCCCGCCCATCGCGTGGTCGCCTTCACCTCTGCCGAGCTCTCCGCGGGCGAACGCGGGACCTACCCCGCCTGCCTGGCCGGCCCGCTCTACCCCGACGGCGTGCCGATCGTCGCGGAGGCGGAACTGGAGGCCACGATCCGGGAGCACGGCGTCGACGAGGTGGTCTTCGCCTACTCCGAACTGGGCTGCGCGGAGGTGGCCGGCCTCGCCGCGCGCGTGCTGGCCGGGGGCACCGACTTCCATCTCGCGAACCCCCGGCGGTCGATGCTCGCCGCCAGCCTGCCGGTGATCGCCGTGACCTCGGCGCGGTCGGGTGCGGGCAAGTCGCCCACCGTCCGCTACCTCGCCGAGATGCTGCGCTCCTGGGGGCACCGCGTCGCCGTGGTGCGCCACCCCTGGCGCGCCCAGCGGTTCGGGACCGACCACCAGCACACCTTCGTCCGTGACGACGGCCACGAGGTGGACGCCTGCGGGGAACCGCAGCGCGAGCCGTTCGACGCCCTGCCCGGCATCGACGTGGTCTCCGGGCTCGACTACCAGGCCATCCTCTCGGTCGCGGAGGAGTTCGCCGACGTGATCGTGTGGGACAGCGCGGGCAGTGACCTGCCGTTCCTTCGTCCCAGCCTGCACGTCCTCATCACCGACCCCCTGCGGGTGCCCGACTCCCCCGACGACTTCCCCGGCGAGGTCGGGCTGCGCATGGCCGACGTGGTGCTGATCAGCAAGTGCGACGCCGCCGGACCGGGCCAGGTCGCCCAGGTCGAGGACGCCGTCCGACGCATGAACCCGTCCGCGGCCGTGCTGCGGGCCGACTCGCCGGTGGTGGTGGAGGGGGCGGAACGGATCGCCGGGTGCACGGTCGTCGTGGTGGAGGACGAGCTCACCCTCGACCTCGGCCCGCTGCGCCCCGGCGCCGGGGTCGCCGCCGCCCACCAGGCCGGCGCGTCCGGCATCATCAGCCCGCGCCCCCAGGCGGTCGGGAGCCTGGTGGAGGTCTACGCCCGGCACGCGGAGGCGCAGTCTGTGCTGCCGGTCACCGGCTACCGCGCGTCCGACCTCGAGGACGTGCGGGCGACCCTCGCGGCCACCCCGAGCGAGGCCGTGATCGACGCGACGAGGATCGACCTGGCGGCCACGCTCGGGCTGGAGCGTCCGGTGGCGAAGGCCGCCTACGCCATCCGTCCGCACGACCCCGACCGCCTGGCCGGGCTGGTGAGGGCGGCGCTGGGCTGAGCCCGCGCGCCGTATGATGGCTGGCCTAGCAAGGAAGGACAGCATGACGAAGGCGCGCAGCGCTGCGCAGCAGCGGGCGATCGAGCAGATCGAAACCTACGGATCCCACAACTACCACCCCCTGCCGGTCGTGGTGGAGAGCGGGTCCGGCGCCTGGCTCACCGACGTCGACGGCAACCGCTACCTGGACTTCCTCTCCGCCTACTCCGCGGTGAACTTCGGCCACTCCAACCCCGACCTGGTGAAGGTCGCCGTCGAGCAGCTCGGCAGGGTCGCGATCACCTCGCGCGCGGTCTACTCGGCCACCTACGGGCCGTTCATCCAGGCACTCGCCACCCTGTGCGGCAAGCAGATGGTGCTCCCGATGAACACCGGCGTCGAGGCCGTCGAGTCCTCCCTCAAGCTCGCCCGCAAGTGGGGCTACGAGGTGAAGGGCGTGCCGGAGGACCAGGCGAACATCATCGTGATGGAGGGCAACTTCCACGGCCGGACGATCAGCGTCATCTCGTTCTCCGACGACGACGACGCCACAGGCAGCTACGGGCCGTTCACGCCGGGCTTCCTGAAGGTGCCCTACGGCGACCTCGACGCGATCGAGGCCGCCATCGACGAGCACACGGTCGCGATCCTGGTCGAGCCCATCCAGGGCGAGGCCGGCGTGATCACCCCGCCGCCGGGGTTCCTGCCCGGCGTCCGCGAGATCGCCACGCGGCGCGGCGTCCTGATGATCGCCGACGAGATCCAGTCGGGCCTCGGCCGCACGGGCAGCACCCTGTACTGCCAGCAGGTCGGGGTGGTGCCCGACCTGTACCTGCTCGGCAAGGCCCTCGGCGGCGGCGTCGTCCCTGTGTCGGCCGTGGTGGGCGACGAGGAGGTGCTCGGGCTGCTCCGTCCGGGTCAGCACGGCTCGACCTTCGGCGGCAACCCGCTGGCGGCCGCCGTCGGCCTCGCCGTCGTGCGGCTGCTGGAGACCGGGGAGATGCAGGCCCGCTCCCGGGACCTCGGCGCGTACCTGCACGAGCGCCTGGCCGGCCTGGTCGGACGGGGTGTCACCGAGGTCCGCGGCATCGGCCTGTGGGCCGGGGTGGACGTCGATCCCGCACTCGGCCCGGCACGGGCGATCTGCGAGCGACTGCTCGACCGGGGGATCATCGCCAAGGACACCCACGGCCAGACGATCCGCATGGCCCCGCCCCTGGTGATCACCCGCGAGGAGCTCGACCTCGCCGTCGACGCCCTCGCGGAGGTGCTGGCGGAGGTGTCCTCGGAGCTGGGGCTCACTCCCGTCGGCTGAGCCCGGCGGCCGCGTTCACCGCGGCTCCCACAGCTCGACGCCGTTCTCCGTGGCCGCGAGGCGCCAGTCCGTCGACGCCTCCAGGCGCGCGCGCAGCCCGCGGGTGAGGCGTGTGGACGGGTCCAGCAGGACGCAGCCCGTTCCGTCGGGAACGACGTCGGCGGCCTCGCCGGTGTAGAAGGCGATGCTGCCCAGCAGGAACTCCCGCCCGAAGAAGTCCGCCCGTCCGTCGATCCGGACGGGGGCGTCCGGGCGGAGCAGCACCACGACGCCGCCGATGTCCGGCGCGGAGAAGACCCGGCAGCCCGCGGGAAGCCGGGCCACCACCGCCTGCTCGCGGGGCACGCCGTGCTCCGCGGCGAGGACCAGCGCGACCGGCGCGAGCACGGCCAGCACGACGGTCAGCACCACGCGCCAGAACCGCCCGGCCGTGTAGTCCCGCAGCGCGACCGCGAGCCGGCCCTGCGCGGGTCGCGGGCCACGCGGACGACGGAGCCGGTCCACGAGATGGGTGGCCACGGCGGCCACGACCGGGGCGAGGGTGACCGGCCCGATGCCGAGGAACCTGAGGGCGACCATGCCGGCCGCCGTCGCCGGCACGCCGATCATCGCCAGTGCGGCCAGGACGCGGATGTCGGAGCCCCGGCGCCACTCCCGGTACAGCCACCAGACGGCGGCGACGGCGACCAGCAGCGCGGCCACGGCCATCACGTCCCACTGGCCGCCCTGGACCGGGGCGAAGGGCGAGCTCCACTCGGTGAGCAGTCCCTGGCTGGCGTCCTGCACGGCCCGGGCGCGCTCCAGCCCTCCGGTCAGGCCGTAGGGGGACAGCAGCGGGCCGAGGACCCAGCCCGCGCCGCCGCCGGCGATGACGAGGGCGCGACGCGAGCCCGTCACCCACGGGGTGAGCGCCCAGACCGCCGCCCAGACCACCGCGAGCCCGGGGCCGAGGACGAGGAACGACAGGTGCAGCCAGTTCCCGAGCACCGACAGCACACCGGCCGCCGCCGTCGTGGTGGCCACCAGGGCCGTCGTGGACAACCCGTCGGCCCGGTCACCCAGGGCGACGACGACGCACACCGCGACGAGCAGCAGCACCTGCGCCCCCAGCGTCGCGCGGGCGCCGAGGTAGGGCAACGCGCCGGCGAACACGGCGAACAGCGCGACCAGCCCCGGAAGCGGACGGGCGCCCAGCCGCCCTCCCAGCGCCACGACCAGCGCCAGCAGCAGGACCAGCACGAGCGAGATGAAGGCGAAGAAGCCCCAGAAGCCACCCGTGGAGTAGGACAGCGCGAGCAGGACGTTCCACAGCGGGGAGTTCGGATACCAGTCCCCCGGCACGCCCGACCACGTCCAGGTGTCGGGCCGGGCGAGGGGCACGCCCGCGAGGTTCTCCGCGCCGGCTCGGATCTGCCAGTAGGGGTCGCGCTCGGCGACCCGGCCCGCGCGGGTGAGGGCGAAGGCCGCGACGAAGCCGACCAGCAGGACCCGGTCCCACGGCCGTATCGCGCGCCAGCGTCCCTTCACCCGTCCACCCCGCGTCCTCCCGACCCGTGCTGCACCAGGTGCAGCAAACCACAGGGGAGGGGAACGGACGTGGGCCGCCACGCTGGAGGTCCAGCGGTGGCGGCCCACGGTGGAGGGTCGGCGCCCCCCGATTCCGACCCGGCTCAGGCGCGGACGGCGGACACCTCGAACTCGAGGGTGACCTTGTCGCTCACCAGCACGCCGCCGGTCTCCAGTGCGGCGTTCCAGGTGAGGCCCCAGTCCTTGCGGTTGACGACGACGGAGCCCTCGAAGCCGATCCGGCTGTTGCCGAACGGGTCGACGGCCGAGCCACCGAACGTGAAGGGGACGGTGACAGCGTGGGTCACGCCCTTGATGGTCAGGTCACCGGTCACCTCGACGGTCTCGTCGTCGACGACGGCGAAGCCGGTGGCGACGAAGGTGATCGTCGGGTAGGTGGCGACGTCGAAGAAGTCGGGGCTGGCGAGGTGGCCGTCCCGGTTCGCGTCACGGGTGTCGATGCTGCCGGCCTGGATGGTGACCTCGAGGGTCGAGCCCGCCGGGTTCGAGCCGTCGACGGTGGCGGTGCCGCTCACCTCGTTGAAGGCGCCCCGCACCTTGGCGATCATCGCGTGGCGGGCGACGAAGCCGATCCGGGAGTGGGACGGGTCGAGGGTGTAGGTGCCGGCGATGTCCTGGACGCGGGTGGCGACTGCTGTGGTCATGGGGGGTTCCTCCTGATGTTGTTGAAGTCTCAACTAAAACGATAGGCGCAGATGGTTGAGATGTCAACTACCTGCCCGGATCACGGGCGTCCTCCGTCCCTCCACGGCGGTGCGGGCGCGGGGGTATGGTGACTGCACCACCGCCCGGACGGATCCCGCCCGGGCGTCCCTTCGACGGAGGATGCATGAGCAACGCGATCTTCAGCCACGACGACGTGAGCCTCGAACTGCCCCTCGCACCCGCCACCCAGGGCAACAACGGCTACGACATCACCCGGCTGCTGGGCGCGACGGGCGACACCACCCTCGACGTGGGCTTCGCCAACACGGCGTCCTGCCGCTCGGCCATCACCTTCATCGACGGCGACGCCGGCATCCTGCGCTACCGCGGGTACCCCATCGAGCAGCTGGCCGAGCACTCCACGTTCCTCGAGGTCTCCTACCTCGTCCTCCACGGCGAGCTCCCCACGCAGCAGCAGCTGGACGACTTCTCGGCGAAGATCGCGAAGTACCACGTGGTCGACGAGCGCATGCGGGAGATGTTCCGCTCGCTCCCCCGCAAGTCGCACCCGATGCCCGTGCTGTCCGCGGCCATCAACGCGCTGTCCACCTTCGCCACGTCCCGCTACGGCGAGGACGCCTTCACCCCCGACCGCGCGACCCACCTGCTGCTCGGCTCCGTGCCGACGCTGGCTGCCTACGGCTACAAGAGCTCCGTCGGCGAGCCGTTCCTCTACGCCGACTCCTCGCTGAGCTACATCGAGAACTTCCTGCGCATGTCGTTCGGGCTCCCGACCGGGCCGTACCCCTTCGACGACGCCATCACCCGCGCACTCGACGTCCTGCTGATCCTGCACGCCGACCACGAGCAGAACTGCTCGACCTCGACCGTCCGCATGGTCGGCTCGTCGGGCGCGAACATCTATGTCTCGGTCGCCGCGGGCGTCAGCGCCCTGTCCGGGCCGCTCCACGGCGGCGCCAACCAGGCCGTCCTCGAGATGCTCCAGGGCATCAGGGACGAGGGCGGCGACGTGAAGAGCTACATCAACAAGGTGAAGGACAAGAAGGACACCACCAAGCTGATGGGCTTCGGCCACCGGATCTACAAGAACTACGACCCGCGCGCGGCCATCGTGAAGCGGCACGCGGACGCCATCCTGAAGACCCTGACCGGCCAGGACGAGCTGCTCGACATCGCGCAGAGCCTGGAGGAGGCCGCGCTGGCCGACCCGTACTTCCAGGAGCGCAAGCTCTACCCCAACGTCGACTTCTACACCGGCCTGATCTACCAGGCGATGGGTTTCCCGCAGAACATGTTCACCGTCCTGTTCGCGCTCGGCCGGCTCCCCGGCTGGATCGCCCACTGGCGCGAGCAGTACACCGACCCGGCCACCAAGATCAACCGGCCGCGACAGGTGTACGTCGGTGAGGTCCAGCGGGACTACCGGGAGATCGACGCCCGCGGCTGACCGCCGCTGCCGGTATCACCGCCAGCGCGACCGGCTCCTGAAGGGGTGACGACGCCCTTCAGGAGGATCGATGCGCCCCATCAGGACAGCCGTTCTCATCGCCGCCCTCGCGCTCGCCGCGGGACTGCTGGTGCCCTCGGTGCAGGCCGCCGGAGCGGCCCCGCACACGCTGCCCGCCGTCGCCGTGCGCACCGTCGCGGTGGACGTGGACGGTGACGCGGTCGCCGACACCGTCACCGTCACGCCGCTGGCGGCGACGTCCTACTCGGTGGCCGTGCAGACCGCCGACGGCGAGGTGGCCTCCGCGACCGTCCACTCCACCATCGCCGGCGACTGGGGCGTCGAGCCCTGGTACGGGGCTGCCCGGCTCGACGGCGTCCGGGGCCACGAACTGCTGCTGCTCACCTCGGGCGGGGACGGCGTGATGTTCCGCGTCCTCACCTGGAGGTCCGGGACGCTGGTGCTCGAGGGTGCCCCGCGCTCCCTGGCGAAGGGGACGTACGACTGGTACCTCGCCGACCTCGACCAGGTGCGGTTCGGCTACCGGTTCTCCACCAGGGACGGCCGGCGGTTCGTGAAGGACGTCGAGCTGTTCGCCAGCGGCAGCCGCTGGAAGGGCACGATCGTGACCTCGGTCTGGAAGGCCGGCGCCTGGAGGCGCACCGCGACGAAGAAGGTCAGCCTGACCGCGTCCCAGGCCGCGGCCTACCGCGGGCTGGCCGGCGTCACGGTCGTGGCGAAGCCCTGATCTCCACCGGCGCCGAGCAGGGCGGCCAGCCCGGCGTCCAGCGCCGCGGCGAGGCGATCGAGGTCGGGGACGGCCTCCGGATCGGCCATCGCGGTGATCGACAGCGTGCCGGCGTAGGAGAACACGGCGAAGGCCACGGTGAGGTTGCCCGTGGCGACCGTCAGCGGCACGATCCGCTCGACCGGGCAGCCGGCCAGCAGCAGCGGCGTCACGGGACCACGCACGTTGGTGACGATGGTGTTCACCCGGCGCTGGGAGTCGATGTAGCGGCGGAACCACCCCGTACGCACCAGGAGCCGGAACGCCGGGCGCAGGATCGCGTTGCCCAGCGCCCGGGGACGGCGCTTGGCCGCCGCCGTCACCGCGGCTGTCGCGGCCACCCGCTCCGGCACGCTGCCCCCGGCTGGGACGGCCAGCGGCATGACCGCGCTGGCGTTGCCGCGCGGGCTGCCCGGCGCGTGGTAGGCGAAGGGCACCGAGCACACCAGCGTCGCCACGTCCTCCCCGCGGGCACGCAGCACGTCGCCCAGGGCTCCGGCCACCACGGCCAGCGCGACATCGTTCACGGTCCCGCCGCACCGGTGCGCGGCCGCGCGGACGGCGTCCAGGTCGCGTTCCACGGTCACGAGCCTGCGCCGTGGCCCTGTCGGCCGGTTCAGCGATGACGTCGCGACGGCGCCCGAGCCCACGACCAGCCGGACGGCCATGACCAGTTCCCACGCGGCGACCGGAAGGCGGCGGAGGCCGGCGAGGCGCCCGGCGATGTTGTCTGCCCGCAGGGCCGCGCGCGAGGGGAGCGGCTGGGGGAACGCCCCGGCGACCGGCGCCGATCCGTCGGCGAGGGCCGCCAGCACGGCGAGAGCCGCCAGCCCGTCCGCGAGAACGTGGTGCACCACGAGGACGAACGCGCGCACCGACCCGTCCGCGGCGACCGCCATGGTGGCCGCCCACAGGGGGCGGTCCCGCGGCAGCGGGGTGGTCAGCAGCGCGATGGCGAGGTCGTCGACCTCGGTGTCCCCGGCGGCCGGCCGGACGGCGAGGTGCGCGTCCAGGTCGAAGCCGGGGTCGTCCACCCACACCGGGCGCCCGCAGCCGGGCGGCACGCGGCGCATCACCTGGCGCAGGCGCGGCGCGGCCGGCAGCCGGGCGGCGAGGTGCGCGCGCAGCTCGTCCGGGCGCAGCCTCCCCTGCTCCAGCCACAGGACGCCGCCGACCTGCATGGGCACCGTGCCGTGGTCGCCGTCCAGCGACATGAGGTCGTCGGCGCTGAGCCGGTCGATGGCTGCGGCCATCCGTGGCGCCCCGGCGCGGGCCCGGCGGCTAGCCGCGCGGGGTGAGGTGGAGGACGGTCGGCTTGCTGACGTCGGCGAAGAAGTCGTTGCCCTTGTCGTCCACCACGATGAACGCCGGGAAGTCCTTCACCTCGATCTTCCAGATCGCCTCCATGCCGAGCTCGGGGTACTCCAGCAGCTCGACGCTGGTGATGCAGTCCTGGGCGAGCCGGGCGGCCGGGCCGCCGATCGAGCCGAGGTAGAACCCCCCGTGCGCCTGGCAGGCGTCCGTGACGGCCTTGCTGCGGTTGCCCTTGGCCAGCATGATCATCGAGCCGCCCGCGGCCTGGAACTGGTCGACGTAGGAGTCCATCCGGCCCGCGGTGGTCGGCCCGAACGAGCCGGACGCGTAGCCCTCCGGGGTCTTGGCCGGCCCGGCGTAGTACACCGGGTGGTCCTTCAGGTACTGCGGCATCTCCTCGCCGGCGTCCAGGCGCTCCTTGATCTTGGCGTGCGCGATGTCGCGTCCCACGATCACGGTGCCGTTCAGGCTCAGCCGGGTCTTCACCGGGTACTTGCTCAGCTCGGCGAGGATCTCGGGCATCGGCCGGCCCAGGTCGATCTCGACGACGTCGCCACCCTCCAGGTGCTCGTCGGTGGTCTCGGGCATGAAGTGCGCCGGCTCGGTCTCGAGCTGCTCGATGAACACGCCGTCGGGGGTGATCTTGCCCAGGCACTGCCGGTCGGCGGAGCACGACACCGCGATCGCCACCGGAAGGGACGCGCCGTGGCGCGGCAGCCGGACGACGCGGACGTCATGGCAGAAGTACTTGCCGCCGAACTGGGCGCCGATGCCCATCTGCCGGGTCAGCTCGAGCACCTGCTCCTCCAGCTCCACGTCGCGGAAGCCGTGGGCGCTCATCGAGCCCGAGGTGGGCAGCGAGTCGAGGTACTTCGCCGAGGCGTACTTCGCGGTCTTCAGCGCGAACTCCGCCGACGTGCCGCCGACGACGATGGCCAGGTGGTACGGCGGGCAGGCTGCGGTGCCGAGGCTGCGGATCTTCTCGTCGAGGAACTTCATCATCGACGCCGGGTTCAGGATCGCCTTGGTCTCCTGGTACAGGTAGCTCTTGTTGGCCGAGCCGCCGCCCTTGGCCATGAACAGGAACTTGTAGGTGTTCTCGTGCCCGGGGGCGGTGTCGGCGTACAGCTCGATCTGGGCGGGCAGGTTGGAGCCGGTGTTCCTCTCCTCCCACATCGTCAGCGGGGCGTTCTGCGAGTAGCGCAGGTTCAGCCGCGTGTAGGCGTCGAAGACGCCCTTGCTCAGCGGACGCTCGTCCGTACCCTCGGTGAGCACCTGCTGGCCGCGCTTGCCCATGATGATCGCTGTGCCGGTGTCCTGGCACATCGGCAGGATGCCGCCGGCGGAGATGTTGGCGTTCTTCATCAGGTCGAGCGCGACGAACTTGTCGTTCGGGCTCGCCTCGGGGTCATCCAGGATCTTCCGCAGCTGGGCCAGGTGGGCCGGGCGCAGGTAGTGCGCGATGTCGTGCATCGCGGTCTCAGCGAGCAGCTCCAGCGCCTCCGGCGCGACCTTCAGGAACGTCCGGCCGTCCGGACCCTCGACGGTCTCCACGCCCTCGGTGGTGAGAAGGCGGTACGGGGTGGGATCGTCCCCGATCGGCAGCATGTCCTCGTAGCGGAAATCGGCCATGACACTCCTTTGCTCTCGCGCCCCGCGCCACCCTTCCTCGTCGGTGAACGCGGGCAAGCCCGCCTCACTTCGTCGTCGGGTCGAACCACCGAACATCCTCCCACGGGGCGCGCGGCATCATCGCCGTTCCGGCGTACCCGGACGCCGTCGTGGGTACGATCAAAACTGTGCCGACGACGAGGTCGGTGCGGATGCTCGCGGAGGTGTGATGTTCGGCCAGCCTCGATTCGCGGCGATGAACGCCCTGATCAACGACGTCTTCGAGTCCGAGCGGGTGGTGGTCGTCGCCCATCGCGGCAGTGGTGGCGGCAGCGTCGCGGTGAACACCGCGCTCGCCGTCCGGGCGGCCCTCCTGCAGGGCGCGGCGATGGTGGAGCTGGACGTGACCGCGTCCGCGGACGGCGAGTTCTACTGCTTCCACGACGGCTACGAGGCCGAGTCGCTCGGCATCGACACCAACCTCCAGACGCTGAGCGCCGCCGAGATCGACAAGCTCTCCTACCTGTGGATGGACCGCCCGGGACGGACGGCGCGCGTGGAGCACCTGCTCCCCCTGCTGAAGGGGTTCGCCGACACCCGGGCGCTGTTCAACATCGACCGCTCGTGGTGGCGCTGGCCGAACCTGCTGAAGGCGCTGGACGGGCTGTACATGGCCCACCAGCTGCTGCTGAAGTGCCCGGCCTGGGAGGACGCGGCGCTGCAGCGGCTGCGCCAGTTCGACGTGAAGTTCCCGTTCGTGCCGATCTGCGCGACCCCCGACGACGTCTACAAGGTGGTGAACGACCCGAAGCTGAACACCGTGGGGGTCGAGCTGATCACCAACACCCGCCAGCACCCGTGGTTCTCCGCGTCGGTGGTGGAGGAGTTCCACGCCCTGGGCGTCTTCGTGTTCGTGAACACCGTCACGCTGACCACCGGCATCCCGCTGTTCGGCGGCCTCGACGACGAGCTGGCCGTCGCGTCCTCCCCCGAGGAGGCGTACGGCCCGGTGCTCGCGCTCGGGGTGGACGCGATCCAGACCGACTGGCCGGCCATCGTCCGCGACTACCGGGACGCCTGGCTGCCCACCGGCGGACGCCGCGTCGCGACCGGCTAGGACGC
Source organism: Propionicimonas sp. T2.31MG-18 (assembly GCF_964266745.1). Taxonomy (NCBI): domain Bacteria; kingdom Bacillati; phylum Actinomycetota; class Actinomycetes; order Propionibacteriales; family Nocardioidaceae; genus Propionicimonas; species Propionicimonas sp. T2.31MG-18. Next base: position 104,403 of record NZ_CAXWGX010000026.1, read on the forward strand.
CGCGGGCGCCGCGGGCGCGACGGACCCGGCGGGCGCGGGGAGCACCCGTTCGGGGCGCAGCACCAGCCACAGCCCGGAGACCAGCCCGGTCAGGTAGAGCGGGTCACCCAGCGTGGAGTCGCCGAGCACGCCCCACGGTGTCGGGTCGAGGTCGGTGCCCAGGCCGCGGGTCAGCGTGACGAACGCCAGTCCCGTGGCCGCGAACAGGGTGTTGGCGAGGAACAGCAGCACGCGCGTCGACTGCGGGTAGCGGGGCGACGAGTCCGCCGTCACGTTCGCCTCGGTGGCCACGCGCCAGGCCAGCCCGAACACCAGCACCACCGGCCCACTGAAGGCCAGCGCCGCAGTGAGGGGCTCGGAGATCAGGGCGCGGTGCGGGTAGAGCACGGCGAGCAGCACCACCGTCATCACGCCGACGGCGGTCCGACGGTCGAACTCCTTGCGGGCCAGCGCCACCAGCGCCGCCACGAGGGCGACGGAGGCGGCGATCAACCCCAGGGCGTCGGTGCTGCGGTCCTGGAGCCAGCGCATGCCCGGAACCATCCCGACGAGGTCCATCAGCACCAGGACGGAGAACGCGCCCAGCGCGACCGCCTCGGCCAGCCGGGAGCGCGCGGCCAGCCGCCAGGCGACGACCAGCATGATCACGCCGAGCACGCCCCGAAGCACCACCCCCGGGTTGTTGTCCAGGAACACGTTCAGCACCGCGTCCGCGGCCGAGGAGACGCCGGGAACCCCGACGGTCGCGCTGACCGCCTGCACCACGATCAGGGGGAAGGTGACCACCACGGTCAGCGACATGGCCACGGCCAGCGGGTAGAGCCAGGCGCCCCACACCTGCGGGTAGTGCCGCGGCTGTGGCGGCGTCGCGACCCGGGCCCGGCCCAGCAGCAGCGCCGTGAGCGCCGCGGCCGCCCCCAGTGCCATCACCGCGCCGCCGAAGGCCTGCGCGGACAGCGCGTCCGAGCCGATTCCCCCCCAGGTGGCGACGGCCAGCCACACCACGGTGAGCCCGAAGCCGGCGACGAAGAGCCGGGTCCCGACCGGGCGCGAGGCCGTCGCCTGCGCACCGGTGACGACGATCTGCGCCGGCGCGGAGCCGGCCACCATCATCGCCGGCAGGATCAGCGGCTGGAGCGTGGCCAGGGCGCCCTGGAGGATCGCCGGGCGGGTGTCCATGCCCCAGTCACCCCCGGGTGCGATGATCCACGGCCCGAGCGTGGCGAGCAGCACCAGGGCGGAGACCACGAGGAGCTCCCACCACGCGTAGGCGAACCGGGCACGGACGAGGGTGAACACCACCAGGGCGAGGAAGGCCGTCACGGTGACCGCCAGCACCCGGAGGTCCAGCAGCGACCGGATCGAGAAGAACACGACGACGGACCCCCCGAGCAGCAGCAGGCCGGTCCGCATCCACCACGAGGTGTGCAGCGCGGCGGTGCTGGTCAGGATGAACGTCAGCAGCGTTGCGGCGAAGAGCAGCGGGACGGCCAGCGACGGCAGGCTGGTGGCCGCGTCGGCCGACAGGGTCAGCTCGCCGAGGCGGCGCAGCGGCACAGCGAACAGGATCGCCAGCGCCAGCAGGCCGAACAGGATCGTGGTGGCCAGGCCGACCTCGCGCAGCCCCTTCGGCCACGCTGACGGGCGGGGGCGGCCCTCGCTGACCGGCTCGACGAAGGTGATCCGGAAGACGTCGCGCCCGGCGGCGAGCAGTTCTGCGAGCACCGCCTTCACGGCAGCACCCCCACCTGGAGGCCCGCGGCCCCGTAGACGACGAGCCGCTGCTGTGAGGCAACGAGGTACGGGGTGGACCGGGTCGGGTCGCCCACCGACAGCGACCACTCCTTCACCACGCCACCGTCGGCGTCGAGCAGCACCAGCCCGGCGGCGGTGAGCATCAGCACGCGTCCCCCGCCCCCGGTGCCGGCGTAGGTGCGGGCCCCCGCCCACCTCCAGCGCCGGGCCCCGGTGAGCGGGTCGAGGGCCAGCGTCTGCGCGTCGTCGCGCAGGGCCACGACGTCACCGAGGGCCACGACGTCGTCGGCGTCCGCGTCCTCACGCACGCGCCACAGCCGGCTGCCGTCCTCCAGCGAGAGCCCGCGCACGTGGGAGCCGCCGCCCTCCGGCACCACCACGACGGACGGGCGTCCGCCGGTGCCCGCCCAGACGCCGAGGTGCTCCACCAGGCCGGTGTCGGCCGTCCACAGCTCGGCGCCGGTGGCGTCCAGGCAGCTCAGCTGGCCCGCCTGGTCGGCCACCAGGACGCGGTCGCCGGTGACCACCGGCGGCACCCGGACCTCCGCGGAAGCGGTGGAGCTCCACCGCTTCTCGCCCGTGGCGAGGTCGAAGGCCGTCACCTGCCCGTCGAGCGTCGGCACGACGACCAGCCCGCCGAGCCGGGCCGGGGTGACCACGGCGAGGTCGCCGAGCGGCTGGTCCCACAGCCACTGCCCGGCCGGGCCGTAGGCCACCAGCCGGCGGCCGGTGCCGGCCGCGACGGTGACGCCCCCGAACGTGGCGGTGGCGGTGGTGCGTCCGCCCGGACGGCCGCGCCAGGCCGCCGGCGGCGGGTCGACGGCTGTGTCGAGGGCCAGCACGTCGTGGCTGGTGACGTGGTTGTTGAACACCAGCCGGCCGTCGGGCAGCACGCCGGGCGCGCTCAGTGGGCTGAGCAGCACATTCGCCGCACCCACCTGGTTGACGGTGAGCGGGGTGAAGGTGAGCTGCTCGGCGCGGGCCCAGTCGAAACCCGGGTCGTCGGTCGCGACGGACGGCGAGGCGGGGGTGGCCGGCGCCCAGCGGCCGGCCGGGCCCTGGAAGGACGCGATGCCCGCGCCGCGGCACCACGTCACCTCGCTGTCCACCACCGGCCGGTCCCCCACGGCGTGGCGCATCGCGACGACCACGCAGCCCCGCGGGATGAGGGAGGTGTCGGCAGGGCGGAGCGCGGAGTACTCGGAGCGGTAGTCGAGGCGCTGTTCGCCGGCCGGCGTGGTCTCGACGACGACTCCGGAGGACGTCCAGGTGGCGCCGGCGGCGAGGGCTCCCGGCACGTCCAGGCGTCCGGGCAGGTAGATGCGGGTGGTGCCGTCGGAGACCACCTCCGCTTCGGCGCGGAGCCCGTCGGGGGCGACGCTGTACAGGTCGTCCTCGCGTCCGAGCGGCTCGCCCGACGGCGACTCGAACACCGTCGACAACCGGGCCAGCGCCGCGGTCTGCCAGTCGACGCCGGTCTGGCCGAGCCAGCTGTAGAACGCGGTCGGGCCCGAGCCGAGCAGCGGGGGCGCCTGGTCGAGAGCCCACTCGCTGGCGAAGGTGCCGGTGGCGCTGGCGTACCGCTGCCGGGTACCGTCGGGCGGCAGCCAGGCGGCCGCGCCGTCCTGCGGATAGGTGGTGGGACGGCCGAGCACGGCGGTGGACGCGAGCAGGGCGACGACGAGGACACCCGTCCAGACCGCAGGCGCAGCCCCCCGGCGGGGTGCGGTGCGGCTGGCCACGCGCGCAGCCTACTGAGCGGGCCCGGACGAGCGGGAGACCCGGTGGCCCGCGCCGGTCACCTCCCGCAGTTGTGCGGATCCCGGTCAGGCCCGGGCCCGGACCTGGCCCTCGATCACCTCCTGGCACAGCTGCACGGTCCCGGGCAGCAGGTCGACGCCGAGGAGCCGCGCCTGCCGGGTGACCTGGTTGACCAGTCGCCCGACCTCCGCGCCGTTGCCCGCGCGGTGCTCGGTGCGGATCCGCGCACACATCAGCAGCTCGTCGCCGGCAGCCGCGACGAGGGCCCGGGAAGCGGCCCACCGGGCCAGGTCGAGGTCGCCGCGCGCAAGTGCGCGGTCGGCGAGGACGACGCCCACGTCACGCAGCGCGCAGGCCAGGTCGGTGCGCAGCTCCTCGGCCCAGTGCCACTGGCCGGGAGCGGCGTCGGCCAGGGGTGCGCCCCGGACGAGGTCCAGCGCGGCCACGAGGGTGCTCTCGCCCACCCGGTCGATGCCGGGGGAGAGCAGCACGCGCAGCCGGTGCCAGTCCGACGTCACCCCGGGATGCAGCAGCACCCGTCCGGAGTAGGCGTCCGGGAGGTATGCCGAGCCGTCCGGCGCGGTACCCAGCCAGGCGCGGAGCCGGCTCAGGTTGGACCGCCGGGTGCCCTCCGCCACCGCGAGGCCCGCCGCCATCGCCGTGGCCGTGCTGCCGGGGTGCTCCAGCAGCCACGCGCACAGCTCGATCAGCTGCTGGCGGGAGCGGGCCGGCTCGGGGCCGGTCGCGCCCCGCAGTTCCGTGGGCCCGAGCAGCAACACCTGCGGGTGTGCCACGGCCGCCACGACTTCGACGATGTCCACGTCCTCACCTCCTGGGTGCACGCGCGCGGGAAGGGCCACCACGTTGTCGTCGCCCGCGACCTCCGGCCCGCCCCACCAGGGGGCGCGCGTCGTCGCCGGGTCGTCGGCCGCGCGGAACAGCTCGGCCACCGAGGCCCGGGTCGCCTCGGGGATGGCGTGCGCGAACAGCGCGCCCGGGGCCCCCCGGAGCCGGCCGCGCGGGGCGTCCACCGCGCCCGTCACCTGCCAGTCCGCGCCGGCGGCCGGGGACGCCGGCACGATGGCCGCCACTCCGACCGGGGGCCCGGCCAGCAGTTCGTCCAGGCGGGCGGCGACGTCGGGAGCGGCATCCCCCAGCACGCACAGGACCACCGGGGCCACGGCCTCCGCCCGGTCAGGATCACGCCGCAGCACCGACAGCGGCTCGGACCCGAGCGCCGACCGGCGGGCCTCGAGCAGCGTGCGCGCCCCGTCCAGCAACTCGTCCACGCTCGCGGCCTCCTGCACGCGCTCCGCGCCCGCGGCGCGCACCAGTCCGGCGTCGGGGCCGAGGATCACCAGCCGCGCGTCGGCCGCCCACGGCGCGCACGCGAGCTCCACCGCCATCGCTGCGAGGGAGGAGCGCCGCAGCTCGGGGTCGTCCGCGGCGACGCCGAGCACCCGGGAACGCTCCACGTCGACCAGCACCAGTTCGCCGTCCCCGGTGCTGCCGAGGCTGACCACCGCCGGGTACGGGCAGGGGTGGTCGGCACCGTCGGGCGCGGCGTCCACGTCGACGGTCCAGCGGGCCGGGTCGCCCCCGAAGCCCGGCGGCGGTTCGTCCGCCGGGCGTGCCCACTCCAGCGTGATGAGGACGTCCGACACGGTGATTCTGGCCAGCTCGGGCAGGGGGAGCCGGTGGTCGAAGCAGTGCTTCCCGATCCGGCGCAGCGCCGCGTCCAGCACCGACAGCCGGTCGGGCCGCTGCGTCGCACCCAGCGCCGTGCGGACGCGGACGGCGGCCTCGGGCGCAGGCAGGAACCGCCGCCCGACCGGGCGCTCCCGCAGCCTGAGGAAACGCCGGGCCTCGACCGCGCCGAGGATGGCGGCGGCCGCCAGGCTGCCCACCGTCCCGAGCAGGGGCAGGCCCGGCTGCCCTGTGTCGTCGTCGGGGGCGTCGTCGTCCGGGCCGTCGGTCGCCGCCGCGGTGCTGCCGCCCGCGACGGTCGAGGTCGACGTCGGTGCCCCGATGCCGGGGGTGGCGCCGGCGGTGGCGGCAGCCGTCCCGGTGGGCCCGGGCCCGGGCGCCGGCGACCCGGACGCCTCCGCCCCCACCGTCGGCTCGCCGGTGGGGGGATCCGCCTCCCGCTCCGGCTGCCGCTCGTGGCGGCGTGGCTCGGCGCGGTGGACGGGCTCGGGGACGGTGAGTCTCCAGCCGACCTCGATGTGGTCGGGGTCGTCGATGAGGTCGGGGTTGGCGGACGCGATCCGCGGCCAACGTCCGGCGGCGCCGAGGTGTTCGAGGGCCAGGCCGCTCAGCGTGTCGCCGCGCTCGACCGTCACCCGATGGGGGCGCGCGCCCCGGTCCTGCGCTCCCGCCGGGAGCGCCAGCCGGGTGCCGGGGGTGAGCTGGCTCGTCGGGTCGCGCAGCAGGTCGGGATTGGCGGCCACCAGGTCGCGCCAGCGCGCGCCGTCCCCGAGGGTGCGCTCGCTGACCGTCCACAGGTCGTCGCCCGGCTCGACGAGGTAGCCACCGGTCACCGCCGGCCCGGCCGGCGCATCCGGACCGGGCACGGCGGGAGGAGCCTGCGGAGCGGCGCGCAGGGACGGCTGGGGCTCGGGCGCGTCGACGCCCCGCGGTGCCAGCACCAGGACGGCGAGCAGCAGGCCGGCGCTCACCTGCTGGAGCCGGCCCAGCAGCGGGATCCGGACGTGTCGCCGGGCCACCAGCCCGACCACCTCGGCCACCGTGGACGCCGCGAACGCCAGCCAGGCCAGCCACCCGAGCAGGGTCAGGGCCGCGAGGAGGAGCGCCCCGTCGTCCGGGCGGCCGAGTACGGCCCAGTCGGTGGGGAGTCGTCCCCACAGCGCCAGCGCGACCGGCGCCCCGAGCAGGCCGAGCGCGAGCACGAGCAGGGCGCCGAGCGCGCGCGCCCGGCGTATCACGGCCGCCCCCGGTAGCGGTCCACGACGGCGGACGCCTCCGCGCGGACGTCGACCGCGCCCGGCCAGCCGGGCACGAGCACGTCGGACAGCGGGACCGTGCACGACACCGTGGCCGTCACCCAGGCCTGGGTCCCCACCGGCGAGGTGAGCCCGCGGGCGTCCACGTCGACGATCCAGCGGTCGCAGCGCAGCCCGCCGACGGCCGACTGGGCGGCGGCGAGGTCGCGGGCCTCACGCTCGGCCTCCGCAGGGGTGCGTGCCTGGGACGCGCCGCGCGCGGCGGCCGCTGCGGCCTGCTCGACCGCGCCGCGAGCCAGCCACGTCCGCGCGCCGCCGACGACGAGGCCGAACAGCAGCACGAGCACGGGTACCACCATCGCGAACTCGAGCGCCGCCGACCCCCGCTGGTTCACCGGGTCACCTCTTCCAGCGGCAGGACGGCCCTCTCGGAGATCGCCCCCTGACCGATGTCGAGGAACAGCGGGGCGCGACCGGACACGGTCACCACCAGGTGGCCGCCCTCGGCGTCCACGCTGACCTGCACCTGCTGGAGCCCGCCGGCGACGGCGACGCGGCGTCCCGCCTCCCTCGCGGCGTCGTCCGCCGCCGGGCCGGTGGCCCGGAGGTCGGCGACCGTTGCGGCCGCCTGCGCGGCGACCGTCCGCGAGTACAGCCAGACGCCCACCTGCACCAGCCCCAGCACGAGCAGCAGCAGTGTCGGCATCAGGATCGCCCACTGGGTGGACTCGGCCACCCCGCGCTGGTTCACGGCCGGGGCAGCTTGGCGTTCACGTAGATGGTGACCGCAGCCACCACGATGGCCGCGACGGCGACCGCGCCGCCGAGCAGGATCGCGGTCTCTGTGGACTGCGACAGGCCGCGTTCGTCGCGCCGCGGCGGCGGGCCGACCAGCGCCGCCACGAGCAGGTGCCAGTACCTCATCTCTTCTCCTTCACGGTGGATGGGTCAGCCCCCGACCAGCCGGAGCACCGGCGGGACGAGGAAGAACATGCCGAAGACCAGCGAGGGGATGACCATGAAGAAGGCCATCCGCTCCGAGACGGCGGACGCAGCGATCCGCGCCTGGGTGAGGTGGGCGTCCCGCAGTTCCCGGACGCGCGCCCGCAGCGCCCCCGACAGGGAGGCACCCGCGTCGTCGAGCGCCATGACGTCCGCGATGTCGACCAGCGCGGGCAGCTCCAGCTCCGCCCCGAGGCGACGGAGTTCGGGGTAGGGGGCTCGCTGCTCCAGCCGCGCGCGTTCCAGCGCGTCCCTGATCACGGCGAACACCGTGACGTCGCTGACGGCAGCGGCCGACCGCAGCGCCTGGCTGCCGGAGGCGTTGGCGAGCCGCTCCAGCGTCACCAGGTCGAAGTAGGTCAGCAGCGACTCGGTGGCGTCCTCGGTGAGCTCGCGGTCGGCCCCCCTGAGCACCAGGTCGGGCAGGAAGAAGCCGAGCACGCCGCACAGCAGCCCGGCGAAGGCCGGGACAGCGAGACCGGTTCCGGCGACGGCGGCGAGCACGGCACCCAGCAGGGCGGGAACGACCAGTCCGACCAGCGCGGCCACGACCTTGTGCGCGTAGTGGCGGTTGACGCTGCGGCCCGCCATCCGCAGGCGCCGGCTGGTGGCCGCGGGCACGGGGCGCCGCAGGCGCGCCCGCACCCAGGCGCCGACCTTCTCCGCCCGTCCGGTCGCCGGCTCCTCCTCGTCGAGGAGGGCGCCGTCGAGCAGGTCGAGGGCATCGGCCAGTCTCGGACGGGCCGGAAGGAGCGTCCCGGCGAGCGCCCAGGCGCCGAAGCCGAGCAGGACGCCGGTGAGGGTGGCGAGCAGCAGGGCACTCATGCCGCCCTCCGGAGGATCCGCTGCCGCGGGCGCGGAAGCGTGAGCCGGCGCAGGAGGAGCAGGGAGCCGAGGTAGGCGGCGACAAGGGCGGCCAGGAGCGCCTGCCCGAGCCCGGTCGCGTACGGAGCGAAGAACGACCCGCCGAAGGCCAGAGCGAGGCCGAGCACGACGACGGTGATGACCGTCACCTGCCGTACGACGATCCTCGGCTTGGCACGCTCGGTCTCGATCTCGCGCAGGGCGTGGAGGCGGTCCTGGATGTTGTCGGCGAGCGCGGTGAGGGTGGCACTCGCCCCGGTCCCGCCACGGCGGGCGGCCAGCGCCAGGGCGGCGAGCACCGCGTCCGCGTCCGCGCTGTCGAGCTCGTCGGCCAGCGCGAACAGCGCCTGCTCGATCGTCCACCGGTCGTCGAGGCGGACGCTCAGCACGCGCAGGTGGGGCGCGAGCAGCGCGGGCGCCTGCCGCGCGGAGACCCGGATGGCGTCGGTGATCGAGCGGCCGGTGGGCAGCAGCGAGCCCAGCGTGCGCACCCACCGGTCGAGTGCCTCCAGCAGGGCGAGGTCGCGATTCGGCGGCGCGGACAGGACGACCGGGATCCCGAAGGCGACCACCGGAACCAGCACGACCAGCAGCGGCCACCCTGTGACGGCTCCCGCCACCAGCCCGGCGAGGACGGCGGCGAGCACCTGCCACCACCGGCGGCGGACCGCCCGTCCGCCCCTTCCGTCCACAAGACTTTTCCACACCCTTGTGGACGAAGGCGGGGCACCTGTGGGCGGGCTGTGGACACCGGCGACCAGCAGGACCATTCCTCCGCTCACGAGCATCCCGCACACCGTGGCGAGCAGGGCGGTCATGCGGCATCCCAGGCGTGGGCGAAAGGCGCGAGTTCGGCGAGCAGCGCCGGGTCGGGGCTGAACCAGTCCTCCGCCTCGCCGCTCCGGTAGGCGAGGTGGGTCACGGGGCGTCCGTTCTCGATGCCGCCGGTGAGCTGCCGGATCTCGGCGACGGCCCGCGTACGCAGGCCGCCGCGCCAGGTGTCGTCCACCAGGCGTACATGGATCAGCAGGTCGATGTGGTGGGCGATCTGCCGGTAGGCCTCCTCGATGCCGAGCACACCGCCCTGCGCCACCCGCGAGGCGAGCCGGTCGATCGTCGACCCCGCGGAGTGGGAGTGCGTCGTGCTCAGCGTGCCGGCCCCCGCAGTCATCGCCTCGAACATCGCTCCGGCCTCACTGCCGCGCACCTCGCCCACCACCAGCCGGGAGAGGTTCTGCCGCAGCGCCTCGGGGATGAGGTCCGCGACGGTGAACTCGCCCACGCGCCGCCCGTCCTGCACCTCGCCCATGCCCACCCGCGACTGGAGCGCGAGCATGTTCCTGCGGTTCGGCTGCAGGTGGGTGAGCAGCTCATAATCGGTCTCGAGGGTGCCGAACCGCTCGTTCTGCGGGATCGCGGCGATGAGGGCGCGAAGAAGGGTCGTCTTCCCTGCCCCTTGATCGCCGGAGATCACCATCGACTTGCGCGCCAGCACGGCCGCGTGCAGGAACCGCGCGACCGCCTCGGGCATCATGCCGCCCGCGGCGAGACGACGCAGGTCGATGTCGGTGAGCGTGTGCTGCCGGATGGTGATGCTGGGCCGGTAGCTCAGCCCGAACCCGATGGCATGCAGGCGGAACCGGTCGCCGAGGGCGAGGGTGAGCATCGGGTGCGCGTCGTCGAAGGGACGTGCGGGGGTGACCGTCTCGCCGAGGAAGCGGATGGCCTCCACGAGCTCCGCGTCGCTGTCGGCCACGGGCGGACGGGTCTCGCGGCGCCCGTCCCCGAACTGCACGACGACCGAGTCGCAGCCGTGGATTTCGATGTTCTCCGCCTCGGGGATCTCGAAGAGCGGCTGGAGCCGGCCGAAGCCGAAGATCGCGTTCTCCACCGCGAGCGCGTACGCCTGCTCGACGGTGATCGGCCACAGCGCCTCGCCGTTGGTGCTGAGGGTGTCGGCGTGGTCGCGGACGACCGTCCGGACGATCGATCTCCCCAGCAGCCGTCGGTCCACCTCGGCGAGCGGGCGGCCGTGCTCGGCGATCGCCGCCGTGATCCGCTCGGAGGCGCGGCGCCGGAGCGCGACCACGAGCTGCCAGTCGACCGCCGGTTCGTCCGGACGGGCCTCGATCAGCCGTTCGCGCGTGAAACCGGTCTCGAAGCGGGTGTCAGCCGCCAGCAGGTCGATGTCGGCGAGGCGCTTCACGACGCCACCCGCGCACGCCCGTCCCCACCGCCCGGACGCCGGCACCCGACGACTCGCCCCGAACCCGCCTGCACCTCGGCCATCAGCCGACCCCCTCACGCCGCGGCCGCTGGACCGGGGGTGGTGACCAGGAGCCTGCCGGCGATTCCCGGGATCGTAGGCGAACCCCCCGCCGCGTTCCCAGAGTCTCGTCGCGATCTGTGGATAACTCCCGCAGGTTCGTACAGCTACCCACAGGGGCGGCTCCCGGCCTCCGTCACGCCGGCAGCTGCAACCCGTCCCCGGCGCGTTCGGCGAGCCCGTCGGCGACCAGGGACGCGATCGCCCGCTCCCGCTGGGCCGCGTCCGGCCAGTCGGCCAGCAGCCCGGCCACAGCCACCGCCTGCCCGGGAGCCTCGCGCAGCAGCTTCAGCACCGCGCCGCGCGCCTGCCGGTCACTTCCCTCGTAGCGCGCCTGCCGGCGGCGCCCGTCCCCGGTGTCGGGATGGCCGGCGAGGCGCCAGGCGCACAGCCCGGCCACCGGGCACCCGCCGCACCGAGGTGCCCGCGCGGTGCACACCACCGCGCCGAGCTCCATCGTCGCCGCGTTCATCACCGCGGCGGCCGCGGCGTCCTCGGGGAGGACCGCAGCCATCACCGCCAGGTCGCCGCGAGCGGGAGGTCCGGGCTGAGCGCGTCCCCCGATCGCGCGGGCGAGGACGCGGCGCGTGTTGGTGTCGACCACCGGGTGCCGCTCCCCGTACGCGAACACCGCGACCGCCCGGGCGGTGTAGTCACCGACCCCGGACAGGGCAAGGAGCGCGTCGACCTCCCGCGGCACCGCGCCGCCGTGCCGGTCGCACAGCTCGACCGCGGCCCGGTGGAGCCACAGCGCCCGGCGCGGGTAGCCGAGGTTCGCCCACTGGCGGACGGCCTCCGACGGCGGCTCCGCGGCCAGGTCCGACGGGGACGGCCAGCGGCGCAGCCAGGCCTCCAGGTGCGGGACGACCCGGTTCACCGGCGTCTGCTGCAGCATGAACTCGCTCACCAGGACGCCCCACGCGCCGAAGCCGGGGCGCCGCCACGGCAGGTCCCGGGCGTGCCCGGCGTACCAGGCGATCAGCGGTGGGGCGAGGTCCGGCACGCCGCTCAGCCTAGGCGCGTCCCCGCGGCCCCGGCCGACCGGCGGGGCTCCCCCGGCGTCCCGATCAGACCCTGCCGGCCGGACGCCCGCTCGGCCAGCACCTCCCCGAGGCGCCGGACGTCCTCCACGTACGCGGACGACATCAGCCGTCGCGGCGCGGGCTCCCCCGCGGCGAACACCTCGGCCTCCACCGGCTGCCAGGCGAGCTTCCCCCACACAGGGACGCCGAACCGGTGCCCGATCTCACCCGACCCGTACGGCCGGCCGGGCCCGACCACCGCAAGCCCCACCCGCTCCTCGCCGGCCGCCGCCACCACCTGCGGCAGCGACAGGCGCAGCGCGGCGAGGTCGACCAGCCGGCTGCCGGTCACCACCAGCACGCCGCTGCACACCGCCACCAGTCCGGCCGGCAGCCCGTCGGGGCCGACGCGGCCGGCGTCCACGAGGACCGTCCGTCCGGCGGCCTCCAGCGCCTGCCCGAACTCGGGCCACACGGGCGCGAACAGGTCGACCATCCCGGGGTGGGAGAAGCCGGGGAGGAAGTCTCGGCCGCCCTCGGCCAGCGGCACCGTGAGCGCGTCCAGGCCATCCACGAGCGGGCGCCGCTCCCGGTGCGCCTGGAGGAGACCGCCGAGTCCCCGTCCGGCCGGGTCGGTGCCCTGGAGGTACCCGGCCAGCACCGACTGGTCGGGCATCCGGTTGGCGTCGACGAGCAGGACGGGCTCCGGCCAGGTGAGCGCCAGGGCGACCCCCAGCGCGGTCACCCCCGGCGCGTGGCCCGCCCCGGCGAGCAGCAGGACGCTCACGGCCGGCCCGCCCGCCGCACCAGGACGAGCTGGTCGTTGGCCGCCAGGCGGGCCACCCGCTCGGCCTCGGAGGCCGCGACGCTGACGTCGACGATGGATGCGCCGTCAGGCAGCACGCCGGCCGGCGTGGCGATGCGGGCCACCACGCTGGCGCCGGGCGGCGGCTCTCCACCGTCGCGTCCGACGGGAACCAGCAACACCTCCGTACCGGGCGGCATCGGCGCGGACGGCAACCGGCCGGCGGCCAGCCGAAGGCCGAGCCGGACGCTGCCCGCTTCGACCGCAGGTTCGCCGTAGCCACGCGGGGTGAGCAGGCTCCCCTCGGCCAGGTCGAGCAGCGCGGTGCGTCCGACGACCTCGTCGATGCGGTCGGCGGGCACCGCGTCCACCCCGGCCGCCGGGACGACGGACGTCACCCCGAGGTCGGCGGCCGTGATCACCTGGTCGCGGTAGACGGTGCGCGTGACGGTGATCACCGACTGCGCGTTGCTCAAGTTGGTGTAGAGCAGCGCCGCGCCGAGACCGCCGAGGCAGACGGCCAGCAGCCCGACGGCCATCCAGCGCAGGTTCCGGCGAGCCCGCAGCGGGCTGTTCCCCTCGGCCATGGCCGACCCCCTCGCGCCGGTGCGGCTGGACCGGGGGTGGTGGGCAGGCGCGGACCGGCGATTGGGCGATCGTAGGGGACGCACCTCGCCGCAGTCAGCGGTCGGGCGAGGATCTGTGGACAACAGCGGGCGTTCGGCCGCCCTCCCGGAGTGGGGACGGGGGCCGCGGCGGGGATAAGTTGTCCCTGTGAACGTGGAAGCCCTGGCAGCCCGCTACCGCACCCTGGTGGTGACGGCCTGCGAGTGGCGTGCGATGGGCCTGGCCGAGCCGGACGCGATGGCCGATGAGGTCTTCGCACGCCTCGACCCGCGCAAGGACCACACCCTGAAGGACCTGTACAAGGCCATCGAGGCGGTCGTGTTCGCCAGCTACCAGCGCTTCTCCGACGGCATGAGCGTGCTCGACCGGCTGCGCGTCGGCGCCACGATGTCGCGACCACGCCGCAACCCCGCGGACGACTTCCTGGTGGCGCTGAGCAACCTGCGCCAGCGCGATCGCGAGCTCATCCAGCTGCGGTTCTGGGACGACCTGGACGACGACGAGGCCGCCGAGGTCGTCGGGAGCACCCGCGAGGCGGTCCGCGAGCGGCTCGCCCACGCGGGCACCCGCTACCTTTCCAAGCTGTCCCGCACGCACCCCGACCTCGCCATCAGCGACATCGAGGACACGATCCGCAGCATCAAGCCCGGCGTCCACCGCCGGTTCGAGGGCGGTTCCGCCCGGTAGCCAGGACGGGCCGTCCGTCGTCCGGCGTCCATGTCGCGCTCCGACGTCCCCCCGGCCGTAACCGCGCCACGGGGCCCCGGCCCCCGCACGCTCCGCCGAGGACCAGCCTTGTCGCCGAGGGCCAGCCCCTGTGTCGTGGCCCTCGGCCAGAAGGCTGGCGCTCGCGCGGGAAGGCTGGCCCTCGCGCGGGAAGGCTGGCCCTCAGTCGAGAAGGGACGTTGGTGAAGGGCGGCCGCCAAGGTGCTGGCGAGGTGATCAGTCGAAGATCGGGCCGACGGTCCTCGTGCGCTTGAGCTCGAAGAAGCCGGGGTAGGCCAGGACGTTGACGAAGCCGTCCCACAGGCGGCCGGCCTCCTCGCCGTTGGGGGCCGGCGAGATCACCGGTCCGAACAGGCTCATGCCGTCCACCCGGATCACCGGGGTGCCGACCTCGTCGCCGACGGCTGAGGTCACCTCCGCCTGCGCCGCGCGCAGCGCGTCGTCGTTGTCCCCGGACGCGCCCGCGTCCGCGAGCTGCACCGGTAACCCCACCTCGGCCAGGGCCGCCGCGTGCGTCGCGTGGACGTTGGGCTCGCCGCGCAGGTGGATGCGGGTCCCCAGCGCGGTGTAGAAGCTCCCGAGCTGGGCGGGGTACTGCTGCTGTACGGCCAGCGCCACCCTCGCCCCCGCCCACGACCGGTCCATCAACGCCCGGTAGCCGGGGGAGAGATCGCGGCCATCGTTCAGCACGGAGAGGCTCATCACGTGGAACACGACGTCCACCTCACGCACCCGCGAGACCTCCAGCGCCCAGCGCGAGGTCATCCAGGCCCAGGGGCACAGCGGGTCGAACCAGAGGTCCATGGTCTTGCGTGCGGCGTCCATCGGGCGAGTGTAGGTGGGTTCTGGGACCACCCGACCGCCCCCGCGGGGCGGGCTACCCTCGAACGATGATCCGCTTCGTGGTCTTCGACCTGGGCCAGGTGCTGTCGTCGCCCCCCGACCTGTACCGGACGCCGGCCGGACTCCTGGGGGTGGAGCCGGACGCCTACCAGGCGCTCTACTGGCAGCGACGCAGGGCTTACGACTCGGGCGGCTCCCGCGTGGAGTACTGGCAGCCGATCCTCGAGAGCCTGGGTGTCGCACCCAGCGGGGACCTGATCACCCGGCTCGCCCGCATGGACGCCGACCTGTGGCTGGAGCCACGCCCGGCCGCCCTCGACCTGGTCAACGGCATCTTCGGCTGGGGCGTGCGGACGGCGCTGCTGAGCAACGCGCCGCTGATCATGGGCAAGCTGATCCGCCACACCGACTGGGTGAACCTGTTCGACAAGGTGTACATCTCGGCGGAGCTGGGCTTCGTGAAGCCCGACCCCCGGGTGTTCGCCCTCGTCACCGCGGACCTGGGCGTGCAACCGTCCGAGATCGCCTTCATCGACGACCGCGAGCCGAACGTGCTCGCCGCACGGGCCCTGGGCTGGGACGCGCACCTGTGGGTCGACGACGACGACTCGCGCCGCTGGCTCGGTGACGTCTGCGGCGGCGCGCTGCCGGGGGACCCGGCCTAGTCAGCCCAGCGGGAGCAGGGCCAGGCGGTCGGTCTGCCGGCTGCCGTCCCAGCCGCCGAACACCAGCACGCCGTCCGGGCCGGCGACGACCGTCTGCCCCTCGAGGTTGCCCAGCGGGGGAGGCGACAGCAGTTCCCAGGTGCGGGCGACCGGGTCGAGCAGGTGGCCGGACGCGAGCAGCCGCCCACCGGCCACGGACGTGTTCGACCACGCCTGGCGGACGCCCTCCCCGGCGTCGGTGAGGGCGGGCAGCGCGCTCCAGTCCCCGGACGCGGGGTCGTAGATGCCGCCCATCGGGTAGCTGCGGCCCCAGTTGCCCACCTCCCCGCCGTCGGCCGAGCCGGTGTCGGGCAGCACCACCCGTCCCGCCACGGAGACCGCTCCGCCGCCGATCACGCCGGAGTCGGGCAGGCGCTGCCACGTGGAGGTCGCGAAGTCGAAGGACGCCAACCGGACGAGCGAGGGCCCCTCCGCGCCGGGGTTCGGCACCAGGTCGTGCGCGAGGAGCAGCAGCCGGCCGTCCACCCACACCGCGCCGCGGTTGAAGCTGGGCCCCAGCGGATCGTCGGGCAGCGCCGTCCAGGAGCGGGCGGACGGGTCGTAGACCTCGTCGACGGCCGTCGACTGCTCGTCGCTGCCCCCGATGCTCACCAGCCGGTCGCCCGCCGCGACGAGCCCCCCGTCACCCGAGGGCTTCGGCAGCGTGGCCCACGCGTCGGCCGCGGTGTCGTAGGCGTACACCCCGGCCACGCCGTCCCGCCACACCTGGTAGTAGAGGGTGCTCCCCACCGCCACCGGTGCGCCCGAGGCGGACACGGGCGCGTCCGCGATCGCCCGCCACTCCCCCGTGGCCGGGTCGTAGCTGGCCCCGTCGCGCAGCAGCCTGCTCGGGGCGACGCAGCTGGCGTTCGGCGGGCACGGTGCGTCGAGCTGGCCGCCGGTCAGGTAGAACCGCCCGGCCAGCCACGCCCCCGCGGCGTACGAGCGCGGCGACAGCGGTGCGGACGCGAGGTCGATCCAGCCCTGCGCCGCTCCGGCGACGCCGGCATCCTCCGCGCTCGCGGCGGCCGTCGACCGGTCCGCCGCGTCCATCGGTGCCATGCCTGCGGCCGGCTCCGGGGCGGCCGCCACGGTGCCGGAGGCCGCCGTGCCGCCGGCCGCGAGGCGGGGCAGGACGACGCCCGCAGCGAGCGCGACCACCACGACGGCCGCTGCGGCGGCCAGGCCCTTCGCCCACGGGCCCACCGTTCTGCGCCGCGGCGCGGCCGCGGTGATCTCGTCGGCGTCCAGCGGACGGAAGGCCTCCGCGGCGAGTGCCTCACGGAACGCGTCGGCGAAGGCGCGCTCCTCGCGGTCGAAGTCCTCGCTCACCGCTCCACCCCCTCCAGGCGGGCGCGCAACGCGATCAGTGCGCGGTGGACGTGGGAGCGGGCCGTCCCCTCCGGACAGCCAAGGATGTCGGCGATCTCGGCGAACGTCCGGTCCTCGTAGTAGCGCAGCACGACCGCGGCCCGCTGCATCGGCGGCAGCTCGCCGCACAGCCGCAGCGCCTGGTCGGCGTCCGCCAGCGCGTCCGCCGCGTCAGGCACCGACGGCGCCCGCCCGGAGGCCTCCGGCTCTGCGGTCGGGAACAGCCGGCGCACCTTGCGCCACGAGGACACGTGCGCGTTCACGATGCTGCGGCGCACGTAGGCGTCCACGTCACCGCGGGAGGAGATCTGCTTCCAGCGCGGGTAGAGCCCGGTGAGCGCCTCCTGCACGGCGTCGTGCGCGTCGTCGGTGTTCCGCGTGATCAGGTACGCGAACCGCAGCAGGGACGCCGACCGCAGCGCGACGTAGTCCTCGAACGTGTCGACGGCGGACGGCGCGACCACCGAAGCCGGCTCGCTCACCAGAACCCCCTGCCAGACCGTCACGCACTCTCCACGCGTGGACGGCCGTGTTCGTTGCAGCTACTCCCCGGGGTACCGCACGCGCACCTGCGAGCGGATCTCGTCGAGCACCTCCATGATCGCGATCGTCTCGTCGAGCGGCAGCTGCGGCGACTCGGTGAAGCCGTCTGCCACGAGCTGGGCGAAGTGGGCCGCCTCGTAGGCCAGGCCCTGGTGGCCGAGCACCGGGGGCGCCTCGCTGGTGATGGACTCCCCGGACGGGCTCACCAGCCGCACGCGGTTGGGCGCGTAGAAGTCGCCGTCCAGCTCGATGCGGGCCAGGCTGCCGCTGATCGTCGCCGTGGTCGGCGTCTTGGCGGCCAGGGTGCAGCTGACGAGCGCCTGGGCGTGGGGGTGGTCGGCGAAGCGGGTGAGCAGCGCCGACACCTGCCGGTCGACGCCGGTCTCGGTGAGCGATCCGCTGGCCAGGACGGCGCCCGGCCGGCCGAGCACGAACGAGGCGAACGAGACCGGGTAGACGCCGAGGTCGAGCAGCGCGCCGCCGGCGAGCTTCGGGTCGTGCAGGCGCCAGGCCCGCTCCGGCGGGATCTGCTGCCCGTGGTCTGCGGCGAATACCTCCAGCTCGCCGATGGCGCCGTCGGCGAGCAGCTGGCGGACGACGTCGGTGTGCGGCAGGAACCGCGTCCACATCGCCTCCATCAGCGCCACGCCGCGGCGGCGGGCCGCGTCCACCACCTTGCGCGCCTCGCGGGCGTTGCGGGTGAATGCCTTCTCCACCAGGACGTGCTTGCCCGCCTCGATCGCCAGCAGGGCCTGCGTGGCGTGCTCGCTGTGGGGGGACGCGACGTACACCGCCTCGACCGTGGGGTCGGCCACCAGCTGCTCGTAGGACCCGTACGCGGACGTGACACCGAAGTCGGCGGCGAACGCGCGCGCGTTGTCGATGCTCCGGGAGCCGACCGCGACGATGCGCTGGCGCGTGGACAGGCGGGCGGCGGACGCGAACTGGCGGGCGATGCCACCCGGAGCGATGACTCCCCAGTTCAGCGGCGGGGCCGCGGCGGGGTCGGGCACACGGGACGACGGCAGGACGTGAGGAAAGGCCATGCCGACAACCTACTTCGCGCACGCCCCGGACCGGGAGGGGCCGCGCGGCTTTCCGCCCCCCACGACGTCCGGACGCGCCCGCGGGAACTCCCCGGGCGTGGAATCATGGCACCCGACGGAAGGGCGCGGATGAGGACCGGCAGCGGTGTGGCGGACTGGCGGGCGGCGGCCGACCCGGAGGACCTCCGCGAGTACGACCGCTTCGGGCCGTGGATCGACCGCGTCACCGAGCCGGTCGACATGCCGCGGCGGTTCCGCCCCTGGTGGGACGAGCTGGGCGGCGTCCCGTTCCTGCTGAAGGTTCCCCGCGACTACGACCGTGCCCAGGTGCGTCCCGGCATGGACCTCTACCGGTCGGTGGTCGCGATCGGGGACGAGCGCGTCACCGTCCTGGACGCGGGCGAGCGCGAGGTCGCCCGGCGCGACATCCTCACCGGCGACGTCGTCGCGACCAACCTGTACCGCAACCTGCTGCTGGGCCGCTGGTCAGTGTTGTTGGCCGACGGCGGCTCGATGGACATCGAGTTCAACAGCGTCTCGCTGCCGGTCATCGCCCAGGCCGACCGGTTCGTCCGCCGCCTGCTGCAGGGCGAGCGCCGGCACGAGGCGCCCGCGGCCGCCGTCCGCCCGGGCGACCACTTCTTCCGCGCCGTCGCCGCCGAACTGGACGCCGCCTCCGACGAGCCGGTCCGCCCGGTGCACGTCGAGGACGCGGGCCGCCTGTGCCGCAGCCTGCGCGGGTGGCGCCGCCGCTCGGCGGGGATGATGCTGCTCGCCTCCGGCAGCGACCTGGTGATCGTGAACCGCGACCTCGCCACGCTCCCCCTGCTGCGGCGGGGCCACTACGCGTCCAACATCGAGACGATCGCGTTCGCCGGGATGACCTCGTGGTCGCTCGAGGAGCCCGAGGCAGACGACCCGCCGCGATTCGGCGCGCTGGTGATCACCTGCGGGCGCCAGGTGGTGCGCCAGCCGTTCCTCGACCGTCCGGACGGTGCCCTGGCCGCCCTGGCCGCGCACGGCGTCCCCCGGGCCTGACGCGTCCGCGGGCCCGGCCGGCGGTCAGGCCAGCGTGGCCACCATGACCGCCTTGATCGAGTGCATCCTGTTCTCTGCCTGGTCGAACACGATGGACGCCGGCGACTCGAACACCTCGTCGGTCACCTCGAGCTCCTCCAGCCCGAAGCGGGAGTAGATCGCCTCGCCGACCGTGGTCTCCCGGTTGTGGTAGGCCGGCAGGCAGTGCATGAACTTCACGTCGCTGACGCCGGTGCGCTCCAGCAGGGCGGTGTTCACCTGGTAGTCGCGCAACAGCAGGATCCGCTCGGTCCACACGCTCTCCGGTTCGCCCATCGACACCCAGATGTCGGTGTGGATGAACTGGCAGCCCTCCACCGCGGCGAGGTCGTCGGTGAGCGTGATCCGCGCGCCGGTGGTCTCGGCGATCCGCCGGGCCGTGGCCACCACGGAGGCCGGGGGCAGCAGCTTCTCCGGCGCGACCAGACGCACGTCCATGCCGAGCAGCGCGCCACCCATCAGCAGCGAGCAGCCCACGTTGAAGCGGGCGTCGCCGACGTAGGCGAAGGTGATGTCGTGGTCGTCGAGGCCGGAGGCCTCGCGCATGGTGAACATGTCGCACAGGCTCTGGGTGGGGTGCCACTCGTCGGTGAGCCCGTTCCAGACCGGGACGGAGGAGTACCGGGCGATCGTCTCCACCGTCGACTGCCACGCGCCGCGGTACTCGATGCCGTCGAACACCCGCGACAGCACGCGGGCGGTGTCGGCCGGCGACTCCTTGTGGCCGAGCTGGGACGAGTTGCCGTCCATCTGCGTGACGTGCGCGCCCTGCTGGTGGGCGGCCACCTCGAAGGCCGACCGGGTGCGGGTGGACGTCTTCTCGAAGATCAGGGCGATGTTCGCGCCGCTCAGCCGCTGGACCTCCGTGCCGGCCGCGCGGGCGGCCTTGAGCTCGCCGGTGAGGTCGAGCAGCGCCCGCCACTCACCGGGGGTGAAGTCCTGCTCCTTGAGGAAGTGCCTCCCCGTCAGCGAACCCGTCACCGCGCCTCCGTCCCGAATCGATGGGAGAACTCTGCCAGCAATGGACGGCCAGCGGTCCGCCGGATCGGGAACGTGGGCAGGACGCCCCTCCAGTCCCCCCCACCGCGCCATCCCGTCCCCCCTCCCCGCGCGGCCCCGTCCCACCCGTCCCACCCGTTGTTCCCGCTGCCGATCGCAACTCCTGCTGCCGGAATTCCGGTAGCGGCCGTTGCACTCGGCAGCAAACGCGGGGGCGAGGGCAGGGATGGAGCGAGCGGACGCGGCGTCCGATTCGGGCCCACGGTCGGTGTGGGGGCTGCGGCCGTACCATTGGGGCCATGCTCGTCCGATTCCTCGCCAGCGCCGCGGCCCTCGCCGTGGCGACCTGGCTGCTGCCGGGGATCACGCTGGCCGACGGAGACAACTGGAGCCGCGCCACCACGATGCTCATCGTGGCGGCGATCTTCGGCGTCGTGAACAGCGTCATCAAGCCGCTGTTCAAGTTCGTGACCGCGCCGCTGATCTTCCTGTCCCTCGGCCTGTTCCTGCTGGTCATCAACGCGCTGCTGCTGGAGCTGGTCTCCTGGGCGGCCGGCCAGTTCGGGCTGGGGTGGAGCGTCACCGACTGGGGGTCGGCGTTCTGGGGTGCCGTGATCGTCTCCGTCGTCAGCTTCGTCCTCAACGCCTTCTTCAAGCGGAGCGAGCAGCACCGGTGAGCGCCGACATCATGTTCGTCTGCTGGGGGAACATCTGCCGTTCCCCGATGGCCCAGGTCGTGGCCGAGGCGCATGCCGCCCGGGAGGGCCTGACCGGGATCACCTTCGGAAGCGCCGGCGTCTCGGCCGAGGAGGCCGGCAACCCGATGGACCCGCGGGCGGTCGCCACGCTCCGGGCGGCCGGGTACGCCCCCGGGCCGTTCACCGCCCACCGCATCACCGCGGACGAGGCCCGCTCGGCTGCCATGCTGATCGGCATGGAGGAGCTGCACCTCAGCCGGCTGCGCCAGCTCGTCCCGGGCGCCCACAACCTGTACCTGATGACCGACTTCGACCGCGACGCGATCCCCGGCTCCGGCATCGAGGACCCCTGGTACGGCGACGACGAGGACTTCGCCACCGCCCTGACGCAGATCGAGGCGGCGATGCCCGAGGTGATCAAGCGCGCGGCGGAGCTCGTCCGCGGGTGAGCGGGGGCGCGGCGCGCGGTCCGGACACGGGCCGCACGGAGCCAAGCCCGGCACGTCCATGGCAGGCTGGTGCCATGCACATCCTCGTTGTCGATGACGACCAGGCGGTCCGCGACTCGCTGGCCCGGTCGCTCCACTACTCCGGCTGGGAGGTGACGACGGCCAGCGACGGGATCGAGGCGCTCGCGCGCCTGTCGGCGATGCGCCCGGACGCGGTGATCATGGACGTGATGATGCCCCGGCTCGACGGCCTGGAGACCACCCGCTCGCTGCGCGCCTCCGGCAACGACGTGCCCATCCTCGTGCTGACCGCCAGGGACGCTGTCGGCGACCGGGTCGACGGCCTGGACGCCGGCGCCGACGACTACATGGCCAAGCCGTTCTCCTTCGAGGAGCTCCAGGCCCGGCTGCGCGCGCTCACCCGTCGTGCCCGCCCGACCACGGACGAGGCCGGCGCAGAGGTGCTCACCTTCGCCGACCTCAGCCTCGACCTCCAGACGCGCGAGGTGACCCGCGGTGGACGGCGGATCAGCCTGACCCGCACCGAGTTCGCCCTGCTCCAGACCTTCCTGGAGAATCCCCGGCGCGTGCTGGAGCGCAGCTGGCTGCTCAACGAGGTCTGGGGCTTCGACTTCCCGACGACCGCCAACTCCCTCGAGGTCTACATCGGCTACCTGCGCCGCAAGACCGAGGGTGAGGGCGAGGCCCGGCTGATCCACACCGTGCGCGGCATCGGCTACGTGCTGCGCGAGACCCCGCCGTGATCCGCTGGCTGCGATCCGTCCTCTCCGTCAACAACCGGCCGCTGCACGACCGGCTCGCTGCGCTGGTGTCGGCGGCCGTGGCCGGAGCGGTGGCGATCACCGGTATCGCCGCCTACATCATCACCACGGTGGCGGTCTACAACCAGCTCGACGGTGAGCTGTTCGACATCGCCGGGGTGACCGCGAGCTGGATCCGTGGCGACGTGGAGTCGATGGGCGGGCTCAACAGCGACGCGCTCGCGACCGCGAACGTGACCATGATGCTGGTCCGCTCCGACAACGCGCGCATCACGCCGCCCGGCGCCTCCACCGTGCTGGAGCCGACGGCGGCCGAGCGGGCGATCGCCCGCACCCAGATGGGTGCGACGGCGCGCACCGGCGTCGACCAGGCAGGGACGCCGTACCGCATCGTCGCCATCCCGCTGACCGACGGCACCAACCACTACGCGCTGATGCTCGGACGCCCGCTGGGGCCGACCGACCAGATCCTGCGGATCCTCGCGTTCTCGCTGCTCACGTTCGGCCTGCTGGCCGTGCTCGTCGCCGGCGCCATCGGCTGGGTGATCGCCCGCTCCGGCCTGCAGCCGATCCAGCGGCTCACCGACGCCGTCATCCGCGTCACGGAGACCGACCAGCTCGAGCCGATCGAGCTGGGGGGCATGGACGAGCTCACCGACCTGACGCGCTCGTTCAACACGATGATGGGCACCCTGGCGTCCTCCCGGGAACGCCAGCGCCGCCTGATCGCGGACGCCGGGCACGAGCTGCGCACCCCGCTGACCTCGCTGCGCACCAACGTCGAACTCCTCATCGCCGACGAGCGCCAGGGCATGCTGCCGCCGGGCGCCCGGGGGGAGATCCTGCGCGACATCGCCGCCCAGCTCGGCGAGTTCACCCAGCTGATCGGCGACCTGGTGCACCTGTCGCGCGAGGACAAGGTGGAGGCTCACCCCGAACCGATCGACCTGCGTGACGTCGTGAACTCCTCTGTCACCAGGGCGCGGCGCCGCGGGCCCGGGCTGGCGTTCGATGTCGAGGTCGAGCCGCTCTACCTCGTGGGCGAGCCCGACAGCCTCGAGCGGGCGATCACCAACCTGCTCGACAACGCGGTGAAGTTCTCCCCGCCCGGCGGGACGGTCACCGTGCGCCTGATCGGCGACCGGCTGCGGATCAGCGACGAGGGCCCCGGCATCGCCGAGGCCGACCTGCCGCACGTGTTCGACCGGTTCTACCGCTCCGACAAGGCCCGGAACACCCCCGGCTCGGGGCTCGGCCTGTCGATCGTTGCGCAGACGATCAAGGCGCACGGCGGCTGGGTGAAGGCCGGACGGTCGGAGTCCGGCGGCGCGGAGTTCACGATCCGGCTGCCCGGGTCGAGCATCCCGCCGGAGGAGGCGACCGAGGTCACCGACGGCGAAGGGACGGTCGTCCTGCCCCGCGTGCCGGGCTGAGCGTCGCGCTCGCGACGGCCCGGCGATGGTGTGGGGCAGCGGCGGCCGGGAGGGGTTTCGGCCGCCGCCGCCGGTTCATGCCCAGGTCATCCGATGGGGGTCGGACTCCGGTGGCGTGCACATCCTCTCAGGTGGTGCGTCCACTCCTCAGTAGCCACGCGACGTGTCGGCCGACACCGCGTCCCCCGACATCGCGGCCACGAAGTCCGCGGTCGCGATCGGCTTGGAGAACATCGGGTAGTCGTAGGTGATCGCGTTGGCGTGCTCGGCCTGCGAGGTGGCGCCGACGGCGTCGGTCAGCGTGTACACCTCGAACCCCTTCTCGTACGCCGAGCGCATGGTCGACTCGACGCAGCAGTTGGTCAGGAAGCCGGCCAGGACCACCGTCCGGATCCCCTTGCTGCGCAGGATGAAGTCGAGGTTGGTGGAGGCGAAGGCGTCCAGGCCACGCTTGCCCTCGAGCACGATGTCGCCCTCGGCGGGCGCCATCCGGTCGTCGATCTCGCAGCCCCAGGTGCCCTTGACGAAGGACGTCGAGTCGACGACCCCCTTGAGGATGCCGTACGGGTGTTGGGTGATCTCGTAGTAGCCCGGCTGGAACGAGATCGGGCTGTGGATGACGGTGGCCCCGGCGGCGTGGGCAGCCCCCACCGCCTCCTGGGCGTGCTCGACGGTCTTCGTCGACTCCATCACCTCGGCGACGGCCCCGTGGAGGGTGCCCCCCTCGCTGGTGAAGTCGTTCTGGAACTCGATCAGGACAAGGGCGGTGGTCTTGGGATCCATCGCTGCTCCTCTCATATCGCTGGCCCGGTCCGGCCCGGGCGTGGTCAGCGCCATTTCCAGTGGGGGTGGTCTAGGGGGTCAGGCCCGCCTGCTCCGCGAGCAGCTCGAGCACGTGGCGGTACGGCGTCCCCGTGGCACGGGTGAGGCCGAGCTCACAGGTGCGGTTGCAGCTGGCGTGGGCCTCGGCGCTCAGGGACGCGGCCTCTGCCGCCTCCCGCCGGGTGGCGGAAGCGGTGAGCTCCGGGTGCAGCATCCCGCGGTCACCGGCGAAGGCGCAACAGCCCCAGTCCAGCGGGACGTTGACCGTCTCGGCCACCGCCCGCGACACCGTCACCAGGTCGGGGTTGAGACCCATCTGGGTGGAGGAGCAGGTGGGGTGGATCGTCAGCGAGTCGAGCTTGCGGTACTCGCCGAGGACCGGCAGCACGTGCTCGGCCACGAACGCCACGGCGTCGATCACCTCGACGTGCAGGTCGGGGTCGGTCTCGAGCATGTGCCGGAAGCCCTCGGTGCAGCTGGACGCATCGCACACCACCGGCAGCCGGCCGTTGTCGGTCGCCTCCCGGATCACCGGCAGCACGCGCTCACGCATCGCCGCGTAGCCGTCCGGGATGCCCTTGCTCGACCACGGGGTACCGCAGCACAAGGCCTCGACCTCCGTCGGCACGAGCAGGGTGAGGCCGGCCTTCGCGCACAGTGCCTCGAAGCTCACCTGGACGCCGGGGCCTTCCAGCGGGCCGAACATCACGTTCACGCACGCCGGGATGTAGACGGCGTCGGGCGCCCCCTTCGGCGCCGGGCGGGCACGGGACGGGCCGCCGCCGGGAAGCTCGGCCGACCACAGCGGCACGTTGTCGGTGCCGAGCATCGCCCGTCCGAGCCTGTTCACGCCCACCAGGGCGGTCTCCAGCGGGCCGGGCAGCCGGTCGGTGATCCCCATGACGGTCGAGAACGTCGCCGTGGTGCCCTTCCAGTGCCGGGCGAGGGTGGTCCACACGGCCTTGGTGGCCGCCGGTGTGGTCTTCTCGCGCCGCAGCTTCTTCACCAGCAGCCCGGTGTTGATGAGCACCGGGCAGGCGGTGCCGCACATGCCGTCGACAGCGCAGGTGTGGACGCCCGCGTACTCGTAGTCGTCCTCGAGGAGCCGGACGAGGGCATGGTCGCCGGCCGCCTCGGCGTTGGCGATCTCGCGGCGCAGCGCGATCCGCTGGCGCGGGGTGAGGGTGAGGTCGCGGGACGGGCAGACCGGCTCGCAGTAGCCGCACTCCACGCAGCGGTCGACCTCGGGCTCGACCGTCGGCGGCAGCTTGATGTGCTTGAGGTGCAGCTCCGGGTCGTCGGTGATGATCGTGCCGGCGTTCAGCAGGCGCTGGGGATCGAACAGGTCCTTGATCGCGACCATGACCTCGTACAGCTCGTCGCCGTACTGGCGCCGGACGTAGGGCGACATCACGCGACCGGTGCCGTGCTCGGCCTTCAGCGAGCCGTCGTTGGCCAGCACGAGGTCGACCATGTCCTCGGTGAAGCCGATGTAGCGGGCCATCTGCTCGTCGTTCTCGAACCGGTCGGTGAGCATGAAGTGGATGTTGCCGTCCTTGGCATGCCCGAAGATCACCGAGTCGCGGTAGGAGTACCGCTCGAAGAGCACGGCGAGGTCGGCGCAGGTGTCGGCCAGCTTCGCGACCGGCACCACCACGTCCTCCAGCAGGGCGGTCGTCCCGCTGGTCCGGGCGCCGGCCACCGAGGTGTACAGGCCCTTGCGCAACTTCCACAGCTTGCCGCGGACGGCCTCGTCCTGGGTGAGCTCGACCGGGCCGAGGCCCAGGTCGTCCAGCGTGGGACGCGCGCCGTGCGCGAGGTGCTCGAGCTCCTCCGCAGTGGTGGCCTGGTACTCCAGAAGGAGCGCGGCCTGGGTCGACACGTCGAGCTGCTTGATCATCGCCGGGGTGTTGGGGAAGGACTGGCCCACGCGCAGCGAGGTGGCGTCCATCAGCTCGAGGGTGGCGGCTCCGGTGGCCACCAGGCCCGGGAGCGCGCGGTTCGCCGCGTACAGGTCGTCGAACACCAGCAGCGCCGACGAGGTGTGGGTGCGCAGCGGGATCGTGCGGAAGGTGGCGGACGCGACGAAGGCCAGCGTCCCCTCGCTGCCGACGATGAGGTGGGCGAGGATCTCGGGCACGGTGTCGTAGTCGACCAGCGCGTTGACGCCGTAGCCCATCGTGTTCTTCATGGAGAACTGCTGGGCGATCCTGGCCACCGACGCCGGGTTGGACACCACCCGCTCGCGCAGCCGGAGCAGGCCCTCGTACAGGGCAGGCTCGAGCGTCCGCAGCTTCTCATCCGCGTCCGGGGCCCCGGTGTCGACGACGGTGCCGGACGGCAGCACGACCACCACCGACTCCAGCGTCCGGTAGCTGTTCTCGACCGTCCCGCAGGCCATGCCGGAGGAGTTGTTCGCGACGACGCCGCCGATGGTGCAGGCGGCCTCGCTGGCCGGGTCGGGGCCGAACTTCCGTCCGTACCGGGCGAGCCGGGCGTTCAGCTGCTTGACCGTGACGCCGGGCTGCACCCGCACCCGTGCGCCGTCGTCCAGCACCTCGACGCCGGTGAAGTTGCGGCGGACGTCGGCCAGGACTCCGTCGGTACCGGCCTGGCCGGACAGGCTGGTACCGCCGGAGCGGAAGGTGAGGCCGATCCCCGCTGCTGCGGTCGCCCGGAGCAACCGGGCGACCTCGTCGGCGTCGCGGGGAGCGACGACGGCCGACGGCAGCAGCAGGAAGTGGGACGCGTCGTGCGCCAGTGCCCGGCGATCGAGTTCTCGCGTCCGCACCTGAGCGGGCTCGGCCACGCAACCGGCCAGCAGTGAGGTGAGTTCGGCCTCGGTGAGGACACCGGTCATGGCGTCGGCACCATCCAGGACAGCGGGCCGGCCTGGAGGACGACCAGGACCGTGAAGTAGGCCAGCAGGCCGAGGCTCCACAGCACCACCTTCCGGAAGATGTCGCCCTCGCGGTGGATCATGCCCACCGCCGCGGCGGCCACGGCGAGGTTCTGCGGCGAGATCATCTTGCCCATCACGCCACCGGAGGAGTTGGCCGCGGCCATCAGCACGGGGTTGAGGCCCGCCTTCTCGGCCGCGGTCACCTGGAGCAGGCCGAACAGCGCGTTGGCCGAGGTGTCCGAGCCGGTGATGGCGACGCCCACCCAGCCGATCACCGGCGACATCAGGGCGAACGCGGAGCCGACGGCGGCCAGGGCGTTGCCGAGGCTTGCGGTCTGGCCGGACAGGTTCATCACGTAGGCGAGGGCGAGGACGCTGAGCACGGTGACGATCGTGAACTTCAGCTGCTTGATCGTGGTCACGTACGCCTGCACGGCGTCCTTCGCCTTCACCTTGTAGACGAAGCAGGTGATGATGCCCGACAGCAGCAGCAGGGTGCCGGTGGCGCGCAGGTGGTCGAAGGTGAAGATCGTCGCGACCGGCTTGCCGGCGGCGTTGAGGACCGTCGAGGCCATCTTCCCGTCCTCGCCGACGGCGTTGAGGCCCGGCCAGGGGAACTTCACCTGCCCGATCGAGAGGAGCCACGCCTTCACCGCGGGGATCTGGCTGATCGAGAACACGATGATGATGATCGCGTACGGGGCGATCGCGCCCCAGATGCGGCGGGCACCGGTGGCCGTGATCTCGGGGTAGTGGGCGAGCTTGCCGGACTTCAGCGCCTCGGCCTCCTCGTCCGGGACGACGGAGTGGTCCAGCGGCAGCGGGTTGGACGGCTTCCAGAACCGCAGCATGACCAGGACGACCGCGATGGTGACCAGGGAGGCGACCACGTCGGTGATCTCGACGGTGATGTAGTTGGCGGTGATGAACTGGGCGATGCCGAACACCACGCCGGCGGTCAGGGCCACCGGCCAGGTCTGGCGGACGCCGCGCCAGCCGTCGACGAGGAAGACCAGCACCAGCGGCACGATCGCGGCGACGAACGGGGTCTGCCGGCCGGCCATCTGCGAGAGCACGTGGGTGGTGAGCTCGGGGTGGGTGGAGCTGACCGCGCCGGACAGCGCGATGATCGGGGCGCCCATGGCGCCGAATGCGACCGGGGCGGTGTTGGCCAGCAGGGAGACGACGGCCGACTTCACCGGCTTCATGCCGGCGGCCATCAGCATCGCCGCGGAGATCGCGACGGGTGCACCGAAGCCGGCGAGCGCCTCCATCAGCGCACCGAAGCAGAAGGCGATCAGGATCGCCAGGACGCGCTGGTCGTCCGAGATCGAGCGGATCAGCTGGCCGAGGCTCTCGAACCAGCCGGTGATCACCGACAGCTGGTAGACCCAGATGGCGTTGACGAGGATCCACATGATCGGGAAGGCGCCGTAGAAGGCGCCCTCTGCGGTCGCGCTGAACGCCATCGCGGCCGGCATGCCCCACCCGATGATGGCCACTGCGATCGAGGCGGCGAGGCCGATCAGGGCCGACAGCCAGGCCTTGACCTTGAAGACGCCGAGCAGGAGGAACAGGAGTATCAGGGGGAGCGCCGCGAGCAGCGCGGAGAGCGCCAGGCTCCCGGCGATCGGGGCGAGCGGTTGAGTGAACACGGGGATCTCCTCTTTGAGATTGACCAACGTGTAAGATTGTCGAACAAGTGGACTCGTTCGGCAAGGGGTTGGAGTGAGTTTGTTGCCCTAGGATTCGGCTCGCAGGAACTACGCAAGAAAGCCCAGGGGTGGAAGTGGTCCGCAACATCGTGGTGACGTCGGTCATCGACGCCGTGGTGGACGACCTGAAGGCGCAGGTCCTCGGACACGACCTGCGTCCCGGCACGCCGCTCACCGAGGCGGAGGTCGCCGCCCGCTACGACGTGGCGCGCGCCACCGCGAAGGCGGCGATCGAGCGGCTCGTGGCCGACAAGGTGCTGGTGCGCAAGAACCACAAGACGGCAAGGGTGGTGAAGCTCGGGCCGGCGGACGTCCGCGACATCTACCGCACCCGCGCCTACCTCGAGTCCGAGGTGCCGCTCGAGGCACGCGTGGCCAATGCGGAGATCGAGGCGCTGTGGCGTCAGGGGAGCTGGGACAGCGTGGACGCGGACATGCGCTTCCACACCTCGCTGATCGACGCTCTCGGCAGCGCCCGCACGAGCTCGGTCTACGGCTCGCTGGCCTTCGAGGTGAAGCTGTGCATGGCCCAGCTCCAGGGCAGCCAACGGCTGAGCCCGGAGATCATCGTGGCCGAGCACTCCCGGATCCTCGACCTGATCGACGCCGGGGACGCCTCCGGCGTCGCGGCGATGCTCGACGAGCACCTGGCCCGCGCCCGTGAACTCCTCGCCGGTGCCCTGGGCGGCGTGCCCGGGCCGGAGGCCGAGCGGCCGTCGACCGCGCTGATGGCGCAGCTGCCGGGCTGACGCCCGCCTGTCAGGGGTACGGCCAGGGGTTGGAGGTGCAGCCCCCCAGGTCCTCGGCCTGCGGCATCATCACCGGCGCCGGCTTGCCCTTCTTGGCGCAGTCCTGGCTCTTCTCCCCCAGCAGCCGGCCCACGCCGTGGTTCACCAGGTAGGCCTGCCAGGACGCCCTGCTGACGTAGGTGGAGGGCATCCCCTTCCACCACGACGCGTCGAGCACGGTGTCGCCGCCGTCCACGCAGCTGCCTCCGCCGTCGAGGCCGCACAGCTTCTTCGCCGTCGCCGGCGAGGCGAGGGTGATCGTGAAGTCGGCCTTCTTCGCGTCCGCGACAAGGGCGAAGCGGACGCTGCCGCTGCCGGCCCAGCTGCGGGGGTCGTTCAGCACATCGGCCACCTGGCGTCCCACCTTGTCGGCGTCGAGCTTCGCCGAGGTCTCCACGCGCAGCGCGTAGCGGTGCAGCGTTCCCGACGAGCCAGCGGCGTCGACGCTGAGCCCCGCGGTGTCGAACCGGCCCGACGACCCCACCTTCGGCCAGCTCGTCGACGGTTCCGGTGAGGGCGAGCCCGACGGCTCGCCCGTTGCGGTTCCCGACGCGGACGGCGTGGGGGTCGGCGTCGGGGTCGTGGGGGCGGGGACGGGAGTGACCGACGCGGTCGGCCGTCCGTCGCGGTGCACCGGGGCGGACAGGGCGTTCGCGCCGACCACCAGCGCCACCACCAGCAGCGCGGCGACGGCCGCCGACACCCAGGTGAGGGGACTGATCCGGGCTCCCGCTCCCCGCGTGGCGCCGCGCACGGTCTCGCGGAGCGCCGTCCAACGGTTCGGCGGGGTGGGCTGGGTCACCGTCCCAGACTAGGGGGCGATCCGGTGCCCCCCATGGTGCGACGCGGGCGGACGCGGGGAAGGGCCCCGGTCACCGGTGCCGGGACGCGGAAGCGCCGGCCGTCCGTGGAGGGACGACCGGCGCAACCGGAAACGAAATCAGGCGGCGACGACACCCACGGTGATGTGGGCGACCACACCGGCGGTCAGCTTGATGCCGACCAGGTGGCTGCCGACCGTCTTGATCGGCTTGGCGATCTCGACCGCGCGCTTGTCGAGGGCCGGGCCACCGGCCTTCTTCACCGCGAGGACGATGTCGCCCGGGGTCACCGCGCCGAACAGCTTGCCGGTCTCGCCGGCGTGGGCGGGCAGGGAGACCTCGAGGGCCTCGAGCTGCTCGCGCACCTGGACGGCGTGCTCGGTGCCGCGGATCTCGCGGGCGTCACGCGCCCGCTTGATGCCCTCGATCTGCTTCTCCGCACCGCGGGTCCACTTGATCGCGAAGCTGCGCGGGAGCAGGAAGTTGCGGCCGTAGCCGTCCTTCACCTCGACGACGTCACCGGGGACGCCCAGGTGCTCGACGGGGGCGGTCAGGATGAGCTTCATGTGTGCCTCCCCCTTCTCAGCGAGCGGTCGAGGCGTAGGGCAGCAGCGCCAGTTCGCGGGCGTTCTTCACCGCGATGGCGACCTTGCGCTGCTCCTGCACCGAGAGTCCGGTCACGCGACGAGCGCGGATCTTGCCCCGCTCGGAGATGAACTTCCGCAGCGTGGCGGTGTCCTTGTAGTCGATCGTGCCGATGCGAATGCTCTTCGCGGGGGCGATCTTCTTCGATTTCAGCGGCTTGCGCTGTTGGGCCATTGTGGTGCTCTCCTTGGTTCATGAAAGCCCGGCTCGTGCCGGAATGACGTGTGTGGTGCCGCCCCGAGGGCCTCGGGCGCGGCGTGGGGGATCAGAACGGGGGTTCCTCGCTCTGGGCCGAGGCCCAGGGGTCGGCACCCGCGGACCGATCGCTCTGCCCGCCCGAGTTGTTGCTCCAGCCACCGCCGGAACCGGACGAGCCGCCGGAGTACGAGCCGCCGCCACCGCCGGATGAGCGGGTGACCTTGGCGGTCGCGTACTTCAGCGCGGGACCGATCTCCTCGACGTCCACCTCGAAGACGGTGCGCTTCTCACCTTCCCGGGTCTCGTACGTGCGCGAGCGCAGCCGGCCCTGGACGATGACCCGCATCCCCTTGGTGAGGGATTCGGCCACGTTCTCGGCCGCCTGTCGCCAGACCGCGCAATTGAGGAACATGGCGTCGCCGTCCTTCCACTCATTGGTGGTGCGGTCGAACGTGCGCGGCGTGGAGGCGACGGTGAAGTTCGCCACGGGTGCCCCGGACGGGGTGAAGCGCAGTTCCGGGTCGGCGGTCAGGTTGCCGACCAGGGTGATGAGGGTTTCGCCAGCCATGTGGATGTCTTTCGATCGGACGTCATCAGGACCCCCCTAGCGTGTCAGGTGCCACCGACAGCGCGCGAGGGTTCGCTGTGGATCAGTGCAGGTCGGGACGGATCACCTTGGTCCGCAGGATCTGCTCGTTCAGGGTGAACTGGCGGTCCAGTTCCTTCACCACGGCCGGCTCTGCGGTCAGGTTGATGACGGCGTAGATGCCCTCGGACTTCTTCTTGATGTCGTACGCGAGGCGACGACGGCCCCACACATCGATGTTGTCCACGGTGCCGCCGGCCTTCGTCAGTCCTGCGAGCGGCTTGTCCAACAGGCCGTTCACCTGACGCTCGTCGACCTCGGGATCAATGATCACCACGACTTCGTACTTGCGCATACGCGAACTCCACCTCCTCTGGTCTCTGGCGGCCATGGGCGCTTCCCATGGCAGGAGGGCGTAGCAGTGGCCGTCACGGGACGGCCGAAGAGCAAGCGTACCGGCAGCGGGCGGGCGGGGGCCAATCGCGCGCGGCGGAGACGCGCGGCGTCCGCCCGGGTTCCGGGCGGGAGGGTCAAGACCCGCACCGCGGGTGGTCGCCGGCCACTACGCTGCGGCCCAACCAGGTTCGGGGGAGGCACCCATGCGCAATCGGCTCGCGGCCGTCGTCGCCACCGCCGTCGCCGCTGCGCTGCTGTGGTCGGCGCCCGCTCCGGCAGCCGTGGGGAAGACCCCGCCGCCGCCCGCGTCCCTGGCGACGAACACCATCGACGCCCACCTCGGCTACATGCCGCAGACCACGTGCACGCCCACGGCCAAGCCGGGGACGAAGGCCCTGCTGTCGCTGCTGATCGCCACCTGGGGCGGCGGCTCGTCCGGGATCTCCCGCGCGTGCAGCGTCGGCGCCACCTCGGAGCACAAGGAGGGTCGCGCCCTGGACTGGCACATGGACATGAAGTCGTCGAGCCAGCGCTCGAGGGTCGACAAGGCCCTGGCGTGGCTCACGGCCAACAACGGCGAGGTCGCCTACCGGCTGGGCGTGATGTACATCCTGTGGAACCAGCGCATCTGGTCGGTGTACTACCCCGAGCTCGGCTGGCGGAAGATGGCCGACCGCGGCTCCTACACCGCCAACCACAAGAACCACGTGCACATCTCGCTGTCCTGGGACGGCGCGATGAAGCAGACCTCCTGGTGGACGGGCGTCCCGGTGTCCTCGCCGCTGAACAGCCGGTGCGGCACCGGCGGCGCGCGCGCCTGCCTGCCCACGATCGCCCGCGGCACCCTGCCCTGGCCGTACCAGCACACCGAGGTACCGGCATCGTTCCTCCCCGCGCCGTGGACGACGCCCGGTATCGGCGGGGGACCGCAGGTGGACCGCACGCTCACCGCGGTGCCCGGCACCTGGGTGCCCGAGGGCGCGGAGCTCGGCTACCAGTGGCTCGCCGACGGCCGGCCCATCCAGGAGGCCACCGCACCGACGTTCGTGGTCACGCCGGACCTCCTGGGCGCGGCGATCCGGGTGCGGGTCACCGCGACGTCGGAAGCGGGATCGACCACGAAGACCTCCGACGGCACGACGGAGGTGGTGAAGGCCCGCTTCGCCCAGGCGCCGAAGCCGGTCCTCACCGGCACCGTCGCGACGGGCCGGACCGTCACCGTGGAGACCGGCGCGTGGGCGCCGGCGCCCGACAGTCTCACCATCACCTGGAAGCGGGACGACCGCACGATCAGCGGCGCGAGCGGAGTGGGCGCCACCACCTACACCCCCACCGCGTCCGACACCGGCGACCGGCTGACCGTGACGGTCACCGCGCGCCGCGCCGGCTACACGACCACGTCGGTGACGTCGGCGGCCACGACGGTCGCCAGGGGTGCCTTCGACACCACCCCCGTGCCCACGGTGTCCGGCGAGCCGGTCGTCGGGGGGCAGCTCACCGCCGACCCGGGCACGTGGGAGCCCGCGGCCACGATCTCCTACCAGTGGTACGCGAACGCGAAGAAGATCAGCGGGGCGACCCGGCAGTCCTACCGGCCCACCGCGGGCCGGGTCGGCGCACAGGTGCAGGTGCGGGTGAAGGCCACCCGTCCCGGCTACACGACGGTCTACCTGAAGTCGGTCGCGGTCGTCGTCGCCGCCGCCTGAGGGTACGCGGACGGGCTCACGGCCCCGTGAGCAGGACGAGCACCGTGATCGCGAGGGCGAGGCTGACCAGCGCCAGCACGGCGACCGCCACCTGCCAGTGCCGCACCCCGCCTGCGACCCCGGCGTCCACCGGATCGCCGGTCGCGGAGAAATAGGCCTCGGACGCGGCGACGAATTCCCGCTCGGCATCGGTGAGCAGGCGCTTGCGCCGGGCCCGGTCGACCCAGGAGTCGAACATGGCCAGTCGCCGCACCGGGATCAGCGCTGCCGGATCGCGCCCGCTGCCGATCCAGACGTCCGCGCAGCTGCGCAGCTTCTCCATCACCACGAGGTCGTCGCGATGCTCGGCCAGCCAGCCGCCCAGGCGCCCCCAGTGCGCGAGCAGCGCCTGGTGGCTGATCCGCACCTCGTTGTCGACGGTGGTGAGCATCCGCGCCGCGACGAACGCCTCCATCGCCGGACGTGCGGTCGCGTCCACCTCCGACAGCGGGACGGTCTCGCGCACCAGCACGTCGCCGGCCACGCGCACCAGGCGCAGGAACAGCCGCTCCGCCGCGGCCTTCTGCTCCGGCTCGAGCGCGAGGTAGACCTGCTCGGCCAGCCCTCCACAGCTCGCGCGATGCCGCCGGCGGCGTGGTAGTCGGCGGCCGTGAGCCGACGGCCGTTCCCCACGGCCCAGATCAGCAGCAGGGCGTTGGACAGCAACGGCAGCGCGCCCGCGCCGATGCGGTCCGCCGGCCCCGGCGCGAGCTCCTCCAGCAACACCCGGACCAGGTCCTCGTCCACGGCCACCCCGAGCGCCTCCGCCGGGCGGACGATGACCTCCCGGCACTCCTCCCTGGTCAGCGCCCCCAGCAGGACCGGTCGCGACAGGGCCTCCTGGAGCAGGGGCTCGAGGCTGGCGGCCTCGAACGCGTCCGACCTCATCCCCACCACCACGACCGCCCGCTGCGACAGCGCCTCCAGCGCGGCGAGGAACGAGCGGCGGACCGCTTCGGGCAGGGCGAGCGCCTCCTCCAGCTGGTCGACGACCACCAGCTGCCGGCCCGGCTCCCCGGCGAGCGCCGGCGTCTCGTCCGCGAGCAGCCGGATCACGGTGAGCGCCGTGCCACCCCAGCCGGCCAGCGCGCCGCCGGTGGCCTCGCGGCCCAGCAGGCCGGCGGCGAGCAGCGATGACTTCCCGCTGCCGGAGGCGCCCACGAGCGCGATCATCCCGGTGCCCTCGCGGGCGGCGAGCTCCAGCACCGCGTCCGCGAGGCGGGCGCTCTGGCCGGAGCGGCCGAAGAACAGGTCCTTGTCCGCAACGCGGTACGGACGCAGCCCGAGGTAGGGGGACTGGCCGCTGCGCAGCGCCGGCTCCACCCCCGTCCAGCTGTCGTCCCACAGGTCCTCCGGCACGGCGTCGACGAGGTCGAGGTGCTCGAGGAGCTTCAGGTAGTTGCCGCGCAGCGCCGGCGTGGGGAAGTGCTTGCCGTTGAGCCAGCCCTGCGCCGTGGTCGCGGGCACGTCGGCGATCCGGGCGACGGCACGGATCGAGAGGTGGTGTCGCTGGCGTGCGTCGTTCACCAGGGAGGCGAACTCCTGGCGACTCGCGGGGGTGGACATGACGTGATTGTGTCAGCGCCAGCCCACCGGCCCCGCGCTATTCGGAATTCTTCGGATGCGGAACGTCGTCCAGCCACAGGGCCGGGTGAAGGAGTTCGGACAGCTCCAGCGCCTCGACGAGCACGAGGAATTTCGGACGGAGCGCCGGCGTGGGGAAGTGCCGGCCGGCGAGCCAGCCCTGCACGGTGGCCGCGGGGACGCCTGCGATCCGCGCGGCGGACCGGATCGAGAGATGCCGGTCCAGCCTGGCCTGGTTGATCAGGTGGGCCAGCTCGGAGCGGGTCGGCCGGTTGTGCACAATGCTCCTGTCGGGGGTGTGGCCGACCTGGGGGTGACCGGGCCGACGCGGACAGACGTAGGTGCAGGCACGAACCAGGGAATGAAGCGTTCGGCCGCGCCAACGTCTTTGACTGCGATCACCGCCATGATCGCGCGTCCCCTCTACGGTTGGCCGGACAGAACCAGCGCCCCCCAGCCCTGGTCGTGCGTGCCTGCTCCCCTAGTGAATCGTCCTTACCCGCGTCGGATGCGCAGCGTCCACCGACTTCGTACAGACTCATACACCTTCGTCCCTCAGATCCTCGCCCAGGTGCGATAACCACCGTCGAGGTTGCGGACGCGGCGGCCGTGCTGGGCGAGCGTCCGGGCGGCCAGGTAGCCGCGCAGGCCGACCTGGCAGTGCACGATCACCTCGTCCGCCACCTCGTCCAGGCGCGCGCGCAGGTCGTCGACCGGGATGTTCACCGCGCCGTCCACGGTGCCACGGGCGTACTCCGCGGGCGTCCGGACGTCGATCAGCTGGACGCCCCTGGCGACCTCGCCGGCGACCTCGTGCCACTGGATGGTCTCGGTGAGCCCGTCGCGCAGGTTCTCCGCGATGAAGCCGAGCATGTTCACGGGGTCCTTGGCCGAGCCGAACTGCGGCGCGTAGCTGAGCTCGAGGTCGGCGAGGTCGGACGCGGTGAGGCCGCCCCGCATGGCGGTCGCGATGACGTCGATGCGCTTGTCGACGCCGGCGCCGCCGACGCCCTGCGCGCCGAGGATCGCGTCGGTTTCCGCGTCCACCACGAGCTTGAGGCTCATGCCCTCCGCGCCGGGGTAGTAGCCGGCGTGGTTGGCCGGGTGGCTGTGGATCACGCGGATCCTCCGGCCCGCGGCGACCGCGCGCTTCTCCGTCCAGCCGGTGGCGGCGGCCACCAGGCCGAAGGCACCGACGATCGCCGTGCCGAGCACCGTCCGGGACGCCACGGGGCGGCCGGCAATCACGTCCGCGACGAGGCGGCCGTGACGGTTCGCGGGGCCGGCGAGGGGCACCAGGGCCTGGTCACCGGTGACCGCGTCGCGCTTCACCACGGCGTCGCCGACGGCGAAGACGGCCGGGTCGGACGTGCGCTGGTGCTCGTCGACCAGGATGCCGCCGCGGGCGCCCAGCTCCAGGCCGGCGTCCTCGGCCAGGCGGGTCTCCGGGCGGACGCCGATCGCCGCGATCACCAGGTGCGCGGGCAGCGTGGTGCCGTCGGAGAGCTCGACGGTGTCCGCGCCGATGCTCGCCACGGACGCTCCGGTGCGGACGTCCACGCCCTTCTTCACCAGGTGCTTGGCCACCAGCGCGGCCATCTCGACGTCGAGCGGGGCGAGGATCTGGTCGGCGAGTTCGACGACGACCACCTTCAGTCCGCGCTCGGTGAGGTTCTCGGCCAGCTCGATGCCGATGAAGCCGCCACCCATGATCACCGCGGTGGGCTCCGCGGAGGCGTCGGCGCCACCGCCCAGGCGTTCGCGCTCGGCCTGCTCGAGGACGGTGTCCACGGCGGAGGCCATCGCGTCGGTGTCGCCGATGTTGCGCAACGCGAGCGCGCGCTCGACGCCCGGGATCGGGGGCACGAACGGCGCCGCTCCGGGGGCGAGGACGAGGGCGTCGTAGGACTCGGTGTACTGCTCGCCGCTGGCGAGGTCGCGCACGAGCACCGTGCGGGCCGCGCGGTCGATGGCGAGCGCCTCGGTGTTCACCCGGACGTCGATGCCGAAGCGCGCCTTCAGGCTCGACGGGGTCTGCAGCAGCAGGGCGTTCCGGTTGGAGATCACCCCTCCTACGTAGTAGGGGAGCCCGCAGTTCGCGAACGACACGTGGCCGGAACGCTCCAGCACCACGATCTCCGCGGCCTCGTCGAGCCGCCGCAACCTCGTCGCGGCCGACATCCCGCCCGCGACACCACCGATGATCACCGTCTTCATGGCGCTCACTATACCCCCCGGGGTATCCAGATTCCGAATCGGACGTGCGCGCGCGGGCCTTCGGCACCAGCCTGGGGAACCTCCGTGGCGCACCGTCCCCAGCCAACCACCGCACCGGCGGACGCGCCGGCGGATCGGGGAACTCGGGCCGCCAGGACCGGGAGACTGCGAGCCGGGCGACCCGCGGGGAGCGTCAGTGGCGCGGCCTGCCCGCCCGCGAGTACATCTCGTCGACGAGCTGGGCGAACCGGCGCTCGACCTCCTTGCGCTTCACCTTGAGCGTCGGGGTGAGCAGGCCGTTCTCCTGGGTGAACTCCTCCACCAGCAGCCGCAGGTCGCGGATCTGCTCGTAGCCGGGAAGCTTGGCGGTGAGCTCGCCGGCGCGACGGCGCAACTCGTCGAGGATCGCCGGGTGCGAGAGCAGCTCGTCCCGGTGCGCCCAGGTGATCTGGAGCTGCCGCGCGATGTCCTCCAGGTGGGGCAGCGACGGCGCGACCAGCAGCGTGAGGTAGGGACGGTTGTCGCCCAGCAGAAGCGTGTACTCGAAGAGCGGGTCCGCGGCGAGCAGGCCCTCGATCGAGGCCGGGGCGACGTTCTTGCCGTTGCTGGTGACGATCAGGTCCTTGATCCGGTCGGTGATCCGCAGGTAGCCGTCCTCGTCCAGTTCACCGACGTCACCGGTGTGCAGCCAGCCGTCCACCAGCACCGCTGCGGTGTCGTCCGGCCGTCCCCAGTAGCCCGTCATCACGTTCGGCCCGCGGTAGCAGATCTCCCCGGCCTCGGCGATCCGCACCTCGGCACCGTCGATCACGCGGCCGACCGTGCCGAAGCGGAAGCCGGTCGGGGAGGGGAAGCTCACCAGCGGGGACGCCTCGGTGAGGCCGTAGCCCTGGAGCACCAGGAGCCCGCAGGCGAAGAAGAACTCCTCGATCTCGGTGCGCAGCGGCGCGCCGCCGCAGGCCAGCACCTTCTTGCGTCCGCCCATGGCGTCGCGGATGCTGCTCAGCACCAGCTTGTCGGCGACCTTGAACCGGACGATCAGCGAGCTGCTGCGCGGCACCCCGTCGCGCACCGCGCCGTGGAACTCCGCGCCCACCCGCAGCGCCCAGGCCATCAGCCGTTGCTTCAGCGGGGAGTCGGCCACCTTGTCGCGGGCGGCGAGGAACACCTTCTCGTACAGCCGCGGGACGCTGACCAGCAGGTTCGGGCGCGTGCGCACCATCGCCTCCGCGACCGTCCGCGGGTCGGGGACGTAGGTGTTCAGTGCGCCGGAGGTGACCACCACGTACGTCCACGCCCGCTCCAGCGCGTGGCTGAGCGGCAGGAAGCACAGGGAGACGTCGGTGTCGGCGAGGTCGAAGTAGCGGTTCAGCACGTCCACCTGGTGGGTGAACCCACGGTGGGTGAGCATCACGCCCTTCGGCTCGCCGGTCGTCCCGGAGGTGTAGATGATCGTCGCGAGGTCGTCCGCGCTCGCGGCGGCGAGGCGCTCGTCCACCGCCGCCATGTCGGCCGGCGCCTCGGCGAGTTCCTGGGCGAGGGTGGTCGCCCCCGGCACCTCCGCGAAGCCGACCACGCGCTCCAGCGCCGGGAGGTGCGCACGAACCCCCTCGAGCTTGTCCGCCTGCTCCGGCCCGGAGACGAAGATCAGCCGGGCGCCGGAGTCGGCGAGGATGTGGTGGACCTGGTGAGGAGTGCTGGTCGGGTACAGCGGCACGGAGACCAGGCCCGCCGTCGCGCAGGCCAGGTCGGCCAGCGTCCACTCGGGCAGGTTGGGCGCGAGGATCGCCACCCGGTCGCCGGGCTCCAGGCCGAGCGCGACCAGGCGCGCCGCGAGGGCGCGGACGTCGGTGAGGAGCTCGCCGTAGGTGCGGACGCTGCCCTCGGCACCGTCCACGCTCGTGGCCGGGCGCGACGCGTGGGCCGCGGCCGCCTCGGCGAACCTGACCGCCAGATGACCCCTGTCCATGTGAGCTCCTTCGCGTCCGGACCTGACTCAAACCTACTCCACCGTAGGTAGTCCCGTCCCGTCGCCGGGGGCAGACTGGGACGGGCGAGGAGGATCGATGGAAGACCCCGGGGTGAGGGAGCTGGACGAGTTGCTGCGCGGCCTGCGTCCGGAGCGCCGGCCGGGCGAGTACGTGGTGGTCAGCACGACGAGCGAGTCGACGCTGCCCGCGCTCGCGACGGTGGTCGAGGACGAGGGCACAACGCTCGTGCTGGAGCGGCACCACGCGGACGCCTTCCGCCTCGAGCACACCGCGACGTTCGCCTGGATCACGCTCACCGTGCACTCCTCGCTCGAGGCAGTGGGACTGACCGCGGCGGTGTCCCGGGCGCTGGCCGCGCAGGGCATCCCGTGCAACGTGCTCGCCGGCTTCCACCACGACCACCTGCTGGTTCCCTTCGACCGGGCGGACGACGCGCTCGCCGTCCTCGAAGGGCTGTCCACGGCCGGCCGGGCCTGACGTCCGACCCCCTGCCTAGACTGCTGCCCATGCGGATGGGAGCGCACGTCGACCAGGAGGACCCGATCGCCGAGGCCAGGGCGCGCGGGGCGGTACTCAGCCAGTTCTTCCTCGGCGACCCACAGGCCTGGAAGGGCCCGAAGGTCGCCTACCCGGGAGGCGCGGAGGCGCTCAGGGCCGACGCCGAGGCCGCGGGCGTCGCCCTCTACGTGCACGCGCCGTACGTGCTGAACCTCGCCTCCACCAACAACCGCATCCGGATCCCCAGCCGCCAGCACCTCCAGAAGCAGCTCACCGCCGCGGCCGAGATCGGTGCGGCCGGGCTCATCGTCCACGGCGGCCACGTGCTGGCCACCGACGACGCGGCTGTGGGGTTCGACAACTGGCGCAAGGCCATCGACGGGCTGAGCATCGACGTGCCCCTGCTGATCGAGAACACCGCCGGCGGCGCGAACGCGATGGCCCGCCACCTCGACCGGCTGGCGCAGTTGTGGGACGCGATCTCGCACTCCCCCAACGCCGACAAGGTCGGCTTCTGCCTCGACACCTGCCACGCCCACGCCGGCGGCATGGAACTGCTCGGCCTCGTCGACCGGGTGCGCGCGATCACCGGACGCATCGACCTCGTCCACGCCAACGACTCCCGCGACGCCTTCGACTCCGGCGCCGACCGCCACACCAACTTCGGCCAGGGGTTCTGCGACCCCGAGGGCGTCGCAGAGGTCGTCGCCACCGCCGGGGCACCGGTGGTCGTGGAGACCCCGGGCGGGGTCGAGGGCCAGCGGGCGGACCTCGACTGGCTGGCTTCGGTCGCCGGCTCGAGGGACTGAACGCTTTCGGTTCGGCCCGCAGGACTTTCGATTGGCCTGACCAGCCACCGGCGAGGGCCGATTCCGCCGTCCGCCGTCCGGAACACCCCTCCGACGGCGATAGCCTGACCCGGTGAGCAACAGCATCTACGTCGCTGCGCCGGAGGGGCTGACGGGCAAGTCCATGGTCGCCGTGGGCATCATCGAGGCCCTCACCAGGACCGTGAGCTCGGTCGGCGTGTTCCGTCCCGTCGTCCGCAGCGGGTCCGAGGACGCGATCCTGCACACCCTCCTCGGCCAGGCCGGGATCGACCAGAGCTACGAGGACGCCGTGGGCGTCACCTACGAGGACGTCCACCACGACCCCGACGCCGCGCTGCACCGCCTGGTCGAGAAGTTCGCCGGCATCAAGGAGAAGTACGAGTCGGTCGTGATCCTCGGCTCGGACTACACCGAGACGACCTCGCCGACAGAGCTCACGTTCAACGCCCGCGTCGCCGCCAACCTGAACACCCCGGTGGTGCTGGTCGTCTCCGGCCGCAACCGGACCCCGGAGGAGATCCGCTCCGCGGCCGAGGGCGGCCTCGCCGAGTTCTCCGCCCACCACGCCAAGGTGATCGCGGTCATCGCGAACCGGGTGTCGCGGATCGACCGCGCCTCCAGCGAGGAGGTCGACCCGGCCGACCTGGACGCCGTCCGCGCCGAACTGTCGAAGCTGCCCGGCGTGGTCACCGCCGCGCTGCCGGCCGACCGGCTGCTCGCCGCGCCCACCGTCCGCGCCCAGTTCGAGGCCGTCGAGGCCAACCTCGTGCTCGGCAACCCCGAACTGCTCGACCGCGAGAGCCAGGACATCCTGGTGGCCGCGATGACCCTGCCCAACGTGCTGCGGCGGCTCACGCCCGAGTCGACCGTGATCATGCCGGGCGACCGCTCGGACATGCTCCCCGGCCTGCTGCTCGCGCACGCGTCCGGCTCGTTCCCGCGACTGGCCGGCATCATCCTGCTCGGCGGCTACGAAATCCCCGACACGATCGTCACCCTCGTCGACAGCATCCACAACGAGCTGCCGATCGGGCTCACCCAGCTCGGCACCTACACCTCGTCGGACCGGATGTTCCGCCTCGAGGGCGCGATGACGTCCAGCCCCCGGAAGGTCGAGGTCGCGCGCCGGCTGTTCTCCGAGCACGTGGACACCTCTGCGCTGCTACAGGCGCTCCAGGTGCACCGCTCCGAGGTGGTCACCCCCCTGATGTTCGAGCACCAGCTCCAGGACCTCGCCCGCTCCGACCGCCGCACGATCGTGATGCCGGAGTCCACCGACGACCGGATCCTCGCCTCTGCCGACATCCTGCTCCAGCGCGGCGTGGCCAACCTGATCCTGCTGGGCGACGCCCAGGCCATCAAGCTGCGCGCCACCCAGCTGGGGCTGAGCCTGCTCGGCGTCCAGGTGGTCGACCCGAACGACCCCGAGCTCGTCGAGCGCTTCGCCGCCGAGTACGCCCGGCTCCGCGCCCACAAGGGCGTGAGCCTGGAGCAGGCGCGGGAGAAGCTGAAGGACCTGTCGTACTTCGGCACGATGATGGTGCACCTCGGCATGGCCGACGGCATGGTGTCGGGCGCGATCAACACCACCGCGAACACGATCCGCCCCTCCCTGGAGTTCATCAAGACCAAGCCCGGCGTGCGCGTGGTGTCGGGCTCATTCCTGATGTGCATGCCCGACCGCGTGGTGGTCTACGCCGACTGCGCGGTGAACCCCGACCCGACCGCGGAGCAGCTGGCCGACATCGCGATCAGCTCCGCCGAGACCGCGATCGCCTTCGGCATCGAGCCGCGCGTGGCGATGCTCAGCTACTCCACCGGCACCTCGGGCTCCGGCGCGGACGTCGACAAGGTGCGTGCCGCGACCGAGCTCGTCCGGGAGCGGATGCCGGAGCTCGCGCTCGAGGGCCCGATCCAGTTCGACGCCGCCGTCGACCCGGTGGTCGCCCGCACCAAGCTGCCCGACTCGCCGGTGGCGGGACGGGCGACGGTGTTCATCTTCCCCGACCTGAACACCGGCAACAACACCTACAAGGCCGTCCAGCGCTCCAGCGGCGCGGTCGCCATCGGTCCGGTCCTCCAGGGCCTGAACAGGGCCGTGAACGACCTCTCCCGCGGCGCGCTGGTCGAGGACATCGTCAACACCGTCGCCATCACCGCCATCCAGGCGCAGGCGGACCCCCGAGGAGGGAACTCGTGAGCACCCCGATCCTGCTGCTGAACTGTGGTTCCAGTTCGATCAAGTACCAGGTGATCGACGTCGACACCGAGGCGGTGGTGGCCTCCGGCATCATCCAGCGGATCGGTGAGGAGTCCGGCAGCCTGGACCACAAGCTGGACGGGGAAACCGTGCATGTCGACCGTGGCTTCCCGAACCACTCCCGGGCGCTGAACTACCTGGTGCGGGTGTTCAGCGCGCACGGCCCGGAGCTCGACACGATCCGGGCGGTCGGGCACCGCACCGTCCACGGCGGGGAGCGGTTCCGCTCCACCGTGGTGATCGACGACGAGGTGCTCGAGGGGCTGCGCGAACTCTCCCCCCTGGCCCCCCTGCACAACCCGCCCGGCATCGCCGGCATCGAGGCCGCCCGCGAGGCGCTGCCCGACGTCCCGCACGTGGCGATCTTCGACACCGCCTTCTTCGCCACCCTGCCCCGGGAGGCCTACACCTACGCGATCGACACCGAGACCGCCAGGGCGCACGGCATCCGCAAGTACGGCTTCCACGGCACCTCCCACAGCTACGTGTCGAAGAAGGTCGCCGAGATCCTCGGACGCGACTACGCCGAGCTCAACCAGATCGTGTGCCACCTGGGCAACGGCGCGTCC
Organism: Propionicimonas sp. T2.31MG-18; assembly: GCF_964266745.1. Lineage (NCBI taxonomy): Bacteria > Bacillati > Actinomycetota > Actinomycetes > Propionibacteriales > Nocardioidaceae > Propionicimonas > Propionicimonas sp. T2.31MG-18. Next base: position 148,766 of record NZ_CAXWGX010000026.1, read on the forward strand.
ATCTCGGCCATCCGCGGCGGGGTCGCCGTCGACACCTCGATGGGCCTCACCCCGCTGGCCGGCCTGGTCATGGGCACCCGCTCCGGTGACGTCGACCCCGGCCTGCACGCGTTCCTCGGCCGCGAACTCGGCCTCGACCTCGCCGGCGTCGACAACCTGCTGAACAAGAAGTCCGGCATGCTCGGGCTGTCCGGCGTCACCGACTTCCGCGACCTGCTCGAACTGATCCACGACGGGGACGAGGCCGCGGAACTCGCGCTCGACGTGTACTGCCACCGGCTGCTCAGCTACATCGGCTCCTACCTCGCCGTCCTCGGACGGGTCGACGTGCTCACCTTCACCGCCGGCGTCGGCGAGAACAACCCGGTCGTCCGCGCCAAGGTCGTGAACCGGCTGGCCGCTCTCGGCTTCGTCCTCGACGAGCAGGCGAACCAGGCGCGCTCGAAGGACCCGCGGGTGATCTCCACCCCCGACTCGCCCGTGACCGTCATGGTGGTGCCGACCAACGAGGAGCTGGCCATGGCCCGCGAGGCGAAGGCCGCCATCTCCTGACGGCGCCCGGCCCTACGACAGGGCGAAGTCGACCGCGGCCTGCGCGTGCAGGCGGGTGGTCGCGAAGACGGGGAGTTCCACGTCCCCCGGGCCCACGAGGAGTTCGATCTCGGTGCAGCCGAGGATGACTCCTTCGGCGCCGCGCGCGGCGAGGCGTCCGATCACCTCGACGAAGGCGGCGCGAGAGGCGTCCTCCACCCGTCCAAGGACGAGTTCTGTGTAGATCACGCGGTCGACCAGCGCGCGGTCGCCGGCGTCCGGGGTGAGGACGGTGAGCCCGCGCGCCACGAGCCGGTCCGCGTAGAATGACTCCTCCATCGTGAACCGCGTCCCGAGCAGGGCGACCGTGCCGAGCCCCGACGCGACCACCGCGTCGGCCGTCACGTCGGCGAGGTGCAGCAGCGGGACGCCGATCGCCGCGGCGACGGTGTCGGCCACCTTGTGCATGGTGTTGGTGCAGATCAGCACCGCGTCCGCCCCCGCGGCCTCGAGGCCCCGGGCCTGCCCGGCGAGCAGGTCGCCCGCCGCGTCCCACCGGCCCGCGGACTGCATGGCCTCGATCTCGGCGAAGTCGACCGACGCCAGCACGCACCGCGCCGAGTGCAGGCCGCCCAGGCGCTGCTTCACGCCCTCGTTGAGCAGTCGGTAGTACAGGGCGGAGCTCTCCCAGCTCATGCCACCGATGAGGCCGATGCAGCGCATGGGCCCGATGCTAGTGCCGCCCCCACCGGGGCGCCGCCCGTCCGCCGTCCACAGGCTCTGTCCACAGTGGGGATAACTACACCGATGTCATTCCGTGGGCTCACCGCGGGTTTCGGCGCGCACGAGCCCGGCTCTTCCGCGCGCTCCTGTGTCGCCGCGGGCTTCGACGCGCCTGCGGCCCCGAATTGAGGGCATTTGCGCGCCGAAACCCGCGGCGACCTCTGAGCGGTGGCCGGGCCGGCGCCGGTGCGCGCCGAAACCCGCGGTGGGCGCTGGGCGCGGAACGTCGTTTGTTCGTGCCTGTGGGCGGGTACGGGGAGGGTGAAGCGCGAATCGACGTGCACGCAAGGAGGTAGCCATGACCGACAGCGTCAACGAGTACGGGCTGGGTACGCCCGACACGCAGGACGAATCCCCGGTGGCCGACGACTTCACCACCGATCCCCTCGCCCACGGCCTGGGCGCACGCGACGTGGCCGACGACGAGGGCCACGACAGCGTCCCGGAGGGCGGGCGCCGCAACCACCTCGAGCACGGCATGGTCGGTGCCGGTCCGGACGAGACGGTGGACGCACCCCCGAACGATCCGCTGCGCCACGGGTTGGGCACAGCGGACCGGGCGAACTGATCCCATCCCCCGCACGGCCGGGCCACCTCCTGGTGGTCCGGCCGTCGCCGTGTCAGCCCCGGGAGAGGCCGCCGGCCAGCAGGCCGATGCCGAACTCGTAGGCCTCGTCCGTGCTGCCCCCGAGCTGGAAGCCGCCGAGGGCCTCCATCCGCAGAAACCCGGACGCCCAGGCCGTCACCGTCCGCGCCGCGTCCAGTGCCCGCTCGGGGCCGGCGAGTTCCTCGCTCACGCGCAGCACCGGCGCGACGGACGCGGCGAACAGGGCCGGGTCCGGGGCCATCGCCGCCGGCAGGGGCGTGAACAGCAGCCCGTAGGCGGACGGGTCCCGCCGGGCGAAGTCCCGCAGCGCCGCGGCGAGCGCACGCAGGTCGCGCTCGGCGTCCCCGGTGTGCGCCGCGTCCTCCAGCAGCGTGCCGACCTCGGCCAGCACCTGTTCCGCGACCAGCCGGACGAGCGCGGAGCGGTCCTGCACCCGCTTGTACAGCGAGGGGGCACGGACGCCGACGCGCGCGGCCACCCGCTGCATGGTCAGCCCGTCGAGGCCCTCGGCGGCGAGCACCTCCCGGCCGGCGGCGACGATCGCGGCCACCGACGTCCGCGGGACGGTGGGCATACGCACTCCTTCTGATGGCTATTGCTCTTAGCCTTAATGGCTAACTACTCTAGCCATGGCGTCATCATGACACGACCGGCACGAGGAGGACCATGCTCACGCTCACCAATCTCGCCCTCCGCTTCGCGCTGGAGCTCGCCGGGCTCGTCGCGGCCGGCTACGCAGCCAACGCCCTCGTCGACGGGCCGCTGCGTTGGCCGGCCACCGTCGCCGCGCCCGTGGCCCTGGCGGTCCTCTGGGGCCTGGTCGTGGCCCCCAACGCCACCAACGGCCTCGCCCCGCACACCCGCGAGGTGATCGGCTCGGCCGCCCTGCTGGTGGCCGCCGCGGCGGTCGCGCTGGCGGGCCGGCCGGTGCCGGCCGCCGTGCTCGCCGGGCTGGTCGTCGCCAACACCGTCGTGCTGCTCGCCACCCCCGCGGAGGTGACCCGATGAGGCTCGCGGACGGCCTGCACCGGGTCGGCAACGACATCGTCGCCTGCTACCTCGTCGCCGATACCGACGGGGTCACCCTGTTCGACGCCGGCCTGGCCGGCCAGTGGAACGAGTTCCTCGCCGAACTGGCGGCGATGGGACGCACCCTCGGCGACGTGCGCGCCGTGGTGCTGACGCACGGGGACGAGGACCACCTCGGGTTCGCCGAGCGGCTGCGCCGTGACCACGGCGTGCCGGTCTGGGTGCACGAGTCGGACGCCGGCCGCGCGCGCGGCGAGGGCAAGCCGCCGGTGGCCTGGGGACGCGTCCGCCCCCTGCCGCTGCTGCGCTTCCTCGGCTACGCCGCCGGCAGGGGCGGCCTGCGCACCACCTACCTCCGTGAGGTGCGGACCTTCACCGCCGGGGAACGGCTGCCGGTGCCGGGCGCACCGCTGGTCGTCGGGATGCCCGGGCACTCCCCCGGCAGCGTCGCGCTCCACGTTCCCGCGCTCGACGCGGTGGTCGTCGGGGACGCCCTGACCACGCGCCACGTGCTCACCGGAGAGGAGGGCCCCCGCCCCGCGCCGTTCACCGACGACCCGCGGGCCGCCCTCGACTCCCTCGCCGCGCTGGAGCGGCTGGACGCCCGGTGGGTGCTGCCCGGGCACGGCGCGCCGTGGGACAGGGGTACCGCGGAGGCGGTCCGGCACGTCCGGCAGGCCACGCCCGTCGGCTGAGTCCCGTCCTGCTGATGCTCCCGAACCGGGAGGTCAGCCCCGACCGGTCGCCCACAGGCCGAGCACCAGCAGGTCCTCGCGCAGGTAGTTCGCGGCCCAGAAGTACCAGGGCGTGCGGCTGCTCGCGTGGGTGGCGTCCGGGCCGGCCGCCGCGGCGATGCGCCCGGCCCGGTACACGTGGAACTCGTCGGTGACGAACGCCACCCGGTAGCCCGCCGGCAGGCGAGCGTCGAGCAGCGCGCGGGAGAACGTGAAGTTCTCCTCGGTGGAGGTGGCCCGGTCCTCGACCACGATCCGGTCGTCGGGGACACCACGGGCGCGCAGGTACTCGCGCATCGCGACGGCCTCGGGCAGGTCCTCCTGCGGCCCCCGCCCCCCGGTGACCACCAGCAGCGCCCGCGGGTTCCGCGCGTGGTAGTCCACGGCCCGGTCGAGGCGGCCGGAGAGGGTGCGCGAGAGTTCGCTGCCGTGCACGGCAGCACCGAGGACGATCACCGCGTCCTCGTCGTGGCGGACGTCGTCCGCGGTGCCGACCACGGCCAGGAACGCCGACAACGGCACGACGAGCAGGGCCACCAGGACCGCGACGGCGGTCAGCCACCGGACGCGGCGCAGGCGCGGGAACCAGCCGCCCCACGCCAGCAGGCCGAGCCCGAGGAGGGCCGCGGCGCCCGTCCCGACGGTGAGGTTCGCGGTGAGGGCCAGCCAGGCGGCGTTCGCGGTGAGGGCGGCACCGAGGACGAGCAGCAGCGTGCGCAGCACCCGTCCGCCGGCTCCCATGGCCGCCACCCTAGCCCGGTGCCGGACGCGGCCCCGCGGGCGCGCGACCGGCTCAGGCGGCGTCGTCGTCGGTGGTGACCCGGGCGACGTGCAGCGAGAGGTAGGACACCTCGTCGTCGGTCAGGGACGCCCCGAGGCGGAGCTCCAGCAGGGCGGCGAGCCGCACCGCGCACTCGGCCGCCCGGGGGTAGGCGTCGCGGATCGCCACGCCGATCGTGGAGTGCTCACCGCTGAGCTGGCGGTGCTGGTGGATGCGCACGAACAGGTAGCGCAGGTGGGTGACGAACCGTCCGACGCTCACGCTGCCGGAGTCGAGCGGCAGCCCGTACGACTGCTCGATGACCGCCACCATCTGCTGGATGATGCCGGTCATCTTGTAGGTGTAGGAGAGGTCGCCGGTGGCGAACCCCGCGTTCACCAGGTGCAGCGCCAGCCCGACCGCCTCCACCTCCGGCAGCGGCACCTCCGCGGCACGGTTGATGGCGTGCAGCAGCGCGAGCGCCTGCTGGTACTCCTCGTTGTACAGGTGCTGCACCTCGGCGAGCAGCGGGTACTCCAGGTCCATGCCGAGCGCGACCCGGCGCAGCGCGAAGCTGACGTGGTCGGCCAGCGCGATCACCAGGGACGGGTTGCGCGACACCGTGTCGAGGCCGACCTCGGCCAGCGCCTGCCCGACGAGCTGGATGTGCTCGGGCGGGATGCCCGAGAGCAGGTGCGCCAGGTGGTCGGGATCACGCCCGTCCACCGGGACGAAGACCCGGACCACCTTCTCCGGGTCGACGGCCTGGCCCGGCCGGGCCTGGAATCCCAGGCCACGGCCGGTCAGGATCACTTCGCGTCCGGCATCGTCCAGCGCGAGGACGAGGTTGTTGTTGAAGACGCGTGCGATTTCCATCTCAGGTCCGGTCGAAGCCTCTAGGGGGTCACATCAATGATGGGGTCCCCGAGGGCCACGACGTCGGACGTCCGCGGAACAACCGCCTCCAGGGTCATGGTGTTGATCACCACGACCACGGTGGTGGTGTCGTACCCCGCTGCCTTGATCGCGTCGAGGTCGACGTTGGCGAGTACGTCGCCGGCCATCACGTGCTGGTCCTTGGCGACAGCGACGGAGAAGCCCTTGCCGTTGAGCCGGACGGTGTCGATGCCCACGTGCACCAGCACCTCCACGCCGTCGTCGGTCTTGATGCCGAAGGCGTGGCCGCTGTCCGGGACGGTGACCAGCACGCCGGAGACCGGGGCGACGACCCGTCCGGAGCTGGGCTCGATGCCGACGCCCTCACCGAGGGCCTTGGACGCGAACACCTTGTCCTTCACGTCGGCCAGCGCGACGACCTTGCCGGCCACCGGGGCGGCCACCACGTCGGTGCGGACCAGCGTGGCCACGCCACCGCCGGCAGCTGCGACGGCCGCGGGAGCGGCGGACGGGGCGGCGAGGGCCTCGGCCTTGCGGGCCTTCTCCATGGCGAGGTCGGCCTCGGCCTGGGCGCGATCGGCCTCCTCCTCCGCCTTCTGCTCCGGGGTGCGGTAGTCGGAGATGATGACCAGGATCATCGCGGTGGCGAACGCCGCGGCGATCGAGATGCCGTAGACCCACATCGGGCTGAACACCGGGATGGTGAGCAGGGAGGTGAAGGCGAACACGCTGGTCTTGACGCCGCCGCTGGCCCAGCCGAGCAGGCCGGTGAGGACGCCGCCGACCGCACAGCCGATGAGCATGCGGGGGTAGATCCGCTTGTAGCGCAGGTGGATGCCGTACAGGGACGGCTCCGAGATGCCGCCGAGCAGGCCGGCTGCGAGGGCACCGGTCGCGACCTCCTTCATCTCGGTGTTCCGGTTGCGCCACGCGATGAACAGCACGCCGGCGGTCGCGCCGAAGCAGGCGAAGTTCCACGAACCCATGGGGCCCTGGATGAAGTCGTAGCCGAGGGTGTTGATGTTCACCAGCATGAGCGCGTTCAGCGGCCAGTGCAGGCCCAGCGGCACGAGGAACGGGTAGAGCAGCGGGATGATGATCGCGAACACGATCGGGGCGCTGGTGTTGAGCCACGCGAGTCCGGAACCGAGGCCGTTACCGAGCCAGATTCCGAGCGGGCCGATCAGGAATGCGGTCACCGGAATCATGATCAGCATCGAGAAGAACGGCACGAAGACCATCTGGATGTTCTCCGGGAACACCTTCTTCAGCGCCTTGTAGACCAGGGCGAGAACGGCGACCATGATCAGCGGCACGAACACCTGGCCGCCGTAGTCGTTCAGCTGCATCGGCAGGCCGAAGATGTTGGCGACGCACGACTGGGTGCCCAGCAGCGGGTTGGTGGTACAGACGGTGTCTGCCGCCTTCGACAGGCTGATGAACTCGGGGGTCATCATCGCGCCCATCACCGTCGCGCCCACCCACGGGTCGACGTTCAGCTTCTTGGAGGCGTTGTAGGCGACCATGATCGGCAGGAAGTAGAACACCGCGCGCCACATGGCGTCCCAGAACACCCAGCCGGCCGGCTTGTCCGCGGAACGGAAGTCGATGATGCCCAGGGCGTCGAGCACCGCGGCGAACGCGATGATCAGCGACGCGCCCAGCAGCACGCCCAGCAGCGGCCGGAACGAGTCGGACAGGTACTCGAAGAACGCGTCCAGCCAGGCGACCTTGCCGCGGGCCTTGGCCCGCTCGCGGGCCTTCACGTCGGCGTCGGAGACGCCCTTGCCGACGTTCGCCATCGCCGGCAGGTTCATGATCTCGTTGAAGGTGGTCTGGACGCCGCCGCCGATGACCACCTGGTAGCGGTCGCCGCTCTGCGGCACGGCCCCCATCACGCCGGGCACCTTCTCGACGGCCTTCACGTCGATGCCGGAGGCGTCCTTCAGTTCGAACCGAAGGCGCGTGGCGCAGTGCGTCAGGCTGAGGACGTTGTCAGCGCCGCCGACGGCGTCGACGATCGCCTCCGCCGTACTTCGCTTCGTCGTGGACTCCATTGTCGATTTCCTTTCCCCGTTCTGGCCCGAAAAACAAAAAAGACCCGAGACGCACTGTGTGCATCTCAGGTCTTGCCCCGCATGGGTAACAACCCTGTTCGAGCGACTCGCTCGCCAACGAGGGTAATCCCGGTGGCGCGGGCGCGTCAATCGCGACGTTTCACGAACAGCTCGCACTCGGTGTCGTAGTAGCGGTCGGTGGGCCCGAGGCGGGTCATGCCGAGGCGCTCGCACACCGCCTGCGAGGCCAGGTTCTGGGGGTAGGTGACGGCGTACACCTCGGTCAGGCCGTGCGCCCAGGCGTTCTCGACCAGGCGCCCGCCCGCCTCGGTGGCGTAGCCGTGGCCCCACGCCCGCGGGTGCAGGTGCCAGCCCACCTCGGTGTCGGCGGTGGGCTCCCCGGTGCCGCTGGCCGGCAGGAGCTTCATCAGGGCCGAGCCGACCGGGAGGTCCTCACCCTTCGGCACGATCGCCCACACCCCGTGCACCTCCCCGGTCAGGGCCGACCAGCGGGCGAGGGCGGCCTCGGCGTCGGACCGGTCGATCCACGCCTGCGGGGTGGCGCCGAGGTAGCGGGCCACCTCCCAGCGGGAGTAGATGTCGAAGGCGGCGTCGACGTCGTCGTCGGTCCAGGGACGCAGCACGAGGCGGTCGGTCAGGAGCGTCACGGGCATGGACGCCACCCTAGCCCGGCGGCGATCATGGGCCGGTGCACCCCTTCCCCGATCCCGCCCGGCGTGCCCGGCTGGCCCGGCGGCACGGCCTCCACCCCGGCCACCGTCTCGCCGACGCCGTGTCCGTGACCGCTGCGATGACGGTGCTGCACGCGACCGAGGCGCCCACCGTCCACCTGGCCGTGGCCGCGCGGAGCGAAGGGGTGACGATCGCCGACGTCGACGCCGAGCTCTACCGGCGCCGGACACTGGTGAAGCAGCTCGCAATGCGGCGCACGCTGTTCGTCTTCCCGCGCGACCTGCTGCCGGCGGCCTGGGGGAGCGCCTCGGCCCGGGTCGCCGCAGCAGAGGGACGCCGGCTCGCGGCCGACATCGAGAAGGCGGGGGCTGCCGCGGACGGTTCGGCCTGGCTGGAGGAGGCGGCCGCTGCCGTGCTCGAACGCCTCGCCGGCGGCGAGGAGCTGGACGCCGCCACCCTGCGCGGCGAGGTCCCCGCGCTGGCCACCCGGATCGTGTTCGGCAGCGGCAAGTGGTCACAGGAGGCGCCGGTCGCGCCCCGCCTGCTGACGGTGCTGGGGGCACGCGGCCTGCTCGTGCGCGGGAGCAACGGCGGCCACTGGCGCCTCTCGAAGCCGCGGTGGACGCCGATGGCCTCGTGGCTGGGCGAGGAGCCGGCGCCCCTTCCGGAGGCGGCCGGCTACGCGGAACTCGTCCGGCGCTGGTTGTGGACGTTCGGCCCCGGGACCGAGGCCGACCTCGTGTGGTGGCTCGGCGCGACGAAGGCGGCCGTGCGTCGCGCGCTCGCGGACGTGGCGGCGGTCGGCGTCCGCCTGGACTCGGGCGAGACCGGCTGGGTGCTGCCGGGCGACGAGGAGCCGGACGTGCCGGTGGAGCCGTGGGGGGCGCTGCTGCCCACGCTCGATCCCACAACGATGGGGTGGAAGCAGCGGGACTTCTACCTCGACCCCGACGACGTCCCGTTCCTGTTCGACAGCGTCGGCAACGCCGGCACCACCGCCTGGTGGGACGGCCGCGTGGTCGGCTGCTGGGTGCAGGACGCCGACGGGACCGTGCGGGTCGTGTACCGCCGCGACCCCGGTTCGGACGCCCGCGCGGCCCTGGCGCACGAGGCGGCCCGCTTGACGGACTGGATGGGCGGCGAGGTGGTCACGAACGTGTTCGCGTCCCCCCAGGTGCGGGGCGAGCGCCTGCGCTGAGGCCGTCCGGCGGCCGGCGCACCGCCGAGGTTTGACGCGGAGGGCGGGGAGCGCGCACTCTGGACGGCATGTGGAACTGACCTCTCGCCCTGTCCCCGCGATCGAAGGTCTTCCGTGTCCGCATCCCTCCTGCTCTCCGGCGTCGCCGCGTCCTTCGGCGCCCGCCCGCTCTTCTCCGGCCTCGACCTGACCCTCGCGCCCGGAGACGTCACCGCGCTCGTCGGGCCCAACGGGTCGGGCAAGACCACGCTCCTGCGGATCGTCGCGGGCGAGCACGCCGCCGACAGCGGCACCGTCCGGCTGTCGCCCCCGGGCGCCAGCGTCGGCCACCTGCCGCAGGCGCCGCCCTCGCCGCAGGACACGATCCTCGGCTACGCCCGGCGCCGCACCGGTGTCGGCCCCGCCCAGGAGGCCTTCGAGGCCGCAGCCGACCGCCTCGCCGCGGGGGTGGAGCAGGCAGGGGAGCGGTACGCCCACGCCCTTGACGCATGGCTCGCGCTCGGCGGCGCCGACCTCGACGTGCGGCTGGCCGAGGTGCTCGCCCGCCTCGACCTGGACGTCGCCCTCGACCGTCCGCTCGGCAGCCTGTCCGGCGGGCAGGCGGCGCGGGCCGGGCTGGCGACCATCCTCGTCAGCCGCTACGACCTGCTGCTGCTGGACGAGCCGACCAACAACCTCGACGCCGCCGGCCTCGACGCGCTCACGGCGTTCGTCCGGGCCGTGGGCTCGCCGGTGCTGCTGGCCTCGCACGACCGGGACTTCCTGGACGCGGTGGCCACGTCGGTGCTCGAGCTCGACATCGCGCAACAGGCGGTGAACGCCTACGCCGGGGGCTGGACGGCGTACCGGGAGGAACGCGCGCGGGCCCGCGCCCGGGCCGTCGAGGACTACGAGGCCTCCCTTGCCCGGCGGGACGCCCTCCTCCAGCAGGCGCGGCGCAAGACCGAGTGGGCGCGGGAGGGCCGGGCCAGGGCGGATCGCCTGGGCCCGGGGAACAAGCTGGAGAAGAAGTACCGGGAGGACCGCGCGCGCCGGATGGACCAGCGCGCGGCACGCGTCCGCGACGCCGTCGAGCGCCTGCCGGAGGTGGAGCAACCCCGCAAGGAGTGGGAGTTGCGCTACGCCATCGGCGAGGCTCCCGCGCCCGCCGAGGTGGTGCTCACCCTCGAGTCGGTGGTCGTGGCGCGCGGCGGGTTCCGGCTGGGGCCGGTGTCGGCCCAGGTCGCGCGGGGGGACCGGGTGGCACTGCTCGGGCCGAACGGCACCGGCAAGTCCACCCTGCTGGACGCCGTGCTGGGCGTCCGCCCCCCGGCGTCCGGACGGGTCTCGTGGGGCACCCGCACCCGCGTCGGGACGATCGACCAGGGCCGCACGCTGGTCGGCGGCACCCGCCCGCTGGCGGAGGTGGTCTCCGCCCGCCTCGGCGATCCCGACCCGGTCGTGGTGCGGACGCTGCTCGCGAAGTTCGGGCTGGGGCCGGAACACGTCGGACGGCCCTGCGACACGCTCTCCCTCGGCGAGCGGACGCGCGCCGCGCTGGCCGTCCTCCAGGGCGGCGCGGTGAACGTCGTCGTGCTCGACGAGCCGACGAACCACCTCGACGCCGCGGCCATCGAGCAGCTGGAGGCCGCCCTGGGCGCGTTCTCCGGCACGCTGCTGATCGTCACCCACGACCGCGCGCTGCTCGACGGGCTGGCGCCGTCGGCCACCTGGGCGTTCCGGCGCGACGGCGACGAGGCGACGGTGGAGGTCCTTGCGGCGGGCTGAGCCGGGACGGCCGGGTCCCTCAGAAGGCGAGCAGCGAGAGCGACCCGATCGTCGGGTCGAGCAGGCGGGCCAGCAGCAGTGCGGTGCCGGCGGTGCCGACGAACAGGCCGAGGCAGCCGTCCGCGCGGACGCCGCCCGGCCAGTCCAGCGGGTCCTCCGGAGCGGTCGCCAGCAGGTCGGACGCGATCCGCCGCGCGGCCTCGAGGTGCGCGGGTTCGCCGAACACCTCGGCGGCGAGCACGAGCACGTCGAGCGGGCCGCCGGCACCGTGGCACAGCGTGAGCCCGCCCGGGACGGCGGCCAGCCCGCCGGAGCGCGCCAGCGCCGCGAGCCGGGTGAGTTCGCGCCCGCAGGCCAGCACGCCGGCGTGCGCCTCCGCGGCGAGCGCCTCCGCCGGATAGTCGAGGGCGAGCCCGAGCTGGAGCAGCCGCAGCCGCACCGCGGCGATGCCGGCGGCGCCGTGGCACCACATCACCGGGTAGGTGGGCGGACCGTCCCCCCGAAGGTCCGGCCACCCCCCGGTGACGGGATCGAACCAGGCCGCCTCCCAGCGCAGGCCCGCCGCCACCAGCGGCAGCGCCCGTCCGGCGACCTCGGGGACGGCGGCCGCGGCCTCGGCGAGCGCGAGCACGACCCCGGAGACCCCGTGCGCCAGTCCGCACAGCGCCTCCTCCTCGGGCCAGCACGCGCCTTCGCCGTCGCGGCGCGCGCCGTCGACGAGCGCGTCGACGACCGCGGCCACCTCCCTCGACCCCGTGCGGACCAGCGCCAGCAGGTCGCCGGCCAATCCCCCGCCGAGATCGAAGCCCCTGCCCCCGACGGGTGCGGAGCACGTCCTTGCGGCCGCGAGGTCCACCCCGGTGGACCCGCCGAGCAGGCCGGGCGCGCCCTCCGTCGCGCCGGCGGCCCGTCCGACATCGCGGCCGAGGGTGCGCAGTGCCCAGGCGATGCCCGCGTTGCCGTCGTAGAGCGCGCTGCGACCAGCGCTCAACGCCAACGGTTCCCCCCTCTGGTCGAGCTCCCAGGTCCCCCATCCGCACTGGTTCCCCTGGGGCACTGCGCACGTCTGCAGGGCGTCCACGCACCGGGCGAGCGCACGCTCCACCGGCGGGACGCCGACCGGCTCCGCGGTCATCGTCGTCCTCCTCGAAGATGGGGACGGTCCGGGTCGAGCCCGGCGGCGCGGAAGGCCGTCGCCGCGGTGTCGAGCGGGTCGCCACCGGCGGCGAAGCCGTCGGCCAGGACCTCGCACCGCTGCTGGCCGAAGCTCTGTTCCGTGCCCGGATCCTCTGCCCAGCACATGCCGGGCACCAGCGGCGCGGCCAGCGGCACGGCACCGGCCGGGTCGACGAGATCGGCCAGCGGCGGCAGCAGGGCGAACACGGCGTCGCGGTCGGCGTCGCGGACGTAGAGCACGACGGCGTCCGGACGGGCGAGCATCTCCGGCTGCGCCGCGACCTTCAGCGACCAGGCCAGCCCGGCGCCGTCCAGCGCGTCCGGAAGCCGGCGGGCGAGCTCGAGCACCCGGTGCGGCAGCACGGCGAAGTACACCCGGGTCACGTCGGGTCGGGCGCTGGTGACGTCCCAGCCGCCACCCCAGGCCCGCCACCAGCCCTCGGCCTCGTAGCCGCCCGCACGGGCAACAGCGACCACCACGTCCCCGGTCCTGGCGGGACGCCCGGGTCGCCCGGGCACCGAGTAGTCGCCGAGCGACACCGCACGGGACGCCCCGTCCGGCCCGGTGACGACGATGGTGCCGGCCAGGCCGGTGCCGGTGACCCGGCAGCCCGGGGCCCAGCGGCGGCTGTGCGCCACCCGGAGCTGGCCGGCGAGCGGGGGAGCCCCCGGCGCGGGCGCCGGGGCCTCCACCCCCTCCCGCGCCGCGGCGTACCAGCCGGCGTACAGGTCCCCCCCGGCCTGCCACACCCGGTACGCCTCGCGGATCGCCTGCTCATGCATGGACGCACTCCCTCCGGTGCGCCCCTGCCGCCCGGCGGGCCTGGTCGAGCAGGGTCGTCACGCTGCCGTCGGCGTCCGGCGTCCCCCCGCCGACCAGGACGCCGACGGCCTGCTGGTAGGCCGCCACGAGCAGCCGCACGCACCACAGCGCGTGGGCCGGCTCCGGAGCGGGACCTCCCGCGGCGCGGTAGGCCGCGTGGAGGCGTCGCCAGGCGAGTTCGCTCCAGCCGGGTGCGACCAGGCCGGCCACGACGCGGGCACCGGCCAGGTCCCAGGACGGGTCGCCCCGGCCGGCGGACTCCCAGTCGATGAGCCGCGCGCCGTCGGGCCCGACCAGCACGTTCGTCGCGCTGACGTCCCCGTGTGCCCAGCCCTCGGCCCGCCAGGCGGCCTTCGCAGCGAGGGCCACGTCGGCCAGGTCGGCCGCCGTCTCGAGCACGCGGGCGGGCACCTCGTGGTGCCGGGCGGAGTGCATGTGGGGCGGGAGCGCGTCCCGCATCGGCCAGGGCAGGTCCATCGCCGGAGTGGACGATCCGGCGCGCAGGCGGTGCAGGCCCGCCAGCGCGACCCCGACGGACGCGAACGCCTCGCTCAGCGCCCCGACGTCGCCGGACTGCGAGAGCTCGGCGAGGGAGCGTCCCTCGACCGCGGACAGCCACAGTTCGTGCGGGGTGCCCTGCGGGAGCGCCCGCGGCGCGGTGCCGGACGCGGCCAGGCGGCTGACCACCGCACGTTCGCGGGCCACCGTGTCCTCGCCGTTCAGCAGCGCCGCCTCACCCGTCCCCTTCACGAACGCCACCGGACGCCCGTCCCGCGCGAGGCACAGCACGGGGTTGGACCCGTCGATCCGGGTCACGGTCACCACGCCCGCCAGCGCAGAGGACGCGTCCACCAGCCCGGTGCGAACGGCCTGGGCCAGCACGGCGGCGGCGCTCGTCACGACGCCCCTCCCTGGAGCTCGACGCGCAGCTCCCGCACCTCCACCGGTACGCCGGAGACCTCGCCGGGGACGCGCGCCCTGTCGGCGGCGGCGGTCGCCGGGTCGACGTAGACGACGATCCCCGCGACGGTCCCGACCTCGCCGATGTCCACGCCGGTGACGCCGGGCAGCGCGAGGAACGCGTCCTCCACCTGCTCCTTGACCGGGCGTACCCGCTCGGCGTCGGCAGCGGAAAGGGCCATGGCTCCTCCTTCGGGTCGGTTATGGGAGCGGACATGCCGTCGCCTGATACGAGGGGGCCCCGGCGATCTCGCGCCGGGGCCCCCGTCGTGCGAACCACTACTGTCCGGTGCCCTGTTCCAGGCCGGCGAGGTAGGCGGCCCAGTACGAGGCGTCCATCGCCGGGCCGGTCACACCCGGGTCACCGGGGGTGCAGGCCAGGCTCGGGCACGCCAACGTCGGGCAGGCCAGGGTCGGGCAGGCCAGGGTCGGGCAGACCAGCGTCGGGCAGGCCCTGGTGGGGCACACCAGGGTCGGGCAGACGCGGGTGGGGCACACCCGCGTCGGGCACAGCCGGGTCGGGCACGTCACCACGGACGGGCAGGCGATGCTCGGGCAGACCGCCCACGACAGCCGCGGCACCAGGGTGTCGCCGATGCCCTGCGCGTCCCCGGCCTCCTGCGCGGCCGGTGCGGCGGCCCCGCTCGCCGCGGCGTAGCCCTCGGCGTAGCCCGCCGAGTACGCGTCCGCCTCGCCGTACCCGTAGTCGAGCTGCTCGCCGTCGAAGCCGTCGACGGGGAACTCCACCGGCCCACCGGGCGGCCCACCGCACACCGGCCCGGACACCACGCAGATCGGCGTCCGGGTGATGTCGTTGCAGACCACCGGCATCGTCGGGCAGACGATCGTCCGGGTCGGGCAGATCGTCAGCAGGCTCCGGCAGACGACGGCCAGCGTGTTCACGCAGCCGGTGGCCGGCCGGGTGAAGCAGGTCGCAGCCCGCGTCGGGCAGAGCACCGGCGTGGACGGACAGACCACGCGGGTGAACCGCTCGCAGATCACCGGCGAGGTCAGCGTGAACGTCCCTCCGGTGAGCATGGTCACGTCCAGCTCGCCGAGGACGTCGGCGATCGGGTTGGCGAAGGTGTTCGCCCCGTCCGTCGAACCGGCGAACAGCAGTCCCACGACGTGCCTGTCGTCGGTCATGATCACCGATCCCGAGTCCCCGTGGTCGGAGAAGCGCGTCGACCGCGTGGTGTCGGTGGCGATGCGCAGCTGGTTCCTCAGCGTCCGCAGCCCCACACCGTCCCCGTAGTCGACGGACACGGTGAAGTCGAGCGACTCCACGGTGCCGTAGGTGAGCTCGGTCGTGCGCCCGCGCTTGCGGACGGCCTGGTGCAGGACGGCGGCCGCCGTGCCCGCCACCGCGCCGATCCCGGTCACCTCAGCCTTCCACGCGCGCCCGGCGTCCAGTCGGGTGACCGACCCGTCCACGTGCTCGCTGATGACCGCCCGGGCGAGCGTGCCGAACTCGTCCCCGGGCGGGCTGCCCCCGTCCACGCGGCCCGGCTGACACTGGCGGTCGGACGTCGACCACCCGGTGTCCACCGCTGCCACGTGGAAGTTGGACAGCGCCATGGTGTCGCCGGTCGCGTTGTCCCTGACCAGCGCGCCGAGCGTGCCCACCATCACGTAGTTGCCGGGGGTCTCGACCTCCGGCGGCGTGAGGTAGAAGCTGCGCGAGGGTCCCATGGAGATCCCGCCCAGCAGCGGGGTGTAGGTGCCCGCGTCGACGAGGGCGTCGGTCCCCAGGCGCTCCCAGCGGGGCGACTGGAGCTCGATGCTCATCTCCTGCACGTCGGTCCGGATGCCGTCGATCTCCGCCGGGATGGCGTTGGCCTTCGACAGCCGCCCGGGCGGCACCTTCTTGTCGACGTAGACCACGATCGACAACTCGCCTGTCGGCCTGCCGTCGGTGATCTTCTCCGCGATGTCCACGGCGTTGACGCCGGGACGCGCGATGAGCTCGTCCTCCACCCTGGCCTTGACCGGTCGGATGGCGGCCCGAATCTCGTTGTTCATGGCCTGATCCCTTCCCTCCCCCTCGGTGTGGGGTCGTCGGCCATCCGACCCGGGTGCACGACAGGTGATACCGGGCGGCAGCGGTGTATCAGGAGGGGGGAAGGATGCCTCTAGGAAAGTGCGCAGGCCGACTTCTACGCTGAGACCGGCCGGTACGACGAGGGAGGCTCCCGTGATCCGTGTGCTTGACCCTGCCACCGCTGTGCAGCGGCCCGTGCGGGCGCGGAGATGGGAGGACGGCGACCGGCGCAGGGCGCCCGCGCAGCTGCGGCCCACCGTCTACGTGGCCGAGAAGCTGCTGGTCCGGGGGGACCAGACCGACCAGGGCCTCGAGCCGAAGGTCGCCACCCTGCTGGCCGAGCGCTTCGGCTGGACGCTCTCGCCGGTCGGCAAGCCCGAGCCGCGCCGGGAGTACCGCCTGGACGTGAAGCTGGAGTCGCGGCGTCCCCAGGTGCTCACCCTCTCGGTGGCCGAGGGCAGGCTGGCCGCACCCCCGGACGCCTGGCTGGCGCTCCAGCACATCGCCGACGAGTTCCCTGAGCTCGCCGGGGAGTTCGAGTTGGTGCACGTGCTCGCCGCGACCACGCTCACCGGCATCGGGGGCTACTGGAGCGGCATCGGCGGCTACTGGAGCGGGATCGGCGGCTACTGGAGCGGCATCGGCGGCTACTGGAGCGGGATCGGTACCTCCAGCACGCCCGGCGAGTACGGAGTGCCCGGCCTGGGCGGCCGCTCCCCGGTCGCGCTGGTGGTGGCCGACCCGGCGCTCACCGCGCCGAAGGTCGCCCGGCCGCCCGTGGTGGTCATGCCCGACACCGGCATCGGCGTCCACCCCTGGTTCCGGGACCTCTCCGCCCAGCCGCTCGCCTTCCCGCCGCCGCCGGCCTCCGGCGTCGAGGTGAAGGGCTCCCCGGTGGCGGACGTCGACGACGGCGTCACCGACTACCTCACCGGCGACATCCAGCGACTCGCGGGGCACGGGACCTTCATCGCCGGCATCGTCCGGCAGGCCTGCCCGTCGGCACGACTGGAGGCGCACGCGGTGATGGCGTCCTCCGGGGTCATGGAGGAGGACGTCCTGCTCGACGACCTGCACGACCTGCTCGAACGGCAGCTCGGCGCCCTCGAGTCCGGCGACGCCGCCGCAGTGGTGGACGTGCTGACGCTGTCGGTCGGCTACTACCACGAGGAGGGTGCGGACGCCGACGACGCCAGCATCGCGCAGGTGCTGCGCGACCTCGGGCGGGCCGGCGTGCTCGTCGTCGCCGGCGCCGGCAACGACGCCACGACCGAGCCGATGCTGCCGGCCGGCTTCGCCGCCGGGCCGGCGGAGGCGTCCGCGCTGCCGCTGGTGAGCGTGGGCTCGCTGAACCCCAACGGGGCGTCGGTCTCGCTGTTCTCCAACGCCGGGGAGTGGGTGACCACCTACCGCACCGGCGCCGCCATCGTCTCGACGCTGCCGGTGAACATGAACGCCGGGGTGCAGTCCTCGTCCCGCGTCGACGGGGACGCGTCCCTCACCCCCGCCCAGCGGCGGGCCCTCCACGCGGGCGTCGGGCAACCCCCGAGGGACCGCAGCACGATCGACCGCGACGACTACTCCGGTGGCTTCGGCGTGTGGAGCGGCACCTCCTTCGCCACCCCGGTGCTCGCCGGCGAGCTGGCCCGGGCGCTGCTGGAGAAGGGCACGGACGCGGTCGACCTGTCCTCGATGCTCGACCGCGGCTGGGCCGCGCTGTCGTCCGTCCTCGGGCTGGACCGGCCGTGAGTGCCACCGCCTCGCTCGGCGCGCGCGCGGCGCAGGCCTTCGTCGCCTACCGGGACGGGGACCGCGAGCAGCTACGCGAACTGGTCGCCCTGCTGACGCCGCTGCTGTGGCACACCGCCCGCTCCCAGCACGCGCCCCGCGAGATCGCGGAGGACGCCATCCAGACCGCGTGGCTCCGCCTGGTGGACGCCGCGGACACCATCACCGACCCCCGGGGGGTCGTCTCCTGGCTCGTGGTGACCGTGAAGCGCGAGACGTGGCGGCTGCTGCGCCTTGCCGGCCGGGAGACCACGCCGGAGTCCGGCGTGCCCGACGTCACCGACGCCGTCACGCCCGAGGACGCCGCCGTCTCCGGCGACCAGCAGCGGGTGCTGTGGGCTCACGTCGACGAACTGCCCGAACGCTGCCGGGCCCTGCTCCGGGTGATCGCCTTCGCCCCGGCTCCCGACTACGCGGGGGTCGCGGCCAGCCTCGGCATGCCCGTGGGCAGCATCGGTCCCACGCGCGGACGGTGCCTGGCCAAGCTCCGCGCGATCCTGCTCTCCGACCCCAGATGGGAGGCCTGACATGCCCGAAGAGTTCCCTGACGGCCTCATCGACGAGGTGGACGAGCGAATCCTCGCCGGCCTGGCGACGCTGTACGAGACCATCGACCCGGTGCCGCCGGGCCTGCTGGAGCGCATCGACTTCGCCCTGGCGGTGGCCGAGCTGGAGGCCGACATCGCCGAGCTCAGCCGCGGCGAGCTGGTCGGCGTCCGCGGCGAGGAGACCGACTCGGTCACTTTCACCAGCGGGACGCTGAGCCTGATGGTGACCACGGCCGCCTCCGCCCACCACGTCCGGATCGACGGCTGGGTGACCAGCCCCGGTGCAGAGGTGGACGTCGTCGGTGAGGGGCTGACCCGCACCACCGTGGCCGACGAGGCCGGGCGCTTCTCGGTCGAGGGCGTCCCCCGCGGGCGGGCGCACTTCGTGGTCCGCCGCGAGGGCTACCGTCCGGTGATCACGCCGTCGATGGAGATCTGACGACGACGGTTCCTGCACAGGCCCTGGCCCGCGCGCGGGACCTGCGGCTCGCGAGCCTGGCGGACAACGCCGCCGGGCGGGCCGTGCGCGCCGCCCGGACGCTGCGGACCGCGCTGTCGCTCCTGCCACCCGTGGACGCCCCGGCACCGCGCGAGGTGGACGTCGTGCGGGTGTCGTGCCTGCTCACGCTCGCCCTGTCGGAGCTGGCGACCGGGGGGCTGGTCGCGGCAGAGCCGCACCTCGCCGACGCCCGGCGGATCGCCGGGGACGACCCGGAGCTGCTGGCCCGGTGGCGCTGCCAGCGGGGGAACATCCTGGGCCGGTGCGGCGACTTCGCGACAGCGGCCGCCGAGCTGGCCGTCGTGGTGGACGAGCCGCAGTGGTTCACCACCGTCGAGCGCTGCGCGATGCTGCTGAACCGGGGCATGGTGTTCGTCGAGCTGGGACGCCCGGAGGAGGCGGCGGCTGCCTTCCGCGGCGCGTCCGCCCTGGCCGCGGAGGCCGGCGACCCCCGGCACCTCTTCATGGCCGAGCACAACCTCGGCTACGCCCTCTACCTCACCGGCGACCTGCCCGCGGCCCTGGCCACGATGGCGGCGGCAGAGGAGATGCCCGCGGACGTCTTCCGGGGCCCGTCGCTGCTCGACCTGGGCCGGGTGCTGGGAGAGGCGGGCCTGCTGGACGAGGCCCTGTCCGCGCTCGACCGTGCCCGGCGCGCCTGCCGCCCGCGGCAGGACCAGCTCCTTCGCGCGGAGATCGACCTCGAGCGCGCCCGCATCCTGCGCCTGGCCGGCGAGGTCGCGGAGGCCGCCGCAGCCGCCCGCGCGTCCCGCGAGCGGTTCGCGCGGCTGGGGGCCGCCGCACCGGCGGCCCGGGCCGATCTCACCGTGCTCGACTGCGCCCTCAGCCGTGGCCGGGGCCTCGCCCGCGTGCTCGACGGGGCACTGGCCGACGAGGCGGTGGCCGTCGACCTCGGGGACGCGGAACTGCGCGCCCGCAGCATCGCCGTGGCGGCCGAGGCCGCCGCGCGCCTGGGACGGGTGGACGTCGCCCGCGCGGCGTTGCGGCGCTACCCGTCCGACTCGTTCGGGCTGGTCGTGCACCTGCGCCACGCCTACGCCGCGGCGCTCACCGACGTGGCGTCCGGGCGATCGCCGGGACGCCGCCTGGCCGCCGCGGCCTCGGACCTGGCGGCCAGCCAGGCGGTCAGCGCGTCGCTGGATTCGCGCGCGGCCCGCAAGGTGCTCAGCCTCCGGCTGGCCGGCCTCGACACCGCGCTCGCGGTCGGCCGCGGGCCGGGCGCGGTGCTGGCGTCCCTGGAGCGGTGGAGCAGCCGGGGACTTCCGGTGGTCCGTCCGCCCGACGATCCCCGCCAGGCGGCGCTGACCCGCCGCCTGCGGGCGCTGTCGCAGGCGTTGCGGGACGAGCCGTCCGGGCCGGGCGCCGCCGGGCGCCGCATGGAGGTCGACCGCCTCCAGCGGGAGCTGCTCGACCTGGGGCTCGCGCAACGACAGGCGGACGCCACGTCCCACCCGCTGCCCACGCTGGAGGAGGCGCTCGACACCCTCGCCGGGGAGGGCCGCGCGCTGCTGCGGCTGTTCGCGCACGAGGGGGCCCTGTGGGGCGTGGCCGTGGTGGGGGGCCGCCGGCGGCTGGCGCGGCTGGCCGGCCTCGGCGAGTGCCTCGAGGTGACCCGGCGGCTGCGGGCGGACCTGCGCGCCGCAGCCCACCAGCCGCCCGCCCCGCTGGGCGCCGCCATCGCGTCGTCGCTGGCCGCCGGGCTCGGCTGGCTGGACGACGCGGTCCTCGGGCCGTGGCGGCCGGGGCCGTCGACCGGGCTCGTGGTGATCGGCAGCCACGCGGTGGCGTCGGTGCCGTGGGGGCTGCTGCCCACGCTCGGCAGCGTCCCGGTCACCGTCGCCCGTTCGGTGACCGAGTGGGCGGCGGGGCGGAGCGTGACCGCCCGCCCGGCGGTGCAGGTGCTCACCGGTCCCGGGCTCACCCACGCCGACGCGGAAGGACGGCGCGTCGCTGCGTCCTGGCCATCGGCCCGGCTAGCGGTGCAGGCGGGGGCTTCCGAGCTCGTCGCAGCGCTGGAGGGGGCGGACGTGGTGCACGTGGCGGCGCACGGGCAGCACCGGGCGGCCAGCCCGCTGTTCTCCTCGCTGCGCATGGCCGACGGCGAGGTCTTCGCCCACGAGTTGCCCGCCGGGCGGGTGCGGGCGCGGCACGTCGTGCTGTCGGCATGCGACGTCGGGACGGCCCAGGTGCGTCCCGGCGACGAACCCCTCGGACTCGCCGACACGCTGCTCTCCCTCGGGGTCGGCTCGGTCGTGGCCGCCGTCGCGCCGGTGGCCGACGACACCACCGCAGCGGTGATGGCCGCCTACCACCGGGGCCTGCGCCGCGGGCTGCCCAGCGACGAGGCCCTCGCCGCCGCCGGGCCGGGCTCGCCGTTCGTCGTCCTCGGCTCGCCATGGCGCTCTCGAGAGGAGGCGGATCCGGCGGGCTCGGACACCTTCCCCGCGGGGTGATCGAGTATTACCCTGTACTACATGCCCGCACCGCAACGTCGCACGCTCGTGTACTCCGTCCGGCTCAGCCCGCAGGAGAGCAACGCCATCCAGAAGATCGCGGACGCCCGCCACCTGCCGGCGTCCACCCTCGTCCGCGCCTGGATCCTCGACCGGCTCGACGCCGAGCAGCGGGCCTGATGCTCGGATCCAAGCCCACCCTGGCCGGAGGGGTGGTGACGCTGCGTCCGGTGACCGCCGCGGACGCCGCCACCCTCAAGGAGCTGATGGCCGACCCCGAGGTCGGCGTCCTCACCGGCTCGGTGCACTCCCGGGCGGAGGCCGCGGACGAGCAGTACACCCTCGACCAGCTGCGCGAGGTCTACGGACGCTGGGCGGTCGCGGAGGACCGCGTGGTGTGGGTGATCGTCGAGAACGCCACCGGACGCGTCGTCGGCGAGTCGGTCCTGAACGACCTCGACGAGGACAACCTGAGCTGCGGCTTCCGGATCTGGATCAGCGGCGCCACCGGACGCGGGCTCGGCACGGAAGCCGTCCGCCTGAGCGTCGGCCACGCCTTCGCCGTCGGACTGCACCGGGTGGAGCTGGAGGTCTACGACTTCAACCCGCGCGCCCGGCACGTCTACGAGAAGGTCGGGTTCGTGCACGAGGGCACCCGACGCGAGGCCCTGCGGTTCGAGGACGGGTGGGTCGACTGCCACGTGATGGGCCTGCTGGCCACGCAGTGGCGCGGGTGAGTCCGGCGCCGCCGGGCGATGTGGCAGGGTTCGGGTGAGCGAAAGGACTGCGATGCGGTTGTTGTTCCTCGGTGCCGGGGCCATCGGCACCTACGTGGGCGGCTCGCTGGCCGCCGCCGGGCACCACGTCACCTACAGCGAGCAGCCGGAGGCCGCCGCCGTCATCGCCGAGCAGGGGCTCCGGCTGACCAGGGACGGGCGCACGACCTCCGTCCGCGACTTCGCCATCTTCGGCTCCGCCGCCGAGGCGCTCGCCGCGGGGCCGCACGACGCGTGCGTATTCGCCCTGAAGTCCTTCGACACCGAGCCGGCCCTCGACGGGCTGGTCGCGACCGGCGCAGAACTGCCACCCGTGCTGTCGCTGCAGAACGGGGTGGACAACGAGCCGGCGATCGCCGCCCGCCTCGGCGCGGACCGGGTGATCACCGGGACGGTGACGACCGCCGTCGGCAAGCCCGGGATCGGACAGGTGGTCGAGGAGAAGCGCCGCGGCATCGGCATCGCCCTGGACCACCCCCTCGGCGAGCGCCTGGTCGCCGCGCTGAACGACGCCGGGCTGAACGGCGTCGGCTACCCGCACGCGGGGCCGATGAAGTGGTCGAAGCTGCTCACCAACCTCACCGGGAACGCGACCTCGGCGATCCTCGACGAGCCGGTCTCCGCGCTGTTCGCCGACCGGCGGCTGTACGAGGTGGAACTCGCCGTCCTGCGCGAGTGCCTCGCCGTGATGGAGGCCCTCGGCCACAAGCCGGTCGACCTGCCCGGCACCCCCGTGCGCGCCCTCGCGCTCGCGGCGACACGGCTCCCGCGCTTCATCGCCCAGCCCGCGCTCACCCGGGCCCTGGGCGGCGGACGGGGCGACAAGATGCCGTCCTTCCACATCGACCTGCACTCCGGGCGCGGCCGCACGGAGGTGCGCTACCTCAACGGCGCGGTGGTCCGCCACGGCGAGCAGCACGGCGTCCCCACCCCGGTGAACCGCGTCCTCACCGAGACGCTCGAGGCGCTCAGCGCCGGCACCCTCAGCCTGGAGACCTTCCGCCACTCCCCGGAGGCGTTGCTCGCCCTCCTGTGAGGCCGGTCAGCCCCCGGCCAGGTGGACGGGGATCCTGCGGTGGCCGAAGTCGCCGGCGGCGTCGGCGAAGCAGCCGGCGATGACGGCGTCGCAGTCCGGGCAGCGGCCGTCCGCGGTGAGGCGGTACTCGAGGATCTGGTACCAGTCGCGCCGCACCAGGGCCTGGCCGCACTCCGGACACCAGGTGGTCTCGCCGTCCGGGTCGCGCACGTTGCCGGTGTAGACGTGGTGCAGCCCCTCCTCCCGGGCGATCCGGCGTGCCCGGCGCAGCGTGGAGGGCGGAGTCGGCGGGACGTCCATCAGGTGGTGGGACGGGTGGAACGCGGAGAAGTGCAGCGGGACGTCCGGGCCCAGCTCGCCGGCGACCCACCCCGACAGCCGGCGCACCTCGTCGTCGGTGTCGTTGTGGCCGGGGATCAGCAGCGTCGTCAGCTCCACCCAGACCGGCGTCTCGTGCACCAGGTAGCTGATGGTGTCCAGCACCGGCTGCAGGTGCGAGCGGGTCAGCCGGGCGTAGAACTCCTCGCTGAACGACTTCAGGTCGACGTTCGCCGCGTCGATGTGGGCGAAGAACTCCCGCCGCGGCTCGGGGTTGACGTAGCCGGCGGTCACCGCGACCGTCTTCAGGCCCTCCTCGTGGCAGGCGTCCGCGGCGTCCATCGCGTACTCGGCGAAGATCACCGGGTCGTTGTAGGTGAACGCCACGCTGCGGCAGCCCCACTGCGTGGCCGCCCGGGCGATCGACGCCGGCGAGGCGGCATCCTGCAACCGGTCGGCGTCCCGGGACGTGCTGATGTCCCAGTTCTGGCAGTACCGGCAGGCGAGGTTGCAGCCGACCGTGCCGAAGGAGAGCACGCTGCTGCCCGGGTAGAAGTGGGCCAGCGGCTTCTTCTCGATCGGGTCGACGCAGAACCCGGACGCCAGCCCGTAGGTGGTCAGCACCAGCTGCGACCCGTCGCGCCGCCGGACGAAGCAGGCGCCGCGCTGGCCGTCCCTCAGCTTGCACTCCTGCGGGCACAGGTCGCACTGGAGCCGGCCGTCGTCGAGGGCGTGCCACCAGCGCGCGGGACGGGGCGTCGCCATGTCGTCACCCCCGGCCGGCCAGCGTCGGTGCCGGCACCGCCGGCTCCTGCTCCTGCCAGCTGGTCACGGTGAAGCGGGCCACGCAGAGCTCCAGGTCCCAGAACGACACCGGAAGCCCCGCCTTGTGCAGCAGGTGCTCGACGAAGTCCTCCGGGTCGGACAGCTGCTCCCACACCTGGGGGAGGAACACCCCCCGGTGCCCGTGCCAGGACAGCACCACCCCGTCGACGCCGGGATGCAGCCGCGCGAGCAGTTCGGTGCGCGAACAGCACTCCACCGGGCTCATCGGCGAGAGCACCGACACCTCGATCCGCACCCGCGGCACCTCCTGCGCGGCGACCGGCGGGAACCGCGGGTCGTGGAAGGCCGCGGCGCACGCGTTGCGCAGCACGTCCTCGCGCAGGGTGCGGTGAGGCTCGATCGAGCCGATGCACCCGCGCAGCCGCCCGCGCTCGGTGAGCGTCACGAACGCCGCCCCGGGGTCGTCCAGCCAGTCGGGGTCGTCCGGGGATCGCGCGGGACGGCTTCCCCGGGAGGCGATGGCCCCGCGGGCGAGGCCCAGCAGGACCGTGCCTGCCCGGGGGTCGGACGCAGGCCCGGAACGCTCGGCGGTCTTGCGGGCGCTGGTCGGGTTCAGGTCAACCTTGGTCACTTCGCACCTCCTCGAAACGAACGGTGGCGTAGCCCACGACCCTGGCGCGGTCGCCGGCGGTGTCTCCGGAATTGCGGGCGTCGACGAGCACCGGGCGCAGCCCGCGCGCCCGCGCGACGACGACCATGCCGTTCACCCCGACGGCCCCGCACGCCCGGCGCTCGGGCAGCGGCCACTGCAGGGCGAGGATGCGCCGCACGGTGTCGGCGTCCATCGCCCTCGCGTCCGCGTAGGGCCGGTAGTGGGACAGGTCGGAACTGATCAGCACCAGCGTCTCCGGCCCTCCCCAGCACGCCTCGATCACCTGGGCGACGTCCTCCGGCGTGGCGTCCCCCACCACCAGCGGCAGCAGCGTGAAAGCGTCGAGCACGCTCTGGAGGAAGGGGAGCTGGACCTCCAGGGAGTGCTCGCGCTCGTGCGGAGCGTCCCACCGGACGACCTGCGGCAGGCGCAGCAGCCCGTCCGCGGGCTCGACCGGCACTTCGCCCAGGGGCGTCGCGAAGCGGTCGGACGTGGGCAGGGCGAGCCCGGGGAACGGCACGTAGTGGGACGGGCCGAGCAGGACCACCCTGCTGATGCGGGTGCGCAGAGCCTCCACCTGGACATAGCCCAGAGCTGCGGTGGGGCCGGAGTAGGCGTAGCCGGCGTGGGGGACGATCATGGCCCGTGGCGGGCTTCCCGGGACGCCGCTCGTGCGGGCCGCGGCGAGCAGGCGGTCGAGGTCACGGCGAAGGTCATCGGGTCGCCCGGGGTAGAAGCGCCCGGAGACTGCGGGTTGACGTACGGTCGCCATCGACATCGCCCCCACCCCAGACGCTACTCCGCTCGTGCGGGCCTCGGGGAGCCCGGCGGCGAAGAACCGCCGGAACATGGTGGGGTCGTGGCCGTCGGGATCGCGGCCCGCGGGGGCCTGCGCGGCAGGCCCTTCCGGAGGGGGTGAACGTCGGGCCGGGAGCGCCTCTCGGCGCGTGGCCGCTCGTAGCGGCGAATGTTGGAGCCCGGGGCTACCGCGGCCCGACGCCTCGGACAGGATAGGCCGTCGCCTCCCCGGAACCAAGCACGCCCGGTTACTCCAGCTCGCCCGCCCGCCACAGCCGGGCACCCGCGGCGAGGTCGTCGGCCATGACCTGGAGGCGCCCGGCCTGGATCACCGCGCGGGCCCCTTCCGTGACGTCCGCACGGCCGGAGGAGACCACGCGGCAGAACGCGGCGGCACGTTCGAGCGCCACTGCGAAGTCGCCGTCGAACACGCCGTGCAGGATCTCGTCCGCGACCCGCCGCACCTCGTCGGGGCCCGGCGGCTCCACCCCGGCGACCGCGTGGTTGGGCTCGGTGAAGCGGATCCCCGCGGCGTACTCGCGCGCGGCGCCGTGCGGGTCGGTGGTCACCCACTCCCGCAGGAGGTACAGCCGCCAGAGCACCCCCGGGAGCGAGCGGGCGGGACGGGACGCCCACAGGTCGGCCAGCGTGCCGAGCCCGATGTCGTCGGCGAGCGCGACGAGCCGCGCGGTGACGGCGGGATCGGTGGCCGCCCGTCCGGTGTGCAGCAGGGCCGCCGCCGTCTCGTGGGCGGCGTGCAGCTGCGCGATCGGGTCGGACGGCTGCCCGAGCGCCTCCAGCGCACCCGGCTCCCGATAGCTCGGACGCCTCGGCTTGTGCGGCTCGCTCATCGGGCAAGGGTAGCCCGCGCGCCCGTCCCACCCTGCCCGCGCCCCCCGCCCCACCCCCCGATCCGCGTTCGCTGCCGAAAGCAACTCGCGCCACCGGAATTCCGGTGGCGCGAGTTGCGCTCGGCAGCAGGAACGGGGGAAGGGCGCGGGCCGACGCGGCCGGCGAGGGGGGGGTCCGGCCTCAGGAGGCCAGGACCTCCTCGATGGACGTGTGGTCGTGACCCCAGGCCTCGGCGACCGGTCCGCTGGTGAGCACGCCGTCGAACGTCGACAGGCCACGGGCCAGTGTCGTGTCGGACGCGAGCGCGGCGCGCCACCCGAGGTCGGCGATGCGGGTGACGTAGGGCAGCGTGGCGTTGGTCAGCGCGTAGGTCGAGGTCACCGGGACCGCGCCCGGCATGTTCGCCACGGCGTAGAACACCGCGTCGTGCACCCCGTAGGTGGGGTCGGCGTGGGTGGTCGCGTGGGTGTCGGCGAAGCAGCCGCCCTGGTCCACGGCGATGTCGACGAAGACCGAGCCGGGCTTGGCGCCGGCCACCATCTCGTTGGTCACCAGCTTGGGCGCCCGCGCACCCGGCACCAGCACGGAGCCGATCACCAGATCGGCGTCGCGGATCGCCGCCTCGATCGCGTACGCGGTGGACATCTGGGTCTTCACCTGGCCGGCGAACTCCGAGTCGAGCTGCACCAGCCGGTCGGTCGAGATGTCGAGGATGGTCACGTCCGCACGGAGGCCGTGCGCGATCTGGGCCGCGTTCAGGCCGGCCACGCCGCCGCCGATCACGACCACCTTGCCCGGGGTGACGCCGGGAACGCCGGGCAGCAGCACCCCGTCCCCACCGGCGTGCTTGAGCAGCGCGTTGGTGCCGGCGAGGACGGACAGGCGTCCGGCCACCTCGCTCATCGGACGCAGCAGCGGCAGCGCGCCGGCGTCGGTCTGCACGGTCTCGTAGGCGATCGCCGTCGTGCCGGACGCGAGCAGCGCCTCGGTCTGCGGGCGGTCGGCGGCGAGGTGGAGGTAGGTGAACAGCACCTGGTCGGCACGCAGGAACCCGTACTCGGCGGCGATCGGTTCCTTCACCTTCAGCAGCAGGTCGGCGGTGCCCCAGACGTCCGCGGCGTCGGGCACGATGGTCGCGCCGGCGAGGGTGTAGGCGTCATCGCTGATCGCCGAGCCGACCCCGGCACCGGCCTGGACGAACACCTCGTGCCCGCGGCGGGTGAGGTGGTCCACCCCGGCGGGGGTGATCGCGACGCGGTTCTCCTGGCTCTTGATCTCGGTGGGGATGCCGATCTTCATGGGTCTGCTGCCTTTCCGTCTCCCGGCCTGCCACCGGTGGTCGGCAGAAAGTGTGGCGGCCTCGCCCGTCCGTACGCCTCCCGCGGAAACGAGATCGAAAGAATCCTCGGCTACCCTGCAACACGTGACCGGCAAGGGTGTTACGGGCCGGGCGGAGCGGCCGAAGAATCCCCGCGCGCTGGACGGGATCGACCGGCGCCTGCTTCGCCTGCTGATGCGCAATGGACGCGTCTCGAACAGTCGCCTCGCACAGGAGGCGAGCGTCGCGGAGTCGACCGCGCACACGCGCGTGGCCGGGCTGATCGAGTCCGGTGTCATCCGCGGCTTCCACGCCGCCGTCGACCTCGCTGCGGTCGGCTTCCCGATCCAGGCGCTCATCCTCGTCCGGCTCCAGGACAGCGCCCGTCCACGGCTGCGCGAGGAGGCGCACCGGCTGGCGTCCTGTCCCGGCGTGCTGGACGTGTTCTTCCTCGCCGGGCAGTACGACCTCGCCGTCCGCGTGGCCGCGGCCAACACGTCCGACCTGCGCGACTTCGTGGTCAACGAGCTGAGTCGCCACCCCGAGACGGCCGGCACGGAGACGTGCCTGATCCTCGAGGACGTCCGCGGCGAACTGCCGCCGCTCGGCGACTGAGGCTCAGCGCTCCTGGAGGCAGAGGACGCGGCCGTTCCCGCCGGGCGCGCCCTCCCAGTAGGACGCGTCTGCCGCCGCGACGTCCGCGCACGGGTCGGTCGTGTCCGTCGTCTCCGGCTGGTTCTCCACGATGGAGATGACGGTGTACTGCGCCTCCGCGGAATCGCACTGCACGGACTTGACCTCGTTCTCGGACACCTGGGCCAGGCAGTCGCCCACCTTCGCGCCGTGCACGTCGAACTGGCTCAGCGCGTAGAAGAGCCCCAGCCCGCCCAGGACGACGGCGATCGCGATGCCGACGATCAGGCGGACCTTGCCGCCCTTGGGCTTCTCCGGGACGGGCGGGGCAGCCGGCAGGTAGGCGCCCGGCTCGAGGTAGGGACCCTGCTGTGGTGTGCCGGCCGGCACACCGCCGGGGACGGACTGCGGGTACTCGGCGCCGGTCGGCTGGGGGTGCTGCGTGGTCATCGTTTCCTCTCCGCGCCGCACCCTAGAGCACCGTCACCCCGTCCTGCGCCGAAAACCCCCGACTGGACCGTTCCGTCCCGCCCCACGCCCGTTCCCGCCACCGATCGCAACGCTCGCCACCGGAATTCCGGCAGCAAGCGTTGCGATCGGGAGCGAACGCGGGGGGAGGGACGAGTGGGACGCGGGCCCGACACCGGTGGCACGCCGACACCGGTGCCCGTCCCACCCACGCCCCGTTCCCGCTGCCGACTGCAACCCTCGCCACCGGAATTCCGGCAGCAGGAGTTGCGATCGGGAGCAAGCGCGGGGGGAGGGACGAGTGGGACGGCGGCCCGACACCGGTGGCAGTCCGACGCAGACCCGTCCCACCCACGCCCCGTTCCCGCTGCCGACTGCAACCCTCGCCACCGGAATTCCGGCAGCAAGCGTTGCGATCGGGGGCGAACGCGGGGGGTGGGGCAGGTGGGACGGGTGGGACGCGGGCGCGCGGCCCGACCGGCTCAGCCGCGGCGGACGAGGCCGGTCTCGTAGGCGAAGAGGACCAGGCCCACGCGATCCCGGATCTGGAGCTTGGCGAGCAGACGGGTGATGTGGGTCTTCACGGTGCCCTCGGCCATGTAGAGGCGGCGGGCGATCTCGGCGTTGGTCGCCCCGGCGGCGATCTCCACCAGGACCTCCTGCTCACGGTCGGTGAGGACGGCCACCCGGGGGTCCGCACCCTCGGGGCTCGCCGGCAGGGTGGGCACGACGTGGTCCAGCAGGCGGCGGGTGGCGGACGGCGCCATCACGGCCTCGCCGGCGGCGACCGTCCGGATCGCGTTGAGCAGGTCTCCGGGACGCGCGTCCTTCAGCATGAAGCCGCTGGCCCCGGCCTTGAGCGCGCTGAACACGTACTCGTCGAGGTCGAAGGTGGTGAGCACCAGCACCTTGGTGGGCACGTCGGCCGCCACGATCCGCCGCGTCGCCTCCACGCCGTCCATCACCGGCATACGGATGTCCATCAGCACCACGTCACAGGGCACCGACATCACACCGGCCACCGTCTGTGCCCCGTCGGCGGCCTCGCCGACCACCTGGAGGTCCTCCTCCGCCTCGATGAGCATCCGGAAGCCGCTGCGCACCAGCTCCTGGTCGTCGGCAAGGAACACCCTGATCATGCTCACTCCTCCACGCTCGCCTGCACCGGCACCGGCAGCGTCGCGGTCACCTGGAACCCTCCACTCGGCCGCGCGCGGGTGACCAGGCGTCCGCCCATCGCCGAGATCCGCTCGTTCATGCCCCGCAACCCGTGCCCCGGGCTCTGAGGCACCGCGGACGGGGTCGCCACGCCATTGTCCAGCACGTCGATCGAGATCTCCCGCATCCCGTAGGTGATCGTGACCATGGCCGTCGCCTGGGGCCCGGCGTGCTTGAGGAAGTTCGTCAGCGCCTCCTGCACCACCCGGTAGACGGTCAGCTCCAGCGCCTGCGACACCCCCCGCGGAGGCTGCCCGTGCACCGCCAGCTGCACCCGGTCGCTGGTCCGCGCCACGAGGTCGGGGATGTCGGTGAAGCGTGGGGTGGGCGTGAACTCGGCCTGGCTGCGCGACTCGGGCGCGTCCCTGAGGACGCCGAGGATCCGACGCATCTCGCTGAGCGCCTCCCGTCCGGTCTCCGCGATGGTGGTGAGCGCCTGCGTCGCGGCCTCCGGCTTCTTGGCCGCGAGCGCCTTGCCGCCCTCGGCCTGCACGATCATCACCGAGAGCGAGTGGGCCACGATGTCGTGCAGCTCGCGCGCGATCTGCGTCCGCGCCCGGGACTCGGCCAGCCGGGTCTCCTGCTCACGCTCGAGCAGCATCGTTCGGTACCGCTCCTCCGCCACGAGGACGCGGTCCTGGTGCGCCTCGCTGGACTCCCGCACGCGGCGCCCGATCGCGTAGGGCGTGATGACCAGGCCCATGCAGACGAACCAGGCCAGCGTCAGCCAGATCAGCTGGCGGAGGCTGGGGTTGCTCCAGTCGTCGAGGATCCAGCGCACGGGGCCCAGCACCGAGCCCACCGCCCCGATCGCGAGCACCACCCGGGCCATCGGTCCGGGCACCCAGCGGGCGACCGAGTAGGCGACCACGGGCACCGCGACCAGGGTGGCCATGGGGTCGGAGGAGAAGGCCAGCTGCATCAGCCCGGCGAGGGTGACCCCCGCCAGGGCGAGCAGGGGGGAGTGCCGCCGCAGCACGAGCGAGCCGATCATCAGCACAGCGCTGACCAGGGGCCCGAGGGCGAGCACCCACTGCCCGCCGGCGGCGCCAGGGAGGTCGCGCACCCCGTACGGGGGGACGGTGAGCAGGCCGAGCCCGGCCGCCAGCGCGGCGTCCAGCACCCAGTCGTGCCGGGTCGCGCCGGGCGGGAAGAGCAGGTCTCGATGCATCGGTGCCAAGCGTACGGCCCCACTACCATGGCAGGAGTCGATGGGAGGGGCTCCATGTCGCCACGCCTGGCCGGGCTCTGGCTGGTGCTCGCCCTGCTCGTCTCCGGGTGCGACGCAGGGACGCCGGGAACCGGCTCCGCGAGCCCCGGGGAGCAGGCGGCGAGCACCGCATCACCCACCCCGTCCGAGCCTCCGGTCGCCGCGCTGGTCGTGGGCGACTGCACGGGCGACGTCGACCTGTCGGGAGCCTCGATCACCGGCGTGCCCGCGGTGCCCTGCACCGGCTCGCACTACTACGAGGTGCACGGCGTGATCCCGGTCACCGGGGAGGCGTGGCCGGGAGCGGACGCCCTCGGTGAGCAGGCCAAGACCGCCTGCACCGCCAGCTTCACGACCTACGTCGGCGTGGCGGCGGAGTACAGCCGCTACACCTCGGCCTACCTGGCCCCGGACGAGACCGCCTGGGCCGTCCCGGCGAACCGTGCGATCACCTGCCTCGCGGGGTCGGCGGACGGCGGGCTGGTCGGCTCGGCCAAGGGCGACACCCTGATCTTCCCCGTGGAGGGGCAGTGCACGGGGCCGCAGGATGTGACGGCGCAGGCCCTCAAGGTGCTCGACTGCGCGGCCGCCCACTACTACGAGGTCTTCGCCACCAAGGAGATCACCGGCAGGAAGCCGCCGACCACGGCGGAGGAGCAGAAGCTCTTCACGTCGGTGTGCCAGCAGGGCTTCAAGGAGTTCGTCGGGGTGGACGTGGGCAAGTCGAAGTACGAGGTGACGTACTTCCTCGCCGGCGCGGACGTCTGGACCAAGGTGGCCGACCACCGGATCGTGTGCAGCGCCGGCTCCCCCGGGGGTGGGGTGAAAGGCTCGCTGAAGGGCGTGAAGAAGTAGCTCAGCCCCCGAGGAGGTCGGTGAAGTCGACCACCTCGAACTCGTCGTCCCCGGCCGGCGCCCCGGCCATGACCAGCGGGGCGAACGCCTGCGCCGCGCGTGCGATGCGCCGTTCGAGCTTGCCGGACGCGCTGCCCCAGTCCTTGGTCGCAGCGAACACCGGATGCGGGGCGACGCGAGCCTTCAGGTAGTAGAACAGCGGCAGCATCGCGTGCTCGACGACAAGGGAGTGCCGGGCGGTGCCACCGGTCGCGGCGAGCAGCACGGGACGGTCCCGCATCACGTTCTCGTCGAGGGCGTCGAAGAACAGCTTGAACAACCCCGAGTAGGAGCCGTTGAACACCGGGGTCACCGCGATCACGCCGTCCGCCTCACGCACCAGGTCGAAGGCCTCCCGCAGCCGCGTCCCCGGCACGCGGGTGGCGAGGTGGTGGGCGAGTTCGACGGCGAGCGTCCGCAGCTCCACCTGGGTCACCTGCGGCTGGCCGCCGGCGGCGGTGACCGTCGCGGCCGTCGCCTCTCCCAGCCGCTCGCCGAGCAACCGGCTCGAGGACGGGATGCTGGTGCCGGCGCTGATCACGACGATCCGGGTCATCGGGCCACCTCGACCGCTTCGGCCACCGGGTACGGCGAGCGCCCGGTGACGTCGTCCACCGCCGCGGGCGCCGCCGGGGCAGGCTCCTCGCCCGCGTCCTGCGCCGCGCGGGCGGCGACCAGGGACGCGTGCGTCGGCGCCTCGGGGATGTGCGCCGGACGGCCCTCGGCGAAGCCCTTGCGCAGCTCGGGCAGGATCTCGCCGAGCAGGTCGAGCTGTTCCAGCACGGTCTTCAGCGGCAGGCCGGCGTGGTCGACGAGGAACAGCTGGCGCTGGTAGTGGCCGACCTCGCGGGTGAACGACAGCGTCCGCTCGAGCACCTGCTGGGGCGAGCCGACGGTGAGCGGGGTCTCCGCCATGAACTCCTCCAGGCTGGGCCCGTAGCCGTACACCGGCGCGACGTCGAAGTAGGGGCGGAACTCGGCGATCGCGTCCTGGCTGTTGCGACGCATGAAGAACTGCCCGCCGAGACCGACGATGGCGGTGTCGGCCGGGCCGTGGCCGTGGTGCTCGAAGCGGCGCCGGTACAGGTTCACCATCCGCTTGGTGTGCGACATGTTCCAGAAGATGTTGTTGTGGAAGAAGCCGTCGCCGTAGTAGGCGGCCTGCTCGGCGATCTCCGGGGAGCGGATCGAGCCGTGCCAGACGAAGGGCGGCACCCCGTCCAGCGGACGCGGGGCGAGCGTGAAGCCCTGCAACGGCGTGCGGAACTTGCCCTCCCAGTTCACCACGTCCTCGCGCCAGAGCCGCCGGAGCAGCGCGTAGTTCTCGATCGCCAGGCCGATGCCGTCGCGGATGTCCTTGCCGAACCAGGGGTAGACCGGACCGGTGTTGCCGCGTCCCATCATCAGGTCGACGCGGCCTTCGGCCAGGTGCTGGAGCACCGCGTAGTCCTCGGCGATCTTCACCGGGTCGTTCGTGGTGATCAGCGTGGTGGCCGTCGACAGCAGGATCCGTGAGGTCTGCGCGGCGATGAAGCCCAGCAGCGTGGTCGGCGAGGACGGGTGGAACGGCGGGTTGTGGTGCTCGCCGGTGGCGAAGACGTCCAGCCCGATCTCCTCCGCCTTCTTCGCGATCGCGACCGCAGCGAGGATCCGCTCGTGCTCGGACGGGGTACGTCCGGTGGTCGGGTCCTGGGTGATGTCACCCACGCTGAAGATGCCCAGCTGCATGAGAGGTCGCCTCCGATAGTTGGATATTCAACTACTACGAACACCCCGCGAGGTGCAGCTATTCCCCATATGGGGACGCCGGGTGCGCGGCGACGATGGAGGGGCCGACCGTGAGGAGGCACATGCTCCGACAGTCCATCGTGGCGTCCTGCGCTGTCGCCCTGCTCGCCGGGTGCGCCCCGGCACCCCCGGTCCGGCCACCCGCCACACCGGAGCCGACTCCGCTGACGCCCCGGATCGTCGCGGGGATCACCCAGGAGCACCTGCCCGACGGCGCTGCGTCCTACGCTGCGGGAGCCCCGGGAGCGGTGGGAGCTGCCGTCCACTACCGCGCGACCGGGAGGGTGCCCGCGTGGACGGTGACGGTCAGTCTCGGTCCGACCCCCGGCTGGCTGGCCCCCAAGGCCTGCCGCGCGGTGTCCGGCGCGCCGCGCGCCCACTGCTTCCGCGAGGGAGAGGTCCGCGTCGCCTGGCCCGACGAGGGCACGGAGGTGTTGCTGGTGGCGCCGCGGCGGGACGGCTTCGCCACCGTCCTCGCTGAGGGCAGGGCGTGGGACGGCGATCCGCGGCGCGGCGACCTACCCGTCGAGCTCGACGCGCTGCTGGAGCTGGCCCGTGACCCGCGGCTCGACGCGACCACCGACCCGCGCCTTCCCCTCCGGGCCGAGAACCTGCCCAACTGGCGCGACGACCTCGCCTGTGACCGCGCGCGCAGGGCGGGGACGACCAGCCTGCCGGCGAGCGCCTCCACCGGGGGGACGGGGGCCGCGACGCCGCAGGCCTTCGCCGCGCTCCTGGCCGCAGAGGTGAACGCGCGGTGCGTCGGGGAGTGGGAGGGGACGCCGGCAGAGGTCGGCGCGGTCGCCTACCTGGGCGGCGGCACCGAGTGGCTGGCCGCCTACGTGACGACCGACCCGACGGCCGGTGACTGCCCCGCCGGGTGGGAGACCTGCGGCCGGGTGGACGGCGCGACCATCGCCTACCGCTTCGACCGGCCCGGGACGTCCCCGGCCAAGGTGTGGCTGAGCAGGCCGATCGCCGACGGCTTCGTCGTGCTCCAGCAGGCCAGCCGCAAGGCGGACGCGCGTACCCGGGTGTTCCCGGTCGCGATGGCGACCATGCGTCGGCTGCTCGCCGACAACCGCTTCGCCTTCACCGTGACCAGCGGCCTCACGACGGCCGGCAACAACCTCCCGCTGTGCTGGCGGATCGCGCCGCGGGTCGACGCGCCCGCCACGGTGGCCCCCGACCCGCCACGCGGCTGAGCGCGTCGGCGCGCGGGACGCCGGTCGCCGTGCGCCCGTCCGCCACAATGAACCCATGACCCCGCTCGCCATCGAATGGACCTGGCCGGACACCCCGATCGCCCTCGCGGTGGTGATCGTGCTGTTCCTGCTCGCCCGCTGGCTGATCGTGCGGGGCATCACCCTGGCCACCAGGACCGCGCTCAAGCGGGCCCAGGACCAGCGCAATCACCCGGACTCCCGGACCCAGCGCATCCTCGCGATGGCGACCGGGTCGGACCACGAACGCTTCGAGCAGCGCGTCAACACGATCGGCTCGCTGCTGCGCAACCTGACCTCTGTCATCGTGGGCACCCTGCTGGTGCTCACGATCCTCGCCGTTCTCGACGTGCCGCTCGCCCCGCTGCTCGCCTCGGCGGGCGTCGGCGGCATCGCCCTCGCGTTCGGCGCGCAGAGCCTGGTCAAGGACTTCCTCTCCGGCATCTTCATGATCCTCGAGGACCAGTACGGCGTCGGCGACCTGATCGACACC
Organism: Propionicimonas sp. T2.31MG-18; assembly: GCF_964266745.1. Taxonomy (NCBI): domain Bacteria; kingdom Bacillati; phylum Actinomycetota; class Actinomycetes; order Propionibacteriales; family Nocardioidaceae; genus Propionicimonas; species Propionicimonas sp. T2.31MG-18. The sequence goes on from NZ_CAXWGX010000026.1 coordinate 184,594, forward strand.
GGCGACGTCCGCGGCACCGTCGAGGACGTGGGCCTGCGCGTGACGCGGCTGCGCGACCCGTCCGGCACGGTCTGGTACGTGCGCAACGGCGAGGTGCTGCGGGTCGGGAACCAGAGCCAGGGCTGGTCGACCGCGATCGTGGACGTCCCGGTGGCCTACGACGAGGACGCGGGGAGGGTGATCGGCATCCTCGAGCAGGTCTCGGCAGAGATGGAGGAGGACGCCGCGTTCGCCGACGTACTGCTGGAGAAGCCGACCGTCGCCGGCGTCAACGCCGTCACCGCCACCGCGATGACCATCCGGGTGATCGCCAAGACGGCCCCGAACCAGCACTGGGGCGTCCAGCGCGCGCTCCTGGAGCGGGCGCTCGGCGCCCTGGGCAGGGCCGGCGTCCGCAGCCCCGCGCCGCACCTGGGCGTCCTTCCGGACTGAGCCGGCAGCGCGGGGCCCAGTCCGGCGCGGGGACTAGTTCGGCGCGGGGACTAGTTCGGCGCGGGCGCCTTCGCCAGGGCCCGCGTGGAGCCCACGCTCGCCACGATCACGCAGGCCATCGCCACCAGTTCCACCCAGCCCAGCTGTTCACCCAGCACCAGCAGGGCCGCCAGCGCCGCCGCCGCCGGTTCGAGGCTCATCAGGATGCCGAACACCCCGGCGGGGATCCGCCGGCGGGCGACCATCTCCAGGCCGTAGGGGATCACGGAGCTGAGCACGCCCACCACCACGGCGAGGACGGCCACCCGCGGCTGCCACAGCGAACTGCCGCCCGCCACCAGGCCGGGTACGAGGAACACCAGGGCGCCCACGAGGCTGCCCACGCTGACGCCGGTCACCCCCTCCCACGCGGCACCGGTCGGGCCGGACAGCACGATGTACGCGGCCCACGCGGCACCGGCGAGCAGGGCGAAGCCGATGCCCGCCCAGTCCACCGTCGTCGGGAAGACACCGAGCAGGGTGACGCCGACCGCGGCCAGGCCCACCCAGACGAGGTCGCGGGCCCTGCGCGAGCCGACCAGTGCGACCGCGAGCGGCCCGAGGAACTCGATGGTCACCGCCAGCCCGATCGGGATCCGGGCGAAGGACTGGTAGATCGCCCAGTTCATGGTGGCCAGCGCGATGCCGTAGCCGATCACGACCCGCCACTCCGGCCAGGTCCGTCCCCGCAGCCGGGGGCGGGCGAAGACCCAGAAGATCGCCGCGGCCGCGGCCATCCGGAGCCAGGCGACCGCCGTGGGGTCGGTGAGCGCGAACAGCGACTTCGCGAACGCCGCGCCCACCTGCACGGAGACGATCGCACCGAGGACCAGCCAGACCGGGCTCAGCCAGGCCGGCAGGCTCCGCGGTGCGGGCGGGCGAGCGCTCATGCCAGAGCGGCGCAGCGCGCGTGCGCGGGACAGGTCAGGAGGTGGTCGTTGAACATCCCGACCGCCTGCGCGAACGCGTAGACGATCGTCGGCCCGCAGAACCGGAAGCCGGCGCGCTTCAGGCGCCTCGAGAGCGCGTCCGTCCGGGGGTCCGTGGCCGGCACCTGTGCGAGCGCGGTCAGCTCACGCTGCACCGGACGCCCGTCCACCGCGCTCCAGACGAAGGCGGCGAACCCGCCGTCGGACTCGATCTGCTGCCACGCCCGGGCGTTGCCGATGGCGGCCTCGATCTTGCCCCTGTGCCGCACGATGCCCGCGTCGCCCAGCAGCCGGACGACGTCCGGCTCACCCCAGCCGGCGATGACGTCGGGGTCGAACCCGGCGAACGCTGCCCGGAAGTTCTCCCGCTTGCGCAGGATCGTGTACCAGGACAGGCCGGCCTGGAAGCCGTCGAGCACGAGCTTCTCGAACAGCGCCCGGGAGTCGCGTTCCGGGACGCCCCACTCGTCGTCGTGGTAGGCGACGTACAGCGGATCGGTGCCGCACCACCCGCAGCGCTCGCCCATGGCGTCCTCCCTCCCGTCCGGTCATCGTATTGCCCGCCACCCCCGGTCACCCGGCCGCGACCGCCAGCCGCCCGTGCTCCGGCACGACCACCGGCGTCCTCGTCACCACCACCCGCGCTCCGGCACCACCCGCCCTCGTCACCACCACCCGCGCCACCTGCGCCCTCGTCACCACCAGCCGCACTCCCGCCACCACCCGCCCTCGTCACCGCCACCCGCGCTCCGGCACCACCCGCCCTCGTCACCACCAGCCATGCCCTCGCCACCTGCGCCCTCGTCACCGCCACCCGCACTCCCGCCACCACCCGCACTCCCCCACCACCTGCGCTCCCGCACCACCTGCGCTCCCGCACCACCACCCCACCCCTCTCCCCGCATCGATCCCGCCCGTCTCCCGCCCGCGATGCCCACAAAGCGGACCGAAACCGCCGACGTCGGCGGTTTCAGTCCTCTTTGGGCGAGAGAGGCGGAGCGGGCGGCTGGACGATCGGCGGGGACGGACTCCCGTCCCGTCGAGGGCCAGCCTTGATGCCGAGGGCCAGCACACCGGAGCTGGCCCTCGGTCAGAAGGCTGGCCGTCGCGGATGGCGGCTGGCCCTCGCGGACGGGGACTGGCCCTCGCGGACGGGGACTGGCGCTCGCGGATGGGGGCGGGGCCTCGCGGACGGGGCGCTCCTCACCCGGGCGCGGGCGGACGCTGGTGGCGATGAGGCGAGGGACGGATCGCGCGGTTTTCGGCGTGGGGACGCTGACCCAGACAGTAGTGTCGCGGTGTGGACGCACCCTGGGTCAGGCACTACCAGCCGGGGGTACCGGCAGAGATCGAACTTCCCACCGAGTCGCTGGTGGCGCTCTACGAGCGCTCGGTCGCGGAGGCCGGCAGCCATGTGGCCACCGAGTTCTTCGGACGCACCACCACCTACACCGAACTGGGCGACCAGATCGCCCGCGCCGCAGAGGGGTTGCGCCGCCTCGGCGTCCAGGCCGGCGACCGGGTGGCGATCATCCTGCCGAACTGCCCCCAGCACATCGTGGCGTTCTACGCCGTGCTGCGCCTGGGCGCGGTCGTCGTCGAGCACAACCCGCTGTACACCGAGCGCGAGCTGCGGCACCTCTTCGAGGACCACGCCGCCCGCGTCGCGATCAGCTGGGACGCGGCCGTCGGCAAGCTCAAGGCCATGCCGGGCGACCTCGCGCTGGAGCACATCGTCTCGGTGAACCTGCTCAAGGCGTTCCCGACGATCAAGCGGCTCGCGCTGCAGCTGCCGGTGAAGAAGCTGCGCGAGACCCGCGACCGGCTCACCCGGCCCGCGCCCGGCACGCTGCCGTGGGAGAAGCTGCTGGACGCGCCGCCGCTGGTCGCGTCCCACCCCCGGCCCGGGGTGCACGACCTCGCGGTGATCCAGTACACCTCCGGCACCACAGGGGTGCCGAAGGGCGCGATGCTCAGCCACTTCAACCTGTTCAGCAACGCGCGGCAGGGCGAGGCCTGGATGCACGGCGCCCAGTACCGCAAGGAGACCTTCTACGCGATCCTGCCGCTGTTCCACGCCTTCGGCATGACGCTGTTCCTGACCTACGGCGTGCTCAAGCAGGCACGGATCGTGCTGTTCCCCGCCTTCGACGTCGACCTGGTGCTGGATGCGGCGAAGAAGTCGCCGCCCACGGTCTACTGCGCGGTGCCGCCGATCTACGAGAAGACCGCGCTGCGTGCCCGCGAGCGGAAGATCAGCCTGCGCTCGGCCAAGTACTGCATCTCGGGGGCGATGAACCTGCCGGACGCGGTGGTCGAGCTGTGGGAGTCGGTCTCCGGCGGGCTGCTCGTGGAAGGCTACGGCATGACCGAGGCGTCCCCGGTGTGCCTGGGCAACCCGTTCGCGCCGTCGCGGCGCACTGGGACGATCGGCGTCCCGTTCCCGTCCACGCAGATGCTGGTCGTCGACCCGGACGACCCGACGCGCGAGGTCGCGCAGGGCGAGCGCGGCGAGCTGCTGATCAAGGGCCCGCAGGTGTTCGGCGGCTACTGGAACAACCCCGAGGAGACCGCCAAGGCGCTGCTGCCCGGCGGCTGGCTGCGCACCGGTGACGTGGTGACGGTGGACGCCGACGGCTTCACCACGATCGTCGACCGGGTGAAGGAGCTGATCATCACCGGCGGCTTCAACGTGGCGCCGTCCGAGGTGGAGAACGTGCTTCGTGGCCACCCCGACCTCACCGACGCCGCCGTGATCGGCGTCCCGGCACCGTCGGGCGGGGAGAAGGTGGTGGCCGTCGTGGTGCTGCGTCCCGGCGTCGGGCTGGACGAGGACGCGCTGCGCCAGTACTGCCGCGAGCGCCTGGCCGGCTACAAGGTGCCCCGCCAGGTGGTGGCCGCCGGCGACCTGCCCCGCTCGATGCTGGGAAAGGTGCTGCGCAAGCAGGTGCGCGAGGAGTTCGTGGCCGGCTCCCGCTGAGTCAGCGGGCCGCCTGGAAGTCGTCGACGACGACCTCCTCCTCCACGCGGCGCCACGGCAGGACGCCCCAGCCCGACTCGCGCACCAGGTAGGCGACGGCGACCACGACGGCCAGTGCGCAGGCGATCGCACCGATCGCCAGCGTCCAGCGCGGGCCGAAGGCGTCGCCGACCCAGCCGATCACGGGGGCGCCCAGCGGGGTGCCCCCGAGGAAGATCGCCTGGTACAGCGCCATCACCCGGCCGCGCATGACCGGCTCGGTGGACAGCTGGACGGACGCGTTCGCCGCCGTCATCACGGTCAGCGACGTGAGCCCGGTCGGGATCAGGAACGCCGCGTACCACCAGTAGGTCGGCGCGACGGTGAGGACGCCGACGCACAGCGAGAACCCGGCCAGCGCCCCGATGATCAGGCGCAGGCGCAGCTGCGTCCGCCGTGCCGCCAGCAGGCCGGCCGACAGCGACCCGATCGCGAGGATCGAGCCCAGCAGCCCGTACTGCTCCGCACCGACGTGGAACACCTCGGTGGCCATGAGCGCGTTGGTCAGCTGGAAGTTCAGCCCGAACGTCCCCAGCATGAACACCAGGAACATCAGCAGGATGATGTCCGGGCGCGAGCGGACGTACCGCACCCCGGCCATCACCGACCCCTTCGCCCGTGCCCGGGGCGCAGGGGTGAGGTCCGAGGGGTCCATCATCACCAGCGCCACCATCACCGCGACGAAGCTGAGCCCGTTGAGCAGCAGCGCGGGCCCGACCCCCCACCAGGCGATCGTGAGCCCGGCGACCGCCGGCCCGATCAGCCGGGCGGCGTGGAAGGACGTGGTGTTCAGCCCGACGGCGTTGGCGATGAGCTTCTCGCTGACCATCTCGGGCGCGAACGCCTGCCGGGCCGGGCCGTCGAAGGCCGCGGCCACGCCCTGGAGCGCCGCCAGGACGTAGACGTGCCACAGCTGCGTCCACCCACCCAGCACCAGCGCGGCCAGGGTCAGGCCCACCAGCGCGAGGCCGACCTGGGTCCAGATCAGCATCCGCCGCTTGGAGATGCGGTCGGCGAGCGCCCCGGCGTACGGGGCGAGCACGGCGATCGGCAGGAACTGCAGCCCGGTGACGATGCCGAGGGCTGTCGAGGAGTTGTCCGTGAGCATCGTCAGCACCAGCCAGTCCTGGGCGACGCGCGCCATCCAGGTGCCGACGTTCGAGATCAGCCCCCCGGTCCAGAACAGCCGGTAGTTCCGGATCCCGAGGGACGAGAAGGTGGGGACGTGCTCGACGGTGGCAGCACTCACTTCTCCAGCACCCGGTTCAACAATCTGGTCGCCTCTTCCAACAGCTTCTGTTCGTCCTTCGTCAGCCCCTCCAGCTGGTGGAGCATCCAGTCGTCCCTCGCCCGTGCGACCCGGTCCATGGCCGCCCGGCCGGCGTCGGTGAGCTCGAGGAGCTTCGAGCGCCCGTCGCTGGGGTGGTCGTCGCGGGCCACGAGGCCGCGCTCCACCAGGCAGTTCACGGTGCGGGTCATGCTCGGCGGCGACACCCTCTCGATCTCGGCCAGCTCACCGGGGGTGAGGGGTCCGGACTTCAGCTGCGACAGGGCGCTCACCTGGTGGGGCGCGAGCTCGTCGGCCGACTCGAACCGGACCCGGCGGCTCACCCGCTGGCACGCGATGCGCAGGTCGTTCGCCAGGCCGGAGAGGGTTTCGGGAGTCATGATGCTTAGCTTAACTCATTAGCTTGGCTAAGTATTCCTCCAGGCAGGGGCCGGTGGGGACGTGCGGTGGCCTCAGAGCGAGGACGCCCAGGCGAGGAGCCGCGGGTCGTCGAGCGCGGGCAGCAGCCAGTCCGCGCCGAGCTCGCCGGCCTCGGGCGAGGGGACGCCGATCACCCGCAGGCCCGCGGCGTGCGCCGCAGCGGTGCCCGTCGCGGTGTCCTCCAGCGCGACCGCCCCGACCGCAGGGACGCCCAGAAGGCGGCAGGCGGACAGGTACAGGTCCGGGGCGGGCTTGGGCACCGGCACCTCGTCGGCGGCCACCACGGCCCCGAACGCGTCGCGCAGCCCCGCCCGGCCCAGCGCCGCGTCCAGGACGAACCGCGGCGAGTTGCTCGCCACGCCGATCGGCAGCCGCCCGGACAGCAGCTCGACGAGTTCGAGCGCGCCCGGCATGGGTTCGGCGCTGGTGGCGATCACGTCGCCGATCGCGTCGAGCAGTTGCGCGAGGATCGCCTCCTCGTTGCCCTGCTCGCCGAAGATCGAGGCCATCAGCTCGACCGACCCCGGCACGCTGCGTCCGATGAACAGGGCCTTCTGCTCCGGCCCGTACGGCAGGCCACGGGTGGCGAACACCGCGGTCTCCGCGACCGTCCAGCACGGCTCGGTGTCGAGCAGGAGGCCGTCGCAGTCGAACACCACCCCGGACGGGCGCGGGAGGCCCAGCGCCTCCGGCCGGACCCCCGGATCAGTCATCGCCGCCCGCCGCGGGGGCCCCGGACGCCGTGGCGCCGTCCCCGGGGTGCCGCTCCGCCCACCAGGCGAGCAGCTCGCGGGTGGCCCGCTCCTGCCCGAGCGGACCCTCCTCCATGCGCAGCTCCATCAGGAACCGGTAGGCCTGTCCGACCTCCCGCCCCTCCGGGATTCCCAGCAGTTCCATGATCTGCGTGCCGTCGAGGTCGGGACGGATGGCGTTCAGCTCCTCGCGCTGGGCGAGCTCGTCGATCCGCCACTCCAGCTCCTCGTACGCGCGGCGCAGGTTCTGCGCCTTGCGCTGGTTGCGGGTCGTGCAGTCCGAACGGGTGAGGATGTGCAGCCGCTCGAGCTGGTCGCCGGCGTCGCGGACGTAGCGCCGCACCGCGGAGTCCGTCCACTCGCCCTCGGCGTAGCCGTGGAACCGCAGGTGCAGCTCCACCAGCGTGGCCACGGCCTTCGTCTCCTCCGAGGAGAAGTGCAGGGCCTGCATCCGCTTGGCGGCCATCTTCGCCCCGACGACGTCGTGGTGGTGGAAGGAGACCTTGCCGCCGGGCTCGAAGCGCCGCGTGCGCGGCTTGCCGATGTCGTGGAAGACCGCCGCGAGGCGGTTGACGATGTCGGGCTCGTGCCCGCGCAGCCTCTCCAGCTCGATCGCCTGGTCGAGCACCGTGAGGGTGTGCTCGTAGACGTCCTTGTGGCGGTTGTGCTCGTCGCGTTCCATCCGCAGGGCGGGCAGCTCCGGCAGCACGATGTCGGCGATCCCGGTCTGCACCAGCAGGTCCAGGCCCGGACGGGGGTTGTCGGTGAGCAGCAGCTTGACCAGCTCGTCGCGGATCCGCTCCGCGGAGACGATCGTGATCCGGGACGCCATCTGGGTCATCGCCCGCACCACGTCGGGGTCGGGACGGAAGCCGAGCTGGGACGTGAACCGCGCGGCGCGCATCATCCGCAGCGGGTCGTCGGAGAACGACAGCTCCGCGGCGGCGGGGGTGCGGATGACCTCGGCCCGCAGGTCACCCAGTCCGCCGAACGGGTCGAGCAGCGCGCCGTCGGTCGTGCGCAGGGCCATCGCGTTGACGGTGAAGTCGCGGCGCACGAGGTCGCCGCCGAGGTGGTCGCCGAAGACCACGTCCGGCTTGCGGGTGTGGTCGGCGTACGTGTCGGCCCGGAAGGTGGTGATCTCCACCTGCCAGTCGGTGCCGTCGTCCTCGGTGATCCGGCACGCGATCGTGCCGAAGGCGCGGCCCACGTCCCAGACGGCGTGCGTGACCTTCCGCACCAGCGCCTCGATCTCGTCCGGGCGCGCGGAGGTGGTGTAGTCGAGATCGTGTCCCAGGCGTCCCATCAGCGCGTCGCGTACGGACCCGCCGACGAGGTACAGCTCGTGCCCGGCGCGCTCGAACTGGTGGGCGAGTCGCCGGACCTTCGGGCCTGCGGCCAGCACGTCGTCCAGCGCTGCGCGCTGCTCTTCGGTCACCGGGGGCACGACCGCGTACTCTACCGGCCGCCCCGCGCGGCCGGGTCGCGCGCCGGCCCGCACCGCGAGGAACCCGCGCCGGGCCGGGCGGGTGCAGGGACGAGGGCCGACCGGCGCCCCGTACGATAAGACGGTGATCGGCAGCTCCAGGCACAGGCGTCGTGCCGTGGCGTCCCTGCTGGCCGGTCTCTCCGCCACCGCCGGCCTCCTGCTGGCCACGCCGACCCCCGCGCACGCCGCCGAGCCCGAGCTCACCTTCACCATGACCGCGCTCAAGGTGTCCGGCTACGGCAAGGACGACACCGTCACCCTCTCCGGGACGGTGGTCAACACCGGCAGCGTCCCCGCCTTCGGAGTGCAGGCCATCCTGTGGCGCTCCCGGGACGCCATCCGCGACCTCGCCACGCTCCGGCGGGCCGGCACCAGCACGGTGCTCGGGGCCCGGCTGCCGATCAGCTCCGACCACTACGTGGTGGTCAGCACCTCGGCGGAGGCGTTCAACCCCGGACAGAGCGAGCAGGTCACCCTGCGCGCCACGATCGGCGAGCTGGGCTTCGACGTGCGCGGCGCCGCCTTCCCCTTCGGCGCGGACGTGATCGCCAACACCGACTCGGGCGCCACCGCCAACTTCCGCAGCATGGGCGAGCTGCGCACCTTCGTGAACATCCCCGGCACGGAGAAGGTGCCGGTCACCTCCGTCGTGCTGCTGACCGACCCGCCCACCAAGCTCGTCGACAACCTCTTCCGCAACGACTCCCTGGCCCAGGACCTGACCGGCCGCCTGGGCACCCTGCTGGACGCCGCCGCGCGCCCGGGCATGAACTGGCTGATCGACCCCGCCCTCCTCGACGAGGTGCGCGACATGGCGGACGGCTACCAGGTCGTCTCGGGCGAGACAACGGTCCCCGGCACCGGCCAGGACGCCGCCAAGGCCTGGCTGGCGCGCTTCGAGGGCCTGGAGGACCGGTTCGGCGGACGGACGCTGTTCGCCAACCCCGACCTCACCGGGGCGAGGGCGGCCGGCGACGAGCTCGTGGTCGCCCGCTCCGAGCGTGCCGCGGCGAAGGTGCCCGGCCTCGACGACCTGCCGCTGGTCGTCGTGCCCGCCGGCACGCAGCTCACCACGGCGACCTACGACCTCATCGCCTCCTCCGACCCGGACGCGGTCGTGGCCACCAACACCGTCGCGGCCGGCGCCCTCCAGGCCGGCACGCCCGGCCACCCGCCCGTCCTGGGGGCGTCCGGCGCTCTTCCGGGCACCACGGACGCGCCGCAGAACCTACGGCGCCAGTACGCCCTGGCCACGTCCGTGGTCGCCGGCGCGCGCGGTGAGGTCCGCCTGCTGCGCACCCCGGCCGACGTCGAGCAGGACGAGGCGGCGATGGGCAGCTGGCTGGTGCGCCGCAGCCTCGACGAACTCCTGGAGTCGACGCCGGGCGTGAGCACGGTCGGGCTCGTGTCCGCCCGTCCCGCGCGCCTGCCGACCGAGGCGTTCGAGGAGCTCGGCCGGCTCGAGAGCGACTTCACCGCCTTCGCGGAGCTCGCTCCCGATTCCAGCCTCCCGGCCCAGTCGGACGCCGCGGTGTCGCGTGCGGCATCGTCGGCCTGGGTGGGCGACACGACCGGTTTCGACGCCCACCTGCGCGACCTCTCCCGGCTCGTCAGCCTGCCCGAGGTCGGGCGGTCGGTGCACCTCGACGCCAGCCCGCGGTTCGTGATGTCCTCGCGCACGAACCAGTTCCCGGTGACGGTGACCAACAACCTCACCGAGCCCATCCGCGTGCAGGTGCGGGTGACCACCGCCAACGAACTGCGGCTCACCGTCCCGCCGTCGGAGGTCGTGACCGTGGAGCCCGACCAGAGCGTGACGGTGAACGTGCGCCCGGAGGCCACCTCGAACGGGCTGGTCACTGCCCGGGCCTACGTCGCCACAGAGAGCGGACGGCGGGTGACGCCCGACATCGCGATCACCGTCGAGATCACCGACCTCGGCGTGGTGGCCTGGATCATCGTCGGGGTGTCGACGCTGGTGCTGGTGGGCGCCACCGCCTGGCGCATCCGTCAGGTGCGCCGCCGGGCGTCGACCACCGCACCGGCACGCGACGGCGGCCCCGTCACCCCAGAGGCAGGCGAATGACGGACACGAGCCCCGCCGGCGGGCGCCGCCTCATCAACGCCACAGCGGTGATGGCGTCCGGCACGATGGCCTCGCGCGTGCTGGGCCTGGTGCGCACCGCCCTGCTGGCGTTCGTCATCGGCAACGGCACGCTCCAGGCGGAGGCGTTCAACTTCGCCAACACCGTGCCCACGTCCCTCTACCTGCTGCTCGCCGGCGGCACCCTCAACAACGTCCTCGTGCCGCAGATCGTGCGCGCGGTCAACCACGACGAGGACGGCGGCAAGGCGTTCATCGACCGGATCATCACCGGCTTCCTGCTCGTCCTGGGCGCCCTGACCGTGGTGGTGACGGCGGCGACGCCACTGGTGATGAGCCTGTACACCTCGGCCATCTGGCGCACGCCCGAGATGGCCGACCACTGGCAGTCGCTGCTGCTGATGAGCTACATCTGCATGCCGCAACTGTTCTTCTACGGCGTCTTCTTCCTCATCGGGCAGGTGCTGAACGCCCGCGAGAAGTTCGGCCCGATGATGTGGGCGCCGACGGTGAACAACCTCGTCTCCATCATCGTCTTCAGCGCCTACCTGTGGCTGTGGGGCAGCGAGGGCGCCCTCGGCGGCGAGCCGTTCACCACGGCGCAGGCGTGGCTGCTCGCCCTCGGCTCGACGATCGGCATCCTCGTCCAGACCCTGGTCCTGCTGCCGTACCTCAAGCGGGCGGGCTTCTCCTACCGTCCCCGGTTCGACCTCAAGGGCACCGGCCTGGGACGGACCTTCCACGTCGCGAAATGGATGGTCGGCTACGTCGCGCTCACCTCGGTCGCGCAGATCGTCGTGTCGAACCTCGCCTCCGCCGCCGCACCGAGCGCCGGCGCGCAGGCGGCCGGCGGCGGCTGGACGGTCTACCAGAACGCCTACCTGATCTGGATCCTGCCCCACTCGCTGCTGACCGTCTCGCTGGCCACGGCGATGCTGCCCGCGGCGTCCCGCTACGCGGTTGCCGGCGACCGGTCCGGCGTCGCTGCCGAGACCACGAGGGCCCTGCGGCTGGCGACCACCTTCCTGCTGCCGGCCAGCATCGGGCTGGCGGTGCTCGCCGACCCGGTCACCCGGATCATCTACGGCAACGGCAGCGGCGCGAACGACTACGTCTTCATCACCTGGGCGCTGATCGGCTTCGCGATCGGCCTGGTGCCGTTCACGATCCAGTACCTGTACCTGCGCGCGTTCTACGCGATGGACAACACGAGGACCCCGTTCCTGCTGCAGATCTGGATCAGCGCGGCCAACGCCCTGTTCGCCGTCGTCTTCGTGCTCGCGTGGGACGACCCGGGGACGGTCGCCGCGCGCCTGGCGCTGTCGTACTCGGTGTCGTACTTCATCGGTGCGGTGATCACCCACCGGGTACTGCGCCGCCGCCTGCCCGAGTTGCCGGGAGTCGAGACCCTGCGGCACCTGGGGCGCCTGGCCGTGGCCACGGTGCCTGCCGCACTGCTGGCGTGGGTGATCAGCTGGTGGTTCGAGCGCTACCCCAGCCTGCTGCTGCGGGTGCTCGGGCTCGCCCTGGCCGGCGTGGTGGCGGTGCTGGCCTTCTTCTTCACGGCCAAGCGGCTGGGCATCCCGGAGACCACCTCGCTGCTGGAGGTCCTCCGCCGGCCGCGGGCGGCCGTCGACCCCGACACCGACGCGGCAGGCGCGATCGCCGACGAGTCCGATGCGGAGGACGACCGGGACGCCGGCCCACCCGACCCGGACGGGGTGGGCGTCTTCGTCCCCGTGTCCGCGACGCAGCCGGCGTCCTCCGACGTGCTGGAGTTCCCCGAGCCGCCGATCGCCGGCACGCCGGAGGCGGAGGCGTCCCTCGACGGGCGCGTCCTGGGCGAGCGCTACCGGCTGGCCGAGCAACTCGCTGTCCGTCACCGGAGCCAGACCTGGCGAGCGGACGACCTCGTGCTGGGACGGCCCGTGCTGGTGCACCTGCTGGACGCCGACGACCCGGCCACCGCGGAGGTGCTGCGGCTCTCCCACGAGGCGGCGCTGGCGACGGACGCCCGGTTCCTTCGCGTGCTCGACGTGGTCGGGGACGAGGCCGGCACCGGCCCCTACCTCGTCTACGAGTACGCGGCCGGCCAGACGCTGGAGAAGGTGCTGCGCAGCGGTCCGCTGACCGGCGTGGAGGCCGCCTGGATCGTCCGGGAGGTCGCCGACGCCCTGATCGCGCTGCACGCCCAGGAGCACTACCACCGCCGGCTGAGCCCCGCCACCGTGCTGATCAGCGCCTCCGGCAACGTGAAGGTGCTCGGCTTCGCGATGAACGAGCTGAGTGGCTCCACCGACCACCTCGCCGGTGAGGCGGCGGACGTCCGCTCGCTCGGCCAGTTGCTCTACGCCTGCCTGGTCGCCCGCTGGCCGGGCGCCGACCGCTTCGGCCTGGCCGCGGCCCCGGTCGTGGAGGGCCACTGGGTGCTGCCGAGCCAGGTGCGTTCCGGGGTGGCCCCGGCAGTCGACCAGGTGGTGGACCGCATCCTGTCGCCGACCCCCCGCAACCACGCGAGCCGGCTGACCACCGCCCAGGAGGTGACCACCCAGCTGTCGCTGGTGCTGGGACCGATGGGGGCGGCCCACGACCTGCGTGCCCGCCTGCACCCCAGCGTCGACCCCGGCTCCGCGTCCGCGCCCGCGGTGCCGGTCTCGACCGTCGCGCCGCCCGTGCCGACGCCGGTGGCCAGCCGGTTCTCCTCGTCCAGCCCCGTGCAGGGGTCGCCGTCCGCGCCGCCGGCCGTCCCGGCCACCTCCGCCGGGACGGCGGGAGCCGGTCCGGTCACCGCCGACCCCGGTGCCGCCGACCCGTACGCCGAGTGGGACGACGAGCCCGAGGACTCCACCGCGCCGTTCGTGGACGAGGCCCTCAGCCGCAGCGAGTCGTTCACCCCGGTGCCCCCGCCGGCCGGCTGGCATCCCCCCGCGGCCGAGCAGGCTCCACCCCGGCGGCCGCGACGACTGCCGATCCTGATCGGGGGTCTCGGCGTGCTCGTGACCCTCGCGATCGTCGCGGCGCTGGCGCTGAACCTGCGCGCCCCGGCCGCCCCTGCGGCACCGGAGGGCACCCCGCTCGCCGTGGCCGCCGTGGACGACTTCGACCCCAAGGGCGACGGCGGCGACGGCGCGGAGAACGCGAAGACGGCCCGGAACGCCGTGGACGGCAACCCGGAGACCTTCTGGCGTACGGAGAAGTACCGCTCGGCAGCCATGGGCGGGCTGAAGCCAGGCGCGGGCCTCGTGCTCGACCTGGGGGAGGTGCGCACCGTCACCGCCGTCCGGCTGGTGCTGGCCGGCCAGCCGACCGCGGTCGCGGTGCTGGTGCCGCAGAAGGCCGGACGGTCGGCCCCGGCCAAGTCGGTGTCGCAGTGGACGCCGGTCGCGAGCGCGGACGCCGCCCCCGCTGAGGTCACGCTGACACCCGCCGAACCGGTCAGCACCCGGTTCCTGCTCCTCCACCTCTCCTCGCTGCCCGACATCGGCGAGGGGTACTTCCGCGGCGGCATCGCCGAGGTCACCGTCCTGGGTCGTTGACGGGCGGGACGGACAGGCGTCCGGCCATCACCTAAGCTACGTGGCGTAGTTTCTCGACGCTGGCTCGGGGGGGGCATGAGGAAACTGCGCTGGGGGGCGTATCTGTGCGGTCTCGGCCTGGCCTTCGCCGGCTGGACGCAGCCCCTGCCCGCGCACGCCGACACCCCGGTTCCCGCGCCGCCGGCGACGGCGCCGTCCGCTCCGACACCCGCCGAGCCAAGCCCGACCACGACCCCCGAGGCACCGGCACCGGACCCGGTGACCCCGGACGCAGCGACGAGCGGAGCACCAACCCCGGAGGCAGCGACCACGCCCGCAGAGGGCACCGCCACCCCGGTGGCACCCGCTCCGCCCACGCCCGCCCCGGGCGCGTCGTCCAGCACCGGCGGCGCGACCTACATCGTCCGGTTCCGTAACGAGGCAGGTCCGGCCGACGGCACGGCCGCGGACGCCACCCTTGCCGACCGGACCCAGCGCGAGCTCGACGCGATCCCCGGGGTGATCGCCCGGCTGACCTCGGCGCAGGCCCGCGACCTGGCGCTCGACCCCGCCGTTGCCTACGTGCAGAAGGACGCACCCGTCCACGTCGCCGACACCCAGACCCAGCCGCCGTGGGGCCTGGACCGCATCGACGAGTCCGGCCTCCCTCTGGACAGCCGCTACACCTACGCCCGGACCGGGGCGGGGGTGAAGGTGTACGTGGTCGACACCGGCATCGACGCCGACCACCCGGAGTTCGGCGGACGGGTGGCCGCCGGCGCATCGTTCGTCCCCGACGGCAGCGGCACCGGGGACTGCTACGGACACGGCACCCACGTCGCGGGCACGATCGGCGGGACGACGTTCGGCGTGGCCAAGCAGGTGACCCTGGTCCCGGTGCGGGTGCTGGACTGCAGCGGCAACGGCACGTCCGCGGCCACGGTCGCCGCCCTGGACTGGATCGCCAAGGACCACCGCTCGGGGCAGAAGGCCGTGGTGAACCTCAGCCTCACCGGCTCGTACAGCCGGGCGGAGAACGACATGGTGGCCCGCCTGGTGGCCGAGGGCGTCACCGTCGTGGCCGCAGCGGGCAACGACAGCACGGACGCCTGCGAGGCCTCGCCCGGCTCCGCGCCGGCCGCCCTGACCGTCGCGGCGACGGACGCCGCGGACCAGCGCGCGGGCTTCTCCAACGACGGGCCCTGCGTCGACCTCTACGCCCCCGGCGTGGACATCCGCTCGGCGTCCCCCTTCGGCGCGCCGGTGCTGATGTCCGGCACGTCGATGGCGAGCCCGCACGTGGCCGGCGTCGCGGCCATGCTGGTCGGCGCCCATCCGACGTGGACGCCCGCCAAGGTGGCCGCGCGCATCCTGCGGCTGAGCCTCACCAGCCGCGTCGGCGGGAACCCCGCCGGCACGCCCAACCTGCTGCTGAACATCGCCCCGAGCATCCACGCGGTCAGCCCCGCGACCGCGTCCACGGCCGGCGGGCAGGTCGTCACGGTCTCCGGGCGCCGGTTCGACGGGGTCACCGCCGCGCTGTTCGACGGCGTCCCCGGCACCGGCCTGAAGATCTCCGCCGACCACAACTCCCTCACGGTCACCACCCCGGCCCACGCCGAGGGCACGGCGCGCCTGGTGCTGGCCTCCGAGCTGTCGAACTCCAACCGCGACGTCACGCTCGCGTTCCTGCCGCCCGCTGTGGTCACGTCGGTCTCCCCGGGCGCAGGGCCCGTGGGCGGCGGGACGCCCGTCACGCTGCGCGGGAGCCGGTTCACCGGCGCCACGGCAGTCACGTTCGGCGGTACTCCGGCGGACTCCTTCACGGTGGTGTCGGACGCAGAGGTGCACGCGGTGTCCCCGCCGGGGAGCAGCGGCACGGTCGACGTGCGCGTGACCACCGCCGCCGGCCCGTCCGCGGCCCGGTCGGCCGACCACTTCGCCTACGGCAAGGTGCCGACGGTCTCTGCGGTCTCCCCGTCCACGGGGCTGACGATCGGCGGGGCGCGCCTGACCATCACCGGCAGGCACTTCTCGGCGGGCACCACGGTGCTCTTCGGCACCGTGCCGGGGACGGCGGTGTCGGTGTCCTCGTCGAAGAAGCTCTCGGTGACCGCCCCCGCCCTCCCCGCGGGCCCGGCCAGCCTCCGCGTGGTGAACCGGTACGGCCCGTCCACCGGCGTGGCCTTCACCGCGAAGGTGGCGCCCGCCCCACGGATCTCGGCGCTCTCCCCCGCGAAGGGCTTCGCCGCCGGTGGCGCGAAGGTGACCATCACCGGCAGCAACTTCCACGGCGTGACCGCGGTGACCTTCGGCCGGACGGCCGCGACGATCGTGTCCGCGTCGAGCACGAAGCTGGTGGTCCGCGCCCCCGCCCAGGCCGCGGGCGCCGTGGGCGTGACGGTGACCGGGGCGTACGGGACCGCCACGGGCGGCACCTACACCTACGCCCCCACGCCCGCCCCGGTGGTGTCGGGCGTCTCCCCGGCCAAGGGCTCACGCAAGGGCGGCACCGTCGTCATCCTGACCGGCAAGTACTTCTACGGCGTCACCGCCGTGACCTTCGGCGGCGTCCCGGGGACGCGGCTGAGCGTCACTTCCTCCACGCGGCTGAAGGTGACCACCCCCGCGCACGCCACCGGGAAGGTGGCGATCGGCGTCCGCGCCGGCGCCGGGCTGGTGTCCGCGGCGAGCTCCACGGCCCGCTTCACCTACGCCTGAGCGCGCCGCTCCGCTCGTCCGGGAGGCCGGAACCGCGCACCGGGCGGCTCCCTCGGAAGCCCCACACACAGCGGCGGCGCCGCCGGGATGGTGTCCCGGCGGCGCCGCCTGTGTCGATGAGCGTCAGATCGCGACGTCGTCGTCGACCCAGTCGAAGGTCTTGGTGACGGCCTTCTTCCAGTTGCGGTACAGGCGGGCGCGCTCGCCCTCCTCCGCCTTCGGCTCCCACCGCTTGTCCTCGGCCCAGTTGGCGATGACGTCGGCTTCGCCCTGCCAGTAACCGGTGGCGATGCCAGCGGCGTAGGCAGCACCCAGGGCAGTCGTCTCGGCGACGACCGGACGCACCACCGGCACGCCCAGCTGGTCGGCCTGGAACTGCATCAGGGTCTCGTTCATCGTCATGCCGCCGTCGACCTTGAGCTCGGCGAGCTTCACGCCGGAGTCGGCCTCCATGGCGTCCAGCACCTCACGGGTCTGGTAGGCGGTGGCCTCCAGGACGGCGCGGGCGATGTGGCCACGGTTGACGAACCGGGTGAGGCCGACGATCGCGCCACGGGCGTCGGAACGCCAGTACGGAGCGAACAGGCCGGAGAACGCCGGGACGAAGTAGCAGCCACCGTTGTCCTCGACGGACGCGGCGAGCTCCTCGATCTCCGGAGCGGAGGAGAACATCTTCAGGTTGTCGCGCAGCCACTGCACCAGCGAGCCGGTGACGGCGATCGAACCCTCGAGCGCGTAGATCGGCTTGTCGTCGCCGATCTTGTAGCACACGGTGGTGAGCAGGCCGTTCTTGGAGGGAACGATCTCCTCGCCGGTGTTCATGATCATGAAGCAGCCGGTGCCGTAGGTGTTCTTCGCCATGCCCGGCTTGAACGCCGCCTGGCCGAAGGTCGCGGCCTGCTGGTCACCGAGGTCGCCGGCGACCGGAACGCCACCGAGCAGGCCCTCTTCGCGGCCGTAGCCGTAGACCTGCGAGGACGACTTGATCTCGGGGAGCATGGACATCGGGATGCCCATGTCGGCCGCGATCTCCGCGTCCCAGTGAAGGCCGTTGAGGTCCATCAGCATGGTGCGGGAGGCGTTGGTCACGTCGGTCACGTGCACGCCACCGTTGACGCCACCGGTCAGGTTCCAGATGACCCAGGTGTCCATGTTGCCCATGACCAGCTTGCCGGCCTCGGCATCGGCGCGGGCGCCCTCGACGTTGTCCAGGATCCACTTGACCTTGGGGCCCGAGAAGTAGGTGGCCAGGGGCAGGCCGACGCGGGCCTTGTACTTGTCCTGGCCCTCGGCGCCGCCGAGCTCCTCGACGATCTTGGAGGTGCGGGTGTCCTGCCAGACGATCGCGTTGTAGACCGGGATGCCGGTCTCCTTGTTCCACACCACGGTGGTCTCACGCTGGTTGGTGACACCGACGGCCTGGATGTTCTCCTTGTTGAGGCTGGCCTTGGCCAGGGCCTCGGCGACGACCTCGCGCACGGCGTCCCAGACCTCGATCGGGTTGTGCTCGACCCAGCCGGCGCGCGGGAAGATCTGCTCGTGCTCCTTCTGGCCCACGGAGACGATCTGGCCCTCGTGGTTGAAGATGATCGCCCGAGAACTGGTCGTTCCCTGGTCAATCGCGAGGATGTACTTGTCGGCCATGGATAATTCCTTCCACGTCATTGTTCGAGAGGATGATGATTGCTTGTAGCGAGCGGGTCGGCGGCCACCGGCCCGCTCCGTTTTTCTGGCGAGACCTGGTCCGACCGGACGGGGTGCTCAGCCGCACCCCGTCCAGCCGGGATCACTGTCACTTGGGCAGCAGGACACCGCTCAGCAGACCGGCGAGAACACCACCGATGATCGGGCCGACAACCGGAACCCAGGAGTACGCCCAGTCGGAGTCGCCCTTGCCCTTGATCGGGAGAACGGCGTGCGCAATGCGCGGGCCGAGGTCACGAGCAGGGTTGATGGCGTAACCGGTGGGGCCACCGAGGGAGGCGCCGATGCCGACGACCAGGAGCGCAACGCCGAGGGCGCTGAGCCAGCCGAGGTCGGTCGACTTCCAGTGACCGGCAGCGAGGACGACGAACACCAGGACGAACGTGCCGATGACCTCAGTGATGACGTTCCACGCGTAGTTGCGGATCGCCGGGCCGGTGGAGAACACGCCGAGCTTGGTGGCCGGATCCGGCTCTGCATCGAAGTGCTCCTTGTAGGCCAGCCAGGCCAGCGTCGCACCGAGGAACGCGCCCACGAGCTGCGCGCCGATGTAGGTCATGATCGACATGGCGTCGACCGGGACACCCGCGACGAACTCCTTGGCGCCGGAAGCGACGACACCCAGGGTGACGGCCGGGTTCAGGTGGCCGCCGGACTTGTAGGACACGAGGACGCCGGCGAACACGGCGAGACCCCATCCCCAGTTGACGAACAGGAAGCCGGTTCCGTTGCCCTTCGACTTTGTCAGGGCGGTGTTGGCGACAACGCCAGCACCCAGGAGGAGCAGCATCGCAGTGCCGACTACCTCAGAGAGGAAAATGGTCCCCAGCACTTCTTTCTCACTTTCAGACGCCAGCTAGGGGCGTCAGTTTGGGCATCCCCGGGGGGACGCAGGCTCGGTGTTTTTTGTCTTCTCAGACATGAGTGGATGGAGCAGACACCCGTCCTCGCGTCGCGGCGTGCGCTGAACTCCGGAGGGAGGCGCCGCGGGGCGAGCTGGTGTGCTGTGCGACGGACAGCGGCATGCGTGTGCCATGTCCGACCTGACGGCGAGCGACAACGGTCGCCGGAGCCTCACTCGTGATCGCATCCGCCGAGGCTCTCGGGCGCGGACGCGAGGTGTGACAGTGGCCAGCGGAATCGGATTCTTCCTTGAGCTCCGGCACGAAGGCCCCAACGGTGCACGCATGCGCGGCGACCGCAGTGAGGTTCATCTGACTCCTTCGTACCCGCTGAACCACGTACAGACAGGAGGGTGCCACCACAGGAGTTCACCCCATCCCGACAGGCCCATCTTGCTAATGGTTGAACGCATGCGCTAGACCTGTGCACGAACGTGCACCGAGAGGGAGCAAGCTTGAACGAGCGCTACGAGGACATGTACCAAGCGGCCTCCCGCTACTACATACAGGGCGAGACGATGGAGAGCATCGCCCACCAGTTGCGGCTCTCGCGGTCCTCGGTGTCGCGGCTGCTGAAGGAGGCCCGGGAGAGCGGCCTGGTGCGGATCAGCCTCGCCGACCACAGCGGCTCGCAGTCCCCCCTGGCCTCCACGATCAGCCGCCATTTCGGGGTGCGCGTCCACATGGTCTCTGTGCGGGAGAACGCCAACGAGAACGTCCGTTTCGACCAGGTCGCCCGGCTCGCCGGCCGCCTGTTCACCGAGGCCGTCGACGACCACCAGCTGATCGGCGTGGCCTGGGGCGTGACGCTCTCGCACGTGGTGAAGCACCTGGGACGGCGTCCGCTGGTCGGCTCGACGGTGGTGCAGATCAACGGCGGCGCCAACCAGCGCAGCTCGGGCATCCCCTACATCGGGGAGATCCTCCAGTCCATCGGGGACGCCTTCGACGCGCGGGTGGTGCTCTTCCCCGTCCCCGCGTTCTTCGACTTCGCCGAGACCAAGCAGGCGATGTGGCGGGAACGTTCCGTGCAGAACGTGCTCAAGCTGCACCAGAAGCTCGATCTCGCCGTGTTCGGCGTCGGCTGCCTGGAGGGACGGGTCCCGTCCCACGTCTACACCGCCGGGTACATGGACACCTCGGACATGCGACAGCTCGCCGCGGACGGCGTCGTCGGCGACGTGTGCACCGTCCTGCTGCGCGAGGACGGGTCGTACTCCGACATCTCCTACAACGACCGCGCCACCGGGCTCACCCCGGCGGAGCTCCAGCGGGTCCCGCGGCGCATCTGCGTCGTGGCCGACCCGTCCCGGGCTCCCGCCGTCGTCGGCGCGCTGCGGGCCGGCACCGCGACCGACCTCGTCCTGGACGAGGGCACCGCGCGCGCCGTCCTCGACCGCGCCCGCCTCTAGCCCCTGCACGGCGCGGACGGGCCGCAGGCTGTCGATTTCCCATGACCCCGGCACGGACGTGCACGTCTGAGCGACCTTCGCCCGTGGGGGTGAATCGGCGACCCGCCCCTGATTAGCCTGAACGATGAAGAGCGCGCTGCCGCGCTGCGCTGGGTGTCGACGGAGAGCCCGGGCCGCGGGCGCCGCGAAAAAGTCGTTCGGGAGGTCTACGTGAGAAAGCTGGCTGTTGACGTCGTGGTCATCGGTGGCGGCTCGACCGGGGCCGGCGTGGTGCGCGACGTCGCGATGCGGGGCTACAGCACCGTCCTGGTGGAGCGGGCCGATCTCGGCCAGGGCACCACCGGCCGGTTCCACGGCCTGCTGCACTCGGGCGGGCGCTACGTCGTGAGTGACCCGTTGTCGGCCACCGAGTGTGCCCAGGAGAACGCGATCCTGACGAGGATCCAGTCGCAGGCGATCGAGACCACCGGTGGCTACTTCGTCACCGGGCCGGACGACGACCCCGCCTTCGCCGACAAGTTCCTCGAGGGCGCGAAGGCCACCGGGGTGCCGGCGCGCGAGATCAGCGTCGCAGAAGCGCTGCGCAACGAGCCCCGCCTCAACCGGCGCATCCTGCGCGCGATCGAGGTCGAGGACGGCACCGTCGACGGCTGGCAGCTGGTGTGGGGCGCGGCGAACTCCGCCAAGGCCTACGGCGCGCAGGTGCTGACCTACCACCGCGTGACCAAGATCGACACCGCCGACGGCCAGGTGACCGCCGTCCACTGCACGGACCTCAAGAGCGGCGAGGACGTGCTGATCGAGTGCGGGTTCGTGCTCAACTGCGCCGGCCCGTGGGCCGGCCAGATCGCCGCCATGGCGGGCGCGCACCCGGTGGACGTGATCCCCGGGCGCGGCATCATGATCGCGATGAACCACCGCCTGGTGAACCGGGTGGTGAACCGCTGCATCTACCCGGCCGACGGCGACATCCTCGTCCCCGTGCACACGGTGAGCATCATCGGCACCACGGACGTGAAGGTCGACGACCCCGACGACCTGGCGATCGAGCACGCGGAGGTCCAGCAGATGCTGGACGCCGGCGAGGTGCTCATCCCGGGCTTCCGGTCCTCGCGCGCCCTGCACGCCTGGGCCGGCGCCCGTCCCCTGATCAAGGACAGCCGCGTCTCCTCCTCCGACACCCGGCACATGAGCCGCGGCATGGCGGTCATCGACCACACCACCCGCGACGGCCTCGACGGGATGCTGACCATCGGTGGCGGCAAGCTCACCACCTACCGGCTGATGGCCGAGCACATCGTGGACGCCATGTGCGAGAAGCTCGGCGAGAAGCGTCCCTGCCGGACCGCGGACGAGGCGATCCCCGGCTCGGAGTCCGGGAAGAACTACGTGGTCACGCACCGCCTCGAGGAGCGCGAGCACGACCGGCTGGACGACCAGATCATCTGCGAGTGCGAGCTGATGAGCCGCCGGATGTTCACCGACGCGCTCGCTTCCCAGCCCAAGGGCACCTTCGACGACCTGCGGCGCCAGCTGCGGCTGGGGATGGGCCCCTGCCAAGGCGGCTTCTGCTCGATGCGCGCCACCGGCATCGCGCTGGAGAGCGGGCACATCGACATCGAGCGGGCCACCGGCCTGTTGCGGCTGTTCCTGAAGAACCGCTGGATCGGGTTGTGGCCGATCCTCTACGGCGACCAGGTGCGACAGACCGCCCTCGACAACTGGATCTTCCAGGGCACGCTCGACGTCGAGCACCTGCCCCAGCCCGAAAGTGAGGTGGCCCTGTGAGCCGCGTCGTCGTCATCGGTGCCGGCCTCGCCGGCCTGGTCGCCGCCAACCGGCTCGCGTCGGCCGGCGTGGGCGTGACCCTGCTCACCAAGGGCATCGGCGGGCTGCAACTCAGCCAGGGGACGATCGACGTCCTCGGCTACGCGCCGGACCGGGTGACGAACCCCGTCCTGACGCTCTCGGCGATCGCGTCCGCACGGCCCGGGCACCCCTACGCAGCCATCGGCGCCGCGGGCGTCCACACCGGCATCGAGTACCTCAAGCAACTGCTGCCCGACCTGCTGGTCGGCGATGCGGAGGCCAACTACCAGCTGCCGACAGCGGTGGGCGCGATCCGTCCCACCTGCCTCGTGCAGCCGAGCATGGTGGCCGGGCACCTCAAGGACGGGGCGAAGGTCGTTGTCGTCGGCCTGCGCCGGCTGAAGGACTTCCACCCGGCACTCGTCGCGGAGAACCTCGCCCGCACCACGCTCCCCGACGGCGGCCGCCTCGTCGCCCGCCCGGTCAGCGTGGACGTGCCGGCCCGTGACGCGGAGGTCGACTCCTCCGGCCTCACCTACGCCCGCGCGTTCGACGACCCCGCCTTCCGCGCCCGGTTCGCCGCGGCCCTGAAGCCCCTGCTGGGCGACGGCGAGACGGTCGGACTGCCCGCGGTGCTCGGCCTCAAGGACCGCACAGCGTGGTCGGACCTGGCCGACAAGCTCGGGCACCCGGTGTTCGAGATCCCGCTCCCGCCGCCGTCGGTGCCCGGGATGCGCCTCAACGAGGCCCTCATGGCCAGCGCCAAGGCCGCCGGCGTCCGCGTCGTCAACGGCACCCGGGCCGTCTCGGTGCGGATCGAGGACGCCGTGGTCAAGGGCGTCACCGTGGCCACGGCCGGCGCGGACCGCGAGTTCACCGCGGACGCGTTCGTGCTCGCCGCCGGCGGGTTCGAGTCCGGGGCGCTGGCCCTCGACTCCTACGGCACCGTGACCGAGACCCTGTTCGGGCTGCCGCTCGCGGGCCTGGACGCCGGTCCGCTGGTGCACGGCGACTACTGGGGGCCCGAGCAGCCACTGTTCAGCGTGGGCGTGCGCGTTGCCGGCGACATGCGGGTACTGGACGGCAACGGCGCGGTCGTCCACCCGAACCTGTACGCGGCTGGCGGCATCATCGGGGGCTCGTCCCGGTGGGCGGAGAAGTCCGGCGACGGTATCGCCGTTGGCAGTGCGGTCGTGGCCGCCGATTCGATCCTGGAGGTGCTGGCATGAGCCACGAAGGCCTTGAGTTCGCCGGGCACGAGCTGGCGAGGGCCAGCCTCGACGCCTGTGTGAAGTGCACGATCTGCGAGACCATGTGCCCGGTGTCGGCGGTGACCCCGCTGTTCTCCGGACCCAAGTTCGTCGGGCCGCAGGCCGAGCGCTTCCGCAACGGCGACAGCGTCGACCACTCGCTCGACTACTGCTCCAGTTGCGGCACGTGCACGCTGGTCTGCCCGCAGGGCGTCCAGATCGCCGAGCTGAACAGCCAGGCGCGCGCGGTGATGAAGGCCGACCACATGCCCCTGCGCGACAAGCTGATCGGCCAGACCGTGCTGATGGGCAAGGTGATGACGCCGGTGGCGCCGATCGCCAAGGCCGCGCTGAACAACAAGCCGATCCGGGCGATGATGGAAGCGGTGGTGAAGGTGCACCGGGACGCCCCGATGCCGCCTCCGCAGGGCCAGACCTTCGAGGGCTGGTTCCGCAAGCGCCCGAAGCCGTCCAGGACCCCGACCCGCGGTGCGCTGGTGTTCTTCCACGGCTGCGCGGGCGGCTACTTCGAGGTGGAGACGTCGAAGAAGTCGGTGGAGGTGCTGGAGCACCTCGGCTACGAGGTCATCGTCCCGAAGCAGGGGTGCTGCGGCCTCGCCCAGCAGTCCAACGGGCTCTTCGACCAGGCGACGGCGTCCGTGCTCAAGCTCTGCGACGACCTGCGGGCGGCCGGCACCGACCTGACGATCATCTCCTCGTCCGGCTCCTGCACCGGCATGCTCAAGCACGAGGCGCACGAGATCATGGGCGTCAGCGACGACAAGCTGAAGGACGTCGGGACGCGGATCCGCGACATCATGGAGTTCCTGCTCGACCTGCACGAGGCCGGCGAACTGCCGACCGACTTCGCGCCGATCGACATGACCGTGCCGTACCACGCCCCCTGCCAGCTGAAGAGCCAGGGCATGGGGATGCCGGCGGTCGAGGTGCTCAAGCTGATCCCGGACCTGACCGTCGTGGAGTCGGGCGCCGTCTGCTGCGGCATCGCCGGCACCTACGGCCTGAAGAAGGAGAAGTACGACATCGCCCAGGCGGTCGGACGTCCCCTGTTCGAGATGGTGAAGAAGACCAACCCCGACCTCGCCCTGTGCGACACCGAGACCTGCCGCTGGCAGATCGAGCAGTCCTCCGGCGTGAAGACCGAGCACCCGATCTTCCTGGTCCATCGGGCGTACGGCCTCTCGTAGCCCCGGACGCGAACCCGCCGGAGCCAGGAATGGTGCTCCGGCGGGTTCGTCGTCCCCAGGCCCCGCGTCCGCCCGTCCCCCCACCCGTTCCTGCCCCCGAGTGCAACTCCGGCTACCGGAATTCCGGCAGCAAGGGTTGCCTTCGGCAGCAAGCGCGGGAGGGGGAGGCCGGGACGGGGGCCTCGGCGGGGATGGTCAGGGGCGCGCGGTGAAGGGGCGGACGAAGACCGGCACCCCGGCGGTCGAGGACGCGGGGTCGTAGCGGTAGCCGGCGGCGTCGAAGTCGCGCAGCCCCCGCACCGAGCGGACGCGGTGTCGCACCAGCCAGGACGCCAGCTCGCCACGGGCACGCTTGGCGTAGAACGACACCACGGAACGGCGGCCGCGCGCGTCGGTGTCCTCGAACCTCGGGGACACGACGGGCGCGCCCAGCTCGTCGGGACGCACCGCGCCGAAGTACTCCCCGGACGCGAGGTTCACCACCACGCCCGGCCCGGGGGACGCGGCGAGGTCCTCCCGCAGCAGCGCCGTGATGGTGCCGCCCCACCAGTCGTACAACGACCGTCCCCGCTCGGTCGCGAGCCGGGTGCCCATCTCCAGCCGGTACGGCTGCATGAGGTCCAGCGGACGCAGCACCCCGTACAGGCCGGACAGGATCCGGACGGTCTTCTGCGCCTCGGTGTAGTCGCGGGTGGTGAACCGGCCGCGCACGTCCATGCCCTGGTAGACGTCGCCGGAGAACGCGAGCACCGCCGGACGCGCGTTGCGCCGCGTGAACGGGGTGGCGAAGGACGCCCACCGCCCGGCGTTCAGCGCGGCCAGCTCGTCGGAGATGTCGGCGAGGGCCGCGAGGTCGGCCACCGACTTGGTGCGCATCACCTCGACCAGGCGCTCCGCCTCCGCCAGCAGCCGCGGCTGGGACGGGGTGAGCGTGGGCAGTTTCGACTCGTAGTCCAGCGACTTGGCCGGCGACAGCAGGATGAGCACGCAGCGAGCCTATGCGCCGCACACCTGCCACCGGCAACACGCACCCGGTGCCCGCCCGCGGCGCGCGTCCGCTCCTGGCGTGATCGGGAATGCCCGCGCCCGTCGGGTGGTTGTCGGGTGTGCGTCCGGGGTGCCTCGGTAGAGTGGGCACCCTCTCCAGACCTGTACGAGGAATCATGTCCGACATCCGCGAAGTCATCATCATCGGCTCCGGCCCGACCGGGTACACCGCCGCCATCTACACCGCCCGCGCCGGCCTGAAGCCGCTCGTGTTCGAGGGCGCCCTCGCGGCCGGCGGCGCCCTGATGAACACCACGGAGGTGGAGAACTACCCCGGCTTCACCGACGGCATCATGGGTCCTGACCTGATGCTGGCGATGCGCGGCCAGGCCGAGCGGTTCGGCGCCGAGATCATCACCGACGACATCGTCTCCACCGACCTCACCGGCGACGTGAAGACCGTCACCGACGCCGAGGGCAACACCTACTCCGCCCGCGCGGTGATCCTCGCGATGGGCTCGGGCTACCGCAAGCTGGGGCTGCCCGCTGAGGAGGTCTTCAGCGGACGGGGCGTGTCGTGGTGCGCCACCTGTGACGGCTTCTTCTTCCGCGACAAGGACATCGCCGTCGTCGGCGGCGGCGACTCCGCGCTGGAGGAGGCGACCTTCCTCACCCGCTTCGCCAGCAGCGTGACGATCGTGCACCGCCGCGACGAGCTGCGCGGGTCGAAGATCATGGTCGACCGGGCGATGTCGGACCCGAAGATCCGCTTCGCCTGGAACTCGGTGGTCACCGACCTGCACGGCGACGGCACGCTCAGCGGCCTCACCCTCACCGACACCGTCTCCGGCGAGACCCGCGAACTCCCCGTCCAGGGCCTGTTCGTCGCCATCGGGCACGACCCGCGCTCGGAGATCGTCCGCGGGCAGGTGGAGGTGGACGCCGCCGGCTACGTCTTGGTGGACGCCCCGAGCACCCGGACTAACGTCCCGGGCGTGTTCGCCGCCGGCGACCTGGTCGACCACACCTACCGGCAGGCGATCACCGCCGCCGGCACCGGCTGCGCCGCTGCCCTGGACGCCGAGCGCTACCTCGCCGCCCTGTCGGACGCGGACGCTAGCCTCACCCCTGTCCCCGCCAACGCCTGAGAAGTAGGAGAACCCCATGGCCGCCGTCGCAGACGTCACCGACGCCACCTTCACCGACCTCGTGCTGAAGTCGTCCAAGCCGGTCGTGATCGACTACTGGGCCGACTGGTGCGCGCCCTGCAAGCAGCTCTCGCCGATCATCGAGGAGCTGGCCCGCGACTACGGCGACAAGGTCACCTTCCTGAAGATGGACACCAACACCAGCACCCAGGTGCCCACCCAGCAGGGTGTGCTCGGGCTGCCGACGATCCAGGTGTTCGTCGGCGGCGAGGTGGTGAAGTCGTTCACCGGAGCCAAGCCGAAGTCGGTGCTGCTGCGCGCCATCGAGGAGTACCTGTGAGCTGACGCACGTCGAGAGCCCCCGGCCCCGCGCCGGGGGCTCTCGCGTTGCTCAGGCGTGGTTCGTGCGCCCGGAGATCGCGCCGCCGGCGGGCTCGGGGGGCGTGACGGGACGCAGGGACTCCCAGAACCGCTCGAACACCCCGCGGACCCCCGCGCGCTCGCCCAGCACCGCCCGGTCGAGCTCGAGGCGCCACATCCTGTCCTCCCGCCCCCTGGTGAAGCCGACCGCCCGCAGGAAGTCCCGCGGTGGGGCCTGGCAGGTGACGGTGGTGCGGCTGCCGCGCGCGATCACGACGCGGGCCTTCCTGCTCACCAGGCCGGCCGCCGCGCCCTGCACGAGCTGGCGTCCGTACCCCGCACCGGTGGCACCGGGACGCACCCAGGCGCAGGTCAGGCGGGCGTGGCCGGGCTCGTCGGCGGGCGCCAGCAGCAGCAGCCCCTGCACCTCGTCGTCCGCGGTGAGCTTCACGCCGCACCATCCCCAGACGGTCGCCGCCGACACGGCCCCGGGATCGTCGGCGGGGATCGTGCGTCCGCAGTAGGGGCAGGCCAGCGCGGCCAGCTCGGCCAGCGTCACCATCGACACTCTCGGCATGCCACCCCCACGACGAACCGCCCACCGCTGAGGTGGGTCGGTTTCATCCTAGGCGGAACGTACGGCAGTCTGGTGCGGTGACCCTGCCAGAGCCGTCCCGCCGCGACACCCGGCTGGACCCCTACATCGACGCGTACGCGGAGCGGACGCACGGCCTGACGGTCTCGGCCGTCCGCGCCCTGTTCGCCGTCGCGAACCGGCCCGAGGTGGTCTCGCTCGCCGGCGGCATGCCGAACATCGCCGACCTCCCCCGTGAGGCCCTCGGACGCGCCGTCGACCGGCTGATCGCCGAACGCGGCACGCAGGCGATGCAGTACGGGTCGGGCCAGGGCGAGCCGTTCATGCGCGAGAAGATCGTCGAGGTGATGGCGGAGGAACACATCCGCGCGCACGCCGACGACGTCGTGGTCACCTGTGGCTCCCAGCAGGCGCTCGACCTCGTCACCCGCGTCTTCTGCGACCCGGGCGACGTGGTGCTCGCCGAGGCCCCCAGTTACGTGGGTGCCCTCGGCACGTTCCACGCCTACCAGTGCCAGGTGGTGCACGTCGCGATGGACGACGCCGGCCTCGACCCGGTGGCGCTCCGCGGGGCACTGGTGTCGCTCAAGGCGGCCGGCAAGCGGGTGAAGTTCCTGTACACGATCCCGAACTTCCAGAACCCCACCGGCGTCACCCAGACCGTCGAGCGGCGCCGGGCGATCCTCGAGATCGCCCGCGAGCACGACCTGCTGATCATCGAGGACAACCCGTACGGCCTGCTGACGCTCGGCCCGGCCCCGCTGCCGGCCCTGCGCTCGATGGACGCCGACAACGTCATCTACCTGGGCTCGTTCTCCAAGATCTTCGCCCCGGGCTTCCGGGTGGGCTGGGTGCTCGCACCCCACGCCGTCCGGGAGAAGCTGGTGCTCACCCAGGAGGCGGCGACCCTGTGCCCCCCGGTGTTCAGCCAGTTCGCGATCGCCACCTACCTCGACGAGTTCGACTGGCGCAGCCAGATCACGGTGTTCCGCGACATGTACCGCGCCCGCAGGGACGCGATGCTGGCCGGCCTGGAGGAGCACATGCTCGAGGGCACCACGTGGACGCAGCCCGACGGCGGCTTCTTCGTCTGGGTGACCCTCCCCGAGGGACTCGACTCCCAGGCCATGCTGCCGCGTGCGGTGACGGCCCGCGTGGCGTACACCCCCGGCACCGCGTTCTACGCCGACGGCATGGGCAGCCGCAACATGCGCCTGTCGTTCTGCTTCCCGACCCCCGAGCGCATCCACGAGGGCACCCGCCGGCTGGGCGAAGTGCTCGTCCAGGAGCAGGAGATGCACCGGACCTTCGGCCTGGGCACCACCACGACCCGCCACCACGACCTCACCGCCGGCCCGGCACCCGACATCAGTTAGGCGAACGACATGAACGACAACCCCACCCACGGCCCCATCGTCGTGCTCGCCGGCGGGCTCTCCCACGAGCGGGACGTCTCGCTGCGGTCGGGACGCCGCGTCGCCCAGGCGCTGCGCGACCAGGGCAAGGAGGTCGTCGAGTCCGACCTCACCCCCGACCTCATCGACCTGCTGCGCAGCCTGGAGAACCCGGTGGCGTTCCCGGTCCTCCACGGCGGGGTGGGAGAGGACGGCGGCCTCCAGCAGGTGCTGACGCTGCTCGACGTCGCCTACGTCGGCTCAGACCCGGGCGCGTGCCGCCGATCCTTCAACAAGGCCGTCGGCGGTCCCCTGGCCGCGCAGGCCGGGCTCGCCCGCCCGCGGATGGCCGCCCTGCCCCACGACATGTTCCGTGAGCTCGGCGCAGCCGCGCTGGTGGTCGCGTTGGGAGAGCGCATCGGCTTCCCCATGATCGTGAAGCCGGCCCGGGGCGGTTCCGCCCTCGGCTGCACGAAGGTCGACGCGGTCGAGGAGCTGCCGTCGGCGATGGTGGCCGCCTACTCCTACGGCGACCTTGCCGTGGTCGAGGAGTTCATCGAGGGCACGGAGGTGGCCGTCACGGTCGTCGAGCTGGACGGGGCGCCGGTGGCGCTGCCCGCGGTGGAGATCCGTCCGAACTCCGGCATCTACGACTACACGGCCCGCTACACCGCCGGTGAGACCCGGTTCATCGTCCCCGCGACGCTCGGCGACGAGGCGGCCGCGGCCTGCGCGGAGCTGGCGGTCGCCGCGCACCGGGTGCTCGGCCTGCGCGACCTGTCGCGGGCCGACATCGTGGTGCGCCCGGACGGTACGCCGGTGCTCATCGAGACCAACGTCGCCCCCGGCATGACCGAGACCTCGCTGCTGCCGCAGGCGGTCGAGGCCGCCGGCTGGGACTTCGGCCTGCTCTGCGCGCAGCTGGTGGACAACTCCTGGGCGCGCCACCTCGCCTAGATGGTCACCCGGGCGAAGCAGTGGCTCGTCGCCGTGCTCGGCGCGGCCCTCTGCCTCGCCATGCTCGCCCTCGGCCTGTGGCAGATGCGGGTCTTCGAGGACAAGGAGGCCGAGTCGGCCGCTGCCCGCGCCGCGCAGCCGCCCGTCCCACTGCTGGCGAACGTGGGCGCGGACGGCATCACCGGTGACGTCTACGGGCGCGCGGTCTCGCTCGAGGGCCGCTACGAGCCCGGCCAGCAGGCACTGGTCGTCGACGAGGACGGCACCGTGCGCGTGGTGACGGCCTTCGTCACCGACGACGGACGCGCGCTGGCCGTCGTCCGCGGGACGGTGCCGGACGCCGCGTCCGCGCTCCCGTCGCCGCCAGAGGGACGCCTCACGCAGGCGGGGGTGTTCCTGCCCTCCGAGGCGCCCGCCACCCACGCGACCCCCCCGGGGACGCTTTCGTCCGTCCGGCTCCCCCTGCTCGCGCAGGACTGGCCCCAGCAGCTGTTCCCCGGCTACGTCACGCTCGGGCCCGGGGACGCGGCCGCGCAGGGCCTGGGGGCGGCGCCCGTCCGGCTGCCGACCGGTGAGGGCTCGGTGCAGAACATCGGCTACGCGCTGCAGTGGTGGGCGTTCGCCGCCTTCGGGGCGTTCATGACGATCCGCTTCGTGCGTGCGATCGGGCGCCGTGGCGGTCTGGGTACGCTGGCGGACCAGGAGGACGAATGAGCGAGACCACGGCACCGGTGGTGCCCCCTGTCACGGCCGACCAGGTTCCCGGGATCCGCGGGGCGCTGCTGCGGTACCGGATCATGGCCTACCTCGTCGGCACGCTCCTGGTGGTGCTGGTGGTGGTCGGGATGCCGCTGAAGTACCTGGCCGGCAACTCGGTCGTCGTGATGGCCACGGGCGTGCCGCACGGCTGGCTCTACATGGTGCTGATCGCCACCGCCTACGACCTGGGCCGCCGCGTCCACTGGCCCTGGGGCCGGCTGATCCTGATCGCGCTGGCCGGCACGATCCCGTTCCTGTCGTTCTGGGCGGAGTACTCCGCGCGGAAGGACGTCCAGGCGCGGCTCCGCGAGGTCGAGCCGTCCGACGCGTCCTGATGGCCGCGCCGCCGTCCGCCGTGGTCGTCGACGTCGGCCCCGACCGCTACCCCGAGTGCCTCGCGGTGCTGCGCGCGGGCTTCGCCACGGTGGTGGACGACTACGGGATCACCGCGGAGAACACCCCGAGCAACCCGGCGTTCTGGGGTGAGGACGCCGTGGCGTCCGTGGTGGGCCGGGGGTTCTCGCTGTTCGCCGTCGAGGACGCCGCCGGGATCGCCGGCTGCGCCTTCGCGGGGCCGTCACGCTCTCGCCCGGGGACCTGGGGACTTCGGCACCTTGCCGTCCTGCCCGGGGCGCGCCACCGGGGCTACGGCGAGGCGCTGGTGGCAGAGGCCGCCCGGCGCGCCCGCGGAGACGGCGCGCACACGCTGGCCATCGGGATCGTGGCGGAGAACACCGCGCTGGGCGCGTGGTACCACCGGCTCGGCTTCACGACGGTCGACAGGACGCGCTACGACGGGCTCGTCTTCACCGTGGAGCACCTCGAACTCTCGCTCCGCTGACGACAAAGCACCGAAGCAGCTTTATCGACAAAGATGCTTATCGCTAAGTCGTCAGAATGTCGGCGATCCGCTTCAGGTCCTCCGGGCCGGCGAACTCGATCACGATCCGTCCCTTCGCGCGGCCCTCGCTGACGAGCACCCGGGTGTCGAGCCGTTCCCCGAGCTCGCGCTGGAGTTCCTCCGCCGCCGGGGAAAGCTCAACGGGCCGCGTGGAGCGCGGGGCGCGACGCGTCCCGTGCTCCCCCACCGAGACGATCTCCTCCGCGGCACGCACGGACAGTCCCTCGGCCACGATCCGCGTCGCCAGGTGCTCCATCGCGGACGCGTCGGGGAGCATCAGGATGGCGCGGGCGTGCCCGGCGCTCAGCACGCCCGCCGCCACGCGCCTCTGCACGGGAGCGGGCAGCTGAAGCAGCCGGATGGTGTTCGAGATCTGCGGACGCGAGCGCTTGATGCGGGTGGACAGCTCCTCCTGGGTGCAGGCGAAGTCGCTCATCATCTGCTGGTAGGCGGCGGCCTCCTCGAGCGGGTTGAGCTGCACGCGGTGCAGGTTCTCCAGGAGAGCGTCGCGGAGGAGGTCGGCCTCCTCCGTCCGCCGGACGATCGCCGGAATTGTCGATAAACCTGCTTGTTGACTCGCCCGGAGACGACGCTCGCCCATGACCAGCTCGTAGCCGCCCTCGTCCAGCGGCCGCACCACAATGGGCTGGAGCAGCCCGACCTCACTGATGGAGGAGACCAGCTCGGCGAGCTGGTCCTCGTCGAAGACCGTGCGCGGCTGCTTCGGGTTCGGACGGATCTCCGCGATCGGGACCTCGGCGAACCGCGCTCCCCCCACGCTGACCAGTTCCTCCGCGTCCCCGGAGGTCGGCGCGAGCTCCGGGTCCGTCCTCTGCAGGAGGTCGCCGAGGCCGCGACCCAGGCCGCTGCGCTTGGGGGTGTTCATGCGGTCTTCTCCTTCGTCTGCTCGGCTCCCCGCTCGGCGAGTTCGGTCGCGGCGTCGAGGTAGGCCTGCGCGCCGGCCGACGCGGCGTGGTAGGTGATGACGGACTGTCCGTAGCTGGGCGCCTCCGACACGCGGACCGACCGCGGGATCGCCGCCCGGAGCGTCTCGCGCGGGAAGTGCTCGCGCACCTCTGCCGCCACCTGGGACGCCAGTCGCGTGCGTCCGTCGTACATGGTGAGCAGCACGGTGGACAGGCGGAGGTGGTCATTCATCGACCCCTTCACCAGGTTGATGGTGCGCAACAGCTGAGAGACCCCCTCCAGCGCGTAGTACTCGCACTGGATCGGGATCAGGATCTCCTCCGCCGCCACGAGCGCGTTGAGGGTGAGGAGGCCGAGCGACGGCGGGCAGTCGATGAAGACGTAGTCGGGCCGGTACTTCCGGTTGAACGAGCGCAGCGCGTGCAGCAGCCGGCTTTCCCGCGCCGGCGTGCCGACGAGGCCGATCTCGGCTCCGGCGAGGTCGATCGTGGCGGGCAGCACCCACAGGCCCCGGGCTTCCGGGGACCGCTTGATGAGGGTCTCGATCGGGGAGTTGGCGGTGAGCACCTCGTAGGTGCCCTGGATCCCCTCGTGGTGTTCGATGCCCAGGGCCGTGGACGCGTTGCCCTGGGGATCGAGGTCGATGACGAGGACGTTGAGGCCGCCCATGGCGAGCGCCGTGGCCAGGTTCACGGCGGTCGTTGTCTTGCCGACGCCACCCTTCTGGTTCGCGATGACCAGCGTGCGCGTCCTCGCCGGCTTGGGAAGCGTTGTTTCACGTGAAACATCGAAGTCGAGGTCGTCGGGTTCCAGGCCCGGCGGGTCGCCGAACTCCGGCTCGTCGAAGACGACACGACGCGGGGTGGGCGGGGGAGTGATCGTCATGAAGCTCCTGAGGCGCTCGCTGTTTCACGTGAAACATCAGGATAGGGCTTCTCGCGGACAGACCCGTCCGCCCACCCCCCACAGTCACAACGCGCCAAGAGACCGCGACGGGCGGTCGCGCGGACGCCGGCGAACCAGTCCAGCGGCCGCAGGGTCCTCAGCGCCCGACGACGACGGCGAACGTCTCCTCGCCGCTGACCGGAACCACGAGACGATGGACCTCGCCCACCAGTCCCTTCCGGCGCAGGAGCCCACGGGCATCCTCGAGCTCCGCGCCCGCGGTCGAACCCTTGAGCGCGACCACACGCCCGCCCGGCGCCACAAGGGGAAGGCACCACCCGAGCAGCCGGGGGAGCGGCGCCACGGCCCGCGAGGTCACCACGTCGTACTGCGCACGGTGCTCCTCCGCCCGTCCGCGTACCACGCTCACCCGGTCGGCCAGCCCGAGCTCCTCCACGGCCAGCTCCAGGAAGGACACCCGCCGCAGGAGCGACTCCAGCAGCGTGACCCGCAGGTCCGGCCGGAGGATCGCCAGAGGCAGGCCCGGCAGGCCGGCCCCGCTCCCGACGTCGACCACCGAAGCACCCTCGGGAAGCAAACCTGCGCCGGCCACCGAGTTCAGGACGTGCCGCTCCCACA
This sequence comes from Propionicimonas sp. T2.31MG-18, assembly GCF_964266745.1. Taxonomy (NCBI): domain Bacteria; kingdom Bacillati; phylum Actinomycetota; class Actinomycetes; order Propionibacteriales; family Nocardioidaceae; genus Propionicimonas; species Propionicimonas sp. T2.31MG-18. The sequence goes on from NZ_CAXWGX010000026.1 coordinate 219,139, forward strand.
GGCGCTCGCCCTCGCGGGGACCGATCAGGCCCCAATCGATTCCTCGACTTGCCAATATGTCGACATAAGATGAGATGGCCGACGCGCCGTCCCCGAAGAAGGAGGCGGGCGCGCCGGCCATCAACTGCTCAGTCCTTGGGCAGCACCACGACGCGGCGGTGCGGCTCCTCGCCCTCCGACTCGCTGATCAGGCCTGCGGCCGCCACCGAGTCGTGCACGATCTTCCGCTCGAACGGGTTCATCGGGGCGAGGCGCACCGGCTCACCGGAGTCCTTCACCTCGTCGACAGCGTCCCGGGCCAGGTCCTGGAGGACCTTGCGCCGCTTGTCGCGGTGGCCGCCCACGTCCAGCATCAGCCGGCTGCGGTGACCGGTCTCGGTCATCACGGCCAGGCGCGCCAACTCCTGGAGCGCCTCGAGAACCTCGCCGTCCTTGCCCACGAGCACGTCGCCCTCGGTCAGGATCGAGACGTGCGCACGGCCACCCTCGGTGTAGGTGTCGATGTCGCCGTCCAGGTCGGCGATGTCGAGGAGTTCCTCCAGGTAGTCGGCGGCGATCTCGCCCTCGTTCTCCAGCGCCGCCTCCTTCTTCGACCTGCTGCCCTCGGGCGCGGCCTCCGCGTCGGCGTCGACGGCCTCCACGGCCTCGTCGTCGGACACAGCGTCGATCACGTCGTTCTGCTCTTCGCTCACGTTGTCGTACTCCTTGTTGCTACTGCTTGCGGGCGGCGCGGCTGTTCTTCTTCGGCTGCTGCCGCTGGATGACCTGCCGCTGAACCGACGAGCCGTCTCCAGCGGCGCTGTCGGTCGCGACGGGGGCGTCGGCGCCGGCGGCGCCACGGCCCTGGCGGGCCACCTTCGTCGGGTCGTAGGCCTGCGCCGGGGTCTTGCGGGAGGTGCCGCGGCGCTTGGCCGCGATGGCGTCGGGATCCTTGCCCTTGGCGCGCATGCGCTCCTCCCAGTCGACGTACGCCGGGGTGCCGGGAGCAGGGTTGTTGTGGATCAGGATGTACTGCTGGCCCATCGTCCACAGGTTCGTCGTCAGCCAGTAGATCAGCACGCCGATCGGGATGCTCACGCCGCCGATCGCGTAGATCGCCGGGAACAGGTACAGCATCATCTTCTGCTGCTGCGCCATCTGCCCGGTCAGCGCCTCCGGCGGCATGTTCTTGCGCATCAGCTGGAGCTGGGTGATGAACAGCACGCCCGTCATCAGGATGATCAGGGTGAGCGCCACGATCTGGGTCGGCCCGAAGCTGGTCATCGGCATGAAGGTCGAGGAGATCTTCGCGCCGAACACCGTCGCGTTCTGCAGGGACGCGGCCAAGGCAGGGTTCTGCTCGAAGAAGTAGCCCAGCGGCGTGCCGTGGGACACGCTGTTGAGCACGTAGAACAGCGCAAGGAAGATCGGCATCTGGAGCAGCAGCGGCAGGCAGGACGCCATCGGGTTCACGCCCTCGTCCTTGTACAGCTGCATCGTCTCGCGGCCGAGGCGCTCGCGATCGTGGCCGTACTTGTCGTTGAGCTCCTTGACCTTCGGCTGGATGAGCTGCATGTTGCGCGCGGAGTTGATCTGGCGCACGAACAGCGGGATCAGCGCCGTCCGGATGGCCATGGTCAGCAGCACGATGGACGCCGCCCAGGTGCCCCCCCAGTCGGGGTCCAGGCCGAACATCGTCAGCAGGCTGTGGAAGCCGACCAGGATGCCGGACACCGCCCAGTACAGCGGCGTCATCATCGCGCCGAGCATGCCCAGGAAGTCGTCCCACAGGTTCAGCGGGAGGAGCAGGAGGGTAGTCACGTCAGTTCACCTCGTGGGCACACGCGTGCGCCCGGTCAGCGGCCGGGGAGGCCGGAGTGGTTCTGGCAGCCTGTTCGGCAGCCCAGTCTTCAGCGGCCGGGGTACCGGGCACCGGGTCGTACCCGCCCAGGCTCCACGGGTGGCAGCTGGCGAGCCGGCGGGTCGCGAGCCAGGTGCCCTTCACCGCACCGTGGACGGTCACCGCCTCCAGCGCGTACGCGGAGCAGGTCGGGTAGTACTTGCACACATTGCCGTACAGCGGGCTGATCACCGCTCGATAGGCCTTCAGCAGTCCGATCAGGAGGTACTTCATGCCGCCAGCCGATCCAGGCAGGTGGCGAAGGCGAGCCGGAACTCGCCGGCCAGGTCGTCCGCGACGGCCGACGGTGGCAGCGCCCGGACGACGACGTCCACCCCGAACGGGGCGGACGGGAGGGCCGCGGCTGCGGCGTGCCGCAGGCGGCGCCTCACGCGGTTGCGGTGGACGGCGTTGCCGACGGCCTTGGAGACGATGAAGCCTGCCCGCGACACCGCACCGGCCCCGTCCACCACCGCAGACCGGCGCGCGTGCACCACCAGGGTGGCGCGTCCGCAACGGACGCCCTGGCGCAACGTGTCGCGGAAGTCCCCAGGGTTACGCAACCGCGACCGGGCGGGCAGCACCTCGTGCCGGCTCAGCCGGCCAGGCGGACGCGGCCCTGACGGCGACGGGCCGAGATGATCGCGCGCCCGGCGCGGGTGCGCATGCGGGTACGGAAGCCATGGGTGCGGCTGCGACGCCGGTTGCTCGGCTGGAAAGTGCGCTTGCTCACGCGAATGCTCCCAAGTTCGTCTTTATCGGATCAGATGCGCCCACCTGGACGCACGGATGTCGCGACAGCGACTGCCCAACTCTACGCGGCAGCGACGACCCCCGGCAAACCAGACACTTCGCGGTACACACGTCGAGCCGACACGCCGTGCTGGCATGATCTTCTTCGCAAACCGTTTGCGCGGCCCGCCAGACCTCGCTAGGTTGCTCTAGGCCACCCCGGGACGTCCGTCGTCCCGCGATCCGTGCAACCATGATGCACAGTCTGTGGACAACAGTGTGGAAACCTGGCTGGGGCAGGTAGTGAGGAGCCGAAGCAGGACCCATGACGCAACCACCCCCACCCCCCACCGAGCCCGTCGCGGCCGCGCAGCTGGAGGCTGCCTGGGCCCACGTGTGGGAGTCGTCCGACCCGGTGACCCGGGGCTGGCTGCAGGGCATGCGTCCGGTGACGATCCACGACTCGCTGGTGATCCTCTCCGTCGCGAACGACTTCACCAGGGACCGTGTCGAGTCCCGCCTGCGTCCGGCGATCGAGCAGCAATTCTCGGAGTACTTCTCCCGCCCCATCCGCCTCGCCATCGACGTGGATCCCTCGATCGGTGACGGCGAGCCCGTCCTCCCGGTCCCGCAGGCCGCCCCCGAGCCCCCGCCGCCGGCGAGCTCGCGTCCCAACGGCGGACGCGTGAACGGCGACCGCCTCAACCCCAAGTACTCGTTCGAGACCTTCGTCATCGGCAACTCCAACCGCTTCGCGCACGCGGCGGCCGTGGCCGTCGCCGAGGCGCCCGGCAAGGCGTACAACCCCCTGATGATCTACGGCGACTCGGGGCTGGGGAAGACCCACCTGCTGCACGCCGTCGGCCACTACATCCGCAACTACTACGACCGGGTGCGCGTGAAGTACGTCTCGACCGAGGAGCTCACCAACGACTTCATCAACGCGGTCTCCGACAACCGGACGGCGGACTTCCGCCGGCAGTACCGCGACGTGGACGTGCTGCTGATCGACGACATCCAGTTCCTCGAGGGCAAGATCCAGACCCAGGAGGAGTTCTTCCACACCTTCAACACCCTGCACACTGCACAGAAGCAGATCGTGCTCACCTCCGACCGGCCCCCCAAGGGCCTGGAGGCGCTGGAGCCGCGACTGCGCAGCCGCTTCGAGTGGGGCCTGATGACCGACATCCAGCCGCCCGACCTGGAGACGCGTATCGCGATCCTGCGCAAGAAGGCCGCTGCCGAGCGCCTCACCGCCGGGCCGGACGTGCTCGAGTTCATCGCCAGCAAGATCCAGACCAACATCCGCGAGCTCGAGGGTGCGCTGATCCGGGTGACCGCCTTCGCCAGCCTCAACCGCCAGGAGGTCGACCTGGCGCTGGCCGAGGTCGTCCTGCGGGACCTGATCCCCGAGGGTGCCGAGACCCAGATCTCGTCCACCGCGATCATGACCCACGTCGCGGACTACTTCGGGATCACCGTCGAGGACCTCTGCGGGCAGAGCCGCACGCACGTGCTGGTGACGGCCCGCCAGATCGCCATGTACCTGTGCCGCGAACTCACCGACCTGTCACTGCCGAAGATCGGCCAGCTGTTCGGCGGCCGCGACCACACCACCGTGATGCACGCCGACCGGAAGATCCGCCAGCTCCTGCGCGAGCGTCGCAGCGTGTTCAACCAGATCACCGAGCTCACCAACCGCATCAAGCAGTCCCCGCTGCGCTGAGGCCGTCGCGCGGTCCCATCCGCCTGCCGTCGACCGGCCCTGTCGCTCTGCCCGGCCCACGTCCGCCTCACCCGCTGCCCGTGCTGTCCCCCGTGCGGGGGACACTGTGCACCGCTGTGGATAACCCGGGGGATAACCGCCCGCGGCTGTGAAGTACTCAGCCGGCCCTCAGCGTCGTCCGCAAATCCTCCCCGTGTGATTCCGGGTTGTGCACAGCGGCCGTCCACAGCCGACACGCCGTCCGGGCAGGGGTGACGCCGGTTGTCCACGGGATCCACAGGCGCTATGACCCCTACGAATTGAAAGATCTCCCATGAACTTCAAAGTCACGCCGTGCACATGCTGGGGAAACGCAGCCTTCTCAGTTCTGGGGGGTGCGCGCCGATATGATCAACCGACCACGCGTGTGAGTTCTAGGGAGCAATGGTGAAGATCCGTCTCGACCGCGACGTCCTGGCCGAAGCAGTGCAGTGGGCAGCCCGCAGCCTGCCCACCCGTCCGAGCGTCCCGATCCTGGCCGGCCTGCTGGTGAAGGCGTCCGGCAACCAGGTCGTGATGAGCAGTTTCGACTACGAGACCTCCGCCCAGATCACGGTGAAGGCCGAGGTCGCGGACGAGGGCGTCGCCCTCGTCTCGGGACGCCTGCTGGCCGACATCGCCCGTTCGCTGCCGAACAAGCCGGTGGACATCTCGGCGGACGAGACCCGCATGGAGCTGGTCTGCGGCACCGCGCGCTTCACCCTGCAGACGCTCCCGGTGGCCGACTACCCGGCGCTGCCGGAGATGCCCGAGGCCACCGGCACGATCCCCAGCGAGGAGTTCGCGAAGGCCGTCGGCCAGGTCGTCGTCGCGGCCGGACGCGACGAGCTGCTCCCCGTCTTCACCGGCGTGCGCATGGAGATCGAGGGCGAGACCCTCTCGCTGCTGGCCACCGACCGCTACCGCATGGCCCTGAAGGAGCTCGACTGGGCGCCGCGCAGCCGGGGGGAGGGCGCTGCCCTGGTGCCGGCGCGCGTGCTGGCCGAGACCGCGAAGAGCATGACCGCGGGCGAGCAGGTGACCCTGAGCCTGTCTTCGGCGGCCACGGGTGACGGCCTGATCGGCTTCGAGGGCACCGGCGCGGCCGGCGTCCGCCAGATCACCACGCGCCTGCTGGACGGCGAGTTCCCGAAGGTGCGCCACCTGATGAACGTCCAGGCGAGCGTCAGCGTCCGCGCCAACACCGCAGAGGTGATCGCCGCGGTGAAGCGCGTCGGCCTCGTCGCAGAGCGCAACACCTCGCTGCGCATGCTCATCGGTGACGGCTCGATCACCCTCGAGGCCGCGACCGGTGACCAGGCACAGGCCGTCGAGGCGCTGGAGGCCATCGTCGAGCAGCCCGCCGGTGACTCCGGGATGAGCGCCGCCGGCTTCAATCCGCACTACCTGTCCGACGCGCTCGCGGCCCTCGACGCCCCCTACGTGCAGTTCTCGTTCACCCAGCCGGGCAAGCCCTGCCTGCTCACGGGCCTCAACGAGCTGGACGGGGAGCCGCTGGCCGACTACAAGCACGTCATCATGCTGATGCGCCTGCCTGCGTGAGATCCGACGTCGCGTCCGACCCCCGCCGCCCGAGCAGCGCCGGCGCGGGACCGACCACGCCGCCCCGGGCCTGACCATGTTCGTCACCCACCTGAGCCTGGCCGACTTCCGCTCCTACCCGCTGGCGGAGGTGCCGCTGGAGGCCGGCGTCACCGTGTTCACCGGCGCCAACGGCCAGGGCAAGACCAACCTGGTCGAGGCCGTCGAGTTCCTGGCCACGCTCGGGTCGCACCGCGTCGCCGCAGAGGCGCCACTGGTGCGGGCCGGGGCGCCGCGGGCGCTGGTGCGGGCGCGGGTGCAGGCCGGCCTGGACGACGCCCGGAGCCTGCTGCTGGAGATCGAGATCATCCCCGGACGCGCGAACAAGGCTGCGCTCAACCGGTCTCCGCTGCGGCGGCCGCGCGACCTGCTCGGCGCGCTGCGGGTCGTGCTGTTCTCGCCAGAGGACCTCGCGATCGTGAAGGGCGACCCGAGCGAGCGGCGCCGCTTCCTCGACGACCTGCTGGTGGCGCGCTGGCCGCGGCTGGCCGGCGTCCGCGCCGACTACGACCGGGTGCTCAAGCAGCGTTCGACCCTGCTGAAGTCGCTGTCCGGGCGCGGCCCGCGCGCGGTGACCGACGACGTCGCGGCCACCCTCGAGGTGTGGGACGGCCAGCTGGCCGCCTTCGGTGCCGAGATCGTCGCCGCCCGGCTCACCACGCTCGCGCAGCTGCGTCCACACCTCGTGGACGCCTACGCCGGGATCGCCCCGACCAACAACCTGGCCGGGGCGGCCTACCGCTCCTCCGCCGTCCCCGACGCGCTCGTGGAGCGGGTGGAGTCGGGGGACGCGGCCGTGCCGGACGTGGTCGGGCAGCTGCTGGCGGCCATGCGGGAACGGCGGGGCGAGGAGATCGCCCGCGGGCTGTGCCTGGTCGGCCCGCACCGCGACGACGTGACGCTGACCCTCGGTGACCTCCCGACGAAGGGCTACGCGTCCCACGGCGAGTCGTGGTCGAGTGCGCTGGCGCTGCGTCTGGCGTCCTTCCACCTGCTGCGCGCTGACGGGATCGAACCCGTCCTCGTGCTCGACGACGTGTTCGCAGAGCTCGACGAGACCAGGCGCGACCGCCTCGCCGACATGGTCGCCGACGCCGAGCAGGTGCTGATCACCGCCGCCGTGGCAGCCGATGTGCCGGCGAGACTGGCGGGTCGCCGGTTCGCGGTGCAGGCTTCCTCCGTGGTCCTCCTCGACGCCGACACCCCGCCCGTCCCGCCGGACGACGGCGACGTCACGGCCGCGCGCTGATGCCCGGACCGGACGACACCCGTCCCGACGGTGGCGAGCACGACCCGCAGGGCCTCGACGTCGCCCGGCGGATCGCCCGCGCCGCGCGCGGGGCTGCGCCGAAGCCGGCACCCAGGAAGAAGCCCACGGGCAGGCGCCCGGACGACCCGACGCCGCTGGGCGACCTGCTCAAGGAGGTCATCGCGGAGGAGGGGTGGACGCGCGAGGTCAGCGTCCACCAGCTGCTCGCACGGTGGCCCGCCCTGGTCGGCCCGGTGAACGCCGCCCATTCCGTGCCCGAGGGGTACGCCGACACCGTGCTGACCGTCCGCGCGGAGTCCTCGACGTGGGCGACCTCGCTGCGGACGATGGCGCCGCAGCTCGTGGCGGTGCTGAACGAGCAGCTCGGCCAGGGCACGGTGACCCGCGTCGTCGTGCTCGGACCCGAGGCGCCCACCTGGAAGAAGGGACGCCGTTCCGTCCCGGGCCGCGGCCCCCGCGACACCTACGGGTGACCCCCTCCACCCCCCTCCACCCCGCCGAGGGCCAGCCTTGTTGCCGAGGGCCAGCACCCCGGTACGGGCCCTCGGACGGAGGGCTGGCCCTCGGCAAGGTGGGGGACGAGCGACTACCGTCGAGGGATGCGGATCCGGCAGTGGGTGACCCCGGTGGTGCTGGCCGCCTGCCTGGCGGCCGGCGGGTGCACGCCCGCCACCACCGGCGGCGCGGGGCAGGAGCCGTCGGCCGGTGGAGCGTGGGCCGGGGGCGCCCCGCTAGGGACGCCGTCGGCGACGACAGCCGCGAGCGACCCCCGTCCCACCTCCCCGGCGACCTCCGCCCCTTCCGCCACGCCTCGCCAGCTGTGCACGGCGGCGCTGCCCCGGCGCACCCTGCTCGCCTGGGGGGCCGGCACGGTCGGGGAGTTCCGGGCCTACCGGTACGGGCCGGAGGGCCGGCGTCCGCCGCTGGCGAACGCCTTCCCCGGGCTCGGCGACGAGACTCCCGGCGCCTGGTGCGCGACCCGTCCCGCCCCGCAGGCCACCGCCTGGTGGGCGATCGTGCCCGGACGGGAGCCGAAGCGCGCACTCACGGTCGTGGGCACCGGCGAGGGCAGGCGCCTGGGTGAGGTGTCGGGCCCGCCCGCCGTCCCCTGAACCGGGAGGAACCTACCCGGAGCGGCGATTTGGACGTCTGCGGGCCCCGGATGCGTACCCGCCCCTGTACGAACCCCCGTGAGGGCCTCCGAAACGCCAATTCGGGCCTCTGAGGACCACATGGTGGGAGTTGGTGCGCGGGATTTTGTGGCCGATCAGGTAGAATCACGCGCGTATCCGAGAGTGCCGCCACTGTTCGAGTCGGTGGCGCTTTCTCATGTCCGAAAGGGAACACCTGAGTGACTGACGAGCCTATCGTCGCCATGTCCGCAGCAGAGGCGGCCCACGTCGCGGAGGGCAGCTACGACGCCTCCGCGATCACCGTCCTCGAGGGCCTGGAAGCCGTCCGCAAGCGGCCGGGCATGTACATCGGCTCCACCGGCGAGCGCGGCCTGCACCACCTGGTCTACGAGGTGGTCGACAACGCGGTCGACGAAGCACTGGCGGGCTACTGCGACGCCATCCTGGTCGAGTTGCTGGACGGCGGTGGCGTTCGCGTCACCGACAACGGCCGCGGCATCCCGGTCAAGGAGCACCCCAAGGAGAAGATCTCCGCGCTCACCGTCGCGCTGACGATGCTCCACGCCGGCGGCAAGTTCGGCGACGGCGGCTACAAGGTGTCCGGCGGCCTGCACGGCGTGGGCGTCTCAGTGGTGAACGCGCTGTCGGACTCCCTCACCGTGGACGTCTGGCGCGACGGCCACCACTGGCGCCAGAGCTTCAGCCTCGGCGACCCGAACGAGCCGCTCCAGCAGCTCGAGGCGAGCCAGGAGACCGGCACCACGGTCACGTTCTTCGCGAGCCCCACGATCTTCGAGACAACGAACTACTCCTACGAGACCCTGGCCACGCGCTTCCGCGAGATGGCGTTCCTCAACAAGGGCCTGAAGATCACCATCGCCGACCGGCGCTCGGCAGCGGTGGAGGAGGCCGACGAGGAGGACTCCGACGTCGAGCCGCGGCTGCGCGAGCAGACGTTCCAGTACGCCGACGGGCTGATCGACTACGTGAAGTACCTGACCGGCAACAAGGAGACCATCCACTCCTCCGTGATCGCGATCGACGCGATCTCCGAGGAGCAGCGGATGAGCCTCGAGGTGGCCATGCAGTGGAACTCGTCGTTCAACGAGAGCGTCCACACCTTCGCCAACACGATCAACACCCACGAGGGCGGAACCCACGAGGAGGGCTTCCGCGCGGCGCTCACCAACACGGTGAACAAGTGGGGCGAGACCTGGGGGATGATCAAGAAGCGCGAGGACCGCGTCTCCGGCGACGACATCCGTGAGGGCCTGACCGCGATCATCTCTGTGAAGCTGTCCGAGCCGCAGTTCGAGGGCCAGACCAAGACCAAGCTGGGCAACACCGAGGCCCGCTCGTTCGTGCAGAAGGTCGTCAACGACCTGCTCGGCGACTGGTTCGAGAAGAACCCGTCCGAAGGCAAGGACATCGTGCGCAAGAGCCAGGCGGCCGCGTCCGCCCGGCTCGCCGCCCGCAAGGCGCGCGACATGGCCCGCAGCCGCAAGGGCCTTCTGAACAAGGGGCAGTACGGCAAGCTGAGCGACTGCTCCTCGACCGAGCCGGCCGAGTGCGAGGTGTTCATCGTCGAGGGCGACTCCGCCGGCGGTTCGGCGAAGGGCGGACGCGACCCGCGGACCCAGGCGATCCTGCCGATCCGGGGCAAGATCCTGAACGTCGAGAAGGCGCGCCTGGACAAGATCCTGCAGAACAAGGAGGTCGAGGCGATCTTCAACACCCTCGGCACCGGCGTCCAGGACGACTTCGACGTGGACAAGCTCCGCTACCACAAGATCGTGCTGATGGCCGACGCCGACGTCGACGGCGCCCACATCCGCACGCTGCTGCTGACGCTGCTGTTCCGGTTCATGAAGCCGCTGATCAACGCCGGCCACATCTACCTCGCCCAGCCGCCGTTGTTCCGGCTGCGCTGGTCGAACGCCCCGCACGAGCTCGCGTATTCCGACGAGGAGCGCGACCGGCTGCGGGACGCCGGCTTCGCCGCAGGCAAGAAGCTGCCGAACGTGAACCCGATCCAGCGCTACAAGGGCCTCGGCGAGATGGACGCGGGCGACCTGTGGGACACCACCATGGACCCGGCCAAGCGCTCGCTCCTGCAGGTGACGCTGGAGGACGCGGCCGCCGCCGACGAGATGTTCACCATCCTGATGGGCGAGGACGTCGAGCAGCGCCGCAGCTTCATCCAGCGCAACGCCAAGGACGTCCGGTTCCTCGACATCTAGCCACCCACCCCGCTGGTCGCGCACGACGTGATCAGCACCCCGCACCGAGTCCGGCCGTTCCCACGGGATCGACGAGCCGGAGGCGACAAGGAGACACCGAATGACTGACGGCCCAGACGAGCCCCAGGTCGAGGAGCACACCGAGGACGTCCAGGCCCTCGCCCCGACGATGGCGAAGACCGAGGAGATCGACCTCCAGGTGGAGGTGCAGCGCTCGTACCTCGACTACGCGATGAGCGTGATCGTCGGACGGGCGCTGCCCGACGTCCGCGACGGCCTGAAGCCGGTGCACCGCCGCGTCCTCTACGCCATGTACGACGGCGGCTACCGTCCCGACCGCGGCTGGAACAAGTGCTCCCGCGTGGTCGGCGAGGTGATGGGCCTGTACCACCCGCACGGTGACTCGGCGATCTACGACACCCTCGTCCGGCTCGCGCAGCCGTGGGTGATGCGCCACCCGCTGGTCTCCGGCCAGGGCAACTTCGGCTCCCCGGGCAACGACCCGGCGGCGGCGATGCGGTACACCGAGTGCAAGATGGCGCCGCTGGCCATGGAGATGGTTCGCGACATCACCGAGAACACCGTCGACTTCAGCCCGAACTACGACAACCGCGAGATGGAGCCGACCGTCCTCCCGGCCCGGTGCCCGAACCTGCTGGTCAACGGCTCCACCGGGATCGCGGTGGGCATGGCGACGAACATCCCCACGCACAACCTGCGCGAGGTCGCCGAGGCCGTCCAGTGGTCGCTGGAGAACCCGACCGCGTCCAAGGAGGAGCTGCTCGAGGCGGCCATGGAGCGGGTGAAGGGCCCCGACTTCCCCAACGGCGCGCTGATCGTGGGACGCAAGGGCATCGAGGACGCGTACCGCACCGGGCGCGGCTCGGTGATCATGCGGGCGGTCATCGAGATCGAGGAGGACCGCAACGGGCGCACCCAGCTCGTGGTGACCGAGCTGCCGCACATGTGCAACCCGGACAACCTCGCGGTGAAGATCGCCGAACTGGTGAACGCCGGCAAGCTCAGCGGCATCGCCGACATCCGCGACGACTCCTCCGCCCGCACCGGGCAGCGCCTGGTGATCCTGCTGAAGCGGGACGCGCAGCCGCGCGTGGTGATGAACAACCTGTACAAGCACACCCAGCTGCAGGACACGTTCGGCTGCAACATGCTGGCCCTGGTCGACGACGTGCCGCGCACGCTGCGCCTGGACCAGTTCATCACCTACTGGATCCGGCACCAGATCCAGGTGATCCAGCGGCGCACCGCGTACCGGCTCGCAGAGGCGCAGAAGCGGGCGCACCTCGACCGCGGCCTGGTCGCAGCGCTGAACCGGCTGGACGAGGTGCTGGCGCTGATCCGGGCGTCCCGGACGGCCGATGCCGCGCGCGAGGGCCTCAAGGACCTTCTCGGCATCGACGACGACCAGGCGCTGCACATCCTGAACACGCAGCTTCGCCGGCTCGCCGCGATGGAGATCCAGCAGATCGTCGACCGGCTGGCCGAGATCGAGCGGCTGATCACCGACCTCAACGACATCCTCGCCCGGCCCGAGCGGCAGCGGCAGATCGTCTCCGACGAGCTGGCCGAGATCGTCGAGAAGTACGGCGACGACCGGCGGACGCGGATCATCGCCGCCGACGGCGACCTGTCCGACGAGGACTTCATCCCCGACGACGACATGGTGGTCACGATCACGCGCGGCGGCTACGCCAAGCGCACCCGCACCGACCTGTACCGCACCCAGAAGCGCGGCGGGAAGGGCGTCCGCGGGGCGTCGCTGCGGGCGGACGACGAGGTCGACCACCTGTTCGCGACCACCAACCACCACTGGATCCTGTTCTTCACCAACCTCGGCCGGGTGTACCGGGCGAAGGTGTGGCAGCTGCCGGAGGCCGGACGCGACGCGAAGGGCGGCCACGTGGCTGGCCTGCTGAGCTTCCTGCCCGACGAGCGGATCGCGGAGGTGCTCACGCTGCGCACCTACGACGACGCGCCGTACCTGTTGCTGGCCACCCGCAACGGCCTGGTGAAGAAGACCGAGCTTCGGGCCTACGACTCGCCGCGCCAGGCGGGCGTCATCGCGATCAACTTCCGCGAGGGCGATGACGAGCTGATCGGCGCGGCCCTGTGCAGCGCTGCCGACGACGTCCTGCTGGTGTCGCGCAAGGGGCAGGCCATCCGGTTCGCCGCGGACGACGACCAGCTGCGTCCGATGGGACGGGCGACGTCCGGTGTCACCGGCATGAAGTTCCGCGACGGCGACGCGCTGCTGAGCATGTCGGTGATCGGCGCGGACATGCCCGAGGACGACCGGTTCGTGTTCACGGTCACCGATGGCGGCTTCGCCAAGCGGACAGCGGTGAGCGAGTACCGCCAGCAGGGCCGTGGCGGCCTGGGCATCAAGGCGATGAAGCTCAACGAGGATCGCGGGTCGCTCGTCGGCGGCCTGGTCGTGCAGGAGTCCGACGAGGTGATCGCGATCAAGGTGAGTGGGCAGATCACCCGCTCGGCCGTGGCCGGGGTGCCGGCGAAGGGCCGCGACACGATGGGCGTGAAGTTCGTCGGCGTGGCCGAGGACGACGCGGTGTCGGTGATCGCGCTCAACCCCGAGTCCAGCACTGAGGACGACGAGAACGGCGCGGTTGTCCCGGACGCGAGCGCTGAGGGTACCGTTGAGCCCCAGAAGCCGACGGCGGCCACCGCCGCTGACGCCGAGGAGGAGAAGGGTGACTGAGCGACAAGGCACCGTGGACGGTCAGTCCGAGGAGGCCGGCACCGCGCCGCAGTGGCGCGTGGAGGGCTCCGATTCCGACGCGTACGGGGACGGTGGCCTGGGCGACACGGTCGTCCGGATCCCCGTGATCACCGACGACAGCCCCAAGCCCCCGGCCCGGCCGCGGACCCGCACCGGCCGCACCGGCAACCAGCCGAAGGTCGGCGCGGACGGCCACCCGGTCGCGTCCACGTCTGCCCCTGCCAGCCAGGCACCGGCCGCGCAGCCCGCCCCGGCGCAGCCGAAGCCGCCGCTGGACTCCCCGACCGTGGTGACCGCGCCCGTTGCTGCTGCTGCCATGGCGGCGCCGGCGCCCGTCCTGCCGCCCCCGCCCACGTTCGGCCCGCCGCAGTCGTTCGCCGAGCCGACGATCGCCCAGCCGATGGCGCAGCCGGTCAAGCCGGCGCCGTCCCCGGCCGCCGCGGGCGCGCCGGCGTCCAAGACCTCGACGCTGCGCCGCAGCCGCAAGGCCCGGCTGAGGCTGGCGAAGGTCGACCCGTGGTCGGTGATGAAGACGGTGTTCCTGTTCTCGATCGCCTTCGGGATCATGTTCTGGGTGTCGGTGTCGGTGGTGTGGACGGTGCTGGTGAACTCCGGCCTGTTCGACGCGATCAACAAGCAGATCGTCGACCTGCTCTCCAGCCCGACCAGCCAGGCCACCTGGCGCATCGAGGACTACGTGAACGCCAACAAGGTGCTCGGCATCACGGCCCTGCTCGCCGTGGTGAACGTGGTGATCTCGACCGCGCTCGGCACCCTGACAGCGTTCCTGTACAACCTCAGCGCCAACATCCTGGGCGGTCTGGAGCTCACCCTGTCGGAGGACTGAGGGCTGAATCCGTCCCACCGGCGCCGCTCAAGTTGAGCCTGTCCACCGGAGTCGGTAACGTTTCCTCCTGCGTGTTCCGCGCAAGCGGGCCTATAGCTCAGACGGTTAGAGCGCTGCCCTGATAAGGCAGAGGTCACTGGTTCAAGTCCAGTTAGGCCCACCATCGCGTCCGCACTCGGTTCGAGTGCGATGGCATCCCGTGATCACCCTCCCGGCAGCCGACCTGGCCCCTCACAACCAGGTATCTCGCGCCCCCTCCCTCCCACGCTCCGCAAAGTGGACCGAAACCACCGACATCGGCGGTTTCGGTCCACTTTGGCGTGGTGGGGAGGCGGGGGGCGTGAGTTGGGGGGGAGGTGCGTGTTCCACCCGGCGCCGGGCATCGCGGGGCTCGGGGGTGCTTAAACGTTTGCGCATGGTGGTGGAGGTCTGCTACTGTCCACTTAAACGTTTATGCATCGAAGGTGACGCAGTGGACAGACAGGTGTTCTCGAAGCCGGCCGATGGGTGGGTGGGCGACGTGATCCCGTTCGCCGACGGGTCCCGCGCGCAGCTCTACTACCTGCACGACGCGCGGGATCCCCGACGTCCCGGAATGGCGTGGCACCGCTACGAGACCGCCGACTTCGCCGAGTACGAGGACCGCGGGGAGGCGTTGCCCCGAGGAAGCGCGAGCGCGCCGGACCTGAACGTCTACACCGGCAGCATCGTCGAGGCCGACGGGCTCCTCCACGCCTTCTACACCGGCTACAACGCCGCCGTCCACGACGCCGGCCACCCGGCGCGCCAGCTCGTGATGCACGCCACCCGCGCCCCTTGGGACGAGGCCTGGACCAAGCAACCAGCGCACACCTTCGGCGCCCCGGAGCACTACGAGCCGGTGGACTTCCGTGATCCGTTCGTCTTCCGCCCCGATCCGGACGGGCCGTGGCGCCTGCTCGTCATCGCCCGGCGGGCCGAGGGGGCCGACCGCCGTCGTGGGGTCATCCTCGAGTACACCTCAGACGATCTGGCGGCGTGGACACTGCAGGGCGAGTTCTGGACGCCGAACCGCTACGTGGCGATCGAGTGCCCGGAGGTGTTCGCGTTCCAGGGACGCTGGTACCTCGTCTTCTCCGAGTTCTCCGATCGCTTCGCCACCCACGTCCGCGTGGGGCCGACCCACCGCGGCCCGTGGTCGGTACCGGCCCTCGACACGATCGACGGCCGGGCCTTCTACGCGGCCAAGTCGCTGGAACTGCGGGGACGCCGCTACTTCGCCGGCTGGGTCCCGACGAGGGCGGGCGGGGCCGACGACGGCGCCTGGGAGTGGGCGGGTTCGCTCGCCGTGCACGAGGCGACGAGCCTGCCCGACGGCTCCCTCGCGGTGCGGATGCCGGAGGCGCTGCGGTCGAGCTTCGCCCGGCCGGCCGCGCTGGACCTCGACCCGGTCGTGGGGGAGTGGACGCGGGCCGCCGGAGGACTGACCGTCTCCCGGACCGACGGTGCCGCCGCCGCGGTGAGCCCGCCCGTGCCCGACCGGTACCTGTTCGAGGTGACGATCGAGGCGACCGCCGGCACCGTCGAGTGCGGGGTGGTCCTTCGAGCCTCTTCCGACGCGTCCGAGGGCTACCTGATCCGCATTGAACCGCGGCGCAACCGGCTGGTGTTCGACCGGTGGCCCCGCCTGCGCACCGGACCCGCCCAGTGGCAGATCTCCGGCGACGTCCCCTTCGCCCCCGAACTCGAGCGTGACCTCCCGGAGGCCGGGGGTCGCTATCAGCTGCGCATCGTCGTCGAGGGAACCATCTGCGTCACCTACGTGAACGACCAGGTCGCGATGAGCGCACGCATCTACGACCACCGCGCCGGCGGAATCGGCCTGTTCGTCGGGGACGGAACCGCCAGCTTCACCGATATCTCCATCGCAACCAGATAGATCACACTCTCTCAAGGAGGAGAAGGAACCATGAAGAAGCACCTTGCCGCTCTCGCCGGGGCGGTGACAGCACTCGGGCTCGCCCTCGCCGGCTGCTCCGGGCCGGCCGCACAGCCCGCGCCCACCGCGACCGAGATCGTGCCGCGGCAGATCTCCTGGCTGCTGTCGCGACCCGCCGACGGGTCGGTCATCACGATCGTGAAGAAGCTCGCCGAGGAGTACGCGGCCACGCACCCGGGCTTCTCGCTCAACCTGATCACCACGCCTGACCGGCCGTCCTACCTGCAGAAGCTGCAGACCCTCGCCGCGGCGAACCAGCTGCCCGAACTCTTCGACACCGACGCCACGCCCTTCACCCAGAAGCTGGTGAAGCAGGGGAAGCTGGTCGACGTCGAGGCGATGCTCACCGACCTCGGCCTGCTCGACAAGTACCGCCCGCTCGCGCTCGACTACCAGCGGTTCGACGACAAGGGCCTCTACATGGTGCCGTTCGAGTTCGAGATGGAGTTCTTCTGGTACAACAAGGCCCTGTTCGAGAAGGCAGGGGTCGGTGTTCCGAAGACCCTCGACGACATCGCCACGCTGTGCAAGCCGCTGCGCGACTCCGGCGTGATCCCGATCTCCGTCGACGGCCAGGACGGCTGGCCCCTGCTCCGCTACATGTCCTACTACCCCTTCCGCGTCGCCGGCCCGGACTACATCGACCAGCTCAAGCGCGGCGACGCCAAGATGGGCGACGAGGTGGGTTCGAAGGCGGTGAACTGGATGGCGTCCCTCGGCTCCAGCGACTGCTTCCAGGACGGCTTCTCCTCCCAGGGCTACACCGATGCACGGGACCTGTTCACCAGCGGCAAGTCCGCCATGTACCAGATCGGTACCTGGGAGCTCGCCAGCCTGACCAGCAAGGACCTGCCCGCCGACGTCCGCGACAACGTGGACTTCTTCACCCTTCCCACCGTGGACGGCGCGGTCACGGCCGACAACGAGTACACCGTGGTGTCCGGCATCGGCATGGCCGTCAGCAAGCAGACCTACGACCCGCTGATGAAGGACTTCCTGAAGTTCGTCCTCGACCGCTACTCCGAGCGGCTCGCGCAGTCGGGCCACCTGACGCCGATGAAGGGCTACGAGCCCACGATCCCGGCGGGCTCGAGCGAGCTGTACAAGCGGGCCCTCGCGGAGGTCGACAACCTCGGCGACCGGATCGCCTTCCCCTGGGACACCAAGCTCGACCCCACGACCAACACCCTCATGCAGCAGGAACTCACGCTGCTCGTCCAGGGCGACAGCACGCCGGAGGCGTTCACGCAGAAGATCGATGCCTCGATCGCCGAGAACGGTCCCAAGTTCTTCGGCTGACCCACCCGCCGGGTGTCGCCCCTCCCCTCGGGCGGCACCCGGCCCACCAAAGGACACGACATGCTTCCAGGACGCTCACGCGCTTCGGTGCTGGTCTTCCTCCTCCCGCCCCTCCTGCTCTACGTGGTGGCGGTCGCGGTGCCGATCGTGCAGTCGCTGGTCCTGAGCTTCTTCTCCTGGGACGGCGTGACCGACCTGCAGGCGGTGGGTGTGGCCAACTACGTGAAGATGTTCACCGCCGACCCCATCTTCTGGCGGGCCTTCGGCAACACGATGGTGTACCTCGCGGTGTGCCTGTTCTTCCAGCTCGGGGTGGCGCTGTTCGTCGCGAACCTGCTCAGCTACGCCGGCCGTGGCAAGGAGGTCGCCAAGACCCTCTACCTGCTGCCGGCGATCATCTCCACCGTCGCCATCGCGTTCCTGTTCCAGCGGATCTACTCCTACGAGCCACCGGGCCTGATCAACCAGCTGCTCGGCGCCGTCGGACTGGGCGACTGGGCCCGACCGTGGCTGTCGGAGGTGGACACGGTGCTGGTTGCGGTCTCCGCACCGGAGGGGTGGCGCTTCACCGGCCTCTACATGCTGATCCTCTACGCCGCGATCCTCGCCGTGCCGAAGGAGCTGGAGGAGGCGGCCCGCCTCGACGGGGCGTCGACCTGGCAGGTCTTCGCCCACGTCCGCTTCCCGTACATCCGCCCGGTGTGGGTGACCACCATGATCATGGCCTCGACCTACAGCCTGCGCGGCTTCGACATCCCCTACCTGCTGACCAACGGCGGGCCGGGCCAGGCGTCCGAGCTCCTGACCACCTACATGTTCAAGACGGCCTTCCGCAGCACCGACTTCGGCTACGCCAGCAGCATCGCGGTGTTCATCGTCGTCGAGTGCATCGTCGCGGTCGGGCTCATCCTGGCCCTGCTCCGAAGGGGGGCGAACGCATGACCGACCTGATCTCCGTGCCGGAGCGGCGCCGTCGCCTGCACCTGGCCAGGACCTTCGCCAGCCTGCTGGTGTTCCTCATCGTCCTCGTGCAGGTCTACCCCCTGCTGTGGCTGTTCGTCACCAGCCTCCGTCCGGCGCAGGAGTTCGCCTCCGGCAACGCCTTCGGACTGCCGGGAGCCCTCACCTGGGACAACTACGCCCGCGCATTCGCCTCGGCGGACCTGTGGCGCTACATCCTCAACAGCTTCGTGGTCACCGCCGTGTCGAGCCTGCTGATCGTGTTGCTGGGGATGATGGCCGCCTACGCGATCAAGGTCCTCGGCTTCCGCGGCAGCCGGGTCGTGATGGGGGCCTTCCTGCTCGGCATCATCGTGCCGGTGCAGATCGCCCTGGTGCCGTTGTTCATCAACTACTCGCGGGTCGGCCTGCTGAACACCTATGAGTCGATGATCATCCCGCTCGTCGGCTTCGCCCTTCCCACCTCGGTCTACCTGTTCATCTCCTTCTTCGACTACATCCCGCGGGAGACCTACGAGGCGGCCGCGCTCGACGGCGCGGGGCCGTTCCGGGTCTTCTTCGAGATCACGATGCCGTTGTCGACGAACACCGTCGTCACCGTGGTGTTCGTCAACGGGATCTTCATCTGGAACGACTTCATCTTCGCGAACACCTTCGTCTTCGAGGAGAACCTCAAGACGATCCCGCTGGGCCTGCAGAACTTCATCGGCGCCATGGGTTCGGTCGACTGGACCGCCACGTTCGCGGCCGTCTGCGTTACCGTGACCCCGCTGCTCCTCGTGTTCCTGGTGATGAATCGCGCGATCATCTACGGTCTCGAGAGCGGCGCGACCAAGGGCTAGGGGTGACGAGGATGCACAGCACGGGTTCCGGCGTCGAGCCGGGCTCCTCCGCTCCGGTCACGCTGCACGACGTGGCCAGGCGGGCGGGGGTCTCGGTCGCGACCGTCTCCTATGTGGCCAACGGGCGGACGAACGTCCGGCTCTCCGATGCCACCCGGAGGCGGGTGCAGGCGGCGATCGACGAGCTCGGCTACCGGCCGAACGCCCTGGCCAAGAACCTGGTCAAGGGGACGTCGACGTTCATCGGCCTCGTCGCGGACGGCGTCGCGACCACCCCGTTCGCCGGACAGATCATCCACGGGGCACAGGACGAGGCCTGGCGGCACGGCTTCGTCCTGCTCGTCGCGAACACCGATGCCGACCTCCAGGTCGAGCGCGAGGCGATCGAGATGATGCTGGAACACCAGGTGCGGGGGATCCTCTACTCCACCTGGTACCACCGGGAGATCTCCGTACCAGCCTCCCTCCTGCAGGCGGAGATGGTCCTGGTCAACTGCTACGCCCCCGGGTCTGCGGCCCGGGCCGTCGTGCCCGACGAGGTGCAGGGCGGACGCACGGCCACCGAGCAGCTTCTGCGCCAGGGTCACCGTCGGGTGGCCTTCGTGAACACCACCTGGGAGTCGCCGGCCCGGACGGGGCGGCTCGCGGGCTACCGGCAGGCGCTCGCTGCGGCCGGTATCGAGTTCGACCCGACGCTGGTGATCGACGCAGAACCCAACCAGGAGGGCGGATACGGCGCCTACGAGCGGTTGAGCAGGCTGGACGCCACAGGTGTCTTCTGCCACAACGACCGCGTGGCGATGGGGTTGTACGACGCCGTCCGGGTGCGTGGGCTCAAGGTTCCCGCCGACCTGGCCATCGTCGGGTTCGACAACCAGGAAGTGATCGCCGCCCACCTGCGCCCGCCGCTCACCACCGTCCAGCTCCCTCACTACGAACTCGGCGCGACGAGCGTCCGCGTCCTCCTCGGCCTCGACCCGGCCCCTCCCGGAGAGATCACCAGGCTCGCCTGCCCGCTGGTGCTGCGCGAGTCCGCAGGGGCGGACGGCTGACGGCAGCCGGTGGGTTCAGCGCCAATCACGCCCCGTTCCCATCTCCCCCTCCCCCTCCGCGCGCAAAGTGGACCGAAACCGCCGACATCGGCGGTTTCGGTCCACTTCGCGGGACGTGAGGGGAGGCGCTCAGGCGAGGCTGCCGCGCAACAGGCTGTCGCCGGAGTGCTGGGGACGGTCGTCGAACTGCTCGCGGGAGATGTCGACGATCACGTAGCCCTGGTCGATCAGGCTGCGGGTCACCCGGAAGTCCTGCTCGGTGGCGTCGCTGGGCAGGACGCCGATCGACACCATCCGCTTGAGGTCGGAGTTGATCAGCCACACCTCGAGGTAGCCGTCGCCCGGGTCGAGCGGCTTCACCTGCACACGCAGGTCGAGGGCGCGGCCGCGGCTGGAGAGCAGTTCCGCCTCGCCGCCGCGGGTACCGGTGTCCAGCGTGTCCAGCTGGGCCTGGGCGATCACCTGCGGCCGCGGCGCGACCAGGTCGGGGACGACCTGTGTGCCGACCACGCCGGCGACCACCCCGACGGCCGCGGCGATCGCGATCCAGCCGAACCTCGGACGCCGCCTCGCGGCGAGCTCGTCCACCCCCGACGATCCGGACTCCGGAGGGGGTGCCGGCGCCGTGGGCACCGCCGGTGACACCGGCACAGCGGCGTCCGTGGCCACCTCGTCGCTGATCGCCCGCCACACCGAGTCCGGAGGTGCGACCAGCTCCTCCCCGGACGACTCGCGGACGAGCGCCAGCGTCTCGGCCAGCTCGGCGATGAACGCCTGGCAGGAGGCGCAACCCTCCGCGTGCGCGGCGTCCTCCGCCCCGACCGGCTCGCCGAGGGCGAGCCTGGCCAGCGTCTCCTCGTCAGGATGCATCGGCTCTCACCCCCCGGATGTTCTCTCTCAACTGCAGCAGACCCCGCCGGATGTGGCTCTTCACCGTACCCAGCGGCAGGTCCAGGCGCCGCGCGATCTCTTCATGCGTCTGCTCCTCGGCGAACGCCAGCTTCAGGATGGTCGCCCTCGGCTCACCCAGGGAGGCCAACGCGTGTGCGACGACGACACGGTCGGTGACCGCGCCGTCCAGGGACGCCGTCGCGGGCTCCGCGGGCTGGGCGGCGACCGCGTGCAGGTTGCGGACGGTTCGTGCGCGTTGTGCCAGCAGGTCGGCGACGGCGTGCCGGGTGATGCCCACCAGCCAGGCCGCGAGCGGTCCCTGGCCGGGATCGAGGTTGTGTCGTCCGCGCCAGGCGGCGACGAACACCTGTTGGGTCACGTCCTCGGCATCGTGGTGGTTGCCCAGCGCGCGCAGCGCCAGGGTGTGGACGAGGCGGGAGTGCCGCTCGTACACCGCCGCCAGCGCGTCGGCGTCCCCGTCGCGCAGGCGGACGGCCAGGTCCTCCTGTGGGAGGGCGCTGTCGCTCGGCACCTCTTCAGCATAGGTGGGACCGGCCCCTCCGGCGAGGGTCGCCGGGAAGGGGCCGGTGCCCACGTCGGTCAGAGGTTCAGCGGACGCAGCACAAGGGTGATGCCGTGCGCGATCTGCTTGTTGCCCTTGTTGATGTCGAGCGCGCGCGGGTTGACCCAGGGGTTGGCGTCGTTGCGGTCGAGGTCCTTCAGCACGATCAGCGGCAGCCACTTGCTCTTCACGTCGACGGTGATCGAGGCACCGGGGAGCGCGGTGGCCAGGGACGCGCCGTCCGCCTTCACCGCGTCCTTCGCGCGGATCGTGGCGCCCGGTACCACGTGGTAGAGCAGGACGCTCTCCACCGCGTCCACGCCGACGGCCGCCACCAGCTGGTCGAACGTCTTCTTCTCGGTGGACGGCCAGCGCCCGGTCAGGTCGTGCACGAGCACCTGGAAGGCGCGGTCGTTGGGGATGAACGCGGTCAGCGGCACCGACCCGTCGGCCAGGACGCCGACCGGGCTGGAGGGCTTGGCGGCCAGGACGGCGAGCACCGCCTCTGTGACGATGTCGTAGTCGTACCAGTTGCGGTCGAAGGTGTTCCCGTCGGAGGTGAGCACCGCGGCGAGGCTGCGCTCGCCGGGCGAGGTCGTGGTGGCACCGGCCGGGGCTGCGGCCAGCCCGGCGGCCAGGATGCCCGTGAGGGCGACGGCGCCCAGTCGGGTCAGCGTGCGTCGAAGCGTCATGGTGTGGTCCCTTCGCTCAGGCTGCACCGGCGTGCAGCTCGACTCCTCTTCGGCGCGAGCGGGCCGTCCGGATGCACCCGATCCGGCGAACCTGCGGTGCCTGCGTAGAACTGCGCACCATGCATCCGTGCGTCCGGCCCGGACGGAAGAAGGGGCAAGCAACACCGACCGAAAGGACCGACCATGAAGAGCATCCTCACCGCTGCCGCGATCATCGGACTGGGCCTCGTGGCCACCGGGTGCACCGCCACCACGCCGGCCGCCCCGTCCCCTTCCGCGCCGGCCACGTCGGCGGCGTCCAGCCCGGCCCCGACGATGAGCGAGTCCGCGGCGCCGGACATCGTCGACACCGCCGTCGCCGCCGGCGACTTCACCACCCTCGCCCAGGCACTGACCGCGGCCGGCCTGGTCGAGACGCTGAAGGGCGAGGGTCCCTTCACCGTCTTCGCTCCCACCGACGAGGCGTTCGCGAAGCTCCCCGACGGTGCCCTCGACGGCCTGCTGAAGGACAAGGAGGCCCTCACCGGCGTCCTGACCTACCACGTGGTGCCCGGCGAGGTCATGGCCGCACAGGTGGCCGGCATGGACGGCCAGAAGGTGACCACGGTGCAGGGTGGCACGTTCACCGTGAACGTGAAGGACGGCAAGGTCAGCCTGACCGACGGCGCCGGCAACACCGTGAACGTGGTCAAGACCGACATCACCGCCAGCAACGGCGTGATCCACGTGATCGACGGGGTGCTCCTGCCCTCCAAGTGAGCGCGCCGCGACACGAGGGGCCGTCCCTTCGGGGGCGGCCCCTTCTGCACGCCCGCCCGACGACGAGAAGTGCAAGCGGTCCACACCCCCGTGCCCGTCCCCGGCTGCGGGCCTGAACGGACGCCCGCCCGGCCCGGCGCCGGGCGCACCTTCGTCCGGTTCGGGCCTTCCCTGGCCCGTGCCCGGCGTAGGGTTCGTCGCACAGCCACACCGGTGACACGCCGCCGGACAGGGCCGGGTGCGGGAGCGCTTCCACACCCGACCGGGGGGAGAACGAACCATGACGCCCGTCGACATCGTCGGCTGGAGCGCGACCGTGCTCGGCACGATCCTCGGCGTCCCCCAGCTCGTCCGGCTGCTGCGCACCCGCAGCGTCGCGGGCCTCTCGCTGATCGCCTGGCAGGCGACGCTGTCGATCAACATCGGCTGGACGGTGCACGGCCTGCTGATCGGCCAGCCCCCGCAGGTCGTCACCAACGTGCTCGCCCTGCTCACGACCGTCCCGATCCTGGTGCTGATGGCCCGCGGGCTCGACCGTCCGGTTGCCGCGACGCTGCTGCCCGGGGCGGTCCTGGGGGTGGCGATGATCGCGATCGACCTGCTGCTGGGCTCTGCGGCGTACGGGGTGGTGGTCACCGTCCCGAGTGTGGTGATCGCCGGCGGCCAGACGGTCGAGCTCGCGCGCGCCCGGGACGTCCGCGGGCTGTCGCCGGTGTTCCTCGTGCTCGGGCTGGTGAACATCACGCTGTGGGAGACGTGGGGGCTCATGGTCGGTGACTCCGGCACCATGATCGCGGTCTCGATCGCGATGGCGATCGGGGTGGTGAACTTCGTCTGGTTCGTCCTCCGCCGACTCGGCCTGCGGGCCCTGTTCCCCAGGGACGAGGACGAGGACGCCGTCCCGCTGCTGCCGGCCGTCGGGGAGTAAGCGGCTTCCGGCCCGGACCTGCCGCGTGGACGCACCGGCGGACCGGCCGTCCGCCCGTGCGACAGTGGGCACGTGCCCCCCGCCGACCGATACCGCGCCGTGGACTCCCCGCGCGCCTGGTTCATGTGGGCGCTGGGGGCGCTCGCCTACGTCGTGGCCGTGATGCAGCGCACCAGCTTCGGGGTGGCGAGCGTCCAGGCGACGGAGAGGTTCTCGGCCGGCGCCTCGCTGGTGAGCCTGTTCGTGGTCGTCCAGCTGCTCACCTACGCCGTGATGCAGGTGCCGGTCGGCGTGCTCGCCGACCGGTTCGGCACCCGCCTGGTGGTGGCCGGCGGCGGCGTGCTGATGTGCCTGGGCCAGCTCGACCTGGCGGTCAGCACCAACGTGGTGTCGGCGATCATCGCCCGCGTCCTGCTGGGCGTCGGGGACGCGATGACGTTCGGCTCGGTGCTGCGGCTGCTGCCGGCCTGGTTCGGGGCCGGACGGATCGCCGTGCTCAACCAGCTGACCAGCATGGTCGGACAGGCCGGGCAGGTGCTGAGCTCCGTCCCGCTGGCAGCCCTGCTCGGGGCGGCCGGCTGGACGGTGGCCTTCACGGCCGCGGCGGCGGTGTCGGCCCTGACCGCTGTGGTCGTCCTCGCGCTGATGCGCAACGCCCCGCCCGGAGTGGTCCCGCCGGTCAGCCCGCCCGACGTGGGCCTGCGGCAGCAGGTGGCCAACGTGCTCCGCGTCCCGGCGTCGCGACTGGGCTTCTGGATCCACTGGATGTGCTCGTTCTGGGTGATGACCTTCACCCTGATGTGGGGCTACCCGTTCCTGATGTCCGGGCTCGGCTACCCGCAGCCGGTCGCCGCGGGCCTGTTCACGGTGATGGTGCTGGCCGGCGTCCCGCTCGGCCCGCTCGTCGGGGTGCTCAGCCGGCGGGCACCCCTCCAGCGGACGAACCTCGCGCTGCTGGTCTCGCTGTCCGTCGCGCTCCCGTGGCTCGCGGTGCTGCTGTGGCCCGGCCCGGCGCCGATCTGGCTGCTGGTCGTGCTGATGGCCGGCCTCGCCGTCGCCGGCCCCGGCTCCTCGGTCGGCTTCGACGTGGCCCGCGCCCACAACCCCCTCCACCAGATCGGCACGGCCAGCGGGCTGGTGATCGTCGGGGGCTTCCTCGCCGCCGTGCTCAACGTGTGGGTGATCGGCGTGGTGCTCGACCTCCTGGGCGGCTACTCCCCGGTGGCGTTCCGGTGGGCGATGGCCACCCAGTTCCTGTTCTGGGGGGTGGGTGTCGCCGGCGCCTACGTGGCGCGGGCCCAGGTGCGGCGGCTGGACGCGGCCCGCGGCGTCCGTCACGAGCGGCTCGCCGTCGTGCTGCGCAGGGAGGTCGCCAACGCGCTCGTGCAGTGGCGGCTGTTCCGCTCCCCGGAGTCGGCCGGACCGGAGCTCGGCGCCCTCGAGCTGGTGGTGGACGACGGGCGCGTGGTGCGGGTGGCCGCCCTCCAGCCCGGCATCGGCGGACGCCTGGTCGCCATCGACGTCCCGCCGCCGGACGCGTCCGCGTCGTGGTGGGACGACCGCGTCCGTGACTACCTCGACCTGGTCGCGACGCCCGACCTGGAGGTGGGCGCGATCGAGGTGCGCTGCCCGGACGCGGACTCCGCGGCGGCCGCCCGCCTCGCCATCGCCGCCGCCCTCCGGGCCCGCCAGGTGGTCCTGCCGGTCGAGGTGAACAGCTGGGCGCGGGGCTGAGGGCCCGCCCGGCCCGACGGCGTCCCCGCCGACCCTGCGCTGGCTAGAGTGCGGGCATGGACGTGGCGTCGCTGCCCTGGGTGCCGGTCGCGGGCTGTCGTGCCCCGACGGTGTGGCGGGAGCACGACGGTATCGGCGTCCTCGACCAGACCCTCCTGCCGTACGAGCGCGCCACCCGCCACCTGTCGAGCGTGGACCAGGTCGCGGAGGCCATCGGGGTGATGCGCGTGCGCGGCGCTCCCCTGATCGGCGCCACGGCCGCCTACGGCGTCGCCATCGCGATGACCGTGGACGCGGGTGACGCGGCGCTCGACGCGGCCGTGGTCCTGCTGGGCGGTACCCGGCCGACCGCCGTCAACCTTCACTGGGCCCTGGAGCGGATGGCCGGGCGGCTCCGCCCCCTCCCTGCGGCGGATCGTCCCGCCGTCGCGTGGGCCGAGGCGGAGGCGATCGCTGACGACGACGCGGCCCTGTGCGCGGCGATCGGACGTCACGGGGTGCCCGTCCTGCGGCGGCTCGCCGAGCAGCGGGGAGGCCCGGTGCGCGTGCTCACCCACTGCAACGCCGGCTGGCTGGCGACATGCGGGATCGGCACAGCGCTGGCGCCGGTCTTCACCGCCGTCGCCGACGGCGTGCCGGTGGAGGTGGTGGTCAGCGAGACCCGCCCGCGCAACCAGGGCCTGCTGACCGCCTGGGAGCTCCGCGAGGCGGGCGTGCCGCACACGCTGGTCGCCGACAACGCCGCCGGGTTCCTGCTCGCCACCGGCGCGGTGGACGTGGTGATCACCGGCGCGGACCGCATCGCCGCCAACGGGGACGCGGCCAACAAGGTCGGCACCTACCTGAAGGCGCTGGCCGCCCACGCCGCGGGCGTGCCGTTCCACGTCGCGGCCCCGTCCTCGACCCTCGACCTCGCCTGCCCCGACGGCGCAGCCATCCCGATCGAGGACCGCGGGCAGGACGAGGTGTGCACCGTCCGCGGCCTCGACGCCACCGGAAGGGTCGCTGAGGTCCGCCTGGCACCGGCGGGGACGCGCACGGCCAATCCCGCGTTCGACGTCACCCCGGCGCACCTGGTCAGCGGCTACATCACCGAGCGCGGGGTGCTCGGCGCCGCCGCCCTGGCCGACGTCTTCGGAAGGAGCGGCCGATGAGCGCCGTGATGGACGCCCGCACGCGCCTGGTCGCCACGTTCCGCGCGATGGCGGATGCGGGCCTGAACCACGGGACGTCCGGCAACGCCAGCGTCCGCCTGGTCGGGGAGGGCACCGCGTTCCTGGTGACCCCGAGCGGCCGACCGGTGGAGACCGTCGCCCCGGAGGACCTCGTGGCGATCCGGGACGGCCACGCCGACGGCGCGCTCGAGCCGTCCTCGGAGTGGCGGCTGCACGCCGACCTGTACGCGGCGTTCCCCGAGGCCGGCGCGGTCCTGCACGCGCACTCGTCCTTCGCCACCGCGCTGGCCTGTCGCCGCCAGGACCTCCCGGCCTTCCACTACCTGCTCGCGCTCTTCGGCGGCACCACGGTGCGCTGCGCCGACTACGCCACGTTCGGCACCCAGGAGCTCTCCGACGCCGCAGTGGCCGCGATGGACGGGCGCCGCGCCTGCCTGCTGGCCAACCACGGCATGGTGGTGCACGGGCGTGACCTCTCCCACGCGCTGCTGCTGGCCGTCCAGCTGGAGACGTTGTGCGAGCAGTACTGGCGCGCCTGCCAGCTGGGCGAGCCCGTGCTCCTCACCGACGCGGAGATGGCCGCGGCGCAGGCGCAGTTCGACCGCTACGCGCGCCTCACCGGGAACCCGGGCTGACCTCAGCCGGCGCGCGGGTGCTGTGCCGGGGGATCCTGCGGGAGCAGCCGGGCCAGCTCACCGACCAGGGCGGCCACGTCCTCGGGGGCGAGCCGAACCGTCGCCACGCAGGTCTGGTCCTGCCACACCGACAGCACGACGCGCTCGGTCTCCGCGTGGCGGGCAATCCGCAGGGTGCGTCCGCTGCGGTCCCGACCGGCCAGCGTCGCACCAACCCTGGGCAGGGGTGACACCGTCACGCTTCCAGCATCGCACCGGGTCCGGGGCCGGGGAAGTGGCCGAAGTGCCCGCCGGCGGGTCAGGCGCCGGGCGGACACGGTCCCCGGTTGGCCCTCACTACCGCGAGGGAGCCCTGGCAGTGCCTCCGGACGTCGTCGCCGGGGAGGTTGGGGCCGTCGCCTATCCTGACGCGCATGCCGTACGCCTACCTGCCAGAGGCCGTTTCGCGGGACGAGGTCGACGCCCTGCCGGGGGCAACGGTGCTCCAGTTCGGAACGGACTGGTGCGGGTACTGCCGTGCGGCCGAGCCGGCGATCGCCTCGGTCCTGGGCGAGGCGGACGGACTGCGCCACGTCCTGGTCGAGGACGGCAAGGGCCGTCCGCTCGGCCGCTCCTACCGCGTGAAGCTGTGGCCGACGCTGATCTTCCTCGCCGACGGCGCGGAGGTCGCCCGGGTGGTGCGGCCCTGGGGTACCGACGAGCTGGCCGAGGCCATGACCCGGCTGCGGGCGGAGACGTCCACGTCCTGAGCCACGCTTCCGCGGGTGAGTCGACGCGGGGGAGTCGATAGGCTCGGGGCGTGTCGAACCTCGTCCTCACCGTCGTCGGCGACGATCGCGCCGGCCTTGTCGCCGCCCTGGCCGATGTCGTCAGCGCGCACGGCGGCAACTGGGAGCACAGCCAGCTCGCCGAGCTCGCCGGAACCTTCGCCGGGATCGTCGTGGTCTCCGTCCCCGACGACCGGCTCGCCGACCTCACCGCTGCCCTCGGCCAGCTCGACGGGCTGCTGAAGGTCACCGCCCACCCCGGGTCGGACGCGCCCGCCGTCCCCGCGCAGAAGGACCTCACCCTGACGGTGCTGGGCAACGACCACCCGGGCATCGTGCGCGACATCTCCGCGGTGCTGAGCCGGCACGGCGCCAGCATCGAGAGCCTCACGAGCGAGAGCAGGGAGGCGCCGATGTCGGGCGGGCGGCTCTTCGAGGCGACCGTGGTGGCTCGGCTCCCGCAGGGCGCCGAGCCGGCCACCATCGCGGCGGACCTCGAGCGCCTGGCCGCGGAGATCCTGGTGGACATCAGCCTCACCGGGGAGTGAGCCGTGACCGGGCTCGCCGGACGCCAGGTCGCGGTCAGCGGCCCCGGTGACGCGACGCCGGAGGAGTGCGCGACCGCCCGGGAGCTGGGGCGGCTGCTCGCCCGGGAGGGCGCCGTCGTCCTCACCGGCGGGCTCGGCGGGGTGATGGCGGCTGCTGCCGAGGGTGCCCGCGAGGCGGGCGGGCTCGCCGTCGGCCTGCTGCCGGGGACGGACCGGGCCGCCGGCTCGCCGGCGCACGGGGTGCTCATCGCCACGGGACTCGGGGAGCTCCGCAACGGGGTGCTGGTGCGCGCCGCCGATGCCGTGGTCGCGGTCGGCGGCAGCTGGGGCACCCTGAGCGAGGTGGCGCTGGCGCTGCGCACCGGACGGCCGCTGGTCCGCATCGGCGGCTGGACGCTGCCGGAGCCGGCCGGTGTGGACGCGCCCGACGCCGGTGCGGCGATCAGCGCGCTGTACGACCTCCTGGGCTGACGCCGCGCCGCGACCGCCCGCGCGGCGGGGGATGGCTACGCTGGGCCGACGCCGCACCGCGGCAACCCGACCCGCCAGTCGCACCCTCAGGAACCGTCATGAGCTCCCCGTCCCGCGCCCTCGTCATCGTGTCCGGTGGCGCCGCCCACAGCCCGTTCACCACGCCGGACGCCGCCTGCCGCGGCGGCCTCCCCGCCGGCACCACCGACACCTTCCTGAGGGAGGGCCTGCTCGCCGCGGGCCACGAGGTGTTCACCGCGCCGGCGCACGTGGGCGCCGGGCAGGCTCTGGCCGACGAGGCCGAACCCGGCTTCAGTGCCCCGCCGGAGGTGCTTCCCGCGGAGGTGACCATCAACTCCGCCGGCACGATCGACGGCGCCGGGCACCACCTGGCGGGCTTCCTCGCGCTGCTGTCGCAGCGCTACGGCTACTCGTCCTTCGACCTCGTCGCGCACTCGATGGGCGGGCTGTTCAGCAGGGCGGCCCTGCGTGTGCTGCGCGACGCGGCGTCCCCGCTCTGTGTCCGCAGCCTGACCACCATCGGCACGCCGTGGACGGGCTCCTTCGCGGCGGAGGTGGAGGCCGGCCAGCGTGATCCCGCCGACCTCGCGGGCGACCCGCGGTTCGCCGCGGTGCTCGCCGGGTTCTCCGCGGAAGCCGCGTCCGCCCCGCGCGACGGCGCCGCGGAGCAGGTGACGAGCGGCTACCTCGCCGGTGCCGACGGGTGGAACGCGCGGCAGGGGGGCCTGCTGGACGGGCTCACCGTCACCCTGGTCGGCGGCGCGGCGTTCACCGCGGACGGCCCGCGCTCGGCCTGGCCGAACGACGGGCTGGTGAGCCTGCGCAGCGCGTTGGCGCAGGACGTCCCCGCGTCCGTGCTGCCCCACCGGGTGACGCACACCTTCGACGACGTCCACTCGTTGTTCTTCGCCGGGCAGTTCGGGCTGCCGGTCGAGCGTGCCCTCACCTGGGATCCCGCCGTCCTCGCGGTCGTGGCGGACGCCGTCGCGCGGGAGGCATAGGTCCGGACAGCCGAACGCCCGCCGTCCGGAGTTCCGGAACGGCGGGCGTCACCACGGTGGTCGCGGTCAGCTCACGTTGAAGATGCTGACCCCTCCGGGGCCGACCAGAAGGCCGACCACGATGAGCACGATGCCCCACAGCATCTGGCCCCTGACGAGGGCGAAGATGCCCGAGATCACGAGGATCGCGGCGAGGATCCACAGAAGGAGTGCCATTGGTGTCGTCCTTTCTTCGGCTTACTTGAACGCGTCCTTGGCCTTCTCGCCGGCCTGCTTGACATCGGCGACGGCCTGCTCGGCCTTGCCCTCGGCCTCGAGGCGCTCGTTGTCGGTGAGCTTGCCCCAGCCTTCCTTGACCTGGCCCTTCACCTTGTCGGCGGTGTTCTCCGCCTTGTCGTCGATACCCATGAGGTTCCTCCTCGTGTCGTCCTGCGCTTTCGAATACTGGGTACCCCGCCCGTCGCCCCCGCAAACCGCGAGAGCCAGGCCCCCGCGCCGAGGGCCAGCCCCCCGCGCCGAGGGCCAGCCTTGACGCCGAGGGCCAGCACCGGTGTGCGAGCCCTCGGACGCAAGGCTGGCCCTCGGGGTTTGCGGGCCAGCCGTGGCGGGCCAGCCGTGGCGGGCCAGCCGGGTGGCGGGCTAGCCGTGGCGGGTCAGCTGGGTCAGCCGGCGAGCGGCTCGCGCTCGGTGAGCGCGTCCCGGGCCCGTCCCAGGCTGCGGCGCAGGATGCGGGACACCTGCATCTGGGAGACGCCGAGGCGCCGTCCGATCTCTGCCTGGGTGCAGCCCTCCTCGAACCGCCACTTCAGCACCATCCGCTCCCGGCGGGTGAGGCCGGACAGCGCGCGCTGCAGCGCGAGCCGGTCGACCAGCTGGTCGGTGTCACCGTCCACCGAGAGGGTGGCACCGAAGCTGGTTCCGGACTCGGAGTCGACCGGCGCGTCCAGCGACCAGGGACGGTAGCTGCCGTCGGCGGTGGTGGCCTCGCGGACGAGGCCCGCGTCCACCCCCAGCTCCTCGACGAGCTCGGCCGTGGTGACGCTGCGGCCCAGCTGCTGTTCGAGTTCCTGGCCCTGGCGGCTGGCCCGGGCCCGCAACTCCTGGATCCGGCGCGGTGGCCGGACCATCCAGCAGTGGTCGCGGAAGTGGCGCTTCAGTTCGCCGGTGATCGTCGGGACGGCGAACGCGACGAAGCTGCGCCCCTCGCCGGGACGGAAGCGGCGGACGGCGAGGAACAGGGCGACCCTGGCCACCTGCACCAGGTCGTCGCGGTCGGCACCCCGGTTCGCGTAACGGTTGGCGAGCGCGTCGCAGAGGCCGAGGTTGGCCTCGACGAGCTCTTCGGTGAGTGACTGCCTCTCGGCGTCGTCGGTGCAGCACTGCAGTCGCCCGAGGAGTTCCTCGGTGCGTGCTTCACGGGTGCGGGTATCAGCAGGGACGCTGGAAGCGGGCGCGAGGCCACGTGCCATCGTCGTCTCCTTTCGGAGCAAGACGTCGGAGTCGGCACGTGGTTTGACCGCTCAGACG
The DNA here is from genome assembly GCF_964266745.1 of Propionicimonas sp. T2.31MG-18. Taxonomy (NCBI): domain Bacteria; kingdom Bacillati; phylum Actinomycetota; class Actinomycetes; order Propionibacteriales; family Nocardioidaceae; genus Propionicimonas; species Propionicimonas sp. T2.31MG-18. Next base: position 251,186 of record NZ_CAXWGX010000026.1, read on the forward strand.
CTCCGAATCTGCCAAAGCTGCGGTCTGCGGGTCAAGGCGGGGGTGGCCGGAAGTGGGTCCCGACCGCTCGCCGGAGGGGCGGGAGTAGGCAATTCCGCTCCCCGGCGAGCCGGGATCAGTTGTTGGGGATGGCGCCCTGGGCGTTCTCGAGGTGGGCACGGACGAACCACTGGAACTTCTCCAGCTCGCCGGTGTGTCCGATCAGCAGGTCCTGGGTGACCAGGTCGAGGTCCTCCAGCTCCTCCATCGCGGTGCGGTTGGACTCCACGACGCCGTCGTAGACCTTGTCGAGTTCCTCGAGGTGGGCCTGCACGAGGTCCCGGCCCAGCGGGTAGTCCTCCCAGCTTCGGGTCGCGACGATCGCGCCCGGCGTCCCCTTCGGCGAGGCGCCGAGGGCCGCGATGCGCTCTGCGACCTCGTCGGCGTACAGCCGCACGAGCTCGACCTGCGGGTCGATCATCTCGTGGACGCCGATGAAGTTCGGCCCCACCACGTTCCAGTGCACGTGCTTCAGCGTGAGGTGCAGGTCGCTGTAGCAGACCAGCCTCTCCTGGAGGATCTGGACGACCCGCGACGACTCCTCGCGGGTCAGTCCGGGCAGGGTGAACCGGGTCCTGGCGCTCTTGGCCATGGGTGTGCCTCCTTGGTTGGACGGACGGATACGGCCGTCCCTTACCCCGGGGCGCCGGGCCTCAGACGCCGCTCAGCACCGCCGCCAGCCACACCCCGGCCGCAGCGAGGGCCAGCCCGAGCTCTGCGATCATGCCGAGCCCGGTGGCCTTCAGCCCGACCAGCGCGGACGCCCACGCCCGCCTCGGCTCGCGCAGCCGCGCGTACTCCGCCAGGAACAGCCCGAGCGGGAAGAACAGCAGCAGCCCGACGACGGGAATCACGAAGAAGCCCACGATGCCCGCGATGCCGGCCGCAATGAGGGAGCGTCCCGGTACCCCCGCGGCCCTGGTGTGCCGCGCCTGGATGAACCAGGTGACGAGCGCGCCGGTCGCCAGCAGCGTGGCGCTCGCGGCGAACACGAGCCAGCCGGCGGTGGTGTTGGTCACGGCGGCCCACACCAGCACGCCGGCACCGATCAGGAGAGAGCCGGGCAGCACGGGGACGACGATCCCGACGAGCCCGACCAGCACGGCCAGCCCGACCAGCAACTCCAGCACGATTTCGTCCTCCCGGTGTACGACCCTGTCGAATAGTGTGCCCGGGCGGACCCAACGACCGTCCGTCGTTAGGGTGGTCGGGCGGCGTGACACGCGCCGTCCGACCGTCCAGGAGACCCAGATGAACCCTTCCGTGCGCACGCCCGTGCAGGCCCCCAGCAACGCCGCCTACGCCGCGGCCCGCGCGCTGAGCGACGGCCAGGCCAAGCCGCTCGGGGCGCTCGGCGAGCTCGAGCACCTGGCCGCCTGGGTCTCGTCCTGCCAGGGGGTGTGCCCGCCGCGGCAGCTGGACGACGTGCGCGTGGTCGTCTTCGCCGGAGACCACGGCATCTCCGCGGACGGGGTGTCGGCCTACCCGGCCGCGATCACGCCGGCCATGGTGTACGGCATCGCCGGGGGCCACGCGGGCGTCTCCGCGCTCGCCGCGGCCAACGGGGTGACGGTGTCGATCTACGACATCGCGGTGGCCGTGGACTTCCCCGACCTGCCGGCGGAGATCTCCCGGTTCAAGGTGCGGACGTCCTCCGGTGCGATCCACCTCGCCGACGCGCTCACCCGTGCAGAGGTCGAGCAGGCGATCGCCGCGGGCGACACGATCGCCGCGGAGCAGGTCGCCGCCGGGGCGCAACTGCTGATCTCCGGCGACCTGGGCATCGGCAACACCACGGTGGCGGCGGCGCTGATCGCCGCGTCCCTCGGCGTGCAGCCGGCTGCGGTCACCGGCCGCGGCACCGGCATCGACGAGGGCACGCTCGCGCACAAGACCACCCTGATCGAGGCCGCCCTCGCCCGGGCGGGAGAGCGCGTCGCCGATCCGGTCGAGCGACTCGCCGCCCTCGGCTCGGCCGACTTCGCCGCCGCGGTCGGGTTCATCAGCGGCGCGGCCCGCCGCGGGGTGCCCGTGCTGCTGGACGGGGTGATCGCGGCCGCGGAGGCGCTGGTGGCCGAGGACTACCAGCCCGGGACGAGGGCGTGGCTGCAGGCCGGCCACCGCTCGACGGAGCCGGGCCAGGCGCTCGCGCTGGACCGGCTGGGCCTGCGTCCGCTGGTCGACCTGTCGATGCGGCTCGGCGAGGGCAGTGGCGCAGTGCTCGCCGTCCCGGTGGTGCGTTCGGCGGTGGCGGCCCTGCTGGGGATCGCCCAGCTCTCGGACCTGGCATGAGCCTTCCGGGCCTGCGGCTGGCGGTCGGGTTGCTGACCGTCGTCCCGGTGCGTCCCCCCGACGAGCTGGGACGCCCGCAGGCCCGCGCGGCGATGCTGCTGGCCCCGCTGGCCGTGCTGCCGGTCGCCGCGCTCTCGGCGGCGCTGGGCTGGGCAGCGGTGGCCGTGGGGCTGCCGTCCCCGCTCGCCGGCGTGCTGGTCGTGGCGGCGCTGGCGATGGGCACCCGGGCCATGCACCTCGACGGGCTGGCCGACACCACGGACGGGCTGGGGTCCGGGAAGCCGGCCGGGGCAGCGCTGGAGATCATGCGCCGCGGCGACGTCGGGCCGATGGGCACCGTCTCGCTGGTGCTGGTGCTGCTGGCCCAGGCCCTGGCGGCCGGCACGGTGCTGGAACGCCCGTGGGGATGGCTCCCGCTGCTGGTGGCGGTCTGCGGCGCCCGCGCGGCGCTCGCCCTCGCCTGCCGCCGGTCGGTGCCGGCGGCGCGTCCGGACGGGCTCGGCGCCCTCGTCGCGGGGAGCGTTCCTGCTCCCGCCGTGGTGGCGGTGTGGGTTGTCGTGCCCGCAGCCGGTGCCGGGGCAGCGCACCTGTCCGGGCAACCGTGGTGGATCGCCGCCTGCGCGGCCCTCGCCGCGCTCGGCGCGGCGTGGTGGCTGCTGGCCAGGGCCGTCCGCCGGTTCGGGGGCATCACCGGCGACGTGCTCGGCGCGCTCGTCGAGGTCGCCGCCACCGTCCTGCTGGTCGGCGCGGCGATCGGCTAGCTCCCGGCGCCGCGATCCCCGGCGTAGCGGACGGCGATGCCGGTCAGCACCACGTCGAGGTACTCCTCGAACCGCGCGTCCGGATCCGAGCGCAGATGCGCAGCACCCTCCCTGACCAGGGGCACGTCTGCGGCCGCGACCTCGTCGGTCTCGACCAGCAGCGAGTGGTCGGTGGAGGCGAGCATCTGCTCCTCGATCACGAAGCCGACGACCAGGGCCGTCACGAGCTGGACGGCCGCCGTCCCGTGCTCGGTCGGCAGGCCGGTCTGCGTCCACCGGTCCATCCACTGCTGCTGCGAGCGCAGGATGTCGGGGTCGGTGACGCGGGTGCCGCTGAACGTGCGGGCCCCGTCCCGGTGTGCGAGCAGCTCGCCGCGGATCACCCGGGCGTACCCGGCCAGCCCCTCACGCCAGTCACGCGGCTCTGGCTGCTCGGCGAGCGTGCGCGCCATCCGGCGACGCACCTCCGTGCCCATCTCGTCGAGGATCTCCTGCTTGCTGGACACGTGCCAGTAGAGCGCGGGCGCACGTACGCCCAGCCTCTGGGCGAGGGCGCGCGCCGTCAGCGCGTCGATCCCGTCGGAGTCCAGGAGTTCGAGTGCGGCTTCCACGATTCGTTGGCGGCTGATTCCTTTGGCCACCCCGACACGCTAACACCGCCCCCACCATGTCCAGTGGAGGGTCAGGCGTCCAGGGGCCGTCCGGCGACCATCAGCACCACCCGGTCGCACGCCTGCGCGACCCGCTGGTTGGTGCGTCCGAGGTGGTCGGCGAACAGGCGTCCCGACCGGTACTCCGAGACCAGGCCCCAGCCCACCTCGTTGGTCACCACGACGACGTCGCCGGCGTGGCCGGCGATCGCAGAGACCAGGCCGGAGACCTCCGTGTCGAGCTGTGGCAGCCACGTGGACTCGTCGGCCTCCCACGCCTGCCAGGCGTCGAACAGCCGGGTCAGCCAGGTGCCCAGGCAGTCCACCAGGACGGGTCCCGGAGCGGACGCCACCGTCTCGCCGAGGGCGAGGGTCTCCACCGTCCGCCACGAGGACGGACGCCGCAGCTGGTGCGCGGCCACCCGCGCCGCCCACTCCGCGTCCACCGCGGGGTCGGCGGGATACCCGGGCGTGGCGTAGGTGACCGTCGTCGAGGGGTCGAGCAGCGACTCGGCGTAGCGGGACTTCCCGCTGCGCACCCCTCCGGTGACCAGCACGTGTGCCATGGCCCGAACCCTACTAACGTCAGCGGGGTGTTCGACGACTACGTGTCCACCGGGCGTCTCGCCCCACCCGCCGACGTCCGCCGGATCGTCGACCGGGCCTGGCAGGACGTCCGCACGGTGACCGAGGGGGAGAACTCCGAGGTCTACCCGGCGCTGGCCGTCGCGGACCCCGAGCAGTTCGGGCTGTGCGTGGTGGGCACGGACGGGGAGGTGTTCGAGGCCGGGGACGCGGAGGCCGGCTTTGCCCTGATGAGCGTCGCCAAGCCGTTCACCTTCGCCCTGGTGTGCGCCCACCTCGGCGCCGAGCGCGCGCGCGAGGAGCTCGGTGCCAACGCCACCGGCCAGGCGTTCAACGCGGTCGAGCCGGTGCTCGCCGCGCCCGGGGGGCGCACCAACCCGATGGTGAACGCGGGCGCGATCGCCACCTGCAGCCGGTTGCCGGGCGCGGACGTGGACGCGCAGTGGGAGCACCTGCGGGCGGGGCTGTCGGCCTTCGCAGGCCGGGAACTCCGCGTGGACGACGACCTGTACGCCGGTGTCAGCGCCACCAACTTCCGCAACCGCGAGCTCGCCGCCGCCCTGGAGGCGAAGGGTGCCCTGGCGACCCCTCCGGAGGACGCGCTGGAGCTCTACACCCGGCAGAGCTGCCTGCTGGTCACCGCGCACGACCTTGCCGTGATGGGCGCGACGCTCGCCGACGGCGGCATGAACCCGTTGACCCGCGAGCCGGTGGTCGCGCCCGACCTGGTGCGTCCCGTCCTGGCGGTGATGGCCACCGCCGGCATGTACGAGCGCTCCGGCGACTGGCTGTACGACGTGGGCCTGCCCGGCAAGTCGGGCATCGGGGGCGGCGTGCTCACGGTCTCGCCCGGCAAGGGCGGCCTGGGCAGCTTCTCCCCGCGCCTGGACGAGGCGGGCAACAGCGTCCGCGGGGTGAGGGTGGCCGCGCGCCTGGCCCGCGACCTCGGCCTGGGGCTGTTCGCGTCCCGGCCCGCCTGAGCGGGGAGCGACGGACGGCTCCCCCGCGGGGAGACCCGTCCGCGTCCCCCGTGCGTCAGTAGCCGATCGCCTGAAGGGTGCTCCGGATCGCCGCGGCGGACTTGTTCAGCATGCCGATCTCGTGGGCGTCCATCGGGAACTCGAAGACGCGCTGGATGCCGGCCGGACCGACGAGGCTGGGCACGGACAGCGCGACGCCGGAGACGCCGCGGTAGTCGGTGAGCACGCTCGACAGCGGCCAGATCTTGCGCTGGTCGCCGAGGATCGCCTCGACGAGACGGGCGCCGGCGAGGCCGATCGCGTAGTTCGTGGCGCCCTTGCCCTCGATGATCGAGTAGGCGGCGTGCACGGTGTCGTGGGCGATCGAGGCGAGCACCTCCTCGGAGAACACGCGGTTGCCGTCGAGGTCGGTCCAGTCCCGGATCGGGATCTGCGCGATCGAGGCGGACGACCAGATGGGGAACTCGGTGTCGCCGTGCTCGCCGAACATGGCCGCGTGGACGTTGGACAGCGAGACGCCGGCCCGCTGCGCGATGGCCCAGCGCAGGCGGGACGTGTCGAGCAGCGTGCCGGTCGACAGCACGCGGCTGACCGGCAGCCCGCTCACCTTCTGCGCGACGACGGTGAGCACGTCGCAGGGGTTGGTGACCAGGACGAGGACGGCGTTCGGCGCCTGCTCGAGCAGGTCGGGCACGAGCTTGGTCATGATGCCGGCGTTCACGCCGGCCAGCTCGAGCCGTGTCTGGCCCGGCTTCTGGCGTGCCCCTGCGGTGATCACGATCACCGAGGAGTCCTTGGCGACGCTGATGTCGGCGCCGCCGGTGACCACGGAGGTCGGGGTGAACTGGGTGCCGTGCGAGAGGTCGTGGACCTCGGCCTCGACCTTCTTGGCGTCGATGTCGTACAGCGCGATCTGGCGGGCGGAGCCGCGGATCAGCGATGCGTAGGCGATGGAGGTACCGACCGATCCCGCCCCGACGACGGTGAGCTTCGAGTTGGCGAGGTTCAGGCTTTCCAGGGACGCAGCTGTCATGCCGCCAGCCTATCGAGCGGGCGCCCCTGCCGTTCCCTCGGGCAGGACGACGAGAGAGCGCACCAGGCGCTCCAGCCCTGTGCGCCAGGCGTCCTCCCAGTCGGTGCGTCCGCTGAGGATCGCGTCCAGGCGCGTGTGCTCGCAGTAGGCGTCGAGGGTGAGCATGAGTTCGTCGATGGGCAGCAGCAGCCGTGCCCGCTGGCGCCGGAGGGCGTCCGCGAGGGCGGCGATCGCGAGCTGGACGGCCTCCTGCTCGACCGCGCGGAGGGCCGAGCGGAACGACGGGTTGCGGAACGCGTACAGCCGCAGCTCTGTGCGCACGAGAACCCAGTTGTCGTCGAGGGTGTTGCCGATGTCGAGGACGGCGACGACCTTCGCGATGATCTCGTCGAGGGAGTGCGCGCTGACCGGTGCGTCCGGGATCATCGCCAGCGCGCGGCGGGTGGTGGCGAGCAGCTGCTCACCGCGCTGGTGGACGATCTCCAGGCAGAGGTCCTCCTTGGACTCGAAGTTGCTGTAGAACGCGCCGCGGGTGAAGCCCGCGCGCTCGCAGATCTCCTCGACGCTCGACCCAGCGATGCCCTTCTCGGCGAACAGGGCGGCGGCGGCGACGACCAGCCGGTCGCGGGTCTGCTGCCGCCGGTTGCTCACCACGGTGCTGCTCACTCCCACCTCCGCGTTCGTCGCGTCCTGCCGTGTTTGGATACATCACTGTATCGGATACAGTTCTGTATCGCACGTCGTCAACAGGAGGAGTTGGGGTGTCGTCGTTCCTGTATCGGATCGGCCGGGCGAGCTTTCGCCGTCGGGGCCGGGTGCTGGCCGGCTGGCTCGTCGTGCTCGCCCTCCTGGGCCTGCTGGCGGCCACCGTCGGTGGCAAGTACGACGACTCGTTCAAGATCCCGGGCGCGGAGTCGACCATCGCGCTCGACCAGCTGCGGGTGACCTTCCCTGAGGCGGCGGACGCCACGGCGACCGTGCTGATCACCGCGCCGGAGGGCTCCCGGATGGACGACCCGCACGTGAAGGCCGCGGTGAAGCAGTGGACGCGGGACCTCGAGGCCCTGCCCTACGTCAACGGCGTCATCGGCCCCTACAACGAGCACATCGACGGCCTGATCAGCGAGGACGGCCGCAGCGGGCGGGCGACCGTCCGCGTGCAGGGCACCACGTCCACCTTCAGCGACGCCCAGCGCGAGGAACTCACCGAGACAGCCCAGAGCCTGCACGGCAGCCTTCCGGGGTCCCGCGTGCTCGTCGGCGGTGAGGTGTTCTCGATCCACCTGCCGCGGCTCAGCGTGGTCGAGGGCCTCGGCCTGGTCGTCGCGCTCGTCGTGCTGCTGGTCACCCTCGGCTCCTTCGTCGCCTCCATGCTGCCCATCGCGACGGCGATCGCCGGCGTCGTGGCGGGTGTGATGATCGTCCAGGTCGGCGCAGGCGTGATCGAGGTGAGCTCGACCACGCTGATCCTGGCGATCATGCTCGGGCTGGCCGTCGGCATCGACTACGCGCTGTTCATCCTCTCCCGCCACCGCGACCAGCTCGCCGGGGGCATGGACGTGGAGGAGTCCGCCGCCCGCTCGATCGGCACCGCCGGGTCCGCGGTGGTCTTCGCCGGGCTCACGGTCGTGATCGCCCTCGTCGGCCTGAGCATCTCCGGGGTGCCGTTCCTGGCGGTCATGGGCATCTTCGCCGCGGTCACCGTGGCCGTCGAGGTGCTGCTCGCCCTCACCCTGCTGCCCGCCCTGATGGGCTACGTCGGCGAGCGGCTGCGCCCGGGCCGGCGCCGGAAGGCCGCGCCGGTGGACGCGGGGGGTGCGCCGCCGGAGGCCGCCGCGGCCACGCCCACGACGCCGGCCGCGCCGCGGTTCAACGCGTCCGCCTGGTGGGTCGGGGTGGTCACCCGGTGGCCGGTGGTCACCATCGTCGTCGTCCTGGTCGGCCTCGGCGCCCTCGCGCTGCCCACCAAGGACCTCTATCTCGCGCTGCCGACCTCGGGACGGTCACTGCCCGGCACCCAGGACCGCGAGACCTTCGACGAGATCAGCCGCATCTTCGGCGTCGGCTACAACGGCCCGCTGATCGTCACCGGCTCGATCGTGGAGTCCGACGAGCCGCTCGACATCATGGACTGCCTCAAGGCCGACATCGAGGCCATGCCCGGGGTGGAGATGGTGGCCGCGTCCACGCCCAACAGCAACGCCGACACCGGCATGGTGCAGATCGTGCCCACCACCGGCCCGGACGACCCGGCCACCGCCGACCTCGTGCAGCGCCTGCGCGACCGCCACGGCCACTGGAAGGAGGCCTGTGACATCGACACCGCGATCACCGGCTTCACCGCGGTCCAGATCGACGTCACCAACCGGCTGCGCGACGCCCTGCTGCCGTTCGGCATCTTCGTGGTCGGGCTGTCGCTGGTGCTGCTGACCATGGTGTTCCGGTCGGTGTGGGTGCCGCTGAAGGCCGCGCTCGGCTACCTGCTCAGCGTCGGCGGCGCGTTCGGCGCCACCACCCTGGTCTTCAACCAGGGCTGGTTCAAGGAGGTCATCAACCTGCCGGAGGCCGGACCGGTGATCAGCTTCCTGCCGATCATCATGATGGGCCTGCTGTTCGGCCTGGCCATGGACTACGAGGTCTTCCTCGTCTCCCGGATGCGCGAGGAGTTCGTGCACGGCAACACCGAGCGGTCGGTCGAGGACGGCTTCGTCCACTCGGCCAAGGTGGTCGTCGCGGCGGCCCTGATCATGTTCAGCGTGTTCGCCTTCTTCGTGCCGAACGGCGAGGGCGCGATCAAGCCGATCGCCTTCGCGCTGGCCGTGGGCGTGGCGCTGGACGCGTTCGTGGTGCGGATGACGCTGGTGCCCGCGGTGATGAAGCTGCTCGGCCGCCACGCCTGGTGGCTGCCGTCCTGGCTGGACAAGCGGCTGCCGGTGCTCGACATCGAGGGCGAGTCGTTGACCCGCCAGGTGCACCTGGCCGACTGGCCGGTCCCCGGCGACACCGCTGCCGTGGTCGGCGAGGGACTCACCGCCGTCGCGGGCGGACGGACCCTGTTCGCCGACGTCGCCGTGCGCGTCGAACCCGGCGAGGTCCTGGTGATCGAGGGCGAGCACGCCCAGCGCCGTGCCCTCGTGCTGGCGATCGCCGGACGGGTGAAGCTGACCGGCGGGAACCTCAAGGTGCTCGGCCATGTGCTGCCGGAGGAGTCGCCCGTGCTGCGCGCGCAGGCGCCGCTGCTGGGGCCGTCGGTCGCGCACTTCGGGCGGGTCCTGAAGGGCCGGTCCGGCGGGCTGGTCTGCGTCGACAGCGCCGACGAGCTCTCCGACGTCCAGGACCGCTCGCTGCACCGCGCGCTGGCCGCGTCCGCCGAGGCCGCCGAACCCACGACCTGGGTGCTCGGCGCGATGCCCGGCTCCGATCTCGAGGCCCGGCTGCCGGTAGCCCACCGGGTGCTGAGGCTGGCGTCCCACCACGCCCTGGAAGGAGCGACCCGATGAACGTCGAACAGCTGAACTCGCGGCCCGCGCGCTGGTACACCCTCGCCGGGCTGGTGGTGGTGCCGCTGCTCGTTGCCGGCGGCTTCCTGTTCGCCGGGGTGAACGCCGGCGACCGTCTGCACACCGTCAAGGCCGCCGTGGTGAATCTCGACGAGCCGGTCACAATCGACGGCCAGTACACGCCGCTGGGGCGCCAGCTCACCGCGAACCTCGTCGACTCCCAGCGCACGGAGAACCTCACCTGGGTGCTCGACAGCGAGGAGAACGCCCGGGCCGGCATCGCGACCGGCAGCTACGCCGCGATGGTGGTGATCCCGGAGAACTTCTCCGCAGCGGCCACGTCGTTCTCGAAGGACGCCGACGAGGCGGAGCAGGCGACGATCGAGGTGACCACCTCGCCGGTCGCCGGCGTCGCCGACGCCACGCTGGGACGCCTGGTCGCCAGCGAGGCGGCCGCCATGCTCAACTCCACGCTCACCGAGAGCTACCTCGACCAGATCTACATCGGCTTCAACGACCTCGGCAAGCAGTTCGTCACCCTCGCCGACGGGTCGGACCAGCTCGCCGACGGTGCCGCGCAACTCGCCGACGGTGTCGGCCAGGCCGCGGACGGGGCAGGGAAGCTGGGCACCGGCAGCCGGCAGCTGGCCGACGGCCTGGGCACCATGAAGACCCAGACCGCGACCCTGCCCAAGGACATCCGCAAGCTCGCCAACGGCGTGGCCGACTACGTCGACGGCGTCGACCAGCTCGTCACCCAGTCGGCGCAGGGCCAGCAGGCGATCATCGCGAACCTCGGCCAGATGGCCGACCAGTTCGGGAACCTCGCCGCGAACGCCCAGCTCGTGCAGGGCGCCACGGCCGCCGCAGAGCAGGCCGCGTCAGCGCAGGTGCCCTGCCCGACGTTCTCGGCCGATCCGGCCACCCAGGCCGCGATGTGCCAGGCGTTCGAGGGCGGGCGCAGCGCCGGCGCGAGCGTCGGTGCTGCCGTGGGCGTCGGCGCGGCCGGCCAGGCGGCCGCGCAGGGCGTCACCCAGTTCCAGCAGGGGCTGGAGGCGGCGGCGAGCGACCCGGACACCGCCGCGCAACTCGCCCAGCTGACCAAGGGCGGCGCCAAGCTCGCCAAAGGCACCGGAGACCTCGCCGACCAGATGCCCAAGCTGGTCAGCGGCATCGCGCAGAGCGCGGACGGGGCCGACCAGCTCGCCACCGGCGTGGAACAGCTCGGCGCCGGCCTCGTGGACGCGCACGCGGGCAGCACCCAGCTCGCCGACGGCCTGCGCGAGATGGCCGACGGCATCGCCGACGGCAAGGACAAGCTGCCGCACTACTCGGCGTCCGACCGGGAGAACCTGTCCACCGTGGTCGCCTCGCCGATCGACACCGGCGCGCTCAGCGGGCTCGCCGACCCGAACGTGGGCTGGATCAGCCTGGTGCTGGTGCTCGCCCTGTGGCTGGGGGCACTGGCCACCTACGCGATGGTGAAGGCGGTGGGCGCGGGGCTGCTCAACTCCGCAGAGCCGACAGCCCTGCTGATCGGTCGCGCACTCCTGCCGGGCCTGGTCGTGGTGGGCGCCCAGGCGGTGCTGGTCGCCGCCCTCGCCCGGTTCGGGCTCGACATGTCGCCGCAGGAGTGGCTGGCGGTCACCGGCGTGCTGTTGCTCGCGGGCGCCACGTTCGTGGTGGTCAACCACGCGCTCGTCGCCTGGCTGGGCGGCCTGGGACGGCTGCTGTCGGTGCTGTTCGCGGTGCTGACGACCGCGTCCGCCCTGACGGCTGCGGCGCCCGCGGTGTTCGCCGCGCTGCGTCCGTTCTCGCCGCTCACCCCGGCCCTGGACGCGGTCCGCGCCATCCTCACCGGCTCGGCGGGCGTCTCGATCTCGACCCTGACGCTCGTCGGCTGGCTGCTGATCGCGCTCACCGCGAGTGCGGTGGCGATCGCCCGTCGCCGGACCACCACCCTTGCCGCCGTCCTCGCCGGCGCCTGAGGCCCGCAGGAGCGGCGGCGGGCCGCCGAGGGGCGACCCGCGCAGGACGGGCTCAGCGGCGGGCGGCCCCGTCGACCGGTGACTCGATCGGGTCCGGGGGCTCGAGAGGCTGGACGTCCATGCCCTCGGGCGGCTCGAGCGGGGTGACCTCGCCGGCGGGCTGCTCGAGCGGCCGGAACTCCACGGGGGCCGGCGGCTCCAGCGGGCGCACCTCGCGGGCGGCGGACGCAGCGTCCCGCTCGGCCTGTGCCGCCGCAGAGCGCAGGGCGACGGCGCGTGCGAAGTCGGCCTGGGTCGGCATGCCGTAGGCGCGCGCTGTGGTGTCGTGCATCTCGACGACGTAGCGGTGCAGCCGCTCCGAGAACTGGTGGGCGATCTCGCCGGGGGCCGCCCGCAGCGGGCGGCCGAAGACGACGTGCACGTGCGGGCGTCCCGGCACGGGGACGTTCGCGCCGTACGGCATCGCGGCGTAGGCGCCGACGAGGGCGATGGGCAGCACGGGCACGTTGCGGGAGATGCTCAGCGCGGCCGCGCCGGGGGTGAAGTTCGCCATCGCCCCGGTCCGCGAGCGGGTGCCCTCGGGGAAGATCAGGATCGGCACGCCCTCGTTGACCAGCCGCGCGGCGAGGCCGCGGTGCCCGGTGCGGTTCGCGTGGCCCTGCCGCTGGACGGGGAACGAGTTGAAGAAGAGGGCGGTCGGCAGCGCCTTGTACCAGTTGCTGAAGAAGTAGTCGCCGGCGGTCGCCGCGGCCAGGTTCTTCGACAGCCGGCGCGGCAGGGCGCCGTAGATCAGCGGCGCGTCCAGGTGGCTGGAGTGGTTGGCGATGACCACGAACGGCGGCTTCAGCGCCTCCAGGTTGCGTACGCCGTGCTCGTGCACCGTGACCGCCGACCAGATGTACGGCTTCATGATCAGGTGCTGCGCGACGAACCGCGCCGTCCCCGGCGCGGCGGACGTGTACCTGTTCAGCTTCGGTTCACTCACCCGAATCCTCTCCAAGGGAACCTCGTCATTGTGACGCACGATGGGGCCGGGGGTCACTACTGCCGGCTCCTGGTGAGAATCCGTGACGCCCGGCGCACAGCCGCCCTCGGCACCAGCCGGCTGAGCAGGAGCGCCGCCTTCCACCGCGTGGTGGGAACGGAGATCACCCGTCCCCGGGCGACGTCGGCGAGGGCTTCGCGGACGCAGCGGTCGGCGTCCACCCACACCCGGTCGGGGATCGCCGCCGTGCGCATTCCGGCCCGTCCGTGGAATTCCGTGCGCACCCACCCCGGGCACAGCGCGGTCACCGTGACGCCGGTGCCGTGCAGTTCGTTCGCGAGGCCCTCGGAGTAGGCCTTCACCCACGCCTTGATCGCGGAGTAGTGGCCCTGTGCGATCCACGCGGCCAGCGAGGACACGTTGACGATGCACCCGCGGCCACGGGAGCGCATCGCGCGTCCGGCCGCCCCGCCCAGGATGAGGACCGCCAGGCACATCACGTCGAGGGCGTTCTCGTGCTCGGCGACCTCCCGGTCGAGCAGCCCCGTGTGGAGGCCGAACCCGGCGTTGTTGACGAGCACCTCCACCGGGCGGGACGGGTCCTCCACCCGTTCGGCCACCCGCAGCACGTCCGCGCGGACCGAGAGGTCGGCCGGCAGCACCTCCACCCCCACCCCGTGGCGCGCCCTCAGCTCCGCTGCCGTCGCCGCGAGGCGTGTGGCGTCCCGGGCGACCAGCACCAGGTCGTCGCCGCGGGCGGCGAGCGCGCGGGCGAAGGCGGCCCCGATGCCAGAGGTCGCCCCGGTGATGAGTGCGGTGGGCATGCCGGGAACATACCCCGATCGGCTACGCGCACAGCAGGTCCGCCCGCGTCGACAACCGGCGCAGGGCCCGCGAGCACCGCCACCGGACCAGCTCGGGGGTGGTGCCCAGCACCGCCGCTGCCTCCGCGCTCGTGCGGCCCGCGACGTACACCGTCCACAGCGTCCGGTGGGTCTGCTCGTCGATCAGCCCGAGGCGCAGGGCCTCACCGAGGGTGGCCGCCGCGTCCGGCCCGTCGGGCAGGACGCCGGCGGGGTCGAGGTCTCCCCAGGGGCGCGCGGGGAGCGGGCGAGGCAGTCGCCGGTGCACGGCCCAGGCGAGGTTCACCGCGATCGCCCGTGGACGCCGCTCGAGCGGGTACTCCGCGATCGCCAACCAGAGCTCGGACAGGCCCTCGGGAAGCGTTCCTGGACGTCGCGAGCACAGGAGTACGACCTTGCCGAGCAGGGCCTGGAACACCACCCGGTGCGCCCGCGGGTCGCCGGCCGCCGCCAGCCGGAGCAGGGCGCCGAGGACCTCGTCGGGCCGGTCGCGGACGAGGGCGAGCACGTCCGCCAGGTCCCGGGCGCCGGTGAGCGCCGGCTCGCGGGCCGCCCACGACGTCGCGGCCTCTGCGCGTATCGCGCGCCACTCCTCGTTCAGTGCCGCCAGCACCTGCCGTCCGCTCATCGGGGCAGCCTGCCGGGCGGGTGTTGCCCGGGGTGTTGCCCGGGAGGGGTGCAACGTTGTCGGCTCCGCACGCGCGGATGTGCACGTTCGCTAACGATTGGGTGACAACGGCCGTGGAGGCTGTTTGAAACGTTCGATCGGCCTTATCATGAGAACGTACTCATTCGGGGCCGGCGGCCCGATCTCCGCCATTCATGATCGCCCAGGGGGACGCTCGGATATCCAGCGGCCCCCTGGTGCCATTCCGGGGCCCGCGACGGCCGTCCCGGGGTGCGGAACCGCTGCTCAGCCCCGCGTGTAGTGGGCGAACGCCCGCTCGAGGAACTCGTCCAGGTCGCCGGTCTCCCCGTCCCGCCCTCCGCGCCCGATCACGAGGGTGGGCGGGATGGGGGACGGCGTCACGCCCGTGAAGCGTGCGAAGGTCGAGCCGGCGGTCACCAGCTGGAAGTAGCGGCCGTCGGGCGCCACCGCGAGGGTACGCGCGCGGTTGAGGTACCAGCCCACCAGGCCGGTCTTCACCCGCTGGCCGCTCAGCAGCGTTGCCTGGAGCGGCTCGGGTGTCGCGCCGGCCTCCGCCAGCCGGCGCAGGAACCCGTCCAGCTTCACCTGGGCCGCCAGCGCCTCTGCGTTGGCCTGCGCCTGCGCCAGCTCGTGCCTGCGGCGCGCGTCCGCCTGTCGTCGGCTCTCGTCCGCCATCTGCTCAGGCTAGTACGGCCACGGGCGGTTGCCCGGGGCTCCTAGGCTGGGACCCGCCGAGTGAGGGGGTGTGGATGGATCCGATGACCGACAACGGGACGACCGGGCGTCGTCTCGTCGAGCGGTTGGCCATCGGCGTCCTCATCGGCGTGGTGGCGATCTCCGTGGGTGGCGCGGCCCTGCTGGCCGTCTACCTGAACCGCATCGGTGACGCCGCGGACGGCCTGGATCGCGCGGAGGCGCTGGGCGCCTACCCCGGGCGGCCCGAACCCGTGGTCGTGGACGGCATGAACGCGGTGAACTACCTGCTGATGGCCCGCGACTCCGCCGGTGAGCTGGAGGCGGTGCTGATCGCGCACCTGTCCGCGTCGCGCCGCGACCTGACCCTGGTGGCGCTGCCCGTCGACCTGCTTCCCGGCACGTCCCAGACCCTCGCCGCGAGCTACGCGGTCGACCCGCTGCGCACGGCGAAGGACGTGGAGCAGCTGACCGGCGCTCGGATGGACCACCAGGTGCACCTCGGGCTGGACGGCTTCGCCGGCGTGGTCGACATCCTCGGCGGCGTCGACCTCGGCGGCGGGCGTCTCGACGGGGCCCAGGTGCGCGAGCGCATCGACGCCGCCCCCGACGACCTGACCCGCTCGGCCTGGACGGCGGACCTGCTGCGCGCGACCCTGGCGCGGGCCAGCATGGGTGTCGCGATCACCGACCCCAACCGGTTCGACAAGGTGATGGACACCCTGACGCCCTGCCTCACGGTCGACGCCGGACTGACCGGCGACGAGGTGCGCCTGACGATGGTGGAGTCGCGGGTGAAGGCCAGCGAGGTGCTCACCTGGCCGCTGGCGACCGTTCCCGGCAGCCTCGGCGAAGTGGCCGACCCGGTGGCACTCGCACGCCTGCGCGCGGCGCTGGCCACCGACACGTTCCCTCCGGACGGCGGGCCGGAGGTCGTCCCGGCGACCGTGACGTCGACCCCGCACACCTCGGTGGCCGGCTCCACGACGCCGATGGGACCGGCGAGCCCGGTGCCGGCGTCCACCAGCGCACCCGCCCCGGGCGGGACGTCCTCACCGGGGGCGGGCAGCTCGCCGACCAGCGTGGCCGACGGGCGTCCGACCGCCACCTCGACGGCGGGCCGCTAGCGGTACGCTCGCCCCGTGCGCACCCTGATCTCCTGCACCCTCGTCGCTGCCGGCGTCACCGCGCTGGCGTGGTGGTACTGGAAGGACTCCACGCGCGCCAGCGCGGAGGCCTGGGCCGCCGGGACGGACCGCGTCCGCTGAGGCGGCGTCACCGGCCCGGCCGGAAGGTTCAGTCCAGGTAGTCGTCGTCCGGGCCGGAGGACTCCTGCTCGAGGACGCGGCGCAGCGCCTCGCCCACCGCCACCGCGTGGTCGGACGGGTCGTGCATGACGTTCAGGCGATCGTGCAGCCCGGGGTCCGCGGACGCTGCCCAGGCGAGAAGGTCGAACACCTCGAACTCCGCCTCGACGGGGTCGCCGTGCCGGTCGAACTTCAGCCAGAGGTCGAGGCAGGCCGGCGGCCACCCGTCCCCGTAGGACTCCTCGATGCCCAGGCCGGGGTACGCGCGGACGAAGGACTCCGGGTCCGCCTCGAACAGCACCGCGGTGACGTCGTCGTCCTCGCTGGTGGTGACCGAGTTGAACTCCAGGCCGAAGGGTGCGAGCTCGTCGGTGAGGGCGTCGATGTAGCCGTCCGGGATCTCCATGGACCCACGCTAGTCCACGCCCGCCCCCCGCCGAGGGCCAGCCTTGTCGTCCAGGGCCACGACACCGGGGCCGGCCCTCGGCCACAAGGCTGGCCCTCGGCGAGGGGGGACGGCATGAGGTGGCGGCGGACGGGGTAGTGGTCGTCCGTGAGGGACGAGGGGGCACAGCGCGCATGACGTCGCTGGAGGGACCGGTCGCGAGGGCGGTGCGCCGGATCCGCGACTACGTCGGCACCAACGCCGCCCTGCTGGCCACCGCCGCCATCGGTGCGGCGTTGTTCGCCGGCCTGATCATGCTGAGCGCGGATGTCTACGAGGCCGTGGCGGACGCCGACGGCGTCAGCCTCCTCGACCAGCCCGCCCTGGACCTCGCCCTCTCGCTGCGCACCCCCGCAGGAGAGCGGGCCGTGACCGGCTTCACCAATCTCGGCGACACCCCCTCGATGGTGTTCATCACGCTCACCGTCGCCGCGGCCCTCTACGCGCACTGGCGACGCCGCTCGATCCTCCTGCTGGTCGGCGTCGCGGCGAGCGGTTCCCTGGTCTTCACGGCCGTGGGCAAGACGCTCGTCGGACGCACGCGGCCGCCGTTCTCGTCCGCGGTGCCCCCCTACGAGCACGCGCCCTCCTTCCCGTCCGGCCACACCCTCAACGGCACCGTGATCGCGCTCACGTTCGCCTACCTCGCGTGGTGGCTGGCCAAGGTCTTCTGGGTGCACGTGCTCGCCCCGGTCGTCGGCGCGCTCTGGGCGATCGCGATGGGCCTGAGCCGCGTGTACCTGGGCCATCACTGGCTCACCGACGTGATGTTCGGCTGGGCGTTCGGGCTCGCCTGGCTCGCGCTGCTCATCACCGTCCACCGGGTGCTGCTGCGGCTCGACCGGCGCGACCGGGTCGTCGCGGAACACGGGGGTGTGCCCGCCCGGGCGCCGTCGAAGGTCCTCGAGCCGGGAGCCCCGGAGGAGACGCCGGCCGCCGCCCGGCGGTCCGGGACGGCGGGTTCCCCACGCCGGACGGCACCACCACAGGACCGCCCCGAGCGGGAGGAGAAGCCATGACCGCACTGGTTCGTCACCGCACCGGCACGCGGGTGCCCTCTGTCGGCGACGTCGTCCGGGACCTGGCCGTGCGCGCGGCCCCCCCGGCGCTCGCGCTGCTGGGGCTCGGCCTGGTGGTCGGCTACGTCGTCGTCCCCCCGCTGTCGGTGTGGACGGGGGAGGACCGGCTCAGCAGCCTCCTGCAGGCGGGCCGGACGCCGTTCCTCGACGGGTTGGCGCTCGCGGCGTCGACGATCGGAGGCGTGACCGGCAACGCGGTGATCTGTGTGGTGTCGATGCTGGTCGTGTGGGTGATCTCACGTCAGTGGTGGCTGGTGACGCTCCCTCTGGTCGCGCTCAACCTGCACATCTTCGTCCACATCGTCACCTCGACCCTCGTCTCCAGGGACCGCCCGGCCGTCGCGCACCTCGACGTCGGACAGCCGACGGCGAGCTTCCCCAGCGGTCACATGGGCGCGACGACAGCGCAGTTGCTGGTGATGGCCCTCTTCCTCCGGTGCGTGCTGAGGAGCCTCGCCGCCCGCCTGGCCGTCGTCGCCACCTTCGCGGTCTACCTGCTGGTGCTGGGCTGGTCGCGGGTCTACCTCGGCATGCACCACCCGACGGACGTCGTGTGGGGAGTGGTCAACGGGGTGGCCTGCGGGCTCATCGCGTGGTGGTACCTGCGCTCGGGCTCCCCGCAACGACAGGGTGGGGCGGAGACCTCCGGACGCGCGGTCACGTCCGTGCCCGACGGGCGCGGCTGAAGGAGTACAGGCCGAAGGCGGCGAAGCCGGCGGCGACGAGAAGGACGATCACCGGCCCCCAGGGCAGGGCGACCATGTCGCGGAGCGCTCCGTCCAGGCCCCGCGACCTCGACGGGTGGTGCGTCACACCGGCGGCGACGACGCCGACCCCGATCGCGATGAAGGCGATCCCGCGGGCGATGTAGCCGACCTTGCCCGCGACGACGGTCAGGCGGCTGGGAGCGCCGGCCAGGTCCTCGCGGAACTTCTCCGTCCACCCCTTGTGGAGGTGGTAGGCGCCGACGCCGGCGACGGCGACGCCGGCCAGGACCACGAGCGCCTGGCCGAACGGCAGGTCCATCAGCGCGGCGGTGGCGCCCCCGGCCTGGTTCGCTCCGGAGGAGCCGGAGCCCGTCAGGAACGAGACGGCGCCGGAGGCCAGGGCAAGGTAGACCACGGCCTTGGCAGCGGCCTTGGCCCTGTCACCGGCCCCGGGACCGCGGACACACTCCCCGACCTGCCAGAGGGCGAGGAGGGCGAAGGCGACGACGATCGCGACCAGGACGATCTTGCCGAAGGGCGTCCCGGCGATGACGGCCATCGCTCCGGACGGGTCGGCGTTCGCGTCGTGCCGCCCGAGCGCGACCCCCACGCCGAGCCAGGCGATCAGCAGGTGGAGGATGCCGTTCACGGCGTAGCCGGCGCGCGCGCCCAGGTCCACCACGCGGTTGTCCGTCGCGCTCCGTGCGACGTCGGACAGCCCGTCCGCGACCCCTCCGGCTCCCGATGACTGCTGCGATGTTGCCACGATGCCCCTCCATCTCCTCGGCGATGGAGTAGTACCCCCGCGGACGGCTCGTCCGAACCTGCCCGCGTGAGCTCACGGACGTCGCACGTGCCGGCGTGGGCGGGCGGGGACCCCGGGGCGGCTGGACGGACGCTGGCGCGCCGGGGACGGATCGTCGCACTGCTCCCCTGACAAGGGGCGACGGGTGGAGCATAGGGGACTCGAACCCCTGACCCCCTGCTTGCAAAGCAGGTGCTCTACCAACTGAGCTAATGCCCCGCGCGGCGCCCATTCTCGCATCCGGATCGGGCCCTTCCCAAACCGTGGGGCGCCCGCCGGCAGGAACCGGCATCCGCCCTTGTCAGGGGGCAACGACCAGGGTCAGGGCACCGTGCCGGGCGCTGTCCGAATCGTGAAATTCGGGTCCGCCATCTACCCTTGAAGCCATGTGGTCGAAGCGGGAAGAGGTGGATTACGCCCTCCAGCGGCGCAATGCGCTGCAGGCGCTGCGGCGTCCCTCCCGCTCCCTGGACGGCACCGACGTGTGCGACGCGGACCCCCTGCTGCTGCGCGCCGCGCTGCACCACGGCGAGGAGTCCGGCGTGCCCTGCCCGATCTGCTCGGCCCCCCGGCTGGTGAACCTGCACTACGTGTTCGGCGACCAGTTGGGCCAGTACTCCGGACGGATCCGCTCCACCGCCGAACTGGAGCAGATGCAGTCCGAGTACGGCGAGTTCACGGTTCGCGTCGTCGAGGTCTGCGTCGACTGCGGCTGGAACCACATGATCCTTTCCTTCCTGCTGGGCGACGGCGTGAAGCGCCGCCCGCCCCGCCGTCAGCGGACCGTCGAGGACATCTATGGCTGAACCCAAGCGCTCCGCCGGCACGCGGAACGCCACGAAGACCACGACCGGCAAGGGCCGGCGCAAGAGCCCGCTGTGGCGGCGCATCCTGCTGTGGACCCTGTCGATGTTCCTCGTCGTCGGCGTCATCGGGGCCGGCGTGGTCGCGTACGCGTACATGACGATCAAGCTGCCCGACCCCAACTCGGACTTCCGCACGAACACGACCTTCGTCTACTACGCCGACGGCAAGACGAAGATCGGCTCCTACCAGGTGCAGAACCGGCAGACGATCCCCTACGACGCGATGCCGCAGAACGTGAAGGACGCGATCGTCGCGGCCGAGAACCGCACGTTCTGGACCGACCCGGGCATCTCGGCGTCCGGCCTGTTCCGCGCCGCGCTCGGGGTCGTGGGCCTCGCCCCCGCGGACGTGACCGCCTCCGGCGGCGGGTCCACGCTCACCCAGCAGTACATCAAGATCATGTACCTCACCCAGGAGAAGACCTTCACCCGCAAGGCGAAGGAACTGCTGCTCGCGGCCAAGATGGGCCAGACGCTGAGCAAGCAGGACATCCTCGAGGGCTACCTGAACACGGTCTACTTCGGCCGCGGCGCCTACGGCATCGAGGCGGCGGCGCAGGCGTACTTCAACGTCCCCGCGTCCAAGCTCGACCTCGCCCAGTCGGTGGCCCTCGCCGCGATCGTGAACTCCCCGGGCAACCTCGACCCGGCGCAGGGCGACAAGCAGGCCGCCGACCTGCTGGAGCGGTACCAGTACACCCTCAACGGCATGGTCGAGATGGGCGCGATCACGGCTGCGGAGAAGGCCGAGATCTACGACTCCCTGCCGAAGTTCCCGAAGCAGGCACGGGACTCGCAGTGGGGCGGCCCGAAGGGCTTCCTGCTGAGCATGGTGAAGCGTGAACTGCTGGCCAACGGCTTCACCGAGGAGCAGATCACCGGCGGCGGGCTGAAGGTCGTCACCACCTTCGACGCCGACGCCCAGGACGCAGCGGTCGCCGCGGCGCAGAAGATGACGCTGCAGGCCGCCGCCGGGAAGAAGAAGGCGGCCAAGCAGCTGCACGCGGCGATCGCCTCCGTCGACAACGCCACCGGGGGCGTGATCGCGCTGTACGGCGGCCCGGACTTCCTGAAGAGCCAGTGGAACTGGGCGAACAACCCCCGTCCGACCGGTTCGACCTTCAAGACCTACGCGCTGGCCGCCGCGCTGCGCAACGGCTGGACGCTGACCGACAAGCTCAACGGCAACTCGTTCACGCCGAAGGGCGACTCCGTCCCCGTGCACAACGCGGACGGCAACCACGGCACGGTGACGCTCCAGAACGCCACCACGCACTCGATCAACTCCGCCTTCGTCGACCTCGTGACACAGATCCCGAACGGGCCGGCGGAGGTGCAGCGCGCCGCGGAGGACGCCGGCCTGCCGGTCGACGGCCACTGGGACCTCAGCAACCGCATCCCGCTGGGCAACTCCGAGGTCAGCCCGCTGAACCAGGCGATCGGCTACTCCACGTTCGCCAACCAGGGCATCCGGCACACCGCCCACGTCGTCAAGGAGGTGTTCGACGCCGACGGCAACAGCCGCTACGTCGCCGACACCGAGGGCACGCTCACCATCGACGCCGACGTGGCCACCGACGTCACCTACGCGCTGACCAAGGTGACCCAGGACGGCACCGGCTACCGCGCGTCCCAGCTGGGCTACCCGGTGGCCGGCAAGACGGGGTCCGCGTACTACAAGACGCCCAACGGCGTTGGCGAGAAGATGGTGGCCGCATGGTTCGTCGGCTACACCCGCCAGGTGACCACGGCCGTGATGTACGTCAAGGGCCCCCAGGGCACCGACGACCTGGGACGGCACTTCTTCGGCTCGACGTTCCCGCTGTCGACCTGGCTGGAGTACATGAAGACGGCCATGCGCGGCCTGGACCGGCTCGAGTTCGACCCGCCGACCACGCGCACCTCGACCCAGACGCCGAAGCCCAAGCCGACGCCGACCGTCACCGCGACACCGACCCCGACGGCGACCGACGTCCCGACGTCCACCGAGTCGCCGACCACCGATCCGACCACCGAGCCGACCGCCACGACGACGCCGACCACCTCGCCCACGGCCACCGAGGCGAAACCGGGCGATCCGACCGCCAAGGGCCCCTAGGATCACGGGGTGAGCAACCCAGGGCCGGTGCTGTCGAGAGTGCTCGGCGGCCCGCTCGGTCGCCACGCCCGGCCCGGTGGGCTGTGGTTCTCCCCGGCACCGTGGACGTACCTCGCCCTCACGGTCTCGTGGTTGATCGTGATGGTGCGGCAGATCCCCTGCCAGAACACCTCCAACCAGTACCTGCCGTGGATGTGCTACTCCGACATCCCCGTCCTCTACTACTGGCGTGGTCTCAAGGACGGCCAGATCCCGTTCCTCCAGACCGACCTGGAGTACCCCGTGCTCACCGGGGCGTTCATGGAGTTCTCGCGCCGCCTCGTGCTCGCGTTCGGCGGCCAGAGCCGCCCCGGGCTGAGCGGCGACGAGGTCGCCCACGCCACGCAGCTGTTCTTCGGCATCACGGCCGTGCTGCTGTTCGTGCTGATGGGCGTCCTGGTCTGGGCCCACCTCCAGATGCACCGTCCCTGGGACGCGCTGCTGATCGCGATCTCCCCGGCCATCTGGACCGCGGGACTGATCAACTGGGACGCGCTCGTGCTCGCGCTGACCGCCCTCGGCCTGCTGGCGTGGTCGCGGCGCGCGCCCGTCTGGGCCGGGGTGTGGCTCGGGCTCGGCGTCGCGGCGAAGCTGTATCCGGCGCTGCTGCTGATCCCGCTCACGGTGCTGTGCGTGCGCACCAACCGCATCAAGCCGTTGCTGCTCGCCTACGCCGGGGCGGCCGCGTCCTGGGTGGCGGTGAACCTCCCGGTCTACCTGATGGCGCCGCAGGGGTGGCTGAACTTCTGGACGTTCAACGTCGAGCGTGGCGGTGACCTCGGCTCGATCTGGTACGTGCTGGGACTGATGGACATCCAGATCGCGTCGGTCTCGAGGCTCGAGGCGGCGTTGATGGTGGTCGGCACGATCGCGATCTGCGCACTGCTGATGCTCATGCCGCGCCGCCCGCGGCTGGCCCAGGGCGCGTTCCTGATCGTCGCCCTGTTCCTGATCGTGAACAAGGTGTACTCCCCGCAGTACGTGCTCTGGCTGCTCCCGCTGCTGGTGCTCGCCCGTCCCCGGCTGGTCGACTGGGTCGCCTTCAGCCTCGCGGAGACCGCGTACTTCGCGGCGATCTGGGGACACCTGGACCACGGCCTGGCCAACGGTGCCGGTCAGGACCGCCTGTACTGGGCGGCCGTCTTCCTGCGCGTCGCCGTCCAGCTGTGGCTGTGCGCGCGCGTCGTGCGCGACATGGTCGACCCGTCCCGCGACGTCGTGCGCGCAGGGGGAAGGGACGACCCGGACGGCGGGGTGCTCGACGAGGCGCCGGACGCCGCCTGGGTGCGGCGGTTCGTCCGCGTCCCGGCCACGACGTGACCCGCGGCGCCGGCCGGGCGGCTCCCGTCGCCGACGCCCGACTCGTGGTGCAGGCGTGGGTGGGCACCCGCCTGGTGATGGTCGTGGTCGCCGTGTGGGTGATGCTGGCCGAGCATCGCGCGGTCGGCGACGTCCTCGGCAACTGGGACGTCGCGCACTACCTCGGCATCGCCGAGAACGGTTACGCGGAGCCGAACTCGATCGCGTTCTTCCCCGGCTGGCCGCTGCTGGTACGCGTGGCCTCGCTGACGGGGCTGCCGGCGCTGTGGGCAGGGGTGCTGCTGGCCCTGGCCGCGTCCGGGGTCGCCGCGGCAGCCCTCCACCGGCTCGCCGGGGCGCCGGCGGCGATCGCCTGGCTCCTCGCGCCCACCGCGGTCTTCACGCTGGTGCCCTACACGGAGTCGCTGTTCTGCGCCGCCGCCTTCTGGGCATGGGAGCGGGCCACGGCGAAGCAGTGGGGCGCGGCGGCCGTCCTGGCAGCGCTGGCGGCGTCCGTGCGTGTGTCCGGGCTGTTCCTGATCGCAGCGCTGGCCGTGCTGGCGCTCACCCAGGCCGGGTCGTCGCGGGAGCGTGGACGGCGGCTGCTGTGGCTCGCCCTGCCGGTGTCGGTGGTGGCGGCCTACGTGGGCTACCTGTTCTCGGTCACCGGCCGCTGGACGGCGTGGTTCGACGCCCAGGCCTCGGGGTGGGCCCGGGGTTTCGCGTGGCCGTGGGACTCGCTGCGGCACACGCTCGAGGTGCTGGAACCCGGCGCGTACGCCGACCACCCGGAGTGGCAGTGGGTGTTCCTCGCCGAGCTGGTGAGCATGGTGGTCGGACTGCTGGTGACGGCGATCTGCCTCGTCCAGCGGCGCTGGGCCGAGGCCACCTGGGTCGGCCTGCAGGTGCTGGCCTTCGCGACCTCGTACTGGTTCATGAGCGTGAACCGTGCCGTCCTGCTGTGGTTCCCGCTGTGGATGCTGTTGGGACGCCTGGCCGAGAGCCGTCGTCGCCTGCCCACCTGGCGGGCGGTGCTCATCGGCCTTGCCGTGGCCGGTGCGCTGGTGGTGCAGGCGGTCTGGTCGTGGCTGTTCTTCACCGGCCGCTGGGCGAGCTGAGACGGGTGCCGGTGTGGCGGGCGCGCCGCTGCTGACCTGAATTCATCGCTAGAGGAATGAAGGGGGACGGGCGCCCCGGGTGCGCGAACGGGCCCCGTGCGGGTACTTCCTCTGGTGACGGCGACGCAGCCGTCAGGGAACTGGGAGGACCGGATGGACAACAACACGCTGGTGTGGATCGTCGTGGCGGTGGTGGTGGTCGCGGTGGTGCTCGGCCTCGCCATGGCGCTGGGGAGGCGGAACCGGGCGCGGCTGGAAGCCCACAGGGCCGAGAAGGCCGCTGAGCTGGCGAACCGCGGACAGGAGTCCGAGCTGCGGGCGCGGGAGCAGGCGGCCGAGGCGGCCCGGCAGCAGGCGGATGCCCAACGGGCGCGCATGGAGGCCGAGCGACTCGAGCGAGAGGCGCGGGACCGGGCGGAGGACGCGGAGCGCGCCCGGCGCGCGGCACAGGCCGACCTGGAGAACGCCGCCCGGCTCGACCCGTCCGCCGGCTCGACGCCGCGGCGGGTGGAGGACGCCGGGGTCGATCACCGGGCCGCGCGCGGGCAGGAGCGTGCGGCGAGCGGCGACCTGGGCGGGTACGCCGCGGGCGGGCAGCAGCCCGTCCTTCGGCCCGAGGACGCCACGCGACCCGAGGGGCGCTGAGCGACCGGGAGCGACGGGCCGGTCCACTCCGTGGGTCGGCTCTCGCTCCCCGGGCTGGGGGATCCGGACTGCCCGGAATTCCCCAGCCCAGGGCACGAAGCGCGTGTCACGGCACGGGCCGGCGATTGACACCTTTGGTTACGTAACCGTAAGTTATTGGGTGCTGCCGGAGCCCACGCCACCGAGGAGAACCCTTTTGACCGAGCCCGCAGGCACGACCGCGACGGACCCGGGCGACGTCCCCGTCCAGTTGCTCGCTCCCGATGGACGCCGCGTCGACCACCCCGACTTCGCCTTCACCGGCACGGACGCCGAGATCGCCGCCCACCTGCGCGACATGGTGCTCACCCGGCGGATCGACACCGAGGCGACCGCGCTCCAGCGCAAGGGCGAGCTCGGCCTGTGGCCGCCGCTGCTGGGCCAGGAGGCCGCCCAGATCGGCTCGGCCCGCGCCACGCGCGACCCCGACCTGGTCGTCCCGTCCTACCGCGAGCACGGCGTGGCCTGGTGCCTGGGGGTCGACCCGATCGATCTGCTGGGCACCTTCCGCGGGACCGACATGGTCGACTGGCCCTCACGTCCGGACGGGTTCCACCTGTACTCGTTCGTGATCGGCACGCAGACCCTCCACGGCGTGGGGATGGCGATGGCGCTCCAGCGCGAGCACCGGGTGGGCAACGACGACGCCGCGGCCAACGGCGCGGTGGTGGTCTACTTCGGGGACGGGGCGACGAGCCAGGGCGACGTGAACGAGGCCTTCGTGTTCGCGGCCTCCGCGAACGCGCCGGTGGTGTTCTTCTGCCAGAACAACCAGTACGCGATCAGCGAGCCCACCTCGCTCCAGTCGCGGATCCCGCTGTACCGGCGTGCCGCGGGGTTCGGGTTCCCCGGCGTCCGCGTCGACGGCAACGACGTGCTCGCCGTCCAGGCCGTGACCACGTGGGCCCTGGAGCACGCGCGCCGCGGCGGCGGGCCGGTGCTGGTGGAGGCCTTCACCTACCGCATGGGCGCCCACACCACGTCCGACGACCCCAGCAAGTACCGCACCCGCGACGAGGAGGGCGAGTGGGGCGCGCGGGACCCGATCGCGCGGGTCAGGTCCTACCTGCTCTCCGCGGGCGCGATCGACCAGGCCTGGCTCGACGACCTCGCGGCGGAGTCCGAGGCCCTCGCCGAGCGGCTGCGGGCGGGCTGCCTCGCGCTGCCCGAACCCGAGCTGGCCGACCAGTGGCGCAACGTGTACGCGACCACTCCCGACCGGCTCGTCCGCCAGCGCGAGGAGTACCTCGCCTACGAGGCGTCCTTCGCGGAGGAGGCCCGATGAGCACGATGACGATGGCCAAGGCCCTCAACGCCGGCCTGCGCAGGGCCCTCGCGGACGACCCGAAGGTGCTGCTGGCCGGGGAGGACATCGGCCGCCTCGGCGGCGTCTTCCGGATCACAGAGGGCCTCCAGGCCGAGTTCGGCGAGGACCGGGTGATCGACTCGCCCCTGGGCGAGGCGGGCATCGTCGGCACTGCTGTCGGGCTCGCGCTGCGCGGCTTCCGTCCCGTCGTCGAGATCCAGTTCGACGGGTTCGTGTACCCCGCCTTCGACCAGATCGTCTCGCAGGTCTCCCGGATGCGGTTCCGCTCGCACGGCCGTCTCGGCGTGCCGATGGTCGTCCGCATCCCCTACGGCGGCGGGATCGGTGCGATCGAGCACCACAGCGAGTCGCCGGAGGCGTACTTCGCGCACACGCCCGGCCTGAAGGTCGTCACCCCGTCCAACCCGCTGGACGCGTACTGGATGATCCAGCAGGCCGTGGCCGACGACGACCCGGTGATCTTCTTCGAGCCGAAGCGTCGCTACCACGAGAAGGGAGAGGTCGACGTCGAGGCCGAGCCGCTCCCGCTGTACTCCTCCCGCGTGGTCACGCCCGGCACGGACGCCACCCTGCTCACGTACGGCCCGATGGTGCGCACCTGCGTCCAGGCCGCCGTGGCCGCCGCGGAGGAGGGCCGCTCGCTGGAGGTGGTCGACCTACGCTCGCTCTCGCCGCTGGACGACGAGGCGGTCTTCGCGTCCGTGCGGCGCACCGGGCGCGCGGTCGTCGTGCACGAGGCGGTCGGGACGCTCGGACTGGGCGCCGAACTGGCCGCCCGCATCCAGCAGGAGTGCTTCTACGAGCTCCAGGCGCCTGTGCTGCGGGTCACCGGCTACGACCTTCCCTACCCGCCGAGCCGGGTGGAGGATGGCTACCTGCCCGACCTCGACCGGGTGCTGGACGCCGTCGACCGATCACTGGCCCACTGAGGGGATCTCGGAACATGAACGAGTTCAAGCTGCCCGACCCCGGTGAGGGACTGCTCGAGGCCGACATCGTGTCGTGGAAGGTGGCCGTCGGCGACACCGTCGCCGTGAACGACATCCTGCTCGAGATCGAGACGGCCAAGTCGCTGGTCGAACTGCCCTCCCCGTACGCCGGCGTCGTGCTGGCGATCCTTGCCGACGAGGGCGCCACCGTCGAGGTGGGCGCCCCGATCATCCGCATCGGCCGGCCGGACGAGGCGTCCGCGTCCGTCCCCTCGCCCGCGACGAGCGGCGCCGGCCCGGCCACCCCGCCGGCAGTGGCGCCGGCGTCCCCGGCGTCCGAGGCACTGCTGGTGGGCTACGGGGCGAAGTCCGGGACGGCGACCCGCCGTCCGCGCAAGGGGCAGGTCGCGGACGCGCCGCCGGCCGCGTCCGTCCCGGCCGTGGCTGCGCCGGCCACCGTGGCGGTTCCCGCGGTCGAGCCGGCTCCCGCGCAGGGAGCGGTCGCCGCCGTCGAGCCCGCAGCGGTGCCGCGCGCGAAGCCACCCGTCCGCCGTGTCGCCCGCGACCTCGGGGTCGACCTCGCCACGGTTGCACCCACCGGACCGGGCGGGACGATCACCGCGGACGACGTCGTCGCTGCCGCCGGCGGCGGTTCGGCACCCGCGCGGGCGGTTTCCGTGCCGCAGGACGGCGAGCGTCGGATCCCGCTGAAGGGCGTGAGACGGCAGATGTTCCGCAGCATGACCGCCTCGCTCGCGGTCCCGCAGGCGACCGCGTTCGTCGAGGTGGACGTCACCGCCACGATGCAGCTCATCGACACGCTGAAGCGGCGCCGGGACTTCACCGGCCTGCGGGTCTCCCCGCTGGCGGTGTTCGCGAAGGCCGCCTGCCTGGCGATCGAGCGGATCCCCGAGCTGAACTCGCGCTACGACGCGGCCTCCGACGAGATCGTGCTGCCCCAGGACGTGAACCTCGGCATCGCCGCGGCCACCCCGCGCGGACTGCTCGTGCCGAACATCAAGGGCGCCAACCGGATGAACCTGCTCGAGCTCACCCGGGCGGTCAACGACCTGGTGCCGCTCGCGCGGGAGGGGAAGGTGCCGCCGGCCGCGCTCAGCGGGGGCACCTTCACGATCACGAACATCGGCGTCTTCGGCGTCGACGGCGGCACCCCGATCCCCAACGAGGGCGAGGCCGCGATCATGTGCCTGGGCACGATCCGGCGCAAGCCGTGGGTGGTCGGCACCGGCGAGCACGAGCGCATCGAGCCCCGCTCGGTGTGCACCGTGACGATCACCTTCGACCACCGCCTCGTCGACGGCGAGATGGGCTCGAAGTTCCTCGCCGACGTCTCGACGATCATGTCCGACCCCGCCCTGGCGCTGCTCTTCTGACCTGCTCGGGCGGTCCGCGACCGTCCGCCCACCCCGCCCCTGGCGCGGGGGGCGCGCGGAGCCCGGGACCGCCCGTCCCTCTCCGCGTTCGCTGCCGAGTGCAACCTTTGCTGCCGGAATTCCGGTAGCGGGAGTGGCGATCGGCGGCGAACGCGGGGCGGGAGTGGCAATTGGGGGCGAACGCGGGGCGGGAGTGGCGATCGGGAGCGAACGCGGTCTTGGCGGGAGTGGCGGTCGGGGGCGAGCGCGGGGCGGGGCCGGGGGCCGGCAGTCACCCGCAGGGACGGACGGCGAGCCGGCGGCGGGGGTTCTAGAGTTCAGGGCGTGTCCACACGTGACGATGTGCTGATCCCCGTCGACGCGCTCCCGGCGGCCCTCGAGGCCGGGGCGCAGTTGCTGGACGTCCGCTGGACGCTCGGCGAGCAGCCCGGCAGCGGCTTCGGCCGCTACCTGCAGGGCCACCTCCCGGGTGCCCGGTTCCTCGACCTCGAGGCGGTACTCACCGGACCCACCACCGACCCGACGCGGGGACGCCACCCGCTCCCCGACGCCGACCAGCTCGGCGCCGGCCTGGGCGCCCTCGGCGTCGACCCCTCCCGTCCGGTCGTCGTCTACGACGAGCCCGGCAGCTTCGCCGCGGGCCGTGCGTGGTGGGTGCTGCGGTGGGCCGGGCTCGACGTCCGGGTACTCGACGGTGGCCTGCCCGCCTGGGTGGCGTCGGGACGCGGCCTCGAGACCGACGAGCCGGACGCGGCCCCCGGGCGGCCGCTCCTGCTGACGACCGGTCACCTGCCCATGCTGGACGCTGACGAGGTCGCCGCCTTCGACGGCGTCCTGATCGATGTCCGCGGCCCCGCGCGCTACCGCGGCGAGGTCGAGCCGATCGACCCGAGGGCCGGCCACATCCCCGGGGCGGTGAACCGCCCGGTCACCGGCTTCTGGGACGCCGACGGGCTCCTCCCCCGGCCGGACGCCCTCGCGGACCTGCTCGCCCTCCCCGAGGGGCGTCCCGTGGCCGTGTACTGCGGCTCGGGCGTCTCGGCGGCCCAGGTGGTCCTTGCCCTGGCCAGCCTCGGCGTGGAGGCGGCGCTCTACCCGGCGTCGTGGTCGGGGTGGTCCAGCGATCCCGACCGTCCGGTCGCCACCGGGGTGGAGTGATGGTCGCGCCGGGCACGTCCAGCATCGCCACCACGCGGCTCGACCACCTCCGCGCCAACCTCGGCGCGGTGCGTGCGCGTGTCGGCGGACGCGCGGTGCTGGCCGCGGTGAAGGCGGATTCGTACGGCCACGGCGCGGTCGAGGTGTCGCGCATGATCGAGCGGACGGGCGCCGCCGACTGGCTGGGGGTCGCCACCGTCGGCGAGGGGCTCGAACTGCGCGCCGCCGGCATCACCCTGCCCGTGCTCAAGCTCTCCGTCGCCCGGGGCGAGGAGGTCGCGGCGGCCGTCGCCGCCGGGCTCACGCTCTGCGTGGTCGACGAGGACTCGATCCTCGAGGCCGGCGCCGCGGCGACCGCGCTCGGGACGACCGCGTCCGTGCACCTGAAGGTCGACACCGGGATGCGCCGGATCGGCTGCGAGCCGGAGCTCGCCCCTTCCCTCGCCCAACGGGTGGACGCCACCCCCGGCGTCCTGCTGGAGGGGCTGTTCTCGCACCTGCCGATCTCGGACTCCCCGCGCGGGGAGGAGTTCACGCGCGGCCAGGTCGAGCTCTTCGCCCGGACCGCCCGCGAGGTGGAGGCGGCGCGCGGGCCCGTCCCGCTGAAGCACCTCGCCAACTCCGGTGCGGTGCTCGGCCACCCCGACACGTGGTTCGACCTCGTGCGGCCAGGGATCATGATCTACGGCGCCTACCCCGACCCGGAGGCCGCCCGGACCGTGCCGCTGCTGCCCGCGCTGGAGTGGCGGACGCGGGTGAGCTTCGTGAAGCGCGTGGTCGCCGGCGAGACGGTCGGCTACGGGCGCACCTGGACGGCGCCCCGGGACACCTGGATCGCCACCGTCCCTGTCGGCTACGGCGACGGCTACTCGCGGCTGCTGTCGAACCGGGGACGGATGCTGGTCCGCGGCCGCTCGTACCCGATCGCCGGCCGCGTGTGCATGGACCAGACCATGATCGACCTCGGCCCTGACACGGACGTGACGGTCGGCGACGAGGTGGTCCTGGTCGGACGCAGCGGCACCGACGAGATCACCACGTCCGAGATCGCCGGGCTCATGGGCACGATCCCCTACGAGGTGACCTGCCTGATCACCCGACGGGTGGGCCGCGAGACCGTCGGGTAGCGGCGCCCTACTGGCGCGGGATGGACGCCTGGTGGCGGGGGATGAACTCCCGCCGGGCGTAGGCGGCGAGGCCGAAGGTGAGCCAGCCGTCCACCGCCGCGCCGACGCCTCCGCCGACCAGCGGTATGCGTCGCACCACGACCACGGCGACGTGCTTGCCACCGATGCGTCCGGCGAGCGAACCCATCACGCGCTCGCTGATCGTCCTCTCCAGCGCCGGGTCGAACACCGGCGCTGTCGCCACCGCGAGCGGTGAGGACGGCAGCTTGCCGTCCGCGACGAGGCGACGGACCTCGTCGTCGCCCAGCATCGCGAGGGTGAGGGCCGCGCGGACGCGGCGGTCGTCGACGTCGTAGCCGCGCAGGTGGGCGATCGCGGCGATCATGCGGACGCCGAGCACCGCCATCCCGGCGATGTTGGCCGGCAGCCCGACCGGGAGGGTGAGCAGCCCGCCGACGCTGGTCATGAAGCCCTGCGCCGACGCCATGCTGACGTGGTAGCGGACGAGCGCGTCGATCGCGCCCTCGCGGTCGGCCTTGGACTGCAGCGAGCGCGCAGCCGTGGCCTTCGCGCCGGGGAACGCCGGGCTGCCGTCGATCGCGAAGTCCACGATGCTGCGCAGCAGGCCGCCGGCCACCTCCGGGGTCCGGGTGACCAGTTGCTTGCCGAAGTCACTGGCGGCGTTCGCCATCGGCCGTCCCCTCTCGCTCGACAGCGACCAGCCTAGGTCGGCGCGCCGCGCGCGTCTGCGGCGCGGGCCCCGGAATCACCCGGGCTCGTCCCCGACCGGTGCCGCGATCGAGTCGGAACGTACCCGCGCCGAGCGGCGGTGTCGGGAGCGGCTGGCAGAATCGGGCCATGGCACGACGCCCGGGGATCTTCGGGCCCGCGAAGGAGTGGCCCGCTCAGGACCTGATCGCGTTCTCGTCGGAGTTCGACGAGGGCCTGGTGCTGGCCGCGTACAGCGAGGGCGTGTTCCCGATGCCGCTGCACGACTCCGGCTTCGGGCAGATGGGCTGGTGGTCGCCGGTGCAGCGCGGCGTCCTGCCGCTGGACGCCCTGCGCGTCACACGCTCGCTGCGCAAGTCGGCCCGTCGCTACACCACCACCGTCGACACGGCGTTCGCCGACGTGCTGAGCCGGTGCGCGGACCCGCGACGCCCGCACGGGTGGATCGACGCCGACATCCGCCGCGTGTACACGTCGCTGCACGAGCGGGGCCGCGTCCACTCGGTGGAGACGTGGGACGCCGACGGGCGCCTGGTGGGCGGCCTGTACGGGGTGTCGCTCGGCGGGTTGTTCGCCGGCGAGTCGATGTTCCACGATCCGGTGCACGGCAGGGACGCGTCGAAGGTGGCCCTTCTCGCCCTGGTCGAACGGCTGTCCGACGAGCATGCTGAGGAGCGCATCGTGGACGTCCAGTGGCAGACCGAGCACCTGTCGGGGCTGGGCGCGATCGAGGTGGAACGTGAGGAGTACCTCGCGTTGCTGGCCGAGGCGCTGGCCGTGCCGGAGCCCGCCTGGCCGAGGAAGGAGACGCATGCCTGAGCTCCCGGAGGTGGAGGCCCTGCGCGGCTTCCTCGCCGACGCCTGCGTCGGCAAGACCGTCGCCCGCAGTGAATTGGCCGCCTTCACGGCGCTGAAGACCTTCCGGATCCCGCTCAGCGCCCTGAACGGCCTCGAGGTGGACGGGGTGGAGCGCCGCGGCAAGTTCGTCTGCCTCTCGATCGGCGGGCTGTGGCTGGTGTTCCACCTCGCCCGGGGCGGCTGGCTCACCTGGAAGGACGCCATGCCGGTGGCGCCGGCGCGTCCGGGACGGGGGCCCCTCGCCGCACGGGTGGTGTTCGACGACGACACCGGGTTCGACCTCACCGAGGCCGGCACGCAGAAGCGGCTGGCGTTGTACGTGGTCGACGCGCTCGACGAGGTCCCGGGGATCGTCACGCTCGGCCCGGACCCGCTGGGCGACGACTTCACGGCGCAGACGCTGGACGGCATCCTCTCGGCCGCCGGACGCGCCCAGCTCAAGGGGGTGCTGCGCGACCAGCGGATCATCGCCGGCATCGGGAACGCCTACTCCGACGAGATCCTGCACGCCGCCCGACTCAGCCCGTTCAAGCCGTCCAACGGCCTGGACGACGCCGAGCGCGCCACCCTGTACGCCGCGATCCGCACCGAACTCGCCGATGCCGTGGCCCGCTCGGCGGGGCTCGCGGCCAGGGAACTCAAGGGCGACAAGAAGCTGAACCTGCGGGTGCACGGCAAGACCGGCCAGCCCTGCCCGGTGTGCGGAACCCCCATCGCAGAGGTCTCCTTCGCCGACCGCTCGCTGCAGTACTGCCCGGGCTGCCAGACCGGGGGGAAACCGCTCGCCGACCGCCGGCTCTCGCGGCTGCTGAAGTAGCCGCCGGGGGCAACAATCCCCTGTGCAAGGCGGGGTGCTTCGGCCTACTCTGGCGCCCACACCACTGTGGGGGGGGCGGGGATGGACGTCGAGATCGCCGAGGAACGCATCGTCGTGCTCACCGACCGGTTCAGCCTCGACCATGCCGAGGGACGCGCCTGGTCACGCCGTGCGGACGCGTTCGGCACCGTCGCCAAGCTCGGCGGGCTGCTGAACCGGGCCGCGTCCGAGGACTACGAGTGCGTGTACCGCGAGCGTCGCCTGCAGCCGTTCTGGCGCCTGCACGCCGTCGCGGTGGCCGAGTACGAGCGGGCGCGCTCCTACACCGTCGCCGTGGCGCCGAGCGTCCGCAGCGTGGAGCTGCTGGGGCAGACGGTGGCGGCCGAGCAGGGCCGGCTCCGGCTGTCCGGCGTCGAGTCCTGCCGGGACGAGACGACGCGCGAGTACCTCTTCGACGGGCTGAGCCGTGCCGAGAACCCGGCCCTGGCCGCCTACCTGCAGTTCCCCGGCGCCGCGCTGGACGCGGAGGCGCTGGCCGAGGCCGCCCGGAACGGCACGGTGGTGGTGCCACCGGAGAACAAGGCCTCGATGCTCGTGCGCGAGGTGGTGTCGTCCGCCATCGGCAAGATCGACGCCGACCGGGTGCTGGAGGAGCGGGTGAGCGTCGACGTGGTCGACCTCGTCTACCGGCCGGTGTACGCCTTCCGCTACCGCCACGGCGGCAAGGAGGCCGTCATGGAGTTCGACGGCCTGACCGGCGAGATCCGTCCCGACGGCGCGACGTTCGAGCAGTACCTGGGCAAGGTCCTCGACCCCCGCTTCCTGCTCGACGTCGGCGTGGAGGCGGTGAACATCTTCGTCCCCGGCACGCAGTTGGTGCGGATCGTCGTCGAGCAGGGTGCCAAGCACCTCGCCCAGCAACGCGACTCCGGCCAGGACGGCTGACCCTCCACATCGCGGGACGGCGCGGCCCGGCTGACACCGTCCAGCCTCGAGACCCCACCGTTATCTCGTACGGGTAGCCTGCTGGCGACGACGGGCGATTCGAGGAGACGAGGTGGCGGTGGCGGGGGTGCGGGAGCGGCTGCGCAGCATGCTCCGGGCACCGTGGACGCACAACCCCGTGCTCGGGCTGTCCCTGATCGTCGCGGCGTCGGTGGTCACGCTGGCCGTCGCCGTCTGCGGGCCGTCGTCGGTGGCGCTGAAGCTCGGGCCGCGCGTCGACCTCCTCCCGCCGTGGTACCTGCCTGTCGGCACGGTCGAGCTCAACGAGTGGGTGGCCGTCCCCGCGCTGTGGCTGGGCCTGGTGGCCGGCACCATCGGTCTGTGGATCTGCTGGCGGGCGGTCAACTCGGGCTGGCGCCCCAACAACAAGCGGCTGTTCCTGCTGGGTTCGCTGCTGAGCGTGCTCACCTGCCTCGTGCCGCCGATGACCTCCGCGGACGTCCTGATGTACGCCGCGTACGGACGCATCCAGGTGCTGGGTCTCGACCCGTACAACATCACCCCGGCCGAGATCTTCCGCCAGGAGTACGACCCGCTGCTGATCTGGACCGAGCGTCCCTGGCAGGACACGCCGAGCGTCTACGGGCC
The DNA here is from genome assembly GCF_964266745.1 of Propionicimonas sp. T2.31MG-18. NCBI lineage: Bacteria > Bacillati > Actinomycetota > Actinomycetes > Propionibacteriales > Nocardioidaceae > Propionicimonas > Propionicimonas sp. T2.31MG-18. The sequence continues at coordinate 286,583 of NZ_CAXWGX010000026.1, forward strand.
GCTGGCGTCCGGCTCGCAGTGGCTGGCGGCGTGGCTGGGCGACGGCAACATGCACAACACCGTGTTCTGGCTGCAGATGTTCGCGCTGCTGCCGTTCCTGGTCATCGGTGCGGTGACCGTGATGCTCGCCCGCGACGACCACAAGATCCAGACCCGGACGATCCTGTTCACGGTGCTCAACCCGCTGATGATCTGGTCGGTGCTGGCCGGGGCCCACAACGAGGCGCTGACCCTGGTGTTCGCCATCCTCGGGCTGCTGTTCATCCGCCGGAGCCCGTTCCTGGCCGGCATCGGGATCGGCATCGCGGGCACGGTCAAGGTCTCGCTGGTCTTCTACGGCATCGCCATGGCCTGGGGCTACCGGCGTGACTGGCGGAAGCTGGTGCAGCTGTTCGTCGGCGCGGCCATCCCGCTGGCGATCGGCTACGGCCTGATCGTGCCGCGGGCCCTGCTCGCGGCCAGCCGGAACACCGGCTACATCTCGGCCGGCTCCTGGGCGCCGTGGCTGCAGTGGCCCCTCGCCCAGGTGATCGGGGACCCGTCCTCGCGCGGGTTCATCGGCTGGGCCGGGTGGGGCCTGATGGTGGCCGTCGCGTGGATGCTGTCCCGGGTGCTGCCGTGGCGGCTGGTGCCCGGCGTCCCGGACCACGAGGACCCGCGGCGCGACCCCCTGACCATCGCGGTGCGCACGGCCGTCATCCTCACCGCGTCCTGGCTGGTGACCTCGCCCTACACGCTCAGCTGGTACGACCTGACCACCTGGGTGCCGCTGGGCCTGATGGTGGCCTCCCGGCTGGACGTGCTGATGATGTGGCGCGGGGTGTGGCTGTCGCTGGCCTACGTGACGGGCCGGTCGGTGGAGTTCAGCAAGCCCATGCAGGACGTCGCCGGCTTCGTGCGGGACGGGCTCTGCTCCGGTGCGCAGGTCGCCGTGCTGGTGGCGATCGTGTGGTGGTGGTGGACGTGGGGCCACGAGCTGCCGACACTGCCCCGCTGGTCGCTCCGCCGGCACTCGCCGGCGCCGTCCGTCCAGCCGGTGCCCTGATCCCCGGCCCGCGCCCGTTGCGGACGCCTGTTCCGGACGCCGTACGGAGCACCCTAGGCTGAGCGCCGTGCTCGGATACTTCGGCCCCGCGGGGACCTTCACCCACGAGGCCCTGCTGACCCTCTCCGAGGAGCCGGCGATCGCCTACGCCAGCGTCCCGCTCGCGCTGGACGCCGTCCGCTCCGGTGAGGTGGAGGCGGCGATGGTGCCGATCGAGAACTCGGTCGAGGGCGGCGTCTCTGCCACCCTGGACGCGCTCGCGGCGGGCAAGCGGCTGATGATCGTCCGCGAGGTGCTCGTGCCGGTGCAGTTCGGCCTCTACGGGCGCCCGGGGACCACGCTCGACGACGTCCGCCGCGTAGTCACCCACCCACACTCCGCGGCCCAGACGCGCTTCTGGATGGCCGCGAACCTGCCGGACGCCGTGGTCACGGAGGGCGGCTCGAACGCCGCGGCCGCGCAGGCGGTCTCCGACCCCGCCTCCGGCTACGACGCCGCCATCTGCGGGCAGGTCGCCGGGGAGCTGTACGGGCTGGTGCCGATCGTGGACGGCATCTCTGACAACAGCTCCGCGGTCACCCGCTTCGTGCTCGTGAGCCGGCCGACCGAGCCCCCGCGTCCGACCGGGGCGGACAAGACGACGCTGGTGGCCTACATGCACACCGACCGGGCCGGTGCCCTGCTGGAGATCCTCGAGCAGTTCTCCGGCCGCGGTGTCTCGCTGTGCCGCATCGAGTCGCGTCCCACCAAGACCGGGATGGGCAACTACTGCTTCAGCATCGACGCGGAGGGCCACATGCGCGAGCCGCGCATGGCCGAGGCCATGCAGGGCCTGCACCGCATCTGCGAGGACGTGATCTTCCTCGGCTCGTATGCCCGTGCCGACGGCATCCGTCCCGAGGTGGCCCGCGGCTTCACCGACCAGGACTTCCGCGCCGCGCGCGAGTGGTACGCGTCCCTGGTGAACCCCGAGGACGAGTAGCCGTCCGGCCCTCCGTCCGCACACTGGCCGGCCCCGGCCCTCACGGCGCCACCGTCGGTTCACCCGGCGCTACTGCCCGTCCACCCGGCGCTACAGTCCGTCCACCCGGCGCTGCAGTCCGTCCACCCGGCAGCTCGGCCGTCTGGTCAGCGAGGGCCAGCCTTGTCGCCGAGGGCTCGACCCCAGGTGCTGGCCCTCGGCCGCAAGGCTGGCCCTCGAGCGGGGCGCGGGCAGCGTGGCCACCGCCGACCGGACGACCCACACGTGCTGCCGACCCACACGTGCTGCCGACGCCGACTCCCGCGACCCGCCGCGCTCTCGCTGCCGAAGGCAACTCTCGCTACCGGAATTCCGGTAGCGAGAGTTGCACTCGGCAGCAAACGCGGGAGGGAGGGCCGTGGGCGGGCGGACGCGGGCCGCGCTCGTGCGGGGCGATAGGCTTTCGCCTCGTGATCGACCCGAAGCTGCTGCGCACTGATCCCGACCTCGTCCGGCGCTCCCAGGAGGCGCGCGGGGAGTCCGTGGAACTGGTCGACCAGCTGGTGTCGGCCGACGAGGCACGCCGGGCGGCCATCGTCGCGTTCGAGACCCTGCGCGCGGAGCAGAAGCAGCTCGGTGGCCAGGTCGCCAGGGCCCAGGGCGAGGAGAAGGCGGCGCTGCTGGCCCGCACGAAGGAGCTCTCCGCCCAGGTGAAGGCCGCACAGGCGGACGCGGACGCCGCGGCCGCCGCGTACGACGACCTGATGGGCCGGCTGCCGAACCTGGTGTTCGACGACGTCCCGCGCGGCGGCGAGGACGACTTCGCCGTCCTGGAGACGATCGGGACGCCGCGCGACTTCGCGTCCGAGGGGTTCGAGCCCCGCGACCACCTCGAGCTCGGTGAACTGCTCGGGGCCATCGACATGGAGCGTGGCGCCAAGGTTTCCGGCTCCCGCTTCTACTTCCTCACCGGGGTGGGCGCCCAGCTCGAGCTGGCGCTGATCAACCTCGCGCTCACCAAGGCGATGGGCTGGGGCTTCACCCCGATCCTGCCGCCGGCGCTGGTGAAGCCCTCAGCGATGGAGGGCACCGGCTTCCTCGGCCAGGCTGCTCAGGACGTGTACCACCTGCCGGCCGACGACCTCTACCTCGTCGGCACGTCCGAGGTGGCGCTCGCCGCGTACCACTCCGAGGAGATCCTCGAGGCGTCCACGCTGCCGCGACACTACGTCGGCTACAGCCCCTGCTACCGGCGTGAGGCCGGCTCCTACGGCAAGGACACCCGCGGCATCTTCCGCGTGCACTGGTTCGACAAGGTCGAGATGTTCGTCTACTGCGACCCGGCGGACGCCCACGCCGAGCACCAGAAGCTGCTCGGCTTCGAGAAGGACTTCATCACCGCGCTGGAGATCCCGTTCCAGGTGCTCGAGGTCGCCTCCGGTGACCTCGGCCTGAGCGCCGCCCGCAAGTACGACTGCTACGGCTGGCTGCCGACCCAGGGCAAGTACCGCGAGATCACCTCCACCAGCAACTGCACCGAGTTCCAGGCACGTCGGCTGAACATCCGCCTGAGGGACGCGGACGGCGTCCGCTCTGTCGCAACGCTGAACGGCACCCTGTGCGCGATGACCCGGATGATCATCATGCTGCTGGAGAACCACCAGCAGGCCGACGGCTCGATCTACGTCCCCGTCGCGCTGCGTCCGTTCCTGGGCGGCCTGGAGTACCTGCGTCCCTGAGGTTCGGCCCGTGGCGTGAGCACTGTTCGTGTGGTGTTCACCGCCCTGTCATGGCGGCGAGCTACCGTAGAACCCAGATGAATACACAGGAAATGGCGGCCTGGAGGCCGCAGGTGGTCGCACTCGACATCGACGGGACGCTCGTCGACCACGAGGGAGTGCTACCCCACGAGGTGCGTCGATCGGTTCGACGCGTGGTGGACGCCGGGGTTCCGGTCGTCCTTACGACAGGGCGCAGCTGGCATGCCACCCGCCCGGTCTTCGAGCAACTCGGGCTGCCCTCGGGCCCCGCGGTTGCGTCCAACGGGGCGGTGACGGTGACCTTCCCGCCCTTCCAACTCGAACAGGTGGTCACCTTCGACCCGTCCGACGTGGTCGAGAAGGTGCTGCGCGAGCACCCGACGGCTGCCCTCGCGGCCGAGGTGGTCGGCCAGGGGTACCGCGTCACCAAGCAGTTCCCCGAGGACGAGCTCTCCGGCGTGATCGAGGAGGTGAGCGTCGAGGAACTGGCGGGCAGCGATGTCACCAGGATCGTCGTGCGCGACCCGAACGCCTCCGACGAGGAGTTCATCCGGCTGGCCGACCGGCTCGGACTGCACGGGGTGAGCTACTTCGTGGGCTGGAGCGCCTGGCTCGACATCGCCCCCGAAGGGGTGAACAAGGCCTCGGCACTGGCCGACGTGGTCGACGGGCTCGGCTTCACCGCCGGTGACGTGCTCGCGATCGGCGACGGTCGCAACGACATCGAGATGCTCACCTGGGCCGGACGGGGCGTCGCCCTCGGCGACGCGTCCGCAGAGGTGCGCGCGGCGGCGGACCACGTCACCGCCCCCTTCGCCGAAGGGGGCACCGCGAGGGAGCTGGACCGCTGGTTCGGCACCCGTGCCCGGCGCGCGGCGCGCGAACTGAGCGTGCTGGCCTCCTGAGCCGGCGCGCCCCCACGCCCGCGACCCACGCCCTAGGGTGGGATCGTCCCGGCGGACGTCGCCGGGCGATGCGCCCGGGGGTGGGGGTGGACGAGGAGCTGCACACGCGCCGGTTGCTGCTGCGGCGGTTCCGGGCGTCCGACGGACCGGCCCTGCACGACTACCTGTCGCGCCCGGAGGCCGTCCGCTTCGAGCCCTATCCGGTGCAGGGTGCCGACGACTGCGCGCTCCTGGCGTCCCAGCGGGCCGCGGACCCGGACTTCTGGGCTGTCTGCCTGGCCGGCGGCCCCCTGGTGGGCAACCTCTGGCTCCACCGTGACGAGCCGGCATCCTGGCTGACCTGGGAGCTGGGCTACGTGTTCCACCCCGGGCACTGGGGGAACGGCTACGCGTCCGAGGCGGCGTCCGCCCTGCTCACCACGTGTTTCGGCGCGTGGGGAGCGCACCGGGTGCACGCGGAGTGCGATCCGCGCAACACCGCGTCCTGGCGGTTGCTCGAGCGGCTGGGGTTCCGCAGGGAGGGCCACCTGCGCGCCAACGCCAGCTTCGCCACCGCGCCCGACGGCGCCCCGGAGTGGCAGGACACGTACCTCTACGCCGTCCTGGCCGGCGAGTGGGCCGCGCCCGCCGAGCAGGACGCGCGCGCAGGCATCGGCGAACCTGCGCCCGACAAGCCGTGATCCGGGTCTACCCTGATCCGGTACATCGAAACAGGGGGGTCCAGGGTGGTGCATCCCTACCTGCGTGAGCCGGAGTTCCTCACGCAGCTGAAGGACGGCACGGTCAAGCAGCTCAACCCGTTCAGCGGGACGGAGGTGTGGACGGTCGCCGGGCGCGGCAACCGTCCCCTCGGCGTCGTGCTGCCGGACCCGGTGCCGATCGACCCGGCACAGCACGGCCGCCACTGCGCGTTCTGCGAGGGACGCTACCTCGACACGCCGCCGGAGAAGTCACGGGTGGTGCGGCTTCCCGACGGTTCGTGGGAGACGCGCTACCGCGTCGCCGCGGAGGACCTCGAGTCGACCGTGGCCGAGTTCCGGCGCATCCCCAACCTGTTCGAGATCCTCTCCTACGACTACTGGCACGCGAACTACGGCTACGAACTGCCGGCGCGCGTCCGTGACCGCAAGTCCGCCTACCTGGCCTCCCCGGCAGGTAGGCAGCACGTCCTCGCCGTCGTGCGCAGCAAGCTCCGGGCCGGTGGACGCAGCGACGCCGCCATCGACGCGATGGGCGAGGACGGCCAGCTCGAGGCGGCGTCCGGCTTCTTCGGAGGTGGGCACGACGTGATCGTCGCCCGGCGCCACTTCGTCGACGGCGCCACGGACAACACCCAGCTGTGCGCCTCGGGCACGCTGACGCCGGAGGAGCACTCCCAGTTCATGGCGTTCACCGCGGAATCGGTGGCCGCGCTGTTCGACCTGAACCGGTACGCCCGCTATGTCGCGGTCTTCCAGAACTGGCTGCGTCCGGCGGGGGCGTCGTTCGACCACCTGCACAAGCAGCTCGTGGCGATCGACGAGCGCGGCGTGCAGCACGAGCTGGCGATGGAGCGGCTGCGCGGCAACCCCAACATCTACAACGAGTACGGGCTCAACTACGCCAGCTACAAGAACCTGGTGATCGCGGAGAACGACCACGCGGTGGCGTTCGCCGGTTTCGGCCACCGCTACCCCACGATCGAGGTGTACTCGAAGTCGGAGGCGTGCGACCCGTGGAACCACACCCCGGAGGAGATGCGGGGGATGTCCGACATGGTGCATGCCATGCACGCAGCCACCGGGGTGGCGGTGCCCTGCAACGAGGAGTGGCACTACCGTCCGGTCGACACCGACCTGGCGATGCCGTGGCGGGTCATGCTGAAGTGGCGCACCTCGACCATCGCCGGCTTCGAGGGCGCGACGAAGATCTACCTGAACACGATCGACCCCTACGGGTTGCGCGATCGGGTGGTGCCGCAGCTGTTCGCCCTGCGCGACGCGCGCGCGATCGCCGACATGCGCATCGCCACCGAGTGCCCCTGCCGGCCCAACTCGTTGCGGTACCGGGCCAACCGCTCCTGAAGAACCCCGAAGGAGGAGCCCGGACCCGGCCCAGGCAGGGGGAGATCCCGGGACGTGCGCGGTGTCGGAGCCGGTGGTTAAGGTGGCCGGGTGCCTGTGATCGAAGCCCGCGAACTCACCAAGACCTACGGCGAGTTGAGGGCCGTGGATGCGATCTCCTTCGAGGTGAGCCCCGGGGAGTCCTTCGGCCTGCTCGGGCCGAACGGCGCCGGCAAGTCCACGACGATGCGGATGATCGGCGGCACCAGCCTGCGTTCGTCCGGGACGCTGCTGGTGAACGGCCTCGATCCCGAGGTCAACGGGCCGGAGGTGCGAGCGAGCCTCGGCGTCGTGCCGCAGCAGGACAACCTCGACAACGAGCTGCGCACCCGCGACAACCTGATCATGTACGGGCGCTACTTCGGCCTGCCGTACCGGTACCTGCGCCCGCGTGCCGATGAACTGCTCGAGTTCGCCCAGCTCACCGAGAAGGCCGGGGAGAAGGTCGACAACCTCTCCGGCGGCATGAAGCGACGCCTCACCATCGCCCGGGCACTGGTGAACGAGCCGCGGATCCTGCTGCTCGACGAGCCCACCACCGGCCTCGACCCGCAGGCCCGCCACATCCTGTGGGACCGCCTGTTCCGGCTCAAGGAGCAGGGCGTGACGCTGATCGTCACCACGCACTTCATGGACGAGGCCGAGCAGCTCTGCGACCGGCTGGTGGTGATGGACCACGGGAGGATCGTGGCCGAGGGCAGCCCGGCCGACCTGATCCGCCGCTTCTCCACCCGCGAGGTGCTGGAGGTGCGGTTCGGATCCGACCGCAACGCCGCCCTCGTCGACCGCCTCCGGGCCTTCGCCGACCGCATCGAGCCGCTGCCCGACCGCGTCCTGCTCTACACCGACGACGGGGAGCGCGCCCTGGAGGCCGTCCGCCACGCCGGGCTCACGCCGCTCACCTCGCTGGTGCGGCGCTCGTCGCTGGAGGACGTGTTCCTCCGGCTCACCGGACGGAGCCTCATTGACTGACTCCCGGGGCTCCTCCCTCACTCCTCGTCAGGACTCCCCGCTCCGCGGCCGCGGCCGGCCGCGGGGGGTGTCGTCCGAGCTCGTCGACTCCAACGACCTGGCCTACACCGGCCGGGCGATCGGTGCCGGACGCCAGGCGGCGCTCGTGCGGCGGTGGGGGTGGTGGTTCCAGGCCGAGTGGCGGCTGGCCTCCATGAAGGCCTACTGGACGACCGTTGTCGGCTACGCCGGGCTCACGCCGCTGCTCTACGTGGTGGCCATGGGGGTGGGCCTGGGCACGCTCGTCGACGGCGCGTCCGGTGGCATCGGCGGGGTGCCGTACCTGACCTTCGTCGCACCCGGACTGCTGGTGAGCACCGTGGTGATGTCGGCAGGCAACGAGTTCATGTGGCCGGTGCTGGACGGTTTCAAGTGGGGCAAGCTGTACTTCGCGCGGGGCACGTCGCCGGCGACGCCGGGCCAGGTGGCCGCGGGCGAACTGGTGGCCGTCGGCATCCGGATGGCGGCAGAGGCGACGCTGTTCTGGCTGGTGCTCGTCCTGCTCGGCGCGACCGATCCCGCGTGGTCGTGGCTGATGATTCCGATCGCGACCCTCGGCGGCATGGCCCTCGGCGCCCCGATCATGGCGTTCTCCGCCACCCGCGAGGAGGAGGGCTTCGAGTTCTCGATGATCCAGCGGTTCGTGCTCATGCCGATGTTCCTGTTCGCCGGCACGTTCTACCCGTTGGAGACGATGCCGGCCTACCTGCAGTGGATCGGCTGGATCTCGCCGATGTGGCACGGCACCCAGCTGTCGCGGGCGGTGAGCTTCGGGCTGCCGCTGGGCGGTGCGGAGGTTGCGCTCCACGTCGGCTTCCTCGTGGCGCTGCTGGCCGTGGGCGCGACGCTCGCGGTGCGCAACTTCCGCAGGAGGCTGACCCGATGAGCGTCTCCACCAGGGTGGCCGCCCCGAGGGCGGTGCGGGGCTGGCTCGCCGCCAACTCCTCGGGGAACGTCGGAGCGGTGATCGAGCGCGGGTTCGCGGTGATCCGCAACCAGAACTGGGTGATCATGGTGTCCGGCTTCTTCGAGCCGGTGTTCTACCTGCTCAGCATGGGCATCGGCCTGGGCGGACTGATCGGCACGGTGGCCGGTCCTGGCGGGCGTCCGATCTCGTACGCGGCGTTCATCGCGCCGGCGCTGCTCGCGTCCTCTGCGATGAACGGGGCGCTGTACGACTCCACCTGGAACGTGTTCTTCAAGCTGCGGTTCGCCAAGCTCTACCAGGGCATGCTGGCCACCTCGCTCGGGCCCCTCGACGTGGCGGCGGGGGAGATCTTCATGGCACTGTTCCGGGGCTTCCTCTACGCCGTCGGCTTCACCGGGGTGATCGCGGTCCTTGGCCTGGCGACGTCGTGGTGGGCACTGGCGATGATCCCGGTCGCGCTCCTGATCGCCCTCGGGTTCGCGGCCCTCGGTATGGCGGTGACCAGCTACTTCACGACCTTCCAGCAGATGGACTGGATCAACATCGTGCTGCTGCCGATGTTCCTGTTCTCGTCGACCCTGTTCCCGATCAGCGTCTTCCCCGAGGCCGTGCAGTGGTTCGTCATGGCGATGCCGCTGTGGCACGGAGTGGAGTTGATGAGGCAACTTTCGGTCGGCCACTTCGAGGCCAGCACCGCCGTGCACCTGAGCTACTTCCTGGTGATGTCCGTGCTGGGCGTCGCGTTCACGACCCGGCGGCTGCGCTCGCTGTTCCTGCGCTGAGGACCACGCGCCGGGCCTGCTCGCCGGCGTCCACCCGGAACGGGGCGGACGCGGTGGGAGCGGCGGCCGGTGACACGGCGTACTCCCCGCGGAAGCCGCGGACGCCCAGCCGTCCGTCCGCGTCGGTGCGGGCCGGCGTGGGCGCGACCCACCACTGGCCCTTGAGCAGGTCCCGCAGCGCGTGGAAGGAGGGCTTCGCTGTGCCGTCCGCCCGGACCAGCCCGATTGGGGCGCCGAGCCATGCGCCGCGGTCGGTGATGCCCCAGTAGGTGACCGCCTCGACCGCCGGATGGGAGAGCAGGCTGCGGTAGTGGCGCACCAGCTCGTCGGCCTGGCGGGCCTCGCCCTCGGGCGTGCTGGGCCAGGAGTCGACGACGTGGTCGTTCAGGTCGACGATGTGCGCGGGCATGAGCTCGCCGGAGACCAGCGAACTCTCGGTGAAGTGCAGCGGCAGCCCGTACCGGGCGAACCGCTCCACGATGCCGAGCACCTCCTCCTCGCCGCGGTAGCCCTGGTGCATGTGGGTCTGGAGCCCGATGGCGTCGATCGGCACCCCGGCCTCGAGCAGCCCCTCGATGAGGCACTCGTAGGCGCTGGAGAGGTCGAAGTCGTTGATGAGCAGGGTGGCCGCCGGGTTGGCGGCGCGGGCCTCCTCGAAGGCCAGCCGGACGGCGGCGAAGCGTCCCCGGGCACGGGAGAAGCGGGTGACGGCGTTGTCCTCGGCGGTGAACACCGGCAGGATCACCACCTCGTTGATCGCGTCCCAGGTGTCGACGAGGCCACGGAAGTCACCGACCTCCCGCCGGACGCGCTCACGCAGGCGGCGCTCCACCTCGGCCACGGGCCGGTCGAGCAGCCACCGTGGCGCGAGGGTGTGCCAGACGAGCGGGTGGCCCTTGAGCCGGACGCCGTGCCCGGCGAACCAGCGGGCGGCTGCCTGCAACTCCGCCGTGCGCGGCGCGCCGGGGGTGGGCTCGAAGTCCCGCCAGTAGAACGGCAGCGTGGCGGTGTTGAACAGCTCCAGCCACTGTCGGGCGAGCTCGTCGTCACCGTCGGACGGATGACCGTTGGCGAGATCGACCAGGTCGAAGCCGATGTTGCCGAAGGCGAAGTCGTGGCGGCGCTGCGCCACGATGACGTCGGCGCCGCAGAGAGGGCGACCCTCCCCGTCCACGACCTGCACGACGGCCTGCCCCACCAGGTGGGCCGGGGTGGTGTCCGGCGCGCTGACCTGCTGCACGTTGAAGACCCGTCAGGCCCGGCTCGGGCCCTCCCACAGGTTGATGCCGCCGTCGGTGGCGTAGCCGTCGATCTCGGCCAGCTCCTTCTTGCTGAACGCCAGGCCGCGGAGCGCGTCCAGGCTGTTCTCGAGCTGGGCGACGCTGGAGGCGCCGATCAGCGCGGAGCTGACGCGCTTGTCCCGCAGCACCCAGGCGATGGCCAGTTGCGCGAGCGTCTGTCCGCGGCCCTTGGCGAACTCGTTCAGCGCCCGGATGTGGGCGAGGTTCACCTCGTTGAGCCAGTGCGTCGAGAAGGACTTGTTCTGTGCGGCCCGGGAGCCCTCCGGGATGCCGTCGAGGTACTTGTCGGTGAGCATGCCCTGGGCGAGCGGCGAGAACGCGATGCACCCCAGCCCGGTCTCGTCGAGCGCGTCCAGCAGGTCACCCTCGATCCAGCGGTTGAGCATCGAGTAGGAGGGCTGGTGGATCACGAGTGGCGTCCCCAGGTCGCGGGCGATGGCGACCGCCTCCCGCGTCCGTGCCCCGGAGTAGGAGGAGATGCCGACGTACAGCGCCCGCCCGGACCGGACGGCGGTGTCCAGCGCCAGCATGGTCTCCTCCAGCGGCGTGCTGGGGTCGTAGTGGTGGTGGTAGAAGAGGTCCACGTAGTCGAGGCCCATCCGCTCCAGCGACTGGTCGAGGGATGCCAGCAGGTACTTGCGGGACCCGAGGTCGCCGTACGGGCCGGGCCACATGTCCCAGCCTGCCTTGGTGGAGATGATCAGCTCGTCGCGGTAGGGACGGAAGTCCTCGCGGAAGTGGCGGCCGAAGTTCGTCTCCGCGGCGCCGTAGGGCGGGCCGTAGTTGTTGGCCAGGTCGAAGTGTGTGACGCCGAGCTCGAACGCCCTTCGCAGGGTCGCGCGCTGCGTGGCGAACGGGACGTCGTCGCCGAAGTTGTGCCACAGGCCCAGCGAGATGGCCGGCAGCCTGAGGCCGCTGCGGCCGACCTGGCGGTACGGCATGCGCCCGTCGTAGCGCTCGGGATCGGGACGGTAGGTGTCGAGGATCGGCATTGATCTGGCCTTTCTTGGTCCTCCCTGATCCTAGGCCTCCGGGAGGCGCGTTGCGTCCGCTCGTTCGCGCCGGTGCGCCGTCCCTTCCCTCCTCCTCGAGGGCCAGCCTTGTGGCCGAGGGCCACGACGCCGGTGCTGGCCCTCGGCGTCAACGCTGGCCCTCGCGCGTGGGGGCTGGCCCTCGCGGGGGGCGGGTGCCCGTGTGGGGCGGTGGCCCGTGGGGGAGGCTGGCCCTCGGTGGGCGTCTTGATGGGAGACGGGGGGCCGGGTGGACGGGGGCGCCTCAGCACTCGATGACGTTGAGGGCGAGGCCGCCGCGGGCGGTCTCCTTGTACTTCACGCTCATGTCGGCGCCGGTCTGGCGCATCGTCTTCAGCACCGAGTCGAGGCTGACGATGTGACGGCCGTCGCCGCGCAGTGCCGTCCGGGCGGCGGTGACCGCCTTCACCGCCGCGATCGCGTTCCGCTCGATGCACGGGATCTGGACGAGCCCGCCCACCGGGTCGCAGGTGAGTCCGAGGTTGTGCTCCATGCCGATCTCCGCGGCGTTCTCGACCTGACCCGGCGTCCCGCCCAGGACGGACGCCATGCCGCCGGCGGCCATGGAGCAGGCGGCCCCGATCTCTCCCTGGCAGCCGACCTCGGCGCCACTGATCGACGCGAGCTCCTTGATCACGACGCCGATGGCGCCGGCGGTGAGCAGGAAGCGGACGACCCCCTCGTCGCTCGCCCCGTGCACGAAGCGGCGGTAGTACATCAGCAGAGCCGGTACTACGCCGGCCGCACCGTTGGTCGGTGCGGTCACCACGCGCCCCCCGGCCGCGTTCTCCTCGTTCACCGCCAGGGCGTAGAGGGTGATCCAGTCCATGCCGCGTAGCGGGTCGCCGGTGTCGGTCTCCACCTGGAGGCGGTGCAGCAGCTCGGGCGCCCGCCGTCGCACCTTCAGCCCGCCGGGCAGCACCCCCTCGGTGGTCATGCCGTGGTGGATGCACTCCTGCATCACGTCCCACACGTGCAGCAGGCCGGCGTCGATCTCCGCGTCCGTGCGCCAGGACCGCTCGTTCTCGCGCATCAGCCGCGCCACCGAGAAACCTGTCGCCGCGCAGTGCGCGAGGAGTTCCTCCCCGCTCCGGAACCGGTAGGGCAGCGCCGTCGCGTCGGCGACGATCCGGCCCGGACCGGTCTCGGACTCGTCGAGCACGAACCCGCCGCCCACCGAGTAGTAGGTCCGCTGCGCCAGCTCGGCGCCCGCGGCGTCGCGCGCGGTGAACAGCATCCCGTTGGAGTGGACGGGCAGCGTGCGGCGCCGGTGGAGCACCAGATCCTCTTCGGGGTCGAAGGCGATCGTGGGGCCGCCGGCGAGGGTGAGGAACCGGGTGTCGCGGACCGCGTCCACGAGCGGGCGGACGGACGGCGGGTCGACCGTCTCCGGGTCCTCGCCCATCAGCCCGAGGACGACCGCCGCCACGCTACCGTGGCCGTGCCCGGTGGCCCCGAGTGAGCCGAAGAGCTCCACCCGCACCGAGCCGACCCGCTCGAGGTGCCCGCCGTCGGCGAGGGCGGCCACGAACCGCCGCGCGGCCTTCATCGGCCCGACGGTGTGCGAGGAGGACGGTCCGATGCCGACCCGGAACAGATCGAAGACGCTCAGCGCCATGCTCCGACCCTAGTCCCCGTCCGGCGCCGGCGCCCGCAGCCCCGGAGCACCCGTCCCGGGCCTCCCGCGCGCACCGGCCACAATGGGTGCATGACCCGCTACGCGATCGATGCCGGCACCGCGCTGCGCCTGGTGGGCGACGGCGCCCGGGCCCCCGAGGACCACCAGTTGGTGGGCCCGTCCCGGCTGCGCTCCGACGTCATGGTGAGGCTCTACGCGATGGTGCGCTCCGGCGAACTGGACGACGCCGTGGCCCGGGTGCTGCTGGACCGGCTCGCCTCGTTGCGGATCCGCCTGCTGGGTGACCGGGTCTCCCGCGCGGTGGCGTGGACGATCGCCCGCGACCACGGCTGGGACGACCCCGGCCCGGCCGAGTACCTGGCCGTGGCGAGGCTCCAGGCCGATCGCCTGGTGACGACGGACGCGACGCTCGCTGCCGCTGCGGACGTCCCCGTCGCGCCGATCGAAGAGCTCTACGGGCCGCCGGGGGAGTCCGGCGGGGGAACGGGGAACTGATGGAGATCCTGATCGCCCTGGTGATGGTCGGGGCTGCGGTCGGCGTGCTCGTCGCCGCGCGCCGGGCCGACCGGGACGAGGTGTTCGCCGGGCTGACCCCGGGACTGCTGCCGGCCCCGGGGCAGGAGGTCGAGCGGCGGCCGTTGGAGGGCGCGGGACCGCCGGTCGCGGTGCGCTTCGAGCCGCCAGCGGGCCTGCGCCCGGCCGAGGCCGGCGTCGTCGTGGACTCCCGGTACGACCCGGTCGAGCTCTCGGCCACCCTGATCGACCTCGCCACGAGGGGCTGGCTGGTGCTGCACCCCGTGCCGGGTGCGGCCACGCCCGCGGGCCCCACTCCGCCGTCGGACTGGGAACTCCACCGCGTCGAGCCCGCGCCGGACGAGCCGCTGGGTGCCACCGAGCGGGCCGTGCTGGACGCGGTCTTCGCCGACGGCCCCCGGACCACCCTGGCGCGGGTGCGCGCCGACCACCGGCTCGGCGCGGCCATGGCCGTGCTGGAGGCCGACGTCGAGCGGCGCGGCTGGTTCCGCGAGCGGGGCTGGCCGGCGATGGTGCGCCCGGCGGGCGCGGTCGTGGTGCTGCTCGGTGGCTGGCTCTGGGTGACCGGCGGCCCGGTCGCCGGACTCGCCACCGTTGCCGCCGGCGCGCTGCTGCTGTTCGCACCTCGTCGACAGGGCCGCCCGCTCACGGCGGAGGGGTCCGCCGCACGCACGCAGGCGCTCGGCTTCCGGCAGTACCTCGCCACGGCGGAGGCCGACCAGCTCCGCTTCGAGGCCGGCATCGACCGGTTCAGCCGCTACCTGCCGTGGGCGATGGTGTTCGGCGTCGTCGACCACTGGCGCCAGGTCTTCGCGGACGCGCTGCGCGCCGATCCCGACGCGCTCGCCGGCCTGCCCGCCTTCGGCTGGCTGGCGGTGGACGATGTGCTGACCACCGTCCTGCTGCTCGACCTGCTCGACGGCGGGCTGTTCGACAGCCTGGCCGGTGACTTCGGCGGTCTCGACGGCTTCGACGGCGCCGCCCTGGACGCAGCGGACGCGTCCGTCGCCGACGGCGGGGACGGCTCCGGCTGGGGCGGCTTCGACGGGTGGGGCGACGGCGGCGGCTTCGGCGACGGCGGCGGGTTCGACTTCGGCGACTAGGGACGCGGGCGTCGAGGGCGCGGCGGTCGACGTCGGGCCCGCGGCGGCGAGGACGGGGCCGGCCAGAGCCCGACGTCCTCCTCGCGGTGCTGCGCGGATCGTCCCCGCGGACGACCCGGTCCGCCGACAGGGAGGACGCGCGGGGCCCCGTCCGGTTCCTAGCGTGGCACCGTGACCATCTCTGCTCCGACCCTGCCCGACCAGATTGCCGCGGCGACCGACCTGACCAAGACCTACGGCGCGGGTGAGGCCGCCGTGCACGCCCTCGACGGCGTGACCGTCGGCTTCGAACGCGGCTCGTTCACCGCCATCATGGGACCGTCCGGCTCCGGCAAGTCCACCCTCATGCACTGCCTGGCCGGGCTCGACCGGCCGACCTCGGGCGATGTCGAGCTGGGCGGGAGGACGATCACCCGCCTCACCGAGCGCGAGCTGACCGCGGTGCGCCGCGACCACGTCGGCTTCGTCTTCCAGGCGTTCAACCTGCTGCCCACCCTCACGGCGGAGCAGAACATCGTGCTGCCGCTCGACCTCGCCGGACGCCGTCCCGACGCCGGCCTGCTGGCCGAGCTGGTCTCGTCCCTGGGGCTCGAGCGCCGCCTGCGGCACCTGCCGTCCCAGCTCTCCGGGGGCCAGCAGCAGCGCGTGGCCATCGCCCGGGCGCTGATCTCGCGTCCCGCCGTCGTGTTCGCCGACGAGCCGACCGGCGCCCTCGACTCCACGTCCAGCCACCAGTTGCTGGAATACCTGCGCCACACCAGCCAGGCGTATGCGCAGACGATCGTGATGGTCACCCACGACCCGAACGCCGCGGCGTACGCCGACCGCACGCTGTTGCTCAGCGACGGCCGGATCGTCGACGACCTCGTCGCGCCGACGGCCGACACGGTGCTGGCCGCGATGAAGCGGCTGGGGTCCTGATGCTGCGCCAGGCATGGTCGGAGGTGCGCCACCACCCGGGCCGGTTCCTCTCCACGATCCTCGCGATCGCGATCTCGGTGGCGTTCCTCAGCGGATCCGCCGTCCTCGTCGCCACCGAGGGACGGGCCCAGGGCAAGGCCATGAACGTGTCGATGGCCGTGGCCGACGTCGTGGTCAGCGTCCCCCGGGACACCGCGGTGGCCGGCGTCGGCGACGTGATCGCCGCCACCGCGGGCGTGGCCGCGTTCGCCCCCGTGCTCAGCGAGTCGGAGGTCGTGAGCTCCGGCGTGGTCTCGCAGGCCCTGCAACTGGTGAACGTCCCACCCGCGGAACTGCGCTGGGCGAACCTCACCGCAGGGCGCTGGCCGACGGCCGCAGACGAGGTCGCCCTCAGCGGTGGTGCTGCGGGCGCACTCGGCGTCGTGGTCGGTGGGCCGCTCACCCTCGAGGGCCGCGACCAGACGGTGAGGGTGGTGGGCATCACCGACGAGCCGAGCGGGCTGTTCGTCAAGACCGGCTACGCCGCGGACGCGCGCTTCGCGCAGGCCGGCGCGACGGCGGAGACGGCGTCCACCTGGGTGGTCCGGGCCGCCCAGGGGGTGGACGCGGACACCCTGTCCGGGCGCCTCGACGGTGCGCTGAAGACGCTCTCCCCCGCACTCTCCGCGAAGCCGGCCGCCGGCGTCCGCGCCGAGGCGGTGGCGAAGCTCGCCAAGGACTTCGACGTGTTCGCCAACGTGCTGTGGGCCTTCGCCGTGGTGTCGCTGGTGGTCGGCATGATCACGATCGCGAACACGTTCTCGATCACGCTCGCGCAGCGTCGCCGCCAGATCGGGCTGCTGCGGGCCGTCGGGGCCTCCGGTGGCCAGGTGCGCCGCCGGTTCGGGTTCGAGGCGGTGCTGCTGGGCGTCGCCGGTTCCGTGCTCGGCCTCGGCCTCGGCATCGGGATCGCCGTCGCGGAGACCGCCTGGAGCACGGCCCTGTTCTGGGGGCTCAGCCTGCCGGCGGGGCAGCTCGCCCTCGCGGTGGGACTCGGCATCCTGGCCACCGTCGTGGCGGCGTCCGTGCCGATCCTGCGGGGCGCGCGGGTGGCGCCGCTGGAGGCGCTCCAGCCGGTGCTCACCGGTGAGGAGCGGCGGCGGGCGTCCGTGGCACGGGCGGTGGTGTGCGGCCTGCTCCTCCTGGCCGGCCTCGGGCTGGCCGCGCTGTCGGTGGCCGCGCCCAACCCCAACGCGCTGCTCATCGCCATCGGCGCGGGGGCGCTGATCTCGGTCGGCGTGCTCTTCGGCGGTCCCCTCTTCGTCCCGTCGCTGCTGTCCGCGTCCGGGCGCCTCTTCCGCCGGACGGGGACGGTGCCGCGGCTGGCTGCGGGCAACGCCGAGCGGAACCCGCGGCGGGCGACCGCGACGGCCACGGCCCTGATGCTGGCGGTGGGGCTGATGGTCACCCTGCAGGTCGCGACGGCGAGCGTCCGGCTGACCGTCCTCGATCAGCTCGCGCAGCACTACCCGGTGGACCTCCAGGTCTCCTGGGGCGACGCGGACGGCGGCGTCGGCGCGATCCCGCACGACGTGGCCGCCCGGCTGGACCGCGTCCCCGGCGTGGAAGGGAGCGTGCGCCTGGCCGCGGCCACCGGCTCGGTGGGCGAGCACCCGCTCACCCTGCTGGGCTGGGACGCGCGGATCCCGGACGTGACCGGGGTCGACGACCGGGTCGGCGACGACCGCGTGCTGGTGAGCCCCTACCTCGCCGAGGACCTGCCGGCCACCGTCACCGTGAAGGGCCCCACCGGCCCGGTAGAGCTCACCGTGGTGGCCTCCCAGCTGACCGGCTACGAGCAGGCCATGGTCAGCGCGGCGACCCTCTCGCGGCTCTCGGCGCCGATGGCGGGTGCGGTGATGTGGCTGTCGGTCCCCGACCGCGGACGGGCCGTCGACGTCATGGTCGCGGTGAACCGGATCGTCGGCTCCGGCGACCGGCTCAGCGGGTCGGTGGTCGAGGCGGCACTGTACGAGCAGGTGATGGACCTGCTCCTCGCGATCACCACCGGGCTCCTTGCCGTGGCCGTGCTGATCGCCCTGATCGGCGTGAGCAACACCCTCAGCCTGTCGGTGATGGAGCGCACGCGGGAGTCGGCGCTGCTGCGCGCGCTCGGGCTCCAGGCCCGCTCGCTGCGGGTCATGCTGCTGATCGAGGCGCTGCAGGTCGCCGTCGTCGGGATCGTCGTCGGTGTCGTGGCGGGCGCAGGGTTCGGCTGGCTCGCGGTGACGGCCCTCGGCCGCAGCGGCGGGTTCGACACGGTGCGCTTCGCCGTCGACGTGCCGACGACGGCGGGCATGGTCGGGGTGGCGGTGCTGGCCGCGGCGCTGGCGTCCGTCCTGCCCGGACGGCGGGCAGCGACCGCGGCACCCACGGAGGCGCTGGCCGACATCTGAACGGCCTAGCATGACGGCCATGACCCTCCTCCCGTCCGGCACGGCACTGCGGGGACGATTCGTCCACCTCGCCCCCGTGGTGGCGGACGACCTGCCGGCACTGGCCCGGATCCTCGCCGAGCCTGCCGTCTACGCGTCCGGGTTCGTGATGTGGGGACGTCCCCAGGGCCCGGCCGCCGCGCTCGAACTCGCCCGACGGTTGTACCTCGACCCGCCGGCCCCCGACGGGGACGGGCGCGGGCGCGTCGCGTACGCCGTCCGGCTGGCCGGGACCTCCGCGCTCGGGGACGCCGGTGAGGTGGTGGGGACCACGTCCCTCGGCGAGGCCCTCCTCGCCCACGAGCGGCTGCACCTGGGCTGGACCCTCTACCACCCCCGCGTCTGGGGAGGAGTGGTGAACCCCGAGGCCAAGTACCTGTTGCTGCGGTACTGCTTCGAGGACCTCGGCTTCGGCCGGGTGAAGCTCCAGACCGACGCGCTGAACACCCGCTCGGCGGCCGCCATCGAACGGCTCGGCGCGCAGCGCGAGGGCGTGCTGCGGCGCCACACGCGCCGAGAGGACGGCAGCTTCCGCGACACTGTGGTGTTCAGCGTGGTGGCCGACGACTGGCCACGCGTCCGCGACGGCCTGCTCGCGCGCCTGCCGGCGCGGTGATCCTCAGCTGGAGAAGAACAGCCCGGACAGTCCGCCGCGACGGTAGCGGTGCCCACCGTGCGTGCCCCAGGACGGCCCGTAGCCGGGCTGCGGAGGCGGCTGGGCGGCGAAGCGGCTCTCCAGCTGGGTGAGGTGCTCGAGCTCGCCGAAGTCGAGGAACACGCCCCGGCAGCCGGTGCACTGTTCGAGGTGGATGCCGTTGCGCTCGTAGGTGCGCATCGAAGCGCCGCACTTGGGGCAGGTCATCGCGCCGGCCCCACCGTAGGGCTCGTAGCGTTGCGGGTCCATCGGTTGGGTCATGCCCTCAAGAGTGCATGCGCCGGCAAGCCGCCAGCAGTTCTTCGGCTGTGCCGTCGCTGTGCGGCGTCCGCAGCGCCTGGATGGTGGCCACCACCACGGCGGCCCGCGACGGCAGGTCCAGGGTCGGCCACGGGTCGCCGTCCGGCGGGACGGCGGGCCCGCCGGCCTCGCGGTAGGCGTCCAGGAAGGTCATCCACGCGTCGTCGTCGAGCAGCCCTGCGGCCCAGAAGCCGGCCGGCCGGGCGAGGTCCCAGGCAGGGTCGCCGACGCCGAAGTCGTCGACGTCCAGCAGTTTCCAGCTGCGGCGCAGCGGGGTGTGGCCGAGCTGGCCGAGGTGGAAGTCGCCGTGGGCGAGGGTCACCTGGCGCGGCGTCTCCAGGCGCGCGGCGAGGCTGTCGCCGAGGTCGGCGAGCCAGGCGAGGTCTGCGCGTCCGCTCTGGCGGAGGTAGGCGACGCCCCTGGCGAGCCGCGAGTGCCCGCCCAGGCGGGGGAGCTCGTCCGTCTGGGGCATCCGGTGCAGCCGGGCGAGCAGCTGGCCGATCTCGAGCCAGGGCGGACGGTCGATCGTCGACAGCACGGTGACCCGCGGCCAGATGGTGGCCAGGCGGTCCCCTGGCGCCGGGATCGCCGCGTAGCGCAGCGGCTGGATCCAGAGCCTGTCCATGTCCGGGGCGCCGATGCCGCGCAGGCGCAGCGCGAGCCGTCCCGGGTGCGTGCCCGCGCCGTGCAGCTTCACGATCACGCCCGCGCAGATGAACACCTGGGAGTGTTCCGGCGCCAGCGGACGGGTGGGCAGGCCGCGGGTGACCAGCGGGACGACCGGGGTGCTCTCGACGACGCGCGGGTCCTGCGTGGCCGCGATGCCGCGGACCCAGGCCTCGAGGTCGGTGGGGAGCGTCGGCATGGCTGTCGGCGTCCTCCGTCCTGCGACACTCCCGGTGCGGCCCGGCCGAGCCTACCGCCCGGGCCGCCTCGCCGCGGGTCAGGCGGCCTCGGCGACCTCCGCGGCGACGTGGGTGCGCGAGCGCAGCCGGCGGACGTCGGCGAAGGACAGCGCGAACAGGGTGGTCACGATGCTCACCACCCCGGTTCCGATGAGCGCGACGTGCGGGCCGAACACGGCGGCCGCGGGGCCGGCCAGCAGCAGGCCGAGGGGCCCCAGCATCAGCGAGCCGAGGGCGTCGTAGGACGCGACGCGCGACAGCGACTCGGCGGGGACCTCGTGCTGCATGGTGGTCATCCACAGGACCCCGAACAGGTCGAACCCGACGCCCATGAGGAACATCGCGACCATCACCACCCACAGCGGGGCACTGAACCCCAGCAGCAACTGGGGTGCCGCCGCGGTGAACGTGAGCAGGGTGGCGACGAGGATCGGCCGGCGCGGGCGCCACACCATCGCGATCACGACGCCGACGATCGCGCCGACAGCCTCGCTGGCGAGGACGGCCGTCCAGCCGCGGGCCCCGCCGAGCTCCGCCTGCGCCACGACCGGGCCGAGCACTCCCTGGGACGCCTGGAGCACCATCAGCAGGACGGCCCACTGGATGACGCACACGAACAGCCACTGCCGGCTGCGGAACTCGCTCCAGCCGTCCCTCAGCTGGCGAAGGGGGTTCTCCTCGGGCTGGGCGAGCGACCCTCCGCGGGGCAGGAACCCCGACAGCACGGCGGAGACGAGGTAGAGCGTGCCGGCGCCGACCATCGCCCAGCCGCCGCCGAGCCACACGACGACCGCTCCGCTGGCCACCAGGCCCACGAACCGGGCGGCGCTGGCCCCCATCGAGAGCCACGCGTTCCCCTGCTGGAGCAGGTGGGGCGGCACGAGGTCGGGGATGATCCCGCTGAGCGCCGGGTAGACGGTCGCGCCGGCGAGGCCGGCGAACGCCGCGGCCAGGCACAGCAGCCACAGCGGGGTGTGGCCGCTGAGCATCATGATCCCGATGGACGCCCACGCGGCCGCGGCCACGATCTGCCCCCAGCGCAGGACGAGCGCGCGGGGGTAGCGATCGGCGATCACGCCGCCGACCAGCATGAACGCGACGAGCGGGATGGTCTGGGCCGCGAGGACGATCGAGAGGGTTCCGGCGTCGGCGCCGGGCATCGCGAGCACGCCGAACGCGAGGGCGACGGGGGCGAACGCCATGCCGAGCATCGAGACCGTGCGCGCGGCCAGCAGCACCATGAAGGGCGGGTCGGCGAGCAGTTCTCTGGTCTGGAGCGAGGCGGGCATGAGGAGTTCCTGGCGGGCAGTGGGCAGCCTTCGATGATCGCACCGCCCGTCCGTGTCGCGCAACTCGCGCCGAAGCACGCTGCGACCGGGGCGCGTCCCCCCGGTTCGAGGGCCAGCCTTCCGAGGTAGGGGCCAGCCTTGTGGCCGAGGGCTCGTCCCCTGGTGCTGGCGCTCGGCGTCAAGGCTGGCCCTCGTCGGGTGGGGTGGGGGACGGTGGCGAGGCGTCCGCCCGGGCCCGCGCACCGGGACCGTGCTCCACGCCGCTCCCGCGGTGCGTCCCCGTGAGTGAGGGCCAGCCTTCTGGCCGAGGGCTCGTCCCCTGGTGCTGGCCCTCGACGTGAAGGCTGGCCCTCGAGGACGGGGTCTGGCCCTCGAGGACGGGGGCTGGCCTTCGAGGACGGGGGCTGGCCGTCGAACCGGGGGCTGGCCGTCCAACCGGGACGCTGGCCCTCGGGCGGGCGGCGGTCGCTCGACGCGTGATCCCCGGTGGGGGTGGACGCGACACCCGCGCGGCGGTTCGATGGAGCCATGCTGATCGTGCACGTGTCCGTCCATGTCCTGCCCGAGGCGGTGGAGGCGTTCATCGACGCCACCCGGGCCAATGCGCACGCGTCCCGACTCGAACCGGGCGTCGTCCGCTTCGACGTGGTGCAGTCGCTGGACGACCCGACGCGGTTCGCGCTCGTCGAGGCGTACCGCGACGACGCCGCGGCGGCGGCCCACAAGGAGACCGCGCACTACGCCACCTGGCGCGACACCGTGGCCCCGATGATGGCCGAACCGCGCACGTCCCAGCGCTTCGCGGACGTCGACTACCCGGGCTGAGGGACGCGGCCGGAGCGGTCGCTGGCGCCGGCGGCCCACGATCTGAAATAGTCAAGCTCGGAGTTGCGAAATAGGGCGTTCCCGGAAGATAGTTAGGTGAGGCTCACCTAACATCGAGGAGACGGACGTGCTGGGCAACTTCCTGATCGGGTTGCGCGAGGGGCTCGAGGCGAGCCTGGTCGTCAGCATCCTCATCGCCTACCTCGTGAAGACCGGACGCCGTCACCTGCTGCCCAAGGTCTGGGCCGGCGTCGGCCTCGCCGTGGCCATCTCGCTCCTGTTCGGGGCGCTGCTCACCTTCGGTCCGAAGGGCCTGAGCTTCAGCGCCCAGGAGTTCATCGGCGGGACGCTGTCGATCGCGGCGGTGGGGCTGGTCACCTGGATGATCTTCTGGATGGCCGGGGCAGCCCGCACCATCGCCTCCGACCTGCGCCGTCAGGTGGACGCAGCGGAGGGCTCGGCGTGGTCGCTGCCGCTGATCGCGGCCCTGGCCGTCGGGCGCGAAGGCCTGGAGACCGCGCTGTTCGTGTGGGCGGCCACCAAGTCTGCCGCCGCCGAGGGCGGGACGACCGCCGGCCCGCTGCTCGGCGCGCTCGCCGGACTGCTCGTCGCGATCGCGCTGGGCTACGCGCTCTATGCCGGCGCGGTCCGCATCAACCTCGGACGCTTCTTCGCGATCACGGGCGGCTTCCTGATCCTGGTCGCGGCCGGCGTGCTCGCCTACGGGGTCCACGACCTCCAGGAGGCCGGCTTCCTGCCCGGGCTGAACAACCTGGCCTACGACGTCTCCGCTGCGGTGCCGCCCGGCGGCCTGCTGGGCACGATCCTCAAGGGGATCTTCAACTTCTCTCCCGCGGCCACCGTGCTCGAGGTGGTCGTCTGGGTCACCTATGTGGGCATCGTCGGGACGCTGTTCCTGCGCAAGGTCCGCACCAAGGCACCGGCCCCGGCGCCGGCAGCCGAGTCCGTCGTCGCGTCCGCCTGACCGGACCCGTTCCTTACCCGAAAGGCACCATGAAGTACCGCGCCCTCGCCCTGGTCGTCCCTGCCCTGATGGCGGCCGGATGCACCGACAACGCCCCCTCCGCGGGATCCTCCGCCGGTGGGGACGGGGCCCGCACGCTCACCGTCCAGGCCTCCGACACCGCCTGCACGCTCAGCGCCACGACCGCGCCGTCGGGCACGCTGACGTTCTCGGTGACCAACACCGGCACCCAGGTCAACGAGTTCTACCTGCTCGCGGCGGACGGCCTGCGGATCGTCGCAGAGGTCGAGAACATCGGCCCGGGCCTCACCCGCGACCTGGTGCTCAGCGCGCCGGCCGGCGACTACATCTCCGCCTGCAAGCCCGGCATGGTGGGGGAGGGCATCCGGGCGGCCTTCCGCGTCACCGAGTCGGGCGAGCCGGTCGGCCCGACCGGCGACGACGCGGCGCTCGTCGAGGCGGCGAACGCCGCCTACGCCGGCTACGTGCGCGACCAGGTCGACCAGCTGCTCGCCGGCACCCGCGAGTTCGTCGCCGCCTACGCCGCAGGCAGGGACGACGAGGCGCGGGCCCTCTACGCGTCCACCCGCGTGCACTGGGAGCGGGTCGAGACCGTCGCGGAGTCCTTCGGCGACCTCGACCCCAAGATGGACGCCCGGGAGGCCGACCTCGAGGAGGGCCAGGAGTGGACCGGCTGGCACCGGATCGAGAAGGACCTGTGGCCCGCGCGGGCGAAGGGGTACACCCCGCTGACGGCCGCGCAGCGCGCCACCTACGGCGACGACCTCCTCGCGAACACCGAGGTGCTCCACGAGCGCACCCGTGACCTCACCATCACCGTGGACGTGATCGCCAACGGCGCGAAGGGCCTCCTCGACGAGGTGGCCACCGGCAAGGTGACCGGGGAGGAGGAGTACTGGTCGCGCACCGACCTGTGGGACTTCCAGGCGAACGTGGACGGCGCCCGCGTGGCGTGGGAGGGCCTCCGCGACCTCCTCACCCGCAAGGACCCGACCCTCGACGGCCAGATCGAGACCCGCTTCGGTGAGCTCCAGGCGCTGCTCGACCAGCACCGCTCCGGGGACGGCTTCGTCACCTACGACACGCTCTCCCCCGCCCAGGTCAAGCAGCTGTCGGACGCCGTGAACGCGTTGTCCGAGCCGCTGTCGAAGCTCGCCGGAGCCGTGCTGTCATGACCCGGCGGGAGGACGCCCCGGACGCCGCAGCGAGCCGCGGCGGGCTGTCCCGGCGCGGGCTGATCGGGTCCGCCGCCGCCGGTGGGGCCCTGGCCGTCGCCGGGGCCGGGGCGATGGCGGCGTCCGCGCCGGCGGCGGCCGCATCCGCGCCGCAGTGGAGCACCGTCCCGTTCCACGGCGCCCACCAGGCCGGCATCACCACCGCGGCCCAGGACCGGCTGCACTTCGCCGCCTTCGACCTGCTGCCGTCGGCAACGAGGGACGACGTGGTGGGCCTCCTGCGCGACTGGACGCGGGCCGCGGCCCGGATGACCCAGGGCCTGGGGGCCGGTCCGGCGGGCCCCCTCAGCGGTCCCTACGACGCGCCGCCGGACGACACCGGCGAGGCCGTCGGGCTCGACCCGGCAAACCTCACGATCACGATCGGCTTCGGGCCCACGCTGTTCCGCGACGCCGGGGGCGCCGACCGCTTCGGGCTCGCCGACCGGCGCCCCGTGGCGCTGGCCCGGCTGCCCCACTTCCCGGGGGACAAGCTCGACCCCGCCGGCAGCGATGGCGACCTGTGCGTCCAGGCGTGCTCGAACGACCCCCAGGTGGCGGTGCACGCGATCCGCAACCTCACCCGGATCGCCTTCGGGAGGGCGGCCGTACGGTGGTCGCAGCTCGGCTTCGGCCGCACCTCGTCCACTGCGCGCGACCAGGCCACCCCGCGCAACCTCTTCGGGTTCAAGGACGGCACGGCCAGCCTGCGCGCGGAGGACACCGACGACCTCGACGCCCACGTGTGGACGGCGCCGTCGGGCGATGCCCGGACGTCCTGGCTGGACGGCGGCAGCTACCTCGTGGTGCGCAAGATCGCCATGCACATCGAGACGTGGGACCGCAGCAGCCTGCGCGAGCAGGAGCGGATCGTCGGGCGGACCAAGGCCGAAGGAGCGCCACTGTCGGGCGGGGACGAGTTCACCGCCGCGGACTTCTCCCGTCCGGGACGCGGCGGCACGCCGCTGGTGGACGCGCACTCGCACCTGGCGCTGGCCCACCCCGAGCACAACGACGGCGTCCGGATGCTGCGCCGCGGCTACAACTACGTGGACGGCAGCACGAGCCTCGGCCGCCTCGCCGCCGGGCTGTTCTTCATGGCGTACGTGACCGATCCCCGGACGCACTACATCCCGATGCAGGCCGCGATGGCGTCCTCCGACCTGCTCAGCGAGTACCTCCAGCACATCGGCTCCGGCCTGTGGGCCGTGCCCGGGGGCGTCCGCGAGGGCGAGTTCGTCGGTCAGGCCCTGTTCAGCTGACGCTGTTCAGCTGACGCCGGCCAACCGAACGTCCGCGAGGGGCTCAGCGACGCGTGCCCGGGTCGGAGTGCCCGCAGCAGTACCAGTCGACGTCGAGGGTCCGCAGCCGGGCCAGGTCGGCCAGTGCCTGCCCCGGGCTGGTCATCAGCAGCGCGGGTGGCGACTCCAGGCGTCCCTTGGCCAGCACGGCCGCGTCGCCGGCGAACAGCACCCGCCCGGCGCGGAAGGCGTGATGACCCGGGGTGTGGCCGGGCGTGTGCAGCGCCGAGAGCCCCGGCCACAGTTCCGCGTCACCGTCCAGCAGCCGCAGGTTGCCCGGAAGTTCCGCGCGGCCGATGCGCGAGGTGACCTGCCGGAGCGGGGTCGTCGCGGGCACGGCGCCGGTGAGGATCGCCGCGTCCGCGGCCCCGATCCAGGCGCGCGCCCCCGTGCGGCGCTGCCATTCCGCCGCCGCGCCGGTGTGGTCGATGTCGTAGTGGGTGAGCAGGATGTCGGTCACCTCGTAGGGTGAGCGCCCGGCCTCCCGCAGTTCGCGTGCGACGCGGTTGAGGCCGGCCTTCATGCCGGGGTCGATGATGGCCACCCGTTCGCCGGCGTCCAGCCAGTAGCAGCGCGCCCCGACCGCCGTCTCGAGCCAGAACACCGACGCGGTCAGTTGCTTCATGATTCCTCCTGCGCGCGGCGGCGTCCGAGCGTGAGCCCCACGATGCGGGACACCGCGACCGCCAGGTACAGCATGCCCGCGATCTGCTGCACCATCACGACCGCCCGCGCCACGGGCCGCACCGGCACCACGTCCGACAACCCGGTGCTGGTCATGGTCGTGGTGGACAGGAACAGCAGTTCCAGCCAGGTGCGCGGGGCGTCCGGGTCGACGGCGGCGAGGAACGAGCCGGGAGCGATCGTCTGGACGGCGGAGTAGGCGTACGCCCACAGCCACACCGCGACGGTGAAGGTGGCGCCGATCGCCCAGATCTCGTCGGGTGTCACCACCTCGTCGGCGAACATGTAGCGCAGCAGGCCGATGAGCGTGTAGCCGTAGAACGCCACGTGCACGAGGTCGGACGCGAGGTGCCACGCCGGGTCGCCGGTGGCCCAGTCGACGACGGTGAGGGCGACGGCGGGGAGGCCGATCAGCACGCCCAGCCAGGTGTAGGTGGGGGTGGCGCGGACGACCCCGAGCGCGAGCACGACGACGACCATCCCGAACAGGGTGAGCAGGAGGCGGCCGAGCGAGTCGGACGGGCTGTCGTCGACGAGCGCGTAGAGCAGGATGCCGAGCAGTTGCGCGACGAGCAGGGTCGCGGACGGGTTCGCGCGCACCACCGCCCACGTCCGGCGCATGCTCTCCATGCCCTCACCCTATTCGTGCGGACGCGCGCCGGCCGGGGAGGCCGGCGGTCTCCCGTCCGCCCGTCGGGCATGGGGAGGCGGACGACCCCCGTCCACCGGGCCCTCGGCGGGCCGGGCGGACGGGGGCCGTCCCGAGGCCGGTCAGGTGATCGTCAGGGTGAGCACCTTGAGGTCGGCGGGCTCGGCGTTGCTCGAGGAGACGAGCTTCGCCGTGGCCACGACCGTCCCGCGTCCGTAGCGGCGCAGGTCGGACTTGGTGAGCGTGATGCGCTTGGTGCCGAAGTTCCACCGGTGCAGGGTCGTCTTCGCGACGACGCGGGAGCCGATGTAGACCTTCACCGTCCCGGTCACCCAGACGCCGGCCCCCAGCGGGGCGGTCTGCACGCGGAACGTGACCGGCGTGCCCTTGCGGACCTGCCGGGACTCGTTCTTGCCGAACGCCGTGACGGTGGCCTTCTGGATCGTCACCGGCACCGTCACCTTCGTGCCGGATGGACGCGCCTCGATCACGACGGCGCCGCGGTTGGGCAGCGTGATCGTGACGTCGGCGGCGCCGTCGGTGACCGCGACGTGGTTCGCCACGGTCCTCCCGCCCACGGTGATCTTCAGGCTCGTGTTCTGCGGCGAGCCGAGCGAGGTGAGGTTGAGGTTCGAGATCGAGATCGGGTACTCCTGGCCCACCGTTGCGGTCGGCGCGGCCTGCACCTGCACGGCGTGCTTGGCGAAGGACGGCTTCACCGGCGACTGCTTCTTCAGGTAGTCGATCCACGCCTGGTAGTCGACGAGCCCGGAGTCCCGGGTGTCGGTGCCCTTGGCGAAGGTCTTGAAGTTGTCACCGCCGGCCAGCAGGAAGCTGAACCCGCCCACCCGGAAGGTCGCGGTGTCCGTCACCCGCTTGCCGTTGACCCAGATCCCGGTGATGCGCGAGCCCCGGTCGGCGGACGCGTCGTAGGTGTAGCGGACGTTGGCCGACAGCCCCAGCTGGAGGTACGGGCGCTGCGCGCCGTCCGGCTGCCACTGCTCCTCGAGGACGGACTTCAGCTGCGCCCCGGTGAGCGTGGTGGTCCACAGGTTGTTCACGAACGGGAGGACGGAGTTCGCCTCGGCGTAGGTGACCACGCCCTTCTTCTCCGCGCCGCTCGGCGCGTAGGTGAGTTCCGCGCGCAGGCCACCGGGGTTCACCACGCCGATCTGGGCGCCTCCGACGGTCTTCGACTTCAGCGTCTTGAGCAGGGCGTTGGCGACCAGGTTGCCCAGAGTGGACTCCTTGGAGCGGTCGTCGCGGCTGCCGCCGGTGTAGACGCCGTTGGTGTAGGCGCCACCGCTGAAGGCGGTGGTGATGTCCCGCGTGACCTTCGCGATCGGCGTGTCGCCGACCTTCGCCGCGTGGGCGAGCGCCGCGGTGACGATCGTGTTGACCTCTGCGACCCGCGGGTAGGCGGCCACGAGGTCGCCGGGGGCGTCCGTCGTGCGGGTGATCAGCGACTGGCTGTGGTCGACGACCTCACCGGTGGCGGGGTCGACGTCCAGCAGCACCTGCCCGACCTTGTCGCTGTAGGAGGCGGCCTGGACCACGGGACGGGTGCCGCCGCCGGCGACCGGCGCCGACAGCGCGTAGCTGGTGTGGGTGTGGCCGTTGAAGATCACGTCGACGGCCGGCGAGGTGTCCTCCACGATGTCGGCGAAGGCGCCACCGGCGGCGACAGCCTCGTCGAGGGTGGCCGGGGGCGCGTTCAGCGAGGAACCCTCGTGGTACTCGGCAACGATCACCTGGGCCTCGCCGTTGGCGGCGTTGCCGTCGCTCAGCCGGGCGGCCACCCGGTTGACGGCCTCGACCGGGTCACCGAAGGTGAGCCCCTGGATGCCCACCGGGGAGACGAGGGACGGGGTTTCGCCGGTGACCGCACCGATCACGCCGACGGTGATGCCGTCGACGGTGTAGATCGCGTACTCGGGCAGCACCGGGGTGGTCGTCCCTGAGGTGTAGACGTTGGCGCCCAGGTAGTCCCAGGCCGCGTTCCGGCCGGCGCCGCTGCCGATCACGCGGTCGCGCAGGTCCGCCCAGCCCTTGTCGAACTCGTGGTTGCCGACGGCGGCGGCCTTCAGGTCGAGCGCGTTCAGCACGTCGATCGTGGGCTGGTCGTTCTGGGTGGCGGAGGCGAACAGCGAGGCCCCGATGTTGTCGCCGGCCGACAGCAGGATCGTGTTGTCCTCGCCGTACTGGGCCCGGGACTTCTCGATCGTGCCGGCGAACTGCACGGTGGTGTTCGCGGCGATCCGGCCGTGGAAGTCGTTGAAGTTCAGCAGGTTGATGGTGACGGTGTCGGCTGCCGCGGCGGGTGGTGCGGCGAGCGGTGCGAGCGTGAGGCCTGCGCCCAGGATGGTGGCGAGCAGGAGCCGTCCGGCTCTTGACGTGTCTGTGGTCATGCTTCTCCTTGTCGGTTCACTTCGACAGATCCGGGAGTGTGGCGGCGCGACCGGAGCCTAAGGAGCCAACGTAATCGACGGGAGTGCCCGAGGTGAATGGGCAATGGATGGTCGATGTCGATCGTCCTCCCGCGGACGCGCGACCGGGCCCGTCAGCGGCGCTCGCGGGGGCGGCGCCCCCTGCTGCCGGGTGAGGCGCCGAGCGGGGCGACGGGCGCGCCGTCGTCGGTGGGGGCCAGCCCACCCTGGCAGGCGGGGCAGTAGAACATCGTCCGCTCCCGGGTCGGCGGACCGATCGGGGCCACCCGGATGGTCGTACCGCAGCGGCGGCAGGGCCGCCCCGAGCGGGCGTGGACGTAGGTGTTCTCGCCGTCGCGCCGGACACCGGTCGAGGCCTGGACGGCGTGCGGCAGCGCCGCGGTCATCAGCCGGCGGGCCCGGGCGACGACGCGGGACAGCTGCGCGGGCGGGAGGCCGCTCGACCACGGGTTCGTCCGCTCGAGGAACAGGCTCTCGCTCGCCCACAGGGTGCCGATGCCGGCGAGGTTGCGCTGGTCGAGCAGGGCGGCGCCGATCGCCGTGTCGCTCGCCGCGAGGTTCGCCACGGCGACAGCCTCGTCGAAGGCGGGGTCGAGGATGTCCGGCCCGAGGTGACCCACCAGCGTGTGCTCGTCCGTGGTGCGGACGAGGTCGAGGCGGCCCAGCCGCAGCCCGACCGCCGTCCACGCGTCGGTCACCAGGACGGCCCGCGCGTCGGCCGGGTGCGCGGTCGCGCCGCGCCGGTGGTCGTGGTGGTGGCCGTCGGGCGGCGTCCGCTCGATCCGCCACTGGCCCTCCATCTTCAGGTGCGAGTGCAGCGTCCAGCCGGAGTCCAGGTGGATCAGGATGTGCTTGCCGCGGGGGACGACCTCCGAGACCGCAGAGCCCGTCAGCGTGGCGGTCGACAGGCCGGGCCAGCGGAGTTCTGCCGTGCGCAGCACCCGTCCCGCCAGCGCCTCGTGCAGGCGCGCGCAGGTGCGGAAGACCGTGTCGCCCTCGGGCACGGCTACCTCCGCAGCCTCAGGCCGCGCGGGGTGAGCCCGAAGCCGGCGGTGGCGAGGGCCCGGGCGAGCGGCTGGTCGGAGCCGAGCACGGACTCCCCGTCCACCCGCTCGACGGTGAGCTTGCCGAGCGCACCGGCGTGGACGGCTCCGGCCAGCGCGACCGCGGCCGGGGTCAGCAGGGCGTCGTCGTCGGTCCAGGAGAGCAGCGTGCGGCCGCCGCGCTCGACGTAGAGCACCAGGCGACCGTCCACCAGCACCACCAGGGCGCCGGCCTTGCGGCCCGGGAGGTGCCCGCCGCCCTCCGCCCTGGCCGGCCAGACGAGCGCGGCGCCGTACGGGTTGGCCGGGTCGGCGGCGGCGAGCACCAGGGCGGGGCCGCCCGACGCGCCCGTTTCGAGGGGACGGGACGCCGCGCGCAGCCGGTCGACCGCGCCGGCGGCACCGAACTGCGCTGCGCCGAGGCCTTCGACGAAGTAGCCGCGGCGGACCCGCCCGGACTCCTCTGCCGTGGCCAGCACGCGGTAGACCGCGGCGAAGCCGCCCGGGATCTCCTCGGCACCGACGCTGCCGCGGGTGACCACCCCGTAGCGGTCGAGGAGCAGCTCCGCCCGGGCGACCGCGCGGGCGGTGGCGTCGGCCTCGGGCAGCGGCAGTGCTGACCAGCGGCCCGCCGCCTCGGGCGGCCCTGTGCGCCGGGGCAGGGGGGCGCGGGGAAGGCTGCGGCCGTAGCGGCCGCGCGCCGGCGTGGCCTGCCGGGCGCGGTGTGCCGGGCGTCCCTGACCCAGCAGCGCACGCAGGGGAGCGAGGGTGTCGTTCGCGAGGTGCCCGCTCCACACCAGGCCCCACAGGGCGTCGACGAGTTCCGGGTCGGGCACCCCGAGCTGGTCGGCCAGGGCGCGGAAGAAGTAGCCGCCGCCGCCGATCGTGTCCAGTACGGAGGCGCTGAGGCCCTCGGTGAGCGGGTCCGGCGGTGTGAGCGTGAGGGGGGCCAGGTCGGCGGTGTGCAGCGAGACCCACCCGTCGGTGCCCGCCAGCGACCCGTGACCCTGCCAGAGCACCTCTCCCGCTGCGGTCAGCTCGTCCAGCATCGCCGGCGCGTAGTCGCGGACGCGGGCCGGCAGGATCAGCGACTCCAGGGCGCTGGCCGGCACGGGGACCCCGCTGAGCTGTTCCGCCGCGCGCAGGACACCGTCCACCCCACGCCCCTCGCCCACCCCCTGCCAGGAGGGCAGGAAGCGCGCGAAGTCGAGGGCCGCGACCGGTTCGACCGCCTCGCGCAGCGCGGCGAGGGAGCGTCGGCGCAGCAGCCGCAGCACACCCGCGTCGCAGAACTGGGTGGGTTCGTCGGGGCGTCCGGACGGGACCGTCGCGCCGGGCCCGCCCGCGTCCGGCGGCGTCCAGCCCACGGGACGCAGGTCGCCCTCCACCAGGCGGCCGGAGGAGGTGAGCCGGCGCAGGACGTCCCTGGTGACGGCGATCCCGAGCTCGAGCCAGGTCGCCGCCTCCCCCGCGGTGAACACCGCGTGGGTGCGCGCGTAGCGGGCCAGCAGGTCGCCGAGGGGGTCGGGGACGGGCGCCAGCAACGCCTCCGGCACCCCCTGCGGCAGCGGCACGCCGAGGGCGTCGCGCAGGCGTCCGGCGTCCTCCACCACGGCCCAGCGCGGGCCGTGGGCGCCCGGCAGCTCCAGCACGCGCCGCTGCCGGACCAGCTCGGCGAGCCACGCCTCCGCGCGGTCGGGCTCGGCGCAGCGGGCCCGTGCCCCCGGGGTGTCCAGCGGGCCCACCGCGCGCAGCACGTCGTTCAGGTCGTCGGCGTCGCGCGCGCGGCGTCCCTCGTGGAGGTGCTGGAGCTCGCGCTCGGTGCGGGTGAGCGCCTCGGGGTCGAGCAGTTCCGCCAGCGACAGGCCCTCGGTGGTGCCGAGCAGTTCTGCGAGCAGCGAGGGGTCCAGCGACAGGGCGGCCGCGCGTCGCTCGGCCAGCGGGGAGTCGCCCTCGTAGAGGAACTGGGCGACGTAGCCGAACATCAGCGACGAGGCGAACGGCGACGGCTGGGCCGTCTCCACAGCGACCGTCGCGACCTCCCGCGACCGGACCCCGCGCAGCAGCTCCACCAGCCCCGGCACGTCGAACACGTCGTTCACGCACTCGCGCACGGCCTCCAGCACGATGGGGAAGCTGGGGTACTGGCTGGCCACCTCCAGCAGCTGGGACGCCCGCAGTCGCTGCTGCCACAGCGCCTGCCTCCGGTCGGGGCGCCGCTTGGGCAGCAGCAGCGCCCGTCCCGCGCACTCCCGGAACCGGGACGCGAACAGCGCGGACCCGCCCACCTCCTCGGTGACCAGTCCGGCGACCTCGTCCGGGTCGGGGAAGACCAGCTCGAGAAGCTCGTCCATCGGCCCGGACGCCGCCCGTCGGGACCGCGCGGCAGGGGTCGGCGCCTCGGCGTCCTCGTCGAGCCAGTCGGTGTCGGGGAGCCGGAACACCAGGCCGTCGTCGGCGTGCATGGCCTGGACGTCGACCCCGTAGCGCTCGCGCAGCCGCGCGGCGACGATGAGTGCCCAGGGCGCGTGCACCTGCGCCCCGTAGGGGGAGTGCACCACCACCCGCCAGTCGCCGATCTCGTCACGGAAGCGCTCGACGACCAGCTGGCGGTCGTGCGGCAGGCGTCCGATCGCCTCGGACTGCTCGGCGAGGTAGCCGAGCAGGTTGTCGGCCGCCCACGCGTCCAGGCCCGCCGCGCGCACCCGTTCGCGGGCACCGGCGGCCGGCAGCGCGGCCACCTCCCGGACGAACGCCCCCACGGCCGCGCCGAGCTCTGCGGGGCGTCCCAGCGAGTCGCCCTTCCAGAAGGGCAGCCGCGCGGCCACCCCCGGGGCGGGCGTGACCAGCACCCGGTCGTGGGTGATGTCCTCGATGCGCCAGGTGGACGTGCCGAGGGCAAACACGTCGCCCACCCGGGACTCGTACACCATCTCCTCGTCGAGCTCGCCGACGCGGCGTCCGCCGGTCGCCGAGCCCTCGGCCCCGGCGAGGAACACCCCGTAGAGGCCGCGGTCGGGGATCGTCCCGCCGCTGGTCACCGCGAGGCGCTGGGCGTTGCGACGGCCGGTGAGGGTGTCGGCCGTCCGGTCCCAGACCAGGCGGGGTCGCAGCTCGGCGAACTCGTCGGACGGGTACCGTCCGCTGAGCATGTCCAGGACGGACTCCAGCACCGGTCGGGTCAGCCCGGAGAACGGCGCGGAGCGCCGGACGAGCGCCTCGAGGTCCGCGACCGTCCACTCGTCCATCGCGACCATGGCGACGATCTGCTGCGCCAGCACGTCCAGCGGGTTGGCCGGGATCCGCAGCGACTCGATGCCCCCGCTGCGCATCCGCTCGACGATGACGGCCGTCTGCACGAGGTCACCCCGGAACTTGGGGAAGAACACCCCGCGCGAGACTGCTCCCACCTGGTGGCCGGCGCGTCCCACGCGCTGGAGGCCCGAGGCGACCGAGGGCGGCGCCTCGACCTGCACCACGAGGTCGACCGCGCCCATGTCGATGCCCAGTTCGAGGGAGGAGGTGGCCACCACGGCCGGCAGGCGTCCGGCCTTCAGGTCCTCCTCCGTCTGCTGGCGCTGTTCACGGCTCACCGAGCCGTGGTGGGCGCGGGCCAGCACCGGCGGCGCGCCGCGGGCGATCGCAGACTGGGCCATCACCTGCGCCGGCGCCCGCCCGCCGTTCACCGGCGGACCGGCCGGCGGCCCGGGCGGGGGCGGGGCCGCCACCCCTT
The DNA here is from genome assembly GCF_964266745.1 of Propionicimonas sp. T2.31MG-18. Lineage (NCBI taxonomy): Bacteria > Bacillati > Actinomycetota > Actinomycetes > Propionibacteriales > Nocardioidaceae > Propionicimonas > Propionicimonas sp. T2.31MG-18. Next base: position 321,131 of record NZ_CAXWGX010000026.1, read on the forward strand.
CGCCGGAGGGCGCGTCGAGGGCCTCCAGGCGCTCCAGCCACAGCTCGTTCAGCCGGGCGGTGAGGCGCTCGGCGAGGCGCCGGGAGTTGACGAACACCAGCGTGGAGGAGTGCGCGGCCACCTGGTCGACGATCCGCTCCTCGACGTGCGGCCAGATCGACGTGCGCTCGGGGTCGCCGGCCGCGGGACCGGACAGGTCGCCCATCGGCTGGCCGATCGCCCCGAGGTCGGGCACCGGGACCACCACCTCCAGGTCCCACCGCTTCTCGCTGGGCGGGGTGACCAGCGCCACCTCGCGTCCGCCGGCCAGGAACCGGGCCACCTCCTCGACCGGCCGGACGGTGGCCGACAGGCCGATGCGCTGCGCGGGGCGCTCGAGCAGGGCGTCCAGGCGTTCGAGGCTCAGGGCCAGGTGCGCGCCCCGCTTGGTACCGGCGACCGCGTGCACCTCGTCCACGATCACCGTCCCGATCCCGCGCAGCGCCTCGCGCGCCGAGGACGTGAGCAGCAGGAACAACGACTCGGGGGTGGTGATCAGGATGTCGGCCGGCTCGCGGGCGAACGACCGGCGCTCGTCGGCAGGGGTGTCGCCGGAGCGCACCGCGACGCGCACGTCGGGGCGGGGTAGCCCGAGCCGGGCGGCCGCGTGGCCGATGCCGACCAGGGGCGAGCGGAGGTTGCGCTCCACGTCGACCGCGAGCGCCTTCAGCGGTGAGATGTACAGCACCCGGCAGCGTTTCCGCTTCTCCGGGAGCGGTTCGGTGGCGAGCCGGTCCAGCGCCCAGAGGAAGGCAGACAGCGTCTTGCCGGAGCCGGTCGGCGCCACCACGAGGGTGTGCCGTCCCGAGGAGATCGCCTCCCACGCGCCCTCCTGGGCCGCGGTGGGCGCGGCGAAGTTGCTCCGGAACCACTCCCTGGTGGCCACGGAGAACCGCTCCAGCACGCCCCCCGCCATGGTGGGACCACTCTGCCACGGCGATCCGACACCGGGCCCGTCCGGCGCCGTGCACCGTTCTTGACCGACTTCGGTCGCAAACGGTGCGGGTTGTCCACAGGCCGGGGGTGACGTGACGCCTTTGGCTGCGGGCTGCGGAGAGTGAGGGCATGATTCCTCGTCTCGCCCTGCCTGCGGAGGTGCTCGCGCTGGCGCAACAGCAGGCGGGAGCGATCTCGCGTGAGCAGCTCGTGGGCAGCGGCGTGAGCGACCGCGTGATCCAGCGGCTCCTCGGCGAGGGCCGCTTCGAGCGGGTGTGCCACGGGATCTACTCCACGGCGGCGGGCGGGTGGCTCCAGCAGGCCTGGGCCGGCGTGCTGATCGGCGGTCCGACGGCGGTGCTGGGCGGTGCTGCCGCGGGGTATCTCACCGGGCTGGTCAGGGAGCCCCCCGCGCAGGTGGTCGTGTACTCGTCGAACTGGCGAGGGAGGGACGAGCGCTGGCGGCTGGTTCGGTCGCAGAGGACGGGGTCGGGCGAGCCCCCACGCACCCGCCCCGCGCAGACGGTGGTCGACCTCTCGGCAGAACTCGGCGCCGACGCGATCGTGGCCCTCGTCGCGGAAGCGGTCGGTCGCCGGGGTGTGCGACCGCAGGAACTCCTGGCTGCGCTCGCGGCAACCACCCGCCATCCCCACCGGCGCCTCCTCCAGGAACTGGTGGGCGAGGTCGCGGCCGGGTCGCGGAGCCCCCTCGAGTGGCGCTACGCCCGGGACGTCGAGCGCGCCCACGAACTCCCTCGTGCCGTGCGTCAGCAGAGTCCGCTCCCCCAGTACCGCGGCGACGCCTGGTACCGGGAGCACGGGGTGCTCGTCGAACTGGACGGGCGGGCGTTCCACAGCGGGGCCGCCGTCTACGCCGACATGGACCGCGACAACGACCACCGGCTGCTGGGGCTCGTCACGCTGCGCTTCGGATGGCGCCAGGTGACCTCGACGCCCTGTCAGGTCGCGACAACGGTCGCTGCCGCGCTGCGCCACGGCGGCTGGACCGGCTCACCCACGGGCTGCCCGCGGTGTCGTGCACCGTTGTGAACCGAGTTCGGTCAACAACGGTGCACGATACGGGCGTCAGGCTTCGGCAGGCGCTGCTGCGGCGGCTTTGCGGGCGGCGCGCCTGGTCGCCCGCTTCTCGCGCCAGGTCTCCAGCAGGTCGTAGAGCACCGGGACGAGCACCAGCGTCAGCAGCGTGGACGAGATCAGGCCGCCGATCACCACGATCGCGAGCGGCTTGGAGATGAACACTCCGCCGCCGGTGAGCCCGAGGCTCATCGGGATCAGCGCCATCACCGTCGCGAGGGCGGTCATGATGATCGGCCGCACCCGCAGGCGCGCGCCGGCCTGGATGGACGCGTCCACCCCGAGCCCGGCGCGGCGCTTCTGGTTGATCAGGTCGATCAGCACGATCGCGTTGGTCACCACGATGCCGATCAGCATCAGCAGGCCGATCATGCTCGGCACGCCGAGGGCGGTGTCGGTGATCAGCGAGAGGCCGAGCGCGCCGGTGGCGGCGAACGGCACCGACACCATCAGGATCAGCGGCTGCAGCAGCGAGCCGAACGTGGCCACCATGATCAGGTACACCACGAACAGGGCCACGAGCATCGCCAGCCCGAGCTGGGCGAACGACTCGGCCTGCTGCTGCGACACCCCGGCGATGCGGACGGTCACGCCGTCCGGCAGGTCGAGTGCGTCGACGCCGGCCTTCAGCTGGTTGGTGGTCGCGCCGAGGTCGGACGACTCCGAGCTCGCCGACAGCGTCGCGGCGCGCGCGCCCTCCACCCGCGTGATCATGGCCGGGGCGTCGACGAGGTTCACCTCGGCCACCTCTGACAGGGTCACGGGGTCGGCCGTCGCGTCCTGCGCCTCCTTGGACGCGTCGGTGATCGCCTGCTGCTTGTCCTGGGCCTCCAGGGTCTTCTGCCGGGAGGTCCGCAGCCCGTCCAGCTGCTTGGACGCGGCGCTGGAGCCGGCCTGGGTCTGCGCGAGCGCACTCGAGAGCTGGGCGAGCTGCATGCTCAGGCCCGAGATCTTCTGGGTGAGGCCGAAGATCGTGGCGGTGACGACCGGGTCGGCCGGGTTGGGGTTGGCCTGGGCGTCGGCCAGGTCGGCCTGTGCCTCCTTGAGGCTCTTCTTGACCGCCGCCACCTGCCTGGACAGGCTCGCCGCCGCCTTCTTCGCGCTCGCCTTCGACTTCTTCAGCGCGCTGACCTGCTCGTTGTAGGCGTCGGTCTGCTGCGCCTTCGCGTCCGCCTGGAGCGCCTCAGAGGCGTCGGCGACCTTCTCTGCGGCGTCCTTCTTGGCGTTGCCGTTCATGACCTGCGTCACCGGCAGCGTGATCGCCCGCAGCTCCTCGATGTCCTTCACGGGCTTCTGTGACCGCAGGTACACCGGCAGCGTGGTGTCGCCCTTGGTGAGGCTGCCGATCTGCTGGCCGCGGACGGCGCGGGCGACCGCCTGGCCGATGGACGCCTGCGTCATGCCGAGTTCTGCGGCCTTCTTCTCCTTCACGTCGACCGCGAGCATCTTGCGGGCGTCGGTGAGGTCGCTGGTGACGTTGGTCAGGCCGGGGACGGCCTTCATCATGGCGAGCACCTGGTCGCTGGCCGCCGCGAGGTTGTTCGGGTCCGAACTCTCGACGTAGAGCACGACGGCGGTGGAGCTGTTCGGGCCGTTGCTGACGCCGATCTCCACGTCGCCGACGGCCTCACCGAGGTCGGCAATGCCCTTGCGCAGCCTCGACGACACGTCGCCGGAGACGGCCCCGGGCTTGAGCTGCACGGTGTAGAGCGCCTGGTTGGTGTCGGCCTGGCTGCCCATGAACACCGACGTCGTCCCGCCGATGCTGGTCGTGTACGACTTGATGTCGGGGTCGGCCGCGTAGAGGGTCTCCAGCTTGCGCGAGGCGGCGTCCGTCTCGGACAGGCCCGTGCCCGAGGGCAGCTTCTGGGTGACCGTGAGCGACTCGTTGCCGCTGTTGCCGATGAAGTCGGTCTTCAGTTGCGGGGCCAGCGCCAGCGTCCCCGCGAACACGCCGAGGGCGATGAGCAGGGTGATCCACCGGTGGGCCAGCGACCAGTTGAGCACAGGGAGGTAGGCCTTCTGCAGCCAGGTGTCCTTCTCCTCGCCCTCGTGCACGGTCGCGGCGAGCTGCCGGGCGCTCGGCTTCATGAACCAGGACGCGAGCACCGGCACCACGGTCAGGGAGACGAACAGGGACGCCACCAGCGCGACCGTCACGGCCACGGCGAACGGACGGAAGATCTCGCCGGCCTGCCCGCCGACCAGGCCGATCGGCAGGAACACCGCCACCGTGGTGAGCGTCGAGCTGGTCACGGCCCCGGCCACCTCGCGGACGGCGTTGGTGATCGACTCTGGCCCGAACTCCCCGTAGCTCTGGTGTCGCTTGATGTTCTCGATCACCACGATCGAGTCGTCGACGACGCGCCCGATGGCCACGGTGAGCGCGCCGAGGGTGAGGATGTTGAGGGTGTAGCCGCCCACCCACAGGCCGATCAGCGCGATCAGCAGGGACAGCGGGATCGAGACGGCGGTGATGATCGTCGGCCGCACCGACCCGAGGAAGATCATGATCACGAGCACGGCCATGGCCAGGCCGATGCCGCCCTCGACGCTCAGGTCGTGGATCGAGTCCTCGATGTAGGGCGCCTGGTCGAAGACCACGTCGAACTTCGCGCCGTTGCCGAGTTGCTGGGCCAGCCCGTCCAGGCTGTCGCTGACGAGGTGGGAGACGGTGACCGAGTTCGCGTCCGAGGTCTTGGTGATGGTCAGCGCGAGGGCCGTGGCGCCGTTGACCCGCGAGATGCTGGTGGTCTCGACCGGCTGCTCGGACACGGTCGCGATGTCGCCGAGCTGCACCGGGCCGTCGGTGCCCGGCACCATCAGCGTCGCGATCTCGTCCGCACTGGAGTAGGTGGTGCCGGTCTGGACGTCGTAGTTCGCGGTGTCGGTGCGGATCGTGCCGGACGGGATCGCGGTGGAGTTGGCGCCGAACATGCCGGCGATGGTCGTCGGGTCGACGCCGTACTTCTCGATCTTCGACTGGCTGTAGGTGATGATGATCTCGCGCTTCTGCAGGCCGGAGATCGAGACGTCGCGGACGCCGTCCAGCGTCTTCAGGGCGGGGGCGACGATCTCCTCGACCTTGTCGGAGAGCACCTGGACGTCATCGTTGGAGGTGACGGCGACGGCGAGGACGGGGATGTCGTCCGTGCCGCCGGTCAGCACGCGCGGGTCGACGGAACTGGGCAGGGTGCTGGAGATCGAGTCGATCGCGCTGCGGATCTTGGTGGCCATGTCGTCGGCCTTCAACCCGTAGTCCCACTGCGCGGTGACCTGCGAGACGCCGCTCGAGCTGGTCGAGGTCACAGAGGTCACGCCCTCGACCGACTTCACGGCGGTCTCGATGGGCTTGGAGACCTGGGCCTCGACGACGTCCGGCGCCGCGCCGGGGAAGACCGTCAGGACGCTGCCGCGGGGCAGGTCGATGGACGGGATGAGCTCCTGCTTGAGGGCCGTGGCGGCGAACACGCCCAGCCCGATGGTGAGCAGGCTGAGCAGCAGGACCACTGTGCGCGAGGCCAGGCTGAGCTTGGTGAGGCGAACCACGGTCTTTCCCCTTCTGTGTCCGTCACGGCTGGCCGCTGGCTGCCGCATCCGTTAGCATACTCCTAACTATTAGTCGCCAACGAAAGCGATGCCGGGTGTATTCCTTTCCCTCCGTAGGGCTCGACGAGGAGCGCGCGGCGCTGGCCCGTGAGCTGTTCGACCTGAACTCGCGGGTGCACGACCGGGCGATGGGGCTGGTCGGTCCGATGCCGGCCCCGCCGGACCTGACCATGCAGCAGGTGAGGGTCCTCGGGCACGTCGCGAGGCGCCCGGGAATCGCGGGCCACGAGCTCGGCGACCTGCTCGGCGTCAGCGCGCCGACGGCCAGCGGCCTGGTCGAGCGCCTGGTGGAGAAGGGGCTGATCGCCCGCGTGGACGACCCGGACGACCGCCGGCTCCGCCGGCTGCATCCGACCGAGGCGGGGCTCGACGTGATCCGCCAGATGGACTCGATGTTCGGCCGGGCTCTGGGCGTCGTGCTCACCCGGCTGTCGGCGGCGGACCTCGAGCTGCTGTGCCGGGGTGCCCGCGCGATGCTGGACGCCCTCGAGAAGGCGCACGACGAGCAGGACGGCCCGTCCTGAACCCACCCTGGGACGAGTGTGTGTCACCGGTTCCGTCCGTCTGGTATCGGTTGTCACGCGACACGCCGACGACACGCCGGTGTTTGCGGAATTGGTGGAGAAAGTTCCGCTAAACCTCTTGCGGTCCAAATCGTGGAGGACTAGAAATACGTCTTGCCGGGCCACTTCGGTGGTTCGGAGATCGAAAGCAGGAAGTCGGTTTGCCGGTGGGTTCGCCCGCTGGGAGTCCTGGTGATGCGGGGCTGGGTCGGCTGGTGGTTTTCGATGTGACGCGGTCATCACGCCGGGTCGACCAGAGGGCCCCGGTGACTCATACTCCCCGGGGCCCTCGCCTTTTCTCCTCCCCGCCCGCGGCCACCCCGCCGGTCGCCCGGCCCGACGACGGCCGTCGATACTGGCCCCATGGCAGACAGCGAACGCAGCGTCCGGATCAGCCGGGCCGGCACCCACACCTTCACCGCCCACAACGCCCGCGGGGGCACCCTGCGCTTCGGCGAGGGAGACGACGCCGACTTCACTCCGGTCGAGCTCCTCCTTGTGGCACTGGCCGGGTGCAGTGCCATCGACGTGGAGTACATCACCGTGAGGCGGGCAGAACCGGTGCGCTTCGAGGCCACGGCCTCGGCCACCAAAGTTGCCGATGACAACGGCAATCACCTCGACGACCTCGCCCTGGACTTCGACATCGCCTTTCCTGACGGTGAGGACGGCGACCGGGCGAGGGCGATCCTCGAGCGCGCGGTCACCCGGTCCCGCGATCGGCTGTGCACGGTGTCACGGACGATCCAGCGGGCGACGCCCGTGGAGTACCGGATCGACGGCGCAGGCGTCTGAGGGCGTCCGCAGGACGGGACGGGCCAAGGCCGGGGCGGGGTCACGCTGGAGTGTCCCCGTCCCGGTCACGCCCCCCGGTAAAGGCGAGGGCCCCGGGGAGTATGAGTCACCGGGGCCCTCTGGTCGACCCGGCGTGATGACCGCGTCACATCGAAAACCACCAGCCGACCCAGCCCCGCATCACCAGGACTCCCAGCGGGCGAACCCACCGGCAAACCGACTTCCTGCTTTCGATCTCCGAACCACCGAAGTGGCCCGGCAAGACGTATTTCTAGTCCTCCACGATTTGGACCGCAAGAGGTTTAGCGGAACTTTCTCCACCAATTCCGCAAACACCGGCGTGTCGTCGGCGTGTCGCGTGACAACCGATACCAGACGGACGAACCCACCCCCTGACCGGGTCCCACGACCCCCGGTCAGGACGAGGCAAGGGAGACCAGCCAGCTCGTGGTGTGCCGGTACTCCTCGCCCGGCCTCAGCACGATGCTGGGGAACGTCGGGTGGTTCGGGGCGTCCGGGAAGCCCTGCGCCTCCAGGGCCAGGCCCGCGCGGCGGACGTACGGCACGCCCGACGTGCCCACCTGGGTCCCGTCGAAATGCTCGCCGCCGTACACCTGGAGGGCGGGCTGGTCGCTCACCACGGTGAGCGTGACCCCGTCCGCGCTGGTGAGCCGGCAGTGCTCCCGCAGCCCGGTGCCGTCCACCACGAAGTTGTGGTCGAGGCCCCGGTTGCGGGCGATGCCCTCGGCCTGCACGCCGTCGCGCGCGTCCCCGAGGCGCCGGCCCGCGCGGAAGTCCACCGCCGTCCCGGCCACGTCGCGCACCTCTCCGGTGGGGAGGCCGTCGGCGTCGGTCGGCGTGAAGCGGGACGCGTGCACGACCAGCACCTGGTCGTCCGTGGTGCCCGAGGCCTCGCCCGCGACGTTCACGTACGGGTGCGTGGTGAGATTGACCACCGTGGGGGCGTCGGTGGTGCCGCGGTAGGTGACCTGTGCGCCGCCCGGCACCAGCTCGTAGCGGGCGGTCAGCCGGAGGGTCCCGGGGAAGCCGCCGTCGCCGTCGGGGCTGGTCAGGGCGAACTCGACCCAGTCCGGGCCGCGGCCGGCGATCGTCCAGTCGCGCGCGTCGTAGCCGTCGTCGCCGCTGTGCAGGGTGTTCGGTCCCTCGTTGGCGTCCAGCCGGTACTCGGTCCCGTCCAGCAGGAACCGGGCACCAGCGATCCGGTTCGCCACCCGGCCCACCGTCGCGCCTATGTACCGGTTGGGGCCGCGGTAGGCGTCCACGTCGGGGGCGCCGAGCATGATGTTGCGCCAGCTGCCGTCGGCGAGGCGCACCTCGAAGCGGCACAGGGTGGCGCCCAGGGGGAGCAGTTGCACGCGGAGGTCGTCGGACTCGAGGAGCACCGATGCGTCAGGGTCGATCACGCCGGAGACGCTAGCAGCGCGCCGCCCCGCTACAGGTCCTCCATCGGTTCGTAGGCAGCCGCGTCCTCCGGCCCCCGGGGGACGGCGGGCGCGACGGCGAGATGGCGCCGCCAGAGCAGCCACCCGCTGCCGATCAGCACGAGGGAGCCCGCCGCGAGCGCCCACTGCGAGAAGCCGAGGGCGGGGGCGATCGCCCCGGAGATCACGGTGTTGCCCAGCAGCGCGAGGAAGTTCTGCACCGAGGAGGCAGCGCCCCTGTTGTCGGGGAACAGGTCGAGCATCGCGAGCGTCAGCACGGGGAACGCCAGCGCGATGCCGAAGGTGAGCACCGGCAGCGGCAGGACGGCCCACGGCAGGGCCCTGGTCGCCGGGACGAGGCTCAGCACGAGCTTGGCGCCGACGGCGACCAGGCTGATCCGGTAGCCGAGGCTGGCCAGCCGGCTGCCGCTCATCCGCCCGGCGAGCCGTCCGCTCACCCACGAGCCGATCACGAGTCCGGAGATCAGCGGGACGAAGAGGACCCAGAAGTCGTTCTCGCCCAGGCCGAGGAGGTTCACGACGAACAACGGCGCGGACGCCACGAACAGGAACATCGCCCCGTTGTTGAGCATGGCCGTGAACGCCAGCCGGCGTCCGTGGGGGTTGCGCCACACCGCGCCGATGCCCGCTCCCAGGGCGCGGACGTCCAGCCGGCTGCGGCGCTCGGCCGGATGGGTCTCCGGCATGAACGCCCAGACCAGCACCAGCAGCACGATGCCCAGCCCGACCAGGGCCCAGAAGATCCCCCGCCACCCGCTCCAGCCGAGCAGGAGGCCACCGGCGATGGGGGCGAGCGCGGGCGCGAGGCCGAAGATCATCGCGATGTGGCTCATCACGCGCTGTGCCTCGTGGTCGGCGTACACGTCGCGGACCATCGCCCGGCTGACGATCACCCCGGCCCCGGCGCTCAGCCCCTGGAGCGCGCGGAACACCAGCAGCACCGGGAGTGAGGGTGCGAGCGCGCAGCCGACGGACGCGGCGATGTAGGCCACCGTGCCCGCCACCACCACCGGCTTGCGGCCCAGCGCGTCCGACAGCGGGCCGTGCACGAGGCTCATCACCGCGAAGAAGAGCATGTACACGCTGACCACTTGCTGCATCGCCAGCTCGCTCGCACCGAATTCCGTCCCCATGCGCGCGAACGCGGGGAACATCGTGTCGATCGAGAACGGGCCCACCATGCCGAGGCCGGCGAGGATCACCAGGAACAGCCACTGTGGACCCACCTCGGCCTGGAGCCCGGACGCGCCGGACGGTCGGGGAGCTGTGGGGGTCACCGCAGCATCCTGCCACTCCGCGGGGGCCTGCCCGCACGCGGCTAAGCTCCCCTGCGTGTCAGGCTCGCTCCGCATCCTCTTCGTCTCGATGCACACCTCCCCCGCCACCCTCCCGGGAACCGGTGACGCCGGCGGCATGAACGTCGTCGAGCGCTGCCAGGCCGAGGCGCTCGCCGCGCTCGGGCACCGGGTCGAGCTGGTGACGCGCCGCTCCTCGCCCGACGACCCGGACGAGGTGGAGCTGCTGCCGAACGTGGTGCTGCGCCACCTGGACGCCGGCCCGCGCACGCCGCTGGCCAAGAGCGCGATCGACGAGCACATCGACGAGTTCTCCGCCGGCCTGGCGCGCCTCGCTCCCCCGGACGTCGTGCACTCCCACCACTGGATGTCCGGCGTCGCCGCCCTGCCGGTGGCCGAGTCCTGGGGTGTGCCGCACGTGCAGAGCTTCCACTCGGTGGCGGCCATGCCCGGCTCCCCGCTGTCGGCGGGCGAGCCGCCCGAGTCGCCGCGCCGGGTGCCCGGCGAGGCCCTGGTCGCCACCCGTTCGCAGGCGGTGGTCGCGATCTCCGCCGCCGAGGCCCAGACCGTGATCGACCGCTGCGGCGCGGACGCGGAGCGCGTGTCGATCGTCTCCCCCGGCGTCGACCACGACCAGTTCCGCCCGCTCGGACCCGACGAGCAGCCCTGGCAGTGGCCCGCGTCCAGCCCGCAGGCCTGGCCGCACGGCTACGTGCTGGTGGCCGCCCGGCTCGAACCGCTGAAGGGCCCCGACCTGGCCGTCCAGGCCCTCGCGCAGGTCGACCCCGAGATCCGTCCGCACCTGGTCGTCGCCGGGGACGCGTCCTCGGCCTTCGCGAGCTACGAGCGCGACCTCCAGGTGATGGTCACCGAGCTCGGCCTGGCCAGCCAGGTCACCTTCGTCGGCGCCCAGCCGCGCCCGGAACTCGCCCGACTGCTGCGGGGCGCCCGGGTCGTGCTGGTCCCCTCGCACTCGGAGACCTTCGGGCTGGTGGCACTGGAGGCGGCCGCCAGCGGGACGCCGGTGATCGCTGCGGCGGCCGGCGGCCTGCGCGAGGCGGTCGCGCACGGCGTCACCGGGCAGCTGATGGACTCCCGTCGCCCCGAGGACTGGGCCCTCGCGCTCACCCGGCTGCTGATGGTTCCCGGCCTGCTGGACCGGATGAGCCGGGTCTCGCGGGTGCACGCCCGGCGGTTCGAGTGGACGTGGGCCGCGCAGCGGCTGGTCGCGGTCTACCGCGAGCTGCTCGGGGAGTCCTGATGCTGCCGGCCGGCTCCCGGGTCGTGTTCCTGCACGCCCACCCCGACGACGAGACGCTGGCCACCGGCGTGCTGCTGGCCGCCCTGGTGGACGACGGCCACGCTGTGGCGGTCGTGACCGCCACCCGCGGCGAGCTCGGCGACGTCGTGCCCGGCCCGCTGGCGCGGTTGGCGGGCACACCCGCGCTGGTCGAACACCGGGTCGGCGAGCTCGCCGGTGCCCTGGCCGAACTGGGGGTTCGCGACCACTGCTTCCTGGGGACGCCGCCCGCGCGGGCCGCCGGCCTGGCACCCCGCCGCTACACCGACTCCGGCATGCGCTGGCTCGACGAGGACGAGACCGTGGCCGGGCCCGGCGGGCAGGCCGGCCCCGACAGCCTCGCGCTCGCCGACGCGGGGGAGGCCGCCGCCGACCTGGCGGCCTTCCTCGGCTCGTTCGGGACAGACGTGCTGGTGTCCTACGACGAGCTCGGCGGCTACGGGCATCCCGACCACGTCGCCTGCCACCACGTCGCCGTCGCCGCCGCGGCCCTGGCCGGCGTCCCGCTGGTCGAGGTGGTGTCCGAGCCGCGTACGTCGGTGGAGGGCGCGCAGGCGTTCGCCCTCGAGCGGTACCTGCCGCGGGTGAGGGACGCGCTGGCCCACCACGCCAGCCAGCTCAGGGTGGACGGCGACGAGGTCGTCCACGTCGGCGGGCAGCGCCAGCCGATCCTGACCACGGTGCGGCTCTCCCGCGCGGAGGCGTAGCCACGGCGGCACCGCAGCGGCCACAATCGCAGGCATCGGGCGTGCCACGGGAGGGGCGTTGATGGGCGAGCAGCGACGCGTCGCGATCGTGGGCGCGGGCCCGTCCGGGCTGTTCACCGCCGCCGCCCTGCTGGCGCAGGCCGCCGAGCCGCCCGCGATCGACATCTTCGACCGCCTGCCCACGCCGTTCGGCCTGCTGCGCTACGGCGTCGCACCCGACCACGCCTCCATCAAGGCGGTGGCGACCACGCTGGCGCGGGTGTTCGAGGCGCCGGACGTGCGCTTCCTCGGGCTGGTCGAGTTCGGCAGGGACGTGACCGCGGCCGAGCTGCGCAGCGGCTACGACGCCGTCGTCTACGCGGTCGGGGCCGCCGACGACCGCCGGCTGGGGATCCCGGGCGAGGACCTGCCGGGGAGCCGCTCGGCCCGCCAGTTCGTCTCCTGGTACTCCGGCCACCCCGACGCGGAGGCGCAGCCGCTGGACGGCGTCCGCTCGGCCGTCGTGGTGGGTGTCGGCAACGTGGCGGTCGACGTGGCCCGCATCCTGCTGAAGGACCCGGCCGACCTGAGCGCCACCGACATGCCGGACGCGGTGCTCGCCGAACTCCGCGCCGCGCGCATCGAGGACGTGTGGCTGGTCGGCCGGCGCGGCCCCGAGCACGCGGCGTTCACGACCCCGGAGCTGCGGGAGCTGCTGGAGACCCCCGGCATCGCGGTCACCCTCGAGGGCTGCGACCTCGCCGCGATCGACGACGCCGGGCTCGAGCGGCACGCCCGGGCGAACCTCGCCGCCATCGGACGGGCGCTCGCCGCGTCCCCTGCGTCCGCGCTCCGACGGCTGCACCTGCTGTTCTGGCACCGCCCGGCCGAGCTGGCCGGCGATGGCCGGGTGCGGGCGGTCCGCTTCGAGCCGACCGGTGGCGGCGGCGCGCCGCTCACCGTTCCGGCAGAGCTCGTGCTGCGCTCGATCGGGTACCGCGGCGTGCCTCTGCCCGGCGTCCCCTACGCCGAGGGGCGCATCCCCAACCTCGAGGGACGCGTGCTGGAGCCCGACGGCTCGGCCCGTCCCGGCGAGTACGCGGTCGGCTGGATCAAGCGGGGCCCGGTCGGCCTGATCGGCTCGAACAAGAAGGACGCCGCAGAGACCGTCGCCGCACTGCTCGAGGACCTCTCCACCCTCCCCCGCCGCGAGCCGGCCGACCTCGACGCGCTGCTGGCCGCGCGCGGCGTACGTCCCAGCACGCTGGAGGACTGGAGGCGCATCGACGCCGCGGAGATCGATCGTGGCGGCCTCCGGGGCCGGGAGCGCACCAAGATCGAGGCCTGGCACGAGCTGCTCGGCCTGGTGTGGGGGGCTCCGTCCGTGCACCGGGACGGCGACGTCCGGCCTGCGTAGGCTGTCCGCCGTGATCAAGCACATCGTGATGTGGACCTTCGCCGACGAGGCCGGGGGCGCGGGCAAGAAGGCCAACCTGGAGACCGCCCGCGACCGCCTGCTGGGCCTGCGGGGGCTGGTGCCGGGGCTCCTCACGCTCGAGCCCGTCATCCCGGTCGACCCCTTCGAGCACAGCTACGACCTCGTGCTCTACTCGGAGTTCACCACGCCGGAGGCACTGCGCGACTACGCGACGCACCCCGACCACGTCGCCGTGGGTGCGTTCATCCGGGCTGCGGCGACCACCCGGGTCTGCGTCGACTACGAGGCCTGAGCCCTACCGGGGCGGCGGGGGAGGCCAGCCGCCCTGCGGCCCCCAGCCCTGCGGTCCCCAGGAGGGCGGCGCGACCGGTCGCGTCCGTGCGCGGTAGACCACCGTCGACATCACCGCCAGCAGCGGCACGGCGACCGCCTGCACCAGCGTCCCCGCGAGCGCGCTGACGGCGACGGCCGGCAGGCTCTGGTCGACGGCGTCCTGGAGCCCGCCGAGGGTGCTCCCGGGGTCCCCGCCGAGGGGGGCCGCGGCGATCTGCCCGACCATGCCGTTCACGATCGAGAGCACCACCCCTGTGACGAGCTGGACGCCGAACACCGTCCACGCGACGTCCCCGGTGAGCCGCCAGGACCGTCCGAGCGCGACGAAGCCGGACGTCCGCTCCAGGGCGACGACGGGCAGGAAGCAGAACCAGCGGGCCGAGAGGACCGCCCCGACCACGGCGGCCACGAGGTAGCCCGCCAGCAGGAGCAGCAGGAAGGTCAGCACGGTGGACGCCGCCGTCGTGCGGTCGGTGCGCGCGGCAGCCACCACCTGCTGGAACCAGGCCAGGACGCCGCCGACGGCGAGAAGGACGCCGGCCGCGGCCAGCAGGTAGGGCACGAGGACCCGGGTCAGGACGCCGCGCGTCGCCCGCGCCGCGTCCGCGAGTTCGGCCGGGCGCCCGGCGGCGACCGATTCGGTCAGGTGGACGACCATCGCACCTGCCTGTGCCTGCACCAGCCACCCGAGGAGGGTGGCCGCGGTGACGGCAACGGTGAGGTTCACCAGGACGCCGCTGAGGTTGAGGCTGGCGAAGGCCACCAGGAAGGGCGTGGCGAAGGCGGCGTACAGCCCGATCGTGATCCCGGCGTTCACGACGCCGACGCCGAGCCCCAGCAGGGCCATCGGACCGAAGCCCCTGCGCAGCAGCGCGATGCCGTCGCCGAGGATCGTGGAGAAGCGCAGGCCCGCGGGCGGCCCGTACGCGGGGTGCGGGGGATACCCGCCGAACCCGGCGGGAGGCGGCAGGCTCATGGCCGCGATGGTACTTCCGCTCCCGGTGTTCCTGTGGATCGGCCGTGAAGCAGCGGGCCGCGCGGACGCCTGTCCGGGACGGAGCGCGCGCACCCCTACCATGGTGCGGGGAGCACGCGCCCCCGGCCGCTCGGCCAGGTACAACGGAGGAACAGATGGAACCGGTCACTCGTCGCGCAGCGGTGCTGGGCGCCATGGGCGTCGCGGGCGCAGCCCTGGTGGGTTGCTCCACCGAGTCGAACGCCCTCACCCCACCCTCGGGCACCCCGACGACCGCGCCCGGGACGGCGTCCGCCACCCCGACCCCGACGGAGACCGTCGACGCCACGCCCCGCTGGCCGCTGACCGGCGAGCCGCTGAAGAACCCCGACGACGCCCGCCACATCGCCGTGGCCGTGAAGGTCCCGGACAACAAGAACGAGCACCCGCAGATCGGCCTCGACAAGGCCGACATCGTCTACGTCCAGCTGGACGGCTACCCCGCGGCGGTGGGCAGGTCCAGCACCCGCCTGGTGCCGGTGTTCCACTCCGAGTTCGCCGACACCGTGAACCCCGTCCGCTCGATCCGTCCGGTCGACATCCCCATGCTCAGCCCGATCAACGCGATCATCGGCAGTACCGGCGCCTATCCGTGGGTGCTGAAGTACGCCAAGGAGTTCGACGACATGATCGTGTCGAGCAAGCAGTACATGACCACCAAGGGCACCGGGGCCTACAGCATCCTCGGCAACCGGGTGCGCACGCTCAACGGCGTCACCTACTACGACCGCGCGGTCGCCTGCCACCCCAAGGTGCTGGCCAAGCAGACCAAGAAGTTCCCCGACGGCCCGCAGCAGATGTACTTCCCGTGGGCGGCCAGCGACGCGGAGGTGAGCACGGAGGTCGCCGGCGAGGACGCGCGCACGATCGTCGTCCCGTGGATGCGGAAGAACACCTACCCGATGACCTACACCTGGAGCGAGAAGGCCGGCCGCTACCTCCGCTCGATGCCGTGGGGCAAGCACGTGATGGCCGACGGCACCCGGATCTCCACCGACAACGTCCTGGTGATCAAGGCCAAGCAGGTCTTCGGCAAGATCTACGCCAGCGGCAAGATCAAGACCACCGGCCCGTACCACATGGAGCCCATCCACCAGATCATCAACGCAGAGGGCGACTTCTACTACGCCCACGGCGGCAAGGTCGTGACCGGCACCTGGAGCAAGGGCGAGGTGGACGAGGTCTTCCAGTTCACCCTCGAGGACGGCTCGCCGCTGAAGATGGCCCCCGGCAAGACCTGGGTGGAACTGCCCAACAGCACCGCCCGGATCACCATCAAGGCCTGAGTCCCACCCGCCCCGCCCCGGCGGGACGACGTGCCGCGTCGTGGGCGCGGCGCCCGGGTCGTCGTTGTGCGATGCTGGGTCGAGCGCCGCGGGCGCGTCAGCCGATACGGAGTGCCGATGACTGAACCGACGGGACCGGGACAGCCCGAGCCCCGGAAGCGCGTCCTGTTCCTGTTCTCCGACACCGGTGGCGGGCACCGCTCCGCCACGGAGGCGATGATCGAGGCCCTTGAACTGGAGTTCCCGGGACGCTTCGACGCTCGGATGGTCGACTTCTTCCGCGAGTACTACCCGAGCCCGCTGAAGTTCGCACCGGAGATCTACCCGCCCATCTCCCGCGTGCCGCAGGCCTGGGGCTTCACCTTCCGGGCCTCCGACGGACGCAACCGCTCGCGCGCGGTCACCCAGATCTCCTACCCCTACGTCCGCAAGGGCGCCCAGCGGCTGATCCGGGAGAACCCCGCCGACCTGATCGTGTCGGTCCACCCGCTGGTCAACTCCCACCTGATGCGGGCCATGCGGAAGTCTCCCCGTCCGTACCTCACCGTGGTCACCGACCTGGTCTCCACCCACGCGCTGTGGTTCGACCGGCGCGCCGACCTGGTGGTCGTGGCGACGGACGAGGCCCGGGAGAAGGCCATCGAGTACGGCATCGCTGAGGGCAACCTGCGGGTGATCGGCCTGCCCGTGGCCGAGCGGTTCACCCACCCGATGCCCGACCGCCTCGCCTGGCGGCAGCGGATGGGCTGGCGGACCGACCTGCCGGTGATCCTGCTGGTCGGCGGCGGGGACGGCATGGGCCCGCTGAAGCGCGTGGCGAAGGCCATCAACGAGGCACGGCTCGACGCCACCCTGGTGGTCATCTGCGGCCGCAACGCCGAGCTGAAGGCGGAGCTCGAGCGCGTGGACTGGCGGATGCCGGTGCACCTGTACGGCTTCACCACGGAGATGCCCCAGTTCATGGCCGCCTCGGACATGCTCGTCACCAAGGCCGGCCCGGGGACGATCAGCGAGGCGTTCATCAGCGGCCTGCCGCTGGTGCTGTACGCCCGCCTGCCCGGCCAGGAGGACGGCAACGTGACCTACGTCGAGCAGCTGAAGGCCGGGGTCTGGGCACCGCGCCCGCGCGAGGTGGTGGCAGCCCTGCGCGGCTGGGTCGAGAGCCCCGAGGCGCGCCGGGCCGCCTCAGAGGCCAGCCGGCGGGCCGCCAAGCCCGACGCCGCGCGCCGCATCGCGCGGCTGATCGCCGACCAGGTCGGCGTCCACGACTGAGCCGCTCCGGGGCCCGCTGGGCGACCTTGGCCGGGTTGGCTACCCTCGAGGGTCGGACTGTTGAGGGATGTGACGCAGGTGCAGGACAAGGGGCACGAGCCCGAGGGGCGGGAGCCGATCAAGGTCAGCTTCTCGCTCCCCCAGATCGCGGGCGGGGCGCTCGCCGCGGCGACCGCTGCGGCGATCGGCTCCCAGCTGGGGGTCGCGGGCACGATCTTCGGTGCCGCGGTGGCGAGCATCGTCGGCGGCATCGGCGGCACCCTCTACAGCGCGGGCATCGACCGGACGCACCGCCGGGTGACCGAGGCCATCCAGCGCGGGTACGAGAGGGTGCGCACCGGGGAGGCGGACGGGACGCCGCTCGCCGCCGACGGCGGCGACACGGCGCTGCTCCCGGCCGTCGACGGTGAGAGGACGGAGATCCTCGACTCGGTCTTCCGCGCACCCCGGGACGAGACGGCCCCCGGGGCAGCGGCCGGGGACACCGACGTGCCGCCACCCGGCCGGCGACGGAGAAGGACCTTCTGGGCGGTGGCGGCGATCACCGTGGGATCGATCTTCCTCGTGGCGCTGGCCGCCATCACGGTCGTCGAGCTCGGGCTGGGCCGTTCGCTCAGCGGGAACGACGGGACCACCGTCTCCCAGGTCGTGCCCCGCTCCCGCACGAGCAGCACCCCGACCCCCACGCCGACAGCGACGGTGACGACCACGCCGACGCCCACCCCGACGGACCCGGCCACGCCGACCCCGACGCCGACGGCGACCACGACGCCGACCCAGACCACGCCACCGACCGACGCCCCGACCGTGGCCGCCACCGAGGTGCCGGGCGCGACGACGACGCCCTGATCGTTCCGGGACGACCGTGTCGTGAACCCGTGCCGTCCGACCCGTGTCGTGAACCGGGCGGGGGCGCTCAGTCGAAGGTGTTGACCATGAACGCCGCCGCCCGGGTGACGTACTCGCGGAACTCCGACAGCTCCGGCTCCGGCAGCGCGAGGGAGTCCAGGGCGGCGTTCATGTGCCGCAGCCACCGGTCCCGCATGTCGGGGGTGACGGCGAAGGGCGCGTGACGGATCCGCAGCCGGGGATGCCCCCGGGTGTCGGAGTAGGTGTGCGGGCCGCCCCAGTACTGCTCGAGGAACAGCCGCAGCCGGTCGGCGGCCGGGCCGAGGTCCTCCTCCGGGTAGAGCGCCCGCAGCGGCGGGTCGGACGCGACGCCCCGGTAGAACTCCGCCACCAGTCGGACGAAGGTCTCGTGGCCGCCGACGCGGTCGTAGAGCGGGGCATCGGGCTGCATCCGTCCATTCTCGCCCACGCCCCGGCGGTCCGGGAGGCCGGGCGCGCGCGGGTGAGCGCCGCCGGCGTGCCGCGGGGGTGGAGGTGATCTACCCTCGAGACATGTCCAGGCAGTGGCGGTCCGTCGTCGTCCTGGCAGGGGTCTCGCTGCTCTGCGGCCTGTGGCAGCCGGTTTCCGCGGCCCCTCTGGCCTCGAGCGCCACCGTGGCCGCCTGGCGTCCGGCCCCCGTCGACGCGCGCCTCGGCGGCACCGGGCTCCCGGCCGCCGTGGACGGCGCTCCTGCGCTGGTCGCCGACCCGACGCCGGACCCCGGCGCGGCACCGGCCGACGACACCGCACCGGTCGCCGGCCAGGGGCCGGTGGACTGCGCGAAGCTCGCGTGCGTCGCGCTGACGCTCGACGACGGCCCGGTCGGCGGTACGTCGCACCTGCTCGACCTGCTGCGGCGCAAGGACGCGAGGGTGACCTTCTTCGTGCTCGGCGAGCACGCGCGGGCCCATCCCGGCATCGTCCGCCGGATGGTCGAGGACGGGCACGCCGTGGGGAACCACTCCTGGAACCACCCGCAGTTCTGGCACCTGTCCCGAAAGCAGTTGCGCTCCCAGCTCGCCCGCACCGACGCCGTGCTGACGCGGATCGCCGGCACGCGGCCGCGGCTCGTCCGCCCGCCGTTCGGCCAGGTGGACGGGGACGTGCGGGCAGTGGCGAGGGCCCGCGGGCAGGCGCTCGTGCTCTGGAACGTCGACCCGCTGGACTGGAAGGACCACACGGCGTCCACCGTGGCCCGGCGCGTGGTCGCGCACGCCCGGCGCGGGTCGATCATCCTCACCCACGACGTGTGGCCCAGCACCCGCCACGCCTACGCCCGGATCATCGACGGGCTGAGGGCGAAGGGGTTCACGCTGGTCACCGTCCCCGAACTGCTCGGGTCCTCGCCGAGGCCGGGGCGGGTCTACACCCGGGGCTGACCGGCCGTCCCGCCCGGACCCGCACCGTCAGCGGCGCTGGTAGCGGGCGAGCGCCTCGAGGCGCTCTGCGGCGTGGTCGAGGATGGGACGCGGATACCCGTGCGCGTAGCCGTCCGCGACGTCCCACGGCCGGTGCACCGCAGCCCCCCGGACGTGGGCCAGCTCCGGCACCCAGCGACGGACGTAGTCGCCGTGCGGGTCGAACTTCTCGCCCTGCGTGACGGGGTTGAAGACCCGGAAGTAGGGGGCCGCATCCGTGCCGGTACCGGCCGTCCACTGCCAGCCGTGCGTGTTGGAGGCGAGGTCGCCGTCGATCAGGTGGTCGAGGAAATGGCGGGCGCCGACGGGCCACCACAGGTGCAGGTCCTTGGTGAGGAAGCTCGCCGTGATCATCCTCACCCGGTTGTGCATCCAGCCGGTGGCGAGAAGCTGGCGCATGCCTGCGTCCACGACCGGGAAACCGGTGCGGCCGTCCCGCCAGGCCTCGAAGCCCTCGCCGGGCTCGTCGTAGCCCACGCCGAGCGGGTTCAGGTCGCCGGCCAGCGACGCCGGGTGGCGGTGCAGCACGTCGGCGTAGAACTCCCGCCACGCCAGCTCTGCGGTGAACCGCTCGACGGCCTTTCCGGTGCGCCCCTGCAGGTCGGCGAGCAGCGTCCGCGGGTGCACCACGCCGAACTTCAGGTACGGCGAGAGCCGGGACGTCGCGGCCAGGTCGGGGCGGTCGCGGTCGGTGTCGTAGCCGGCCAGCCCCGACCCGAGGAACTCCGCCCACCGGGCCCGGGCGGGGTCCTCGCCCGCCGGGGGGAGGGGGATCGGGCACGCGGTCAGCGCGGCGTCCACCCGGCGCCAGGCCCCGGGGTCGCCGTCGGCGGCCAGGAGGCGAACGCCGTCCGGTTCCACCGCCGGGCCCCGCCAGCCGTGCTCGCGCCACGCCCTCAGGAACGGCGTGAACACCTTGTAGCCCTCCCCCGACTGGTTCACCACCCGTCCGGGGGTGACGGCGTAGGGCGAGCCGGTCTCCACCCAGTCGACGCCCGCCGCCACGAGGTTCGCGCGCACGGCCGCGTCCCGCGCCGCGCCGCCGGGCTCGGTCTCGGTCGACACGTGGACGGACGCCGCCCCGACCTCGCGCACCAGCTCGGGGATCACCGTGGCCGGGTCGCCCGCGCGCAGGCACAGCCGTCCCTCGTACGACGCGTCCAGGGCCCGCAGCGTCGCAGCCAGCCAGCCCTGGCGCGCCGGTCCGGCCGCCTCGAAGAAGGCGGGGTCGAGCACGAACACCGGCAGCACGTCGCCGTGGGTGGCCGCCGCACCGAGCGCGGGGTGGTCGGCCCGGCGCAGGTCGCGTCGCAGCCACAGGACGGCGGGGGCGCTCACCGTCCGCGCCTGCGGGGCGGACGCGAGGGAGCGGGGCATCCGGTCATCCCCGCCATGCTAGGTGAGGGCCCGGCACCCGGCCAGACCGCCGCCCGTCCCACCCGTCCCGCCATCCGGCCCGTCCCACCCGTCCCACCCATCGCGTTCGCCACCGATCGCAACCCTCGCTACCGGAATTCCGGTAGCGGGAGTTGCGATCGGCAGCAAACGGCAGCAGGGGACGGGCCGGGCGGGCGAGCGGGGCGACCCGACGGGCGGGCGCGCGGGTGGGTCAGCCGACCACGCCGAGGGACGGGGTGGTCGCGACGAGGTCGTCGGGCTCGGGCGGGGTCTGCGGCGTGCTCGGCACGGCCTCCCCGCGCACGCGTTTGGCGATCCGGCTCAGGGCCACGTCGGTGATGTTCAGGTAGCTCGCCAGGTCGCGCTGGGTGACCCGCTGCACCAGGCCGGGGTGCTCGCGCAGCAGGCTGCGGTAGCGCTGCTCCGGCGTGCTGCGCAGCCACCCGGCGTCCGCCTGGAGCGTGGTGGCGTGCATCAGCGCGATCGTCGTGGTCAGCCGGGCCCACTGGAGGTGCTGGGTGCTGAGGTGCTCGATCACCCGGTAATTCACCCTCAGCAGCAGGCTGGGCTCGATGGCGGTGATCGTGTGGGTGGACTCCGCCTCGACCGCTGCGCGCAGCGTTTCGGCGCGCGGATGGAGGCCGCGCGCGGCGACCCGGCGGACGCCGTCGCTGCCCAGCGCGGACATCGAGGCGAGCACGTCGCCCTCCTCGGGGAAGAAGACCGTGGTCATCCGGTCGCCCTCGGACGGCATCTGCGCCTTGAACAGCCCGCGCTGCACGAAGTAGATGTACGGGTGGTGCTCGCCGACCCGGAACAGCACCGCTCCGGGTTCCACGCGGAGCACACGGACGTTGGTCCCGAAGAGGTCCCACTGCGGCAATTCGCAGCCGGCGTAGGCCTCGAGCAGGAGCCGCAGGCTCCGCATCGCGTGGCCGGTGACCGCACCCTCGGCGTTCATCTGTTCCTCCTCGCCCACCCGGGATGATGGGGCACCCCGGCTACGCAGTTCTCGCTACACCCCGCGCGGAATTGATCCAGGTCAAGCCGTCGTGCGGTGGCTTTGACAAAGGTTAGTCCCTCATTGGCCCCCTCACCGCTCCTCGGGCAAGGTTTGAGCGATACCTGGAGGGGTTTGGGCTTGTCGGCCGCTGTACGAGGGGGTTTTTCGTACGGTCGCCGCCGGTCCGCGGAGCAGGCCAGGGACGGTCGATCGGACGCGTGGATGGGGCCCACGTCCGCGGGATCGCCCCTGCGAGGGCCTGCACGGGTGCAGGCACGGCGACGTGGCGCTGCCCGAACCTCGCGAGGTGTCGCAGAGGGGTAACGACAAACAGGACTGGCCGCGGTGGCGTCGCACGGCGACGGCACGCGGGCTGCGGGGTGCAGGAAGCCCACCGGGTAGGGGCCCGGACGGGCTGGTTCCGCCGGAGTTCGGCCAGAAGCCCGCGAGGGCTTCGGCGGACGCGGATAATGTGCCTGGGTTCGCACCTCCGGGTGTCGGCTGCGCCGGCTCACGGGGGAGGCGGTCCTGTCGGTCGAAAGCTCTCGGCGTCGTTTCGGCCTGGAGGGGTGGCGGCCCTTCCTCGATCGATCGGTGTCGGGTAGCGAACTGAGCTCGGCTCCCCAATTGAGCCGGTTCGCGGGTGGGCGCCCGGGCTTCGGTCCGGGCGTCCGCTTTTTGCGTCCGGACGTGTCAGGAACGGGTCGGACGGCGTCCCGGTCGGGCTGCGAATTCATCACCGCGGGCTCCGGCCGTCCCCTCCGTCGGCGCTGGGGTGGTCCGGGCCGGACGGGCCTCAGCCGAGCGGCACGAGGTTGCGGACGACGGCGAACGCCACCGCCGCGACGCCCAGCGCGGCGTACCACACGCGCTGGTCAGCCAGCCGCCCCCGCGGGCGCGGCCCACGGCCGGCGAGGAGTTCGACCACCCAGAACACGCATGCGACCGCGAGCCCGGCGAGAATCAGAAACACGAATTGATTGGCCGCCCAGGCTGCCGCGAAATCGCCCTGAAGCAGGTGCGCACCCATCGTCGTCGCTCCGCAGAATGGACACAACGTGTGGGTGAGATAGCGCCACGGACACGGAATCCCGAACCCGCTGAAGGCGTAGACAGCGCTCAGGCCGAGCCCCACCGCGCCGAAGGCTGCGGCGGATTTCAGCGCCGTGCGGGCACCGGTCGCTTCGTGGGCGCGGAAATGCGGCACGCCGTCATTATGACCCCATACCCTCTGGGGGCCCGACGGCCCTAGTATCAGGATCACCATTCCAACCAGGGAGAGAGCATGTCCGACCAGAACTCGACCACGCCGGACCCGAGCGACGCTGTTCCCGGCTACCAGCCTCCTTCGGCCTCGGAGCCCGCCGCGCCCGCCACGCCGCCCGCCTACACGCCCCCGCCGGCGTTCACCCCGCCGCCCGCCGCTGAGCCGCCGGCCTACACGCCGCCGCCCGCGCCGACGGGTGGCTACGAGCCGCCCGCCGCCGGTGGGTACGCTCCGCCGCCCACGCCCGGGTACCCCGAGCCCCCGGCCGCCTTCCCGCCGCCCCCGCCCGGGCAATTCGGCGCTCCGCAGCCGCCGTACCCCGTCGCCCCGGCCGCGGCGGCGTCCGTGACCGGCGCCCCGCTGGCCGACTGGCCCAAGCGCGCGCTCGGCGGCCTGATCGACTACGTGGCCGCAGGCGTCGTCATCGGCGTCGTCACCGGCATCCTGACCAACATCTCCTACTGGCTCGGGACCACCGTGCAGTGGGTGCTGATCCTGGGCTGGTACGCCTACCTCGGCTACAAGAGCGGCACCACCGGTGTGACCTTCGGCCGCAGCCTGGCCAAGACCAAGCTGATCAGCGCCGAGACCGGCCAGCCGATCGGCGTCACCAACGGCATCGTCCGCCAGCTGGCGCACATCGTCGACACGATCATCTGCTACATCGGCTGGCTGTTCCCGCTGTGGGACGCGCAGAAGCAGACGCTCGCTGACAAGATCATGAAGACGGTGGTCATCGACAACTCCGCCGACCCGAACGCCAGCACCTACAACTGGGGCTGATCGACAGCGCACCACAGGCAGGCCGGGACGTGATCGTCCCGGCCTGTCGCGCGTCCGGGCACGCCTGCCGCGCCGCAGTCGTGGCGTCGGCCCCCTGGGGCCGCGTCGTCCACCGAGGGCCAGCCCCCCAGCGCCGAGGGCCAGCCCCCCAGCGCCGAGGGCCAGCCCCCAGCGCCGAGGGCCAGCCTTGTCGCCGAGGGCCAGAACGCCGGTGCTGGTCCTCGGCCGTAAGGCTGGCCCTCGGAAGTCGGGCGGGTCTCGGAAGTCGGGCGGGTCTCGGAAGTCGGGCGGGTCTCGGAAGACGGGCGGCCCTCGGAAGTCGGGCGGGCCTCGGAAGGCGAGCAGGGCTCCGGGAGCAGCGACCTCGCAACCAGAGGGACGCAGGCCGTCATGGCTCGAAGCGGTACCCCACGCCGGGCTCGGTGATGAAGTGGCGCGGGTGGCTCGGGGAGTCCTCGAGCTTGCGACGCAGCTGGGCGAAGTAGACCCGCAGGTAGTTGGTCTCCTTCTCGTAGCCGGGCCCCCACACCTCCGCGAGCAGGTGGGCACCGCTGACGAGCGTCCCGGGACGCCGGACGAGGGCTTCGACGAGGTGCCACTCGGTCGGTGTCAGCCGCACCTCCGCGCCGTGCCGGACGGCCCGCTTGGCCGCGAGGTCGATGGTGAACGACGGCGTGGTCACGACCGGGCCCACCGCGAGGTCCTGGACGTCCGCTCGGCGCAGCGCCGCCCGCACCCGCGCCACCAGTTCATCCATGCCGAACGGCTTGGTGACGTAGTCGTCGGCGCCGGCGTCCAGCGCCTGCACCTTCTGCGCCTGGCTGTCGCGCGCGGACAGCACGATGATCGGGACGGTGGACCAGCCGCGCAGGCCGGCGATCACCTCGACACCGTCGAGGTCGGGCAGGCCGAGGTCGACGATCACCAGGTCGACGGGTGCGGACGCGGCAGCGCGCAGCGCGGCGGCTCCCGTCGCGACCGCGTCCACCTCGTAGTGGCGCGCCTTCAGGTTGATGGTGAGCGCGCGACGCAGGGCCGGCTCGTCCTCAACGATCAGCAGCCGTGGCATCGGCCACCTCCAGGGTCACGGTCATGGTCAGCCCCCCACCGGGCGTCCGGGACGGGGTGAGGGTACCGCCCATCGCCTCGGTGAAGCCGCGCGCGATCGCCAGGCCGAGGCCGACGCCGGTGGTGCTGCGGTCGCCGAAGTGCTGGAAGGGCGCGAAGATCTCCTCGAAACGCTCCGGGGCCACTCCCGGCCCGTGGTCGACCACCCGGACGGCGACGTGCGTCGCGGTGTGCTCCGCCGACACCTGCACCTTCTCGCCCTCGGGCAGGTGCCGGTCGGCGTTGGCCACGAGGTTGGCGAGGACGCGCTCGAGCAGGCCCGCGTCCGCCCTGATCAGCGGAAGGTCCTCGGGGATGGCCAGCTCCACGCGTCCCTCGCCCAGGCGGACGACGCCCGCCAGCACCTCCAGCAGCGCGGTGGGCCGGGGATGGACGGACAGCGCCCCGGCCTGGAGCCGGGTCATGTCGAGGAGGTTGCCGATGATGTCGTTGAGGCGCCCCGCGTGCTCCTCGATGGTCTCCAGCAGCTCGGCCTGGTCGTCCGGGTCGAGTTCGATGTCGGTCTGGCGCAGGGTCGTGGCGGCCGCGGTGATCGCGGCCAGGGGGTTGCGCAGGTCGTGGCCGACCGCGGCCAGGAGGCTCGCCCTCAGCTCGTCGATGCGACCCAGCTCCTCGGCTCGGCGGGCCTGCTCGGCGAGCTGGCGGGTGCGCCACAGGCGCCCCGCGGTCAGCGCGAGCGAGGTGAGCAGGCTCCGGTCCTCGCCGATCCGCTCCGGGCCGCTGAGCTCCAGCTGCAGGTTCTCCCCCGCCGGCACGGTGATCAGCGTGTCGTCCGGTCCCGGCGAGCCCGAACCGGCCAGCACCCGGCCGTCCTCCATCAGCCGCACCGCGTGCATGCCGTAGAGGGCGCGCGCCTCGGACAGGGCCAGCTCCACCGACTCCGGTTCGTGCTCGCGGTTGCCGAGCTCCGCCAGCCATTCGGCCTGGAGGAGGGCGCGCTCGGCGTGGCCGCGCGACCGGGCGCCGATCTCTGTGACGACGCCCACGAGCGCGGCGACCGCGAGGAAGATCACCAGGTCGATGAGTTCGGCGTTGTTCGCCACGAGGAGCGTGCCGTAGGGACGGGTGAAGAAGAAGTTCGCCAGCCCGAAGCTGATGGCGGACGCGGCCAGCGCCGGCAGGATGCCGCCCAGGGCGGACGCCCCCACCGAGGCCAGCACGAACAGCAGCAGGACGGTGTCCAGGCCGAGGTTGTCCCGTCCGGGAACCAGGGCGACCGTGAGCGCCGCCGGCCCCAGGGCGGCCACCCCGAACCCGTAGAGCTGCCGTCGCCGGGACAGGCGGGTACCCAGGCCGCTGCGCGGCCCGTCCCCCAACTCCTGGCTCACCTCACCGAGCCTGCCAGACTCCGATCGCCGGCGGCAGGCGGAACCGCGGAAGGAGTGCTCGCCGCGGCCGTCGGACCTCCGGGAGACGGTGCCGGGGGAGCGCTCCCGGCACCCGGCACGGCGGGTGCGTCCGCCGCGGTGCCGGGACGCCCGAGGGCGAACGGCTCGGCAGAGCTCAGCTGGTAGGGGACGCTCGTCACCATCACGCCCGGCATGTAGAGCAGGCGCGACTTCAGTCGCAGCGCGCTCTGGTTGTGCAGCACCTGCTCCCACCAGTGCCCCACCACGTATTCGGGGATGAACACCTGCACCACGTCCCGCGGGCCGATGTGGATCCGCGACAGGTAGCTCAGGACCGGATCGGTGAGGTCGCGATAGGCGGAGGAGACGATGGTCAGCGGAACGGGGAGGTCTCGCGCGGCCCAGTCGTCCACCAGCTTCCGGGTGCGGGCGGCGTTGGTGTCGACCCGGAGCGCCGTGATGGTGCTGGGACGGATCGCCCGCGCGAAGGCGAGCGCCTTCAGGGACGGCTCGTTCAGCTGGCTGATCAGCACCACCGCGTGGATGCGGCTGGGCAGGGTGATCCCGGCGGCGCGAGGTGCCAGCTGGCGCGAGACGCGCGTGTAGTGGCGGTGGATCCGCAGCATCAGGAAGAACAGCAGCGGGATCGCCACCACCACCAGGTAGGCGCCGTGGGTGAACTTGGTGAGCAGGACGATCACCAGGACGACGGCCGTGGCGACCGCGCCGATCGCGTTCACCAGCATCGAGCCCAGCAGTTTGGCCGACCAGCGGCTCTCGGCGGCACGGCGGCGCCAGTAGACGACCATGCCCGCCTGGCTGAGGGTGAAGGAGACGAAGACCCCGAGGATGTACAGCTGGATCAGCCGGGTCACCGAGCCGTTGAACGCCACGATCAGGCCGGCCGCGATGGAGGCGAGGATGATGATGCCGTTGCTGAAGACCAGGCGGTCGCCGCGGCGTCCCAGCTGCTTGGGCATGTAGCGGTCCTCGGCCAGGATCGAGGACAGGATCGGGAAGCCGTTGAACGCGGTGTTCGCCGCCAGCACGAGGATCAGCGTGGTGAAGCCCTGCACGGCGAAGAAGCCGAGGGAGTTGTTGCCGAAGACGGCGGCGGAGAGCTGGGCGAGCACCGTCCGCTGCTCGTAGCCGGCGGGCACGTTGGTGAGCTCGGAGAGGCTGTCGGCGATGTGCAGGTTCGACCACGTGCTCAGCACGGAGATGCCCATCATCATCGCGATGCTCAGCCCGCCCATCATCAGCAGCGTCAGCGCGGCGTTGTGCGCCTTCGGCTCACGGAAGGTCGGGACGCCGTTGCTCACCGCCTCGACCCCGGTGAGCGAGGTGCAGCCGGACGCGAACGCCCGCAGCAGCAGGATCACCAGCGCTGCTCCGGCCGGGCTGGTGCTGGCGAAGCCGAGACCCGCGGACTCCGCGACCGGGGTGTGGCCGGTGAAGGCGTTCCAGAAGCCGACCCCGAGCATCACGAAGACGCTCAGGATGAAGCCGTAGGTCGGGATGGCGAACAGGGTTCCCGATTCGCGGACGCCGCGCAGGTTCATCACCGTGAGGACGACGATGAACACCAGGCAGAGCAGGACGCTGTGCGGGCGCAGCCCGGGGAACGCGGAGACGAGGTTCTCCACGCCGGAGGCGATCGACACCGCGACGGTCATCACGTAGTCGACCATCAGCGCGGCCGCGGCGACGAGCGAGGCGTTGCGTCCGAGGTTCGCGCGGCTGACCGCGTACGCACCGCCGCCGTCGGGGTAGGCGTGGCAGGTCTGCCGGTAGCTGAGCGTCACCAGCGCCAGCAGGGACACCACCAGCAGCGCGACCCACGGAGTGAACAGCACCATGGTGGCGCCGCCGAGGGCCAGCACCAGGACGATCTCCTGGGTGGCGTAGGCGTTGGACGAGATCGGGTCGGAGCAGTAGACGGGCAGGGCGAGCCGCTTGGGCAGCAGGGTCTCGCTGAGCTGGCCGGAGTGCATCGGATTGCCGACGAGCAGCCTCTTGGGCAGCCGGAAGGACGTGGTCACCCCTCCAGCCAACGCCGTGCGGGCGGTGCCGGCGTGCGTCCTTGACGCGTCCTTGGCGCCGGGGCGGTGGACCTTGACGCGTCCTTAGCGGTCGGTCGTCTCTCACCTGCGGCCGTCCGCCTGGCCCTTCGCCCCCCGTCCCCCCGTCCCCCCGCTCTCCCCGCACATCGAGTCCCGCCTCCTTTCCCGAGGGCCGTAGGGCTGGCCCTTGACGTCGGGGGCTGGCGCTCGGGAGGCCGGAATGTCGATAGCGTTGGTGACGGAGGTAGTCATGCGTGCATTGGTGAAGACGGCGCCCGGTCCGGGACTGGAACTCGTCGACGTGCCGGAGCCGTCCTGCGGCCCCGACCAGGTGAAGATCCGGGTGATGAGGGCGGGCCTGTGCGGCACCGACCTGCACCTGGAGGGCTGGGACGACTGGGCCGCGTCCACGGTGGTCGCGCCGCTGGTGATCGGTCACGAGTTCTACGGCGAGGTGGTCGAGGTCGGTGCGGAGGTCACCGGGATCCGCCCCGGCGACCGGGCGTCCGGCGAGGGCCACATCGTCTGCGGACGCTGCCGCAACTGCCGCGCGGGACGCCGCCACGTGTGCATCCACACCGTCGGGCTGGGGGTCAACACCAACGGCGCCTTCGCCGACTACGTCGTGCTGCCCGCCTCGAACGTGTGGCTCCAGCCGGAGTCCATCGACCCGGAGCTCGGCGCGATCTTCGACCCGCTCGGCAACGCCACCCACACCGCCCTCCAGTGGCCGGTGGTCGGCGAGGACGTGCTCGTCACCGGGGCCGGGCCGATCGGGGTGATGGCTGCGGCCATCGTCCGGCACGCGGGGGCCAAGCACGTGGTGGTCACCGACGTGAGCGACTACCGCCTCGACCTGGCCAAGGTGGCCGGCGCCGACCTCTGCGTCAACGTGGCGCGGACGCGGATCGCCGACGCGCAGCGTGAGCTCGCCATGCTGGAGGGCTTCGACATCGGCCTGGAGATGTCGGGCGCGCCGTCCGCGGTCACCGAGATGCTCGCCAACCTCAACCACGGCGCCAAGGTCGCCATGCTGGGCCTGCCCAAGGACCCCTACCCGATCGACTGGGGCCGGGTGATCACCCACATGATCACCATCAAGGGCATCTACGGCCGGGAGATGTACGAGACCTGGTACCTGATGAGCTCGATGCTGGCCACCTCCCCGTCGTTCGCCGACGCCGTCCGCTCGGTCATCACGCACCGGTTCCCCGCCGCGGACTGGGCGGAGGCGTTCGCGACCGCCCGCAGCGGGGAGTGCGGCAAGGTCATCCTCGACTGGAGCTGAGCACGCGTCGCGATCCGGCCCTCGTGGGACGCGCGGCCACCCGGTGAGCGCGGACGGCGCCGCTCGAGTGGCCTGATCGCGCCACGACCCGGGATTAGGCTTCGGGTCATGTACGCCTTCCGTGATGACCTGGCAGCGACCCTCGACGAGATCCGGGACGCCGGGCTGTACAAGAGCGAACGCGAGATCACCACGCGGCAGTCGGCCCACATCGCGACACCGGCGGGGCGGGTGCTCAACTTCTGCGCGAACAACTACCTGGGGCTCGCCGACAACCCCACGGTGGTCGGCGCGGCGAAGTGGGCGCTGGACGAGTGGGGCTTCGGCATGGCCTCCGTGCGGTTCATCTGCGGCACCCAGAGCCTTCACACCCGGCTGGAGAAGCACCTCAGCGAGTTCCTCGGCACCGACGACACGATCCTGTTCTCCAGCTGCTTCGACGCCAACGGCGGCGTGTTCGAGGTGCTCTTCGACGAGCGGGACGCGATCATCTCCGACGAGCTCAACCACGCCTCGCTGATCGACGGCATCCGGCTGTCGAAGGCGCAGCGGTTCCGCTATCGCAACCGCGACCTCGCCGACCTCGAGGCGCAACTCCGGGCGGCGGCCACGGCCCGGCGGAAGGTGGTCGTCACCGACGGTGTCTTCTCGATGGACGGCTCCTTCGCCCCCCTGCCGGGGATCTGCGACCTGGCGGAGGCCTACGGCGCCCTCGTGCTGGTGGACGACTCGCACGCTGTCGGTTTCATCGGCGAGCACGGACGCGGCACCCCCGAGCTCTTCGGCGTCTCCGACCGGGTGGACATCCTCACGGGGACCCTCGGCAAGGCGCTGGGCGGCGCGTCCGGCGGCTACGTGAGCGGCCCGGCGGAGGTGGTCGCGCTCCTGAGGCAGCGGGCCCGGCCCTACCTGTTCTCGAACTCGGTGGCTCCGGCGGTGGTCGCGGGGTCGCTGGAGGCCCTCGACCTGGTCAGCTCCTCGGCCGCCGCCCGGCAGCGACTCGCCGCCAACGCCGCGCTGTTCCGTGACCTGATGTCCGCCGCGGGGTTCGAGCTCCTTCCCGGAGCGCACCCGATCGTGCCGGTGATGTTCCCCGGCGAGGACGGAGCGCGCCTCGCCGGACGTATCGCCGACCGCATGCTCGCCGCCGGCGTCTACGTGATCGCCTTCAGCTACCCGGTGGTGCCGAAGGGCCGGGCGAGGATCCGCGTCCAGCTCTCTGCGGGACACACCGACGACGACATCCGCGCCTGCGTCCGCGCCTTCACCGAGGCGAGGGATGCCGCGGCGGCCGAATCGGCGGGAAACGAGGGCGCGGGCGCGTAACCTCCGAGTGGTCGCGGACGGTTATCCGGGTGGAGAGGTGATCGATGGGTATCGACGAGGTGGACTTCGACCGGCTGGTGGCCGGCGCCGTCCCGACCGACGACCCCCAGTGGGGGAAGGTCTCGGCCTTCCTCGGTGACCTCGAGGCGAACTGCCCGCCGAGCAGCGTGTCCGCCGTCGAGGAAGACCACCTGTCCGTTGTCGCCCGTGAGGTCCGGCTCGTCGGCACCTCACGGCTGCGGGACCATCGGGAGACAGTGCCGAGCAGGGTCCGGACGAGGTTCCGCCGTGCGCTCGCCGCCACGGGCGCGGCGGCCTTGTTCGCCCTCACCGCGGGGGCGGGCGTCGCGGCCGCGTTGGGCGTCAACCCGCTCCAGTTCCTTCCCGACCTGATCCTCACGCCGAGCACGACGCCCGACGCGCCGGCGGCGACGACCGGTCCCACCGGCCCGTCCACCGCGGATCCCACCGACAGCGGGCCGGGCACGCCCACGCAGCCACCCACGACGGTTCCCGTCCGGCCGTCTGGCACCCCGACGGCGACCCACGGCGCCACCGGGAACTGCGGCAACGGCAAGGGCGAGGGCAACGCGTCCTGCACCAACGGCAATTCCGGCAAGGAGAACCCGGGCAGGGACAACACGGCGAAGGCCAACCAGGGGAAGTCGACGTCGAAGCCGACGCCCACCCCGAAGGCCACGCCGAGCAACAAGGGCAAGTCCGGCAAGAGCGAGGCGACCCCGACCCCCACCGCATGACCCCGCGTGGTGACCGCGCGGCGGGCCACTGGCGCGTGGGTGCTTGTGCGCAGGGCTGGACGGTGGGCCCGCGTCGCCCGCGCCCCCACGCCGATCCGGCGCTACCCTGTCGCTGACATGACCCGCGAGTAGAACGACTCCCGCCTTGCCGCTCGGCTCCCGCTTCTCACTGGTCCTCTCCGCCGCTGACGAGGGGGCTGACTGGGCGTGGGCGGAGCTCTACCGCGACCTGGCGCCCACCCTGCTCCGGTTCCTCACCACGCAGGGTGCCGCGGAGCCGGAGGACCTGCTGGCGGAGTGCTTCGTCCACATCGTGCGGAACCTGCACGGCTTCGAGGGCGGGGAGGCGGCCTTCCGGGCCTGGGCGTTCACCATCGCCCGAAGCCGGCTGGTCGACTCCTGGCGGGCAGCGGGACGCCGTCCCGTCTCGGCGACGGGTTCGGTGCCGGAGTCCCTGGACCGGCTCCTCCACCACGAGGCGGCCGACCGCGACATGCTCCAGCGGGCGTCCGTGCTCGAGGTGCTGGACGTGCTCACCCCCGACCAGCGCGCCGTCATCGTGCTGCGGGTGCTGGACCAGTTCTCGGTGGAGGAGACCGCCCAGATCATCGGCAAGTCGGCCGGCGCGGTCAAGGTGCTCCAGAACCGGGCCGTGAAGGCATTGCGCCGGAC
Source organism: Propionicimonas sp. T2.31MG-18 (assembly GCF_964266745.1). Lineage (NCBI taxonomy): Bacteria > Bacillati > Actinomycetota > Actinomycetes > Propionibacteriales > Nocardioidaceae > Propionicimonas > Propionicimonas sp. T2.31MG-18. The sequence goes on from NZ_CAXWGX010000026.1 coordinate 353,598, forward strand.
GCTGGGGAGCGGCGCCGGCCACGAAGGTGCCCTGTAGCGGGGACGCCCGGCTCCGTCCGCCGGCGGCCACTGCGCGGGGACGTCCGAGGGCTGGGCAAGGGCATTTGTCGACATTCGGAGCCGGCCTCTACACTTCTCGCCGAGGGGAGTACTTCCCAAGTCGTCCGGCGGTCAGTACGGGTTCGTGATCGGCCCCCGCGGATGCGCCTCGACCGAGGCGAAGGAGACCTCACGCTGAAACGCAGTGAGAGAGGCCTTTCATGACCTACCCCGTGCTCGAGATCGCCATCGGCTCCCCGGAGCTGTGGGCGATCAGCATCGCCGCCGTCCTCGTCCTCTTCGGGCTGGACTTCCTCATCACCCGCAAGCCCCACGAGGTCTCCATGAAGGAGGCCCTCGCCTGGTCGGCGTTCTACATCGCGCTCCCGCTCGCCTTCGGCGTGTGGATCTGGCAGGCGTTCGGGTCCCAGCGCGGACTGGAGTTCTACGCCGGCTACCTGGTGGAGAAGTCGCTGAGCGTCGACAACCTGTTCGTGTTCATGCTGCTGCTGGCGTCCTTCGCCGTCCCGCGTGAGCTCCAGCAGCGGGTCCTGCTGATCGGCGTCGCCGGTGCCCTGGTGCTGCGCGGCGTCTTCATCGCGCTGGGCGCAGCCATGCTCGCCAACTTCTCGTGGACGTTCCTGCTGTTCGGCGTGATCCTGCTGGCGACGGCCGTCAAGGTCCTGCGGGACACCCTCAACCCCGCCGAGCACGAGATCCACCCCAACGACCTGCGGATCGTGAAGCTCGTGCGACGCTTCTGGCCGGTCACCGACGGCTACCGCGGGAGCCGCATGACCGTGGTCGAGGCAGGACGCCGGGCCATCACCCCGCTCGCCCTCGCCACGCTGGCCATCCTCGCCACCGACGTGGTGTTCGCGGTGGACTCCGTCCCGGCCGTCTACGGCATCACCGGCGACCCGTACCTGGTGTTCGTCACGAACGCCTTCGCCCTGCTCGGCCTGCGCGCGCTGTACTTCGTCCTCGAGGGCGCGCTCGGCGCGCTCGTCCACCTCGGGTACGGGCTGGCAGCGATCCTGGCCTTCATCGGGGCGAAGCTCGTCATGCACTGGGCCCACGGCCTGTGGACCTGGGTCCCCGAGGTGGACACCCTCGTCTCCCTCGGCGTGATCGTCGGGATCCTTGCCATCGTGATCACCACCAGCCTGATCGCGACGCGCAGGGCCGAGCGGGACGCCGTGGATTCCTGACCCCGTTCCGCCGCGGCGGCGTCCACGGGTTGCTCGGGGCGGCGCCCGTCCGCCCGTCCCGTTTGCTGCCGATCGCAACTCCTGCTGCCGGAATTCCGGTGGCGAGGGTTGCACTCGGCAGCGAACGCAGCGGGTGGGACGGGTGGGACGGGGGTCGCTCGGCGGAGGCCAGCGGAAGCTCGCTGATGGAGGGGTCGTGGCGCCGTCCCAGGGACGCCGCCTGCTGCCGATCGCAACTCCTGCTGCTCAGCTACTGACGACGGCCGCGTCCCCCCGTCGTCCCGCCCGCTGTTTGCTGCCGATCGCAACTCCCGCTGCCGGAATTCCGGTGGCGAGGGTTGCGTTCGGCAGCGAACGCAGCGGGTGGGACGGGTGGGACGGGTGAGGGCGCGCGGGCAGGGCCGCGGGCCGGGGGTCGGGGGCCGGGGGTCGGCGGCGAGGGGCCGAGCGCGGGTCTTCAGGCCAGTTGCAGGGCCCGGGCGATGATCAGCACGAGCAGGACGACGGCCAGGGCGGACATCCCCACGACCTGGAAGCGCCGGCGTGACTCCCGCGGCGCGTAGGCGATCAGGGCGGTGACGAGGGCGCCGGCGAGGAGCCCGCCGATGTGTCCCTGCCACGAGATGCCGGCGCCGATGAAGCTGTAGGCGAGGTTGACGCCGAGGAGGATGAGGATCGTCCGCACGTCGCCGTGCACCTTGTACGCGATCACCCCCAGCGCGCCGAGCAGCCCGAACACGATCCCGGACGCGCCGTTGGTCTGCGACTGCGGGTTCGACAGCCACATGACCGCCGCTGATGCCCCGAGGGCGGAGAGCCCGCAGACCGCGAGGAACCGGCCGCGTCCCAGCACCTGTTCCAGGGACGGCCCGAGGAACCACAGGTTGATCAGGTTCAGGCCGATGTGGATCACGTCCACGTGGGTGAAGGCGCTGGTGAGCACCTGCCAGAACCACCCGTCGGCCACGCCGGGCAGCCAGCGCCCGTCCGCCATCGCCTCGCAGACGGCGCGACCGGCGTCGGGGTAGAACGAGTCCGGCTGCGCCACCGAGCCGCAACGCCCCGCGGGCATCAGCGCGAGCGCGTCGAAGAGCCGGCTGCTGAAGCCGCCGGTGAGCAGGATGCCCACCCACACCACCACGTTGACCGCGATCAGGGTGAGCGTCGTGGCCTGCGGGTTCCTGGATCGTGTCCCGCCGTACACGCCCTCGTTCTGCCGGGTCTGGCGTGCGCCCGTCGCCACGCACTCCGGGCACTGGAAGCCGACCGCTGCGCTGATCATGCAGTCGCCGCAGATCGGGCGTCCGCACCGCTGGCACCGGATGTACGTCGGACGATCAGGGTGGCGGTAGCAGCCGTAGGCGGGCGGCTCCTGCGGCTGGCTCATGCCCAGCACGATACCGGGGCGGCCAATGGACGCCGGCGCGGCGTCACCGCAGGCGGCCGCGCAACATAATGGACGCATGAGCGGCAAGCGGGTGGCACTGGTCCTCGGCTCGGGCGGAGCGCGAGGCTACGCCCACATCGGCGCGATCCAGGTGCTGGCGGAGCGGGGCTACGAGGTCGTCGCCGTTGCCGGCAGCTCGATGGGGGCCCTCGTCGGCGGCCTCCTCGCCGCCGGCAAGCTGGAGGAGTACACCGAGTGGGTCACCACCCTCTCCCAGCGCGACGTCCTCCGCCTGCTGGACCCGGCCCTCAGCGGGCCGGGGGCGATCCGGCTGGAACGCGTGCTCGCCCGCATGAGCGAGATCCTCGACGGCGCGCTGATCGAGGACCTGCCGATCCCCTACACGGCGGTGGCGACCGACATCGGTGCCCGCCGGGAGGTCTGGTTCACGTCCGGGCCGGTGGACGTGGCCATCCGCGCGTCCGTGGCCATCCCTGCGCTGATCACGCCGATCATGGTCAACGGCCGGCTCCTGGTGGACGGCGGCGTCCTCAACCCGGTGCCGATGGACCCGGTGATCGGCGTGGACGCGGACCTGACCGTCGCGGTCAACCTCAGCGGCGAGAAGGGACGCCCTCCCGGGACGCCGACCAGGGAGAGCTCGGCCCAACGACCCCCGACGGAGTGGCTCGACCGGTTCCTCAAGGGCGCGTCGGGGGTGTGGGAGAACGACTTCGTCGCCTCGATCCTCGCCCGGTTCGGCAAGGGTCACAACGCCGAGGACCACACGGCAGCGCCGGCCTTCGAGCCGCCGCCGCCGGGCCTGGGCATCGCCGACGTGACCGCCATGTCCCTGGACACGATGGGCGCCCTGATCACCCGCTACCGTCTCGCCGCGATGCCACCCGACGTGCTGGTCAGCGTCCCGGGGGACGCGGCCAAGGCCATGGAGTTCCACCGGGCGGAGGAGCTCATCGCGCTCGGCCGGACCCTCACCGAGGCCGCGCTCGACGAGGCGCGGCGAGACGACCTCGACGAGGCGGGAGCCATCCCCGCACTGGAGCCGGCGCCGGTGGGCGACGTGCCCTGACCTGCCAGCGCGGACGCGCAGTGCTGTGCCGTCCGAGGGCTCAGGCGGCGCCCACGTCGTGCAGGTGGTGGCGCAGGTCGTGGAGCATGTAGCGGCCGAGGGTGTCGAGGGTGAAGGCAGAACCGTTGCTTCGGGTGCCGGGACGCGACCACTCGTGCTCGGCCACGTCCGTCCAGCCGGCGGCGTTCTCCTGTGCGGCGTCGGCGATCTCCGACGACACCGTCGCCGGGTCCTGCTCCCAGTAGCGCTCCTCCAGGGCGGTCGCGTCCTGGTCCCAATTCGGGAACACAGGGTTGTCCTGGGTGCGGATGAGCGCCGCGCGCCCGGTGAAGATGCGCAGCACGTCCCGCACGTGGCACCCGTACTCCAGCGGTGACCACACCTGCGCTGCGGGGCGGGTGGCGACGTCCGGCCGCGCGAGCACCTGCGCCCAGGCCGACGTCGACTCGAGCACGAGCCGGGGCAGGTCGTGGGCGTCCACCGACGCGGCGGTGTAGCCGCACTCGGGGCACGCGCGGTCGAGGACGAACGTCCAGTCCTTGTCGTCCGGTTCGGGGGCCTTCGGCGTCTGCATCGGCTCAGGATAGGCACGCGACGGCATGCGCAACACCACCTGACCGGAGTCGAGGTCGAGGGGTTGCGGACCCGTCCCGCCCTTGTCGGCCTCGACCACGAGCATCTTCTCGAGGTCCTTCTGCTCGCGGGTGTGCCGCAGGCCGGGGTTGAACAGCTCGAAGAAGTCGCTCATGCCCGGTTCAACGCTGGACGAGCTCGGCAAACTCCGCCACGCGGTGCAGCGCGATGCCCTCGCGCTGCTCGTCCGCCAGCTGGTGGTGCGAGCTGGGCGAGATCATCAGCAGCGGCGTCATGCCGGGGTCGCGGGTGTAGATCGTGATCTGGAGGCCGCGCGTGGGCTGCTCGTAGGGCAGCTCCGTGGCCAGCCGTCCACTGAGCGGAGCCGAGGCCGCCCGGTTCGGGTCGCTCCAGGTGTGGGCGATCGCCGCCATCGAGGTCTCGTCCACCTCGACCCAGACCGACCACACGAAGACGTCCGGCTCGGGAAGGGTGACGGGCAGCTGGATGTGGCCGCGGATGAAGTGCCGCGTCTCGCCGCGGAACGGCATGATGCACACGTCGGGGGTCAGCTCGGCCTCCAGGCGCTCGCCCGCCGTGACCGACATCCAGTCGTCCGGGGCGGAGGTGCCGAGCACCCGGGACAGGTCGCGATGGACCTGTCGGCACACCTCGCAAGGCATACCCGTACCCCCAATGACCGGGACCATGGGGCCAATCCTCCACCCCGGGGAGGCGTCGCGTGGCGAAAGCCTCGAATTGTTACCCGTGGGACCGCGTGGCCTCTGGCGGGTCGGCGTGTGGGATTGCCTGCCACGTCCGGAGCGCTCCCACAGAGCCCGCCCAGGTCGCGGGCCGGATCGCGGCCGACCGCCGGCGCGGGTTAGGTTGGCAACCATGCAGCTGGGCGTCGACTTCGGAACCACCCGCACCCTGGTCGCGCGCGCCGACCGGGGCAACTACCCGGTGGTCGCCTTCCTCGACACCGACGGGGACGCCCAGGAGTACTTCCCGTCGCTGGTCGCACTGCGCGGCTCCCGGCTCGTCCACGGCTTCGAGGCCGTCGCCGCCGTGCGGGACGGAGCGCCGCACGTGCGCTCGGTCAAGCGACTGCTCGGGCAGCCGTCCGCCACCGCCACCACACCCGTGGTGATCGGGACGAAGACCTTCGGGCTCCTCGAGGTGCTCACCGGGTACCTGACCGCGTTGCGGACGGCGCTGGGCAACGCGTCCAACATCGCCGGGGAGTTCCGTGCCGCCACGAGCAAACGGACCGTGGTGTCGGTGCCCGCCCACGCGCACGGGGCGCAGCGCTTCCTGACGCTCGAGGCGTTCCGCCAGGCAGGCTTCGACGTGGCCGGGCTGGTGAACGAGCCGTCCGCCGCCGGCTTCGAGTACAGCCACCGGCAGGGGCGGACGCTGACCTCCCGACGCAACCAGGTGCTCGTCTACGACCTGGGCGGGGGCACCTTCGACGCGTCCCTGGTGGAGGTGGCCGGGACCCGGCACGACGTGGTGGGCTCGGTCGGGGTGAACCGCCTCGGCGGCGACGACTTCGACCAGGTGCTCGCCGAGCTGGCGCTGGAGGCCGCGGGACGGCCGTCCGTGCCCGCCGCGGAGCGCGCCGCCCTGCTGGAGGAGTGCCGGGAGGCGAAGGAGCGGCTCAGCCCCCAGTCCAAGCGGATCACCGTCGAGGTCGCCGGCGCCCCGGTGACGGTGTCGGTCGCGGACTTCTACGCTGCGACGGAGGGTCTCGTGCTGGCCAGCCTGGAGGCGATGGCGCCGCTGGTGTCCGAGCTGGCGGACGAGATCGACCAGCTGAGCGGCCAGGTGGCCGGCATCTACCTCGTCGGGGGTGGCAGTGGCCTGCCGCTCGTGCCGCGGCTGCTGCGCGAACGGTTCGGACGCCGGGTGCACCGCTCGCCGTACCCGGCGGCGTCCACGGCCATCGGGCTGGCGATCGCCGCGGACCCGGCGTCCGGCTACTCGCTGACCGACCGCCTCTGGCGGGGCTTCGGCGTGTTCCGCGAGCTCGACCGGGGCCGGGCCATCGGGTTCGACCAGCTCGTCGACCGCAACACCGCGCTGCCGGCGCACGGCGAGCTGGTGGTGACCCGGCGTTACCGGGCCGTCCACAACGTCGGCTGGTACCGGTTCGTCGAGTACGCGGACGTGGACGCCGCCGGCGAGCCGAGCGGTGACCTGGCGCCCATCGCCGAGGTCCGGTTCCCCTTCGACCCGTCGCTCCAGGGGCGTGCACGGCTCGACCACGTTCCGGTGGAGCGCTGGGGACACGGTCCGACCGTCGAGGAGGCCTACCGGATCGACCCGAACGGCATCGTCAGCGTCCGCATCACCGACACCTCGACGGGCTACAGCCAGGTCTACGGCCTGGGCAGCGGCAGCTGACCGCTCCGCCGGCGACCCGCTCCGCCGGCGACCCGCTCCGCCGGCGCCCCCCGCCAGACCCGCTCAGCCAACCCCGCTCACCGTCGAGGGCCAGCGTTATGGCCGAGGGCTCGTGCACAGGTGCTGGCCCTCGACGCTAAGGCTGGCCCTAGGTGCTGGAGGCTGGCCCTCGGTGCTGGAGGCTGGCGCTCGCGTGGGAAGGCTGGCGCTCGCGTGGGAAGGGCCCTCGCGTGGGAAGGCTGACCCTCGCGTGGGAAGGCTGGCTGACGGCGGCGGACGGGTCCCCGGATCAGGGGAGCTCGACGACGTGGCGGGCGCCGCGGTGGCGGAAGGTGAACTTCAGGCGGGTCCACTCCGGCGGCAGGGCGGGGTGGACCTCCCAGCCGTCGCGGGTGAGGGTGAGGCCGGCGAACCCGAAGACGACGGCCTGCCACAGGCCACCGGCTGACGCGCCGTGGATGCCGTCCGACGCGTTGCCGCGCACGTCCTCGAGGTCGGCGCGGGCTGCCCGAAGGAAGTGCGTGTACGCCGTCGCCGGCTCGCCGGCCCTGGCCGCCACCGCGGCGCTGACCGCCGGCCCCAGGCTCGAGCCGTGCTCGTGGTCGGTGCGCACGTCGTAGTACGCGACGTTCGCCCGCAGCGACTCCTGGTCGAACAGCCGTGGCAGCTGGAACGCCAGCATGAGCACGTCCGGCTGCTTGATGGTGCGCGTGTGCTGGACGCCCTCGATGCCCAGCAGCGACTGCATGGACGCCGACCGGGACGGGTTGCGCAGCCGCGCCAGGTCCACGTCCCCCAGGTCGAAGTAGCCGGCGAACTGCTCGATGACGCCCCCCTCCACGCGCCCGCGGACGATCCCCGCAGCCACGCGCGCCCACCGCTCCCGCTCCGCAGCGTCGATGCCGAGGGACGCCGCCAGGGCCGCCGCCCGCCCGGGCACCGTGCGCTCCAGCCAGACCAGCACCCGCTCGGCCGTCGACAGGTGCCAGGCGGCCACAGCGTTGGTGTAGGCGTTGTCGTCGACGTGCTCGTGGTACTCGTCGGGCCCGATCACGTCCCGGTAGTGGAAACCGCCCGCGTCGTCCGGCTCGGCGCGGGAGGCCCAGTACCGGGCACCGTCCAGCAGCAGCTCTGCACCCTCGCGGCGCAGGAACTCGTCATCGCCGGTGGCCCGCCAGTACAGCATCACCGCCAGGGCGATGTCCGCGGTGATGTGCAGTTCGAGGTCGCCGGTCCAGATGCGGACGCGGCTGGCCGGGTCGGCCGGGTCCTCCAGCCACGGAGGGGTCACCTCCTGGCCCGTCCCTGCGCTCTCCCACGGGAACTGCGCGCCGGCGAACCCCCCGGCGGCGGCCTTCGCGCGGGCGCCGGCGAGGCGCCGGTGGCGGTAGGCGAGCATGTTGCGGGCCACGTCGGGCTGGGTGAAGGTGAAGAAGGGCAGCATGAACGACTCGGTGTCCCAGAACACGTGGTGGCGGTACCCGTAGCCGGACAGGCCCTTCGCGCCGATGCTCGCGTCCTCGGTGAACCGCGGGGCCGCACACACCAGCTGGAACAGGTTGAAGCGCACGGCGAGCTGCGCCTCCGGGTCGCCGTCGATCTCGAGGTCGCTGTCCGCCCAGACCTGGCCCCATGCCGCGCCGGAGGCGGCCAGGGCCGAGGCCCAGCCCAGCCCGCCCAGGCGCTCGGACACCTCGCGGGCCAGCGCCAACGGCAGCTCGGTGTCCAGGCCGGGCACGATGCCGACCGAGCGCACGATCTCGACCGGCTCGCCGGCGCGCAGCCGCAGCCGGTAGTCCCCGGACGGCGCGCCGTCCGCGTCGCCCGGAGTGAACGCCGCGGGCTGGGACACCGTCGTCCGGACGACGACCGCCACGGGAATCCCGGTCGCCCGGGTGACCGTGACCAGCGTGATGCCGTCCTCGCTCGCCGACTGGCCGACAAGGCGCCAGTGCAGGAGGCCGGTGTTCTCGACGTGCATGCTCGCCCCGACCCGCACCCGGAGGTCGGCCTCGCCCCCGGCCAGGCGGACGGTGGTGCGCAGCATCGCGCCGTGGGGCTCGACAAGGCTGATGAACCGCTCGTGCCGGACCGCCAGCTCCGCATCCGCGTCGGCCGGCCAGGCGAACTCGCGCGCCAGCAGCCCGCTGCGCAGGTCGAGCACCTGGCGTCCTGACGCGCCCTCCTCCTCGCGCACGCGGCGGCCGTCCAGCCACAGGTCGAGGCCCCACCACCGCGGCAGGCAGGCAAGCTCGGTGGCGTGGACGGGCATGTCGTCCCACACCCGGTGCATGAACGAGCCGGCCAGCTCCTGCGGGTGCCCCTCCTCCAGCGAGCCGCGCAGGCTGAGGTTGCCGTTGCCGATCGTGAAGATGGTCTCCCGGTGGCTGAGGCGGCCGGGGTCGGTGTCGGTGGACGACACCTGCCAGCCGGCGGCGTCGGTGCCGGTCAGGGCGACGGGACGGCTACCGGTCATTGCTCACTCCCAGGGGTCGGGCCCATCGCGGGCACAGCGGGCTGGCAACGTCTCCACCGATGAAACCAGCCCCGCGGGCCCGCTTGACGAAGGACTCGCCGGGATGGTGATACTGGCGGGCGCCCGGGGTACCGGGCGCGCGAGACGGAGGGCCGGCCGATGGGGGACGGGGCGGCGCGGCTGGAGGGCCGTCCGACACTGGGCAGCCTTGCGCGCGAGCTGGGGGTGTCCCGCCAGACCGTCTCCAACGTGCTGAACAATCCCGAGCTCGTCACCGAGAGCACCCGCCGTCGCGTGCTCGCAGCCCTCGAGGGCACCGGCTACCGGCCCGCCCCGGGACGTCGCGTGCCGCACACGCAGCGCCCGATGGCCATCGCCCTGCGCCTCTACCCGGCCGGGGACGGGGTCAACGGCACCCTGATGGACCGGTTCACCCACCGCATCACCGAGTACGCGCAGCAGCGCGGCTACCGGATCAGCCTGCTCAGCGCCCGCGACGCGGCCGACGAGGTGCGGCTGCTGTCGGAGCTCCACCACGACTGGGCGATCGACGCCGCCGTCCTCACCGACACCTACGCCGGGGACCCGCGTCCGGGCCTGCTGGTGCAGCGCAGCATCCCCTTCGTCGCGTTCGGACGGCCCTGGGGTGACGAGGCGGCCACGCACTCGTGGGTGGACGTGGACGGGCGCGCGGGCACCCTCGCCGCGACGTCCCACCTGCGCGCGCTCGGGCACACCCGCATCGGCTACGTCGGGCCGGAGGCGCCCGGCGTCTGCGACGACCGGCGCAGCGGCTGGCGCGACGGGGTGGCCGGCGCCGGACCCGACCCCGAGGACCTGCAGGAGGTCGTCGCGTTCGACACCGCGCGGGTGGGCGCGGAGGCCGCCCGGCGGCTCCAGGCGCGCGGCGCGACCGCCCTCGTCTGCGGCAGCGACACGCTCGCCTTCGGTGCGGTGACCGCCCTGCGGCGGGCGGGGACGACCCTGCCGGTGATCGGCTTCGACGACACCCCGGTCGCCCGCGCGCTGGGCATCTCCAGCGTCGCCCAGCCCGTGGAGGCGGCGGCCCAGCGCCTGATCGACATCCTGCTCAGCGAGGGCCCGGCGACCAGGCCGCGCCAGGTGCTGCTCGAACCGCACCTCGTGCTGCGCAACCTGGAGCCGTTCGTCTCCTGAGGCGACGGCGCTCAGTCGGGAAGGGGGAGGGGGTCGACGTCCACCTCGACGGTGAGGCTGGAGCTCCCGGCCTCGGTGAACACCACGCCGCGCAGGGGGGAGACGTCGGAGAAGTCACGGCCCCAGGCCGTCACGATGTAGCGCGAGTCGGTGAGGTGGTCGTTCGTCGGGTCGAGGTCCACCCACGTCCCGCCGGGCACCGCGACGGCCGCCCACGCGTGCGTGGCGTCCGCGCCCTGGAGCTTCTCCCTGCCCGGCGGGGGTGCGGTCTCGAGGTAGCCGCTGACGTAGCGGGCCGGCAGCCCGGCGGCGCGCAGGCACCCGACGGCGAGGTGGGCGAAGTCCTGGCAGACGCCCTGGCGCAGGTCCAGCAGCTCGGCCAGCGTCGTGCGGACCGAGGTCGCCCCCTGCGCGTAGCGGAAGTCGTGGTGGATGCGGTGCACCAGCGCCCCGACCGCCTCGCCCAGGGGGCGTCCGGGCGCCAGCACCTCCGCGGCGTAGGCGCGCACGGCCGGCCCCAGGGCCACCAGCGGGGACGGCAGCGTGAACTCCGCCCACTCCACCGGGTCGGTGGTGCGGGCCAGCTCGTCCGCGGCGGCGGACACCGTCCACTCGTCCAGGGCGGCGAGGTCCGGGACGGCCCGGTCCACCTCCACCACGCTCGTCGCGGCCACGACGAGCTCCCGGGTGGGCGTGCGGCACTCCAGGTACACCGACGGGTTCCCGAAGTAGTCGAGGTGGGTGGTGACCACCTCAGAGGGCGGGGTGGCGACCACCTCGGAACTGATCACGACCTGGCCGGGCACCTCCCGGGGCTGGAGCAGCCCGCGGTTGTAGCACGCCTCGAGCACGTCGTCGTAGGTGTAGCGGGTGACGTGGCGCACCCGGTAGCGGCGCCGTCCGGTGACGATCATCAGCCCACCTGCCTCGGGGTCGACCAGGTGGCCTCAGCCGTGCGTCGGCTCGCCTGGCGGACGAAGTGGCGCGCCGCGATCCGCTGGCCCAGGGAGGTCAGCGCGGCGGCCAGCTGCCCCAGCCGGGCGTCGGCGTCCGCGGGTGCGGCGTCCGCGACGGCGTCGAGGCCGGCGAGCAGGGCCTCCGCCTGCCCGGCCAGCGGCTCGTCCCCGGCCAGCCGCAGGTCGGAGGCGAGCGCGGCGAGCTGGTGGGCCACCGAGCGCGGGTTGGCCGCGTCGTGCACCAGCAGCGGGCGCACCGACTCCGCAGCGGTCGCCGGGCCGGTGCCGGCTGCCGCGCGGCGGCGATGGGTGATGATGCTCTCGCAGGCCCGCAGCACGGCGTCCGCGACGAGCTCCGCGCCGGGGTCGCCGGGACGGTCCAGCAGCGTGTGCCGCAGCAGCGAGACGGTGTGCCGGGCACGCTCCAGCCTGCTGCCCGCGTCGAGGAAGGCCCAGGACGAGTCCCGCACCATGCTCTGCGCCATGATCCCCGAGTAGGCGAGCAGGGATTCCAGCACGTCCGCCAGCAGGGGTTGCAGCGCCTCGTCGTCCGCCGGGCGCGCGGCGAGCGTCCGCTCCAGCCGGCTGAACACGCTCCAGATGTCCACGCTCATCAGGTCGCGCACCTCCTGCGCCTCCGCCGCCAGCCGGCGGGCGCTGTGGTGCACCCCGCCGGACGAGGCGGGGTCGAGCGCGACCCGGGTCAGGTAGCCCAGCGCCGACTCGGCGTACCAGCGCTCGACGGAGGTGATGCGCGAGACCGTGTCGACCAGCCGGGCGGACGCCGCAGCCCCCGTGGTGCCGGGACGCGAACCGAAGTCCTCGGCGAGGTCGTCGGCCACCTTCACCAGGCGGGCCGTGCCCTCGGCCCGCTCCGCGAGCGCGCCGATCGTCATCAGGGTGCGCGCCACGCGAGGCGGGACGGCAGACTCCCGGGGGGCGACCGCCAGGCGGCGCCGGACGCGCTCCGGCTCGGCCTTCTCCGTGGCCGCCGCCGGTACCCAGACGTCCTTCGCCAGCGTCCCGGCGGCGCTCGAGACCGTGCGCTCCCCCACCGCGGACGCGACCCGGCCCAGCCCCCCGGGGAGGAAGTGGTAGGAGTCGGCGGACGCCGCCCCGAACGCGCGCAGCACGAAGCGGCGCGGCTCCAGGCCCGACGGGGTGACCACCGGGGCCGTCGACAGCTGGACGGGCTCCTGCCCGCACCACGCCCACGGCTCCTCCCGGATCCGGGCGGCCAGCTCCTCCCGCTCGGCGGCCGTCAGCCGCCACCCGTAGCGCACCGCGGCGGCGCCGCTGCGGGCGACCGGCTTGACCACGAGGTGGTCCAGGCCGGACAGCACATGGCTGAGCTCCGCGGGCGTGCCGCACCACCACGTGCGCGGGGAGTCGAGCAGCAGGTCCTCGCCCAGCAGGGCGCGGGCCACGGGCTGCAGGTGGGCGATCAGGGCGGGGTTGTCCAGCACGCCGGCGCCGACCGGGTTCACCACGGTCACCGCCCGCTGCCGCGCGGTCTCGATCATGCCGGGAAGGCCCACCTCCGAGTTGCCGCGGAACTCGAGCGGGTCGGACAGCAGGGCGTCGACCCGGCGCAGCACCACGTCCACGGGTTCCAGGTCGTCGCCGGCGCGCAGCCACACCCGTCCCCTGCTCACCACGAGGTCGTCGGCCTCGGCGAGGGGGAAACCGAGCATGGTGGCCAGCAGGCCGTGGTCGTAGGCGATCTCGCTGCCGGACCCGGGCGACAGCAGGACCACCCGCGGCGTCTCCGAGCCGCCGGGGGCCGCGTCGAGCAGCGCGCCGGTCATCGCGTGGAAGAAGCCGCGCAGCCGCGCGAGGTCGCTGGTGCGGTGCAGCCCGGCCAGGACGCGGCTGACGATCCGTCGGGTCGCCATGGCGTAGCCGGCGCCCGCCGGCGCCTGCGTCCGGTCGGAGATCACCCGCCAGGCGCCGTCGGCGTTCCGCCCGAGGTCGGTGGCGGTGAGCACGAGCTGGCGGCGCTGCGCGGGGTCGAGGTGGTCGGCGGGACGGATGAACCCCGGGTGCGACAGCACGGCTGCCGGTGGCAGGACGCCGCTGCGCAGCAGCGTCCGCGTCGAGTACAGGTCGGTGAGCACGGCGTCCAGGAGCACAGCTCGCTGCACCAACCCGCGCTCCAGGGCGGCCCACTCGCCCGCGTCCAGCGGCAGCGGCAGGGGGTCGACCAGCCACGGCTCACGGACGCCGGAGTGGGCGGCGCCGTAGGTGATGCCCTCGTCCTCGACCAGCCCGGACGCCTCCGCGCGCGCCGCGAGCAGGCCGCCCAGCCCCATGGCCTCAATGGTCGCGGCGAGCGCTTCTGCGTGGGGGCGTGGGCCGGCGTCGGTGATCAGCTCGTCGACCCCGGCGCGGGCGGGATGGCGCCGGTACGCGTCCAGCAGCGCGCTGCTGGTCTCGGACAACGGCACGGACATGGCCGACACCATACCCACGCGATGGGCCGCGGCGAGGGCGTCCGTCCACGCCTGCGGCGGCGCCCATGCGCCGAGGTCCGCGGACGGGTCAGGAGATGAAGGTGACCCCCGCCAGGGCGACCCGGAACCCGTTGCCGGTCTTGGTGTTGGCGCAGGTGACGCCGACCTTCTCGCTGGCGCAGACGTAGTTGCCCTTGCGCAGCGCGCGGCCGTAGGGCAGCACGGCCATCTTCTGGCCGTCGTAGGTGACCGACGGCAGGCCCTTGCCCTTCCACCAGCCGACGTACATCCCGTTGGTCTGCGGCAGGGCCTCTGCGCCGCCGCTGCAGAAGTAGTCGGCCTTGGAGATCACCGAGACGCCGGTCACGTCGAGGTCGGCACCGGGGCACACCTCCTCCGACGGTGGCACCTTCGACATGTCCATGCCGAAGGGGAAGTGGCACAGGGCGTTGTCGGCGTAGATCGCGCACCAGATGCGGCCGGTGGGGCTGGCGAAGTGGGCGCTCTCGTAGGCGTTGGCGTTGATCGCACCCGACACCGACGGCACGGTCGGCGCGGTCGACGACGGCGTCGCGCTCGGCGTCCCGCTCTCCGACGCGCTGGTGGTCGGGGTCGCGCCCGTCGGGGTGGCCGACTCCACGACGATCGGGCCGGGCGACCACGCCGGCGCCGGGGTGCACCCGGCCAGGAGCAGCAGCGACAGCCACACGAGGGCACCGCGTCGCATCGGGAACCTCACTTCCGAGGGGGCCTGCCGACAGTGTGCCGCGCCGGGCGGCCCGGCGGCCACCGATCGGCCCCGACGCGCCGCGGCGGCGCACCCGGCCGGGCCGGGGCAGAATCGTGGGGTGGGCGAGGGAGGACAGCGGGCGCTCGTGCTGGGCAGCGGCGGCGCCACCGGCATCGCGTGGCAGGCCGGGGTGCTGGCCGGGCTGCGGGACGCCGGCGTGGAGCTCGACGCCGGGCTGGTGGTCGGCACCTCCGCCGGCGCCGTCGTGGCCGCGTGGCTGACCGCGACCGGCGACCTCCCGCCGCTGGACGTGCTCGGGACGGGACGCGCCGGGCGGCTCGGGCTCGCCCCGCTCGCCCTCGCCGGCGCCCAGGTGTTCCCCAGCCGCCGGCATGCGCTGGCCTGGCTGGGCGAGCGCGCGCGGCGCGCGTGGACGGCCCGGGCGGAGCGGGACTGGGTCGGCCGCTTCTCCGCCCTGGCCGGACGCCCCTGGCCCGCCGGGCTCGTCGTCGTCGCCACCGACGCGGCCACCGGTCGTCCCGCCTACCTCACCGGGCGTGCGCCGGTCGACCTCGCCCGCGCGGTCGCGGCGAGCTGCGCGGTGCCGGGGGTCTTCCCCGCGGTCACCGTCGCCGGACGGCTGCTGTTCGACGGCGGCCTGCGCTCGCCGGCGAACCTCGACCTCGCCGACGGGGCGGACGCGGCCGTCGCCCTCGCCCCGCTGGCGCCCTCGGTGCGGGCGCACCGGCGCCCGGCGAACCAGGCCGCGGCGCTGGCAGCGTCCGGCACGCAGGTGCTGCTGCTCGAACCCGACGCGGCCGGACGGCGGGCGATCGGCCTCGACGTCCTCGACACGTCCCGGGGACGGGAGGCGCTGGAGGCGGGCCGTGCGCTCGGGCTGCGACGCGCCCGGGACGTCCCCCGGCGCTGGTCGCGCGGCGACTGAGACCCGGGCTGCCCGCGCCGTGCCGCCAGCGAATAGAGTTCCAGAACGCCCATGCACGACAGGGAGGCTCGATGTTCCGCAAGATCCTGGTCGCGAACCGGGGTGAGATCGCCGTCCGCGCGTTCCGCGCCGCCACAGAACTCGGGGTGGCCACCGTGGCGGTGTTCCCCTACGAGGATCGGCACGCCGAGTACCGCCTGAAGGCCGACGAGTCCTACGAGATCGGCGAGCACGGGCACCCCGTCCGCGCCTACCTGGACGTGGCCGGCATCATCGAGGCCGCGCGCCACGCGGGCGCGGACGCGATCTACCCCGGGTACGGCTTCCTTTCGGAGAACCCCGACCTCGCCCAGGCCTGCGCCGCAGCGCGCATCACGTTCATCGGCCCCAGCCAGGGCGTCCTCGAACTCACCGGCAACAAGGCGCGCGCCATCCAGGCCGCCCGCGAGTCGGGGCTGCCGACCCTGCGCGGGTCGGAGCCGAGCAAGGACGTCGACACCCTCGTCGCCGCGGCCGGGGAGATCGGCTTCCCGCTGTTCGTGAAGGCGGTCAGCGGCGGTGGCGGACGCGGCATGCGCCGGGTCGACGACCCCGAGCTGCTGCCGGCAGCGCTGGCCGAGGCCATGCGCGAAGCCGAGTCGGCCTTCGGCGACTCCCGGATGTACCTGGAGCAGGCGGTGATCCGCCCCCGGCACATCGAGGTGCAGGTGCTGGCCGACGGCACGGGCGAGGTGATCCACCTGTTCGAGCGGGACTGCTCGGTGCAGCGGCGCCACCAGAAGGTCGTCGAGATCGCGCCGGCGCCGAACCTCGACCCGGGTCTGCGCCGCCGGATCTGCTCCGACGCCGTCCGCTTCGCCCGGCACATCGGCTACGTCAACGCCGGCACCGTCGAGTTCCTGCTCGGCGAGGACGGCAGCTACGTCTTCATCGAGATGAACCCGCGGATCCAGGTGGAGCACACCGTCACCGAGGAGGTGACGAACGTCGACCTGGTCAGCTCGCAGATCCGGATCGCGGCCGGCGAGACCCTCGTCGGCATGGGCCTCACCCAGGACGCGATCCAGGTGCGCGGCGTGGCCCTCCAGTGCCGCGTGACCACCGAGGACCCGGCGAACGGCTTCCGTCCCGACACCGGGACGATCTCGGTCTATCGCACCCCCGGCGGCGCCGGCGTCCGGCTGGACGGTGGCGTCGTGTTCGCCGGCTCCGCGGTGAGCGCGCACTTCGACTCGATGCTGGTGAAGGTCACCTGTCGGGGCAGCGACCTGCGCAGCGCGGCCCGCAGGGCCTACCGGGCACTGACCGAGTTCCGGGTGCGGGGGGTGTCGACGAACATCCCGTTCCTCGAGGCCGTCATCTCCGATCCCGACTTCCTCGCCGGCAACACGTCCACGTCCTTCATCGACGAGCGCCCCCACCTGCTGCACTACCACATCCCCGCCGACCGCGGCACGAAGCTGCTGACCTACCTGGCGGAGGTGAGCGTGAACCGCCCGCACGGCGAGGCGCGGACGCGCCTGCGCCCGCAGGTGAAGCTCCCCGTCCTGGGGAAGGACCTCGCCGCCGCGCCGCCGCCGTCCGGCTCGCGCCAGCACCTGCTCGAGGTGGGGCCCGCCCAGTGGGCGGCCGACCTCCGCGCCCAGGTGCCGGTGGCGGTCACCGACACCACCTTCCGCGACGCCCACCAGTCGCTGCTGGCCACGCGGGTGCGCACCCGCGACCTGCTGCACGTCGCCCCGGTGATCGCCCGGACGCTGCCGCAACTGCTCAGCGTCGAGGCGTGGGGCGGGGCCACCTACGACGTCGCGCTGCGGTTCCTCAAGGAGGACCCGTGGGACCGTCTCGACGCGCTGCACAAGGCCATGCCCAACCTGCCGCTGCAGATGCTGCTCCGCGGCCGCAACACGGTGGGCTACACGCCGTACCCGCTCGCGGTGACGAAGGCGTTCGTGCACGAGGCGGCGGCGTCCGGGCTGGACGTGTTCCGCATCTTCGACGCGCTGAACAACGTCGACCAGATCCGTCCGGCGATCGAGGCCGTGCTCGAGACCGACCACGCCGTCGCGGAGGCGGCGCTGTGCTACACGGGCAACATGACCTCGCCGGGCGAGACGCTCTACACCCTCGACTACTACCTGCGGCTCGCCGAACAGCTGGTCGAGGCGGGGGCGCACGTGCTCGCGATCAAGGACATGGCGGGCCTCCTCCGGGCGCCGGCCGCGGCGAAGCTGGTGACCGCGCTGCGGTCGAACTTCGACCTGCCGGTGCACCTGCACACCCACGACACCGCGGGCGGCCAGCTCGGCACGCTCCTCGCCGCTGTCGACGCCGGGGTGGACGCGGTGGACGTCGCGGCGGCGTCCATGGCCGGGACGACGTCCCAGGTGTCGATGTCCGCCCTGGTGGCCGCACTGGAGGACACCGAGCGGGACACGGGGCTGAACCTGCGCGCGGTCACCGCGCTGGAGCCCTACTTCGAGGCGGTCCGCAAGCTGTACGGGCCGTTCGAGTCCGGCCTGCCCGGCCCAACCGGGCGGGTCTACGTCCACGAGATCCCGGGCGGCCAGCTCTCGAACCTGCGCCAGCAGGCCATGGCTCTCGGCCTGGGTGACCGGTTCGAGGCGATCGAGGACATGTACGCCGCCGCGAACCGGATCCTCGGCAACATCGTGAAGGTCACGCCGTCCTCGAAGGTCGTCGGCGACCTGGCCCTGGCGCTGGTCGGACGCAAGGCCGACCCGGCCGACTTCGAGGCGCACCCGGAGAAGTACGACATCCCCGACTCGGTGATCGGCTTCCTCAACGGCGACCTCGGCGACCCGCCCGGGGGGTGGCCGGAGCCGTTCCGCACGAAGGCGCTCGCCGGGAGGGCGACGAAGCCGGTGGTGACCGAGTTGTCGGACGAGGACGCGGCCGAGCTGGCGTCCACCCCCCGCCGGACGCTGAACCGGCTGCTCTTCCCTGGCCCGCTGCGCGACTACGAGGAGGCCGTCGAGGCGTACTCGGAGCTGTCGGTGGTGCCGACCGTGGAGTTCCTGCACGGCCTTCGCCAGGGCGAGGAGGTCGAGGTCGAGCTCGAGCGCGGCAAGTCGCTGCTGCTGGGCATCTCGGCGATCGGCGACCCGGACGACCGCGGCATGCGCCAGGTGATGTGCACGGTGAACGGCCAGATGCGGGTGGTCACCGTCCGCGACGAGTCGGTGACCTCGACCGTCGCGGTGGCCGAGCGGGCGAACCCGTCGGTTCCCGGCCAGGTGCCCGCACCGTTCGCCGGCGTGGTGACGCTCACGGTGGACGTCGGAGACGAGGTGTCGGCCGGGCAGCAGGTGGCCACGATCGAGGCGATGAAGATGGAGGCCTCGATCACCACCCCGGTGTCGGGCGTCGTCCGGCGTGTCGCGATCGGCCACGCCCAGGCCGTGGAGGGCGGCGACCTCCTGGTCGAGATCGGCTGACGCGGGGGGCCCATACGGGCCCGCGCGCGGGTCCGCGCCCCCGCGGCGTCCCACCCGTCCCACCCGTCGCCCGCGCCCCCGACTGCAACTCCCGCTACCGGAATTCCGGTAGCGGGAGTTGCAGTCGGGGGCAAACGGCGGTCTGGGGGCGGGACGGGGGTCAGGCCGTGGCGGGCTTGCAGTAGGTCGCGCTGCCGAACCCGAGGATCAGGAGGCCGATCACGGAGAAGATCACCAGCAGGAAGAACGACCACCCGCCGCCCTTGCCGAAGGCCGCGCCCAGCTTTGATGGCCACGACGATCGCGATCACGAGGTTGACCACGGGGATCAGCAGCAGCAGGAACAGCCACCGGTTGAGCCCGGCGATCCGGAACAGGACAGAGGTGTCGTGGAACGGGACGATCGACGCCCAGCCGGGTTCGCCGGCCTTGGTGAGGATCTTCCAGAGGGCGACGACCGTCAGCACCGCGAGGATGAAGCTGGTGATGGCGGCGGGCAGGCCCGCGAGCGCGGCGTGGAGTCGGGTCCGGGTGGGACGCGCCGTCCCACCCGTTGCTCCCGCCCCCGAGCGCAACTCTCGCTACCGGAATTCCGGTAGCGAGAGTTGCACTCGGCAGCAAACGCGGGTTGAGGGGGCGGCGGGTTGAGGGGGGCGGGGGTGCGGGTGGCGTGTGGCCGCTCTCGATCAGCCGGGACGGAAGGCGGAGCCCATGTGGGCGTCGTCCGACATCGGGAGCTTGCCGGACCGGGCGGCGGCGAGCAGGGCGGCGTGGTCGGCCTCGGTCTGGTCGGCGTAGCGGCGGGCGAAGGTCGCGAGCGCGTCTCCCGCGGCAGCACCGTCCCCGAGGTAGCCGGCGATCATCGAGGCGCCGGACGTCCGGGCGTGGCCCTTCGCGAGCAGGTGGCCGACGATGCCGGCGTAGTCGGTCAGCGCCTCCTCCCGGATGGCGTTGAGCGGCACGGTGCCCTTCATGTTCCGGAACTGGCGGACGTAGTACTCGCGCCCCTCGATCGTCGTCCAGCCCAGCAGCGGATCGCTCACGGTCTGCAGCGCCTGCTGGTACTCCACCACCCGCTGGCCCTGATGGGCGTGCCACGCGTCGTCGCCGTGGACGAAACGGGCCAGCACCGAGCGGCGGGCCTCCTTCAGCTGGAGGAAGAGCACGTCGTCCGGCGTCGACCCGACCAGCAGCACCACGTAGGCACGCAGCCCGACCGACCCGACGCCGACCACGCGGTGCGCGACGTCCTCCACGGTGTAGCCGGCGACGACCCGTCGCCAGTGGGGCGCGAGGGTGGCCAGGTAGTCGTCCAGGCCGGCCGCGATCGCCGCCGCCTCCGCCTCGTCCACCGAGGTCGTGATCGGGGGCTCGGGGATGATCCGGCGGTGACCGTCCACCTCCCCGGTCAGCTTGGGCAGCACCCGGTCGCTGGTGCGCTTCCGCGCGGTCCGGGCCGCACGCTTGATCTCCGCCCGGAGGGTGGCGTCGGCCACCGAGGAGTGGAGGCTCGAGACGTCCAGCCGGTTGTAGGAGCGGGCGAGCAGCGGTTGCGTGGCCAGGCCGGCCACCTCGGCCGCGTACGCCACCACGCACGAGCGCACGGACGCGCCGCAGGAGTCCTCGCTGTAGCCGTTCTCGCGCCCGGCCACCCAGACGCTCGCCACCAGCCGACGCAGGTCCCACTCCCAGCCGCCGGGGTGCGCCTCGTCGAAGTCGTTGAGGTCGATCACCTGCGCGCCCTCGGGCGACCGGTAGAAGCCGAAGTTGCCCAGGTGCGCGTCCCCGCAGACCACGGGGTGGATGCCGGTCGACGGCAGGGACGCCACGTCCGCGGCCATCACGACCGCCGACCCGCGCAGGAACCCGTACGGCGAGGTGGCCATCCGGGCCACCCGGATGCCGACCAGGTCGGGGACGCGGCCCACGTGGCTCATCGCGATCAGGGCGATCGGGTCGAAGCGCGCCGAGCTCTCGGCCCACTCGCCGAGCCGCTGGTAGGGCACCTGCTCGCGCAGCGCCCGCCCGAGGGCGAACCGCTCCTCCCTGCTGGGCGGGGCCTGGCGGACGGACCGGAAGCCGGTGGCCGTGGTGGCGGGCAGCACGCTGTGGGACATGGTTCCTCCTGCTCGGCCATCTTGGCCTCCGGCGGGCTCCGCGGCCAGCCCCTCGCGGCGGCGCGGGACGGCGTGGGTCGGATGCGCGCGACAGACGGCCCGTCACCGGGACGGCCTTGCCGCGTGCGGCACAGTGGTGGCGTGAGCGAAACCTGGCCGAGCCCGCCGATCCCCACCCCGTCCCTGGTGCTGCGCGGACGCCGGTTCGACGCCGGGCACCCGGCGGTGATGGGCATCGTCAACCGGACTCCCGATTCCTTCTACGCCGCCGCGCGCTACACCGACCTCGGCCCCGGCCTCGCCGCGGTCGACCGGCTGGTGGCCGAGGGCGCCGACCTGATCGACGTGGGCGGGGTGCGGGCAGGGCAGGAGGGCGAGGAGGTCGGTCCGGCGCAGGAGATCGAGCGCGTGCGCCCGTTCCTGCTCGCGGTCCGCGAGCGCCACCCGTCCCTGCTGCTCAGCCTGGACACCTGGCGGGCCGAGGTCGCCACGGCCTGCGCGGACGCGGGCATCGACCTGGTCAACGACACGTGGGCGGGAGCGGACCCCGAACTCGTGGCGGTCGCCGCGGAGCTGGGCGCCGGCTATGTCGTCTCGCACACCGGCGGGCTCCCGCCGCGCACCGATCCGGTCGACATCAGTTACGGCACCGACCCCGACGACGTCGTCCGTGACGTGCTCGCCGTGCTGGCCGACGGCGCGGCCCGCGCGGTCGCGGCCGGCGTCCCGGCGGAGCGGGTGCTGGTGGATCCGACCCTCGACTTCGGCAAGACCACCCGCAACTCGCTGCGGGTGCTCGCTGCGACGGGGGCGATCGCCGCGTTGGGCTACCCGGTGCTGCAGGCGCTCAGCCGCAAGGACTTCGTCGGAGAGACCCTCGACCTGCCGGTCGACCAGCGGCTGTTCGGCACGCTCGCCGCGACCGCCGTCGCCGGCTGGCTGGGCACGGTCGTGTTCCGGGCACACGACGTCGCGGCCACCCGCCAGGTGGCCGACATGGTGGCCTCCCTCCGGGGGGACCGCCCGCCGGTGGTCGCCGTCCGCGGCGAACCGCGAGCCTGACCGCTGCGCGGTGGCCGGCGCGGGCGGCATAGGCTGCCCGCGTGGACCTCAAGGACCTGCGCAAGAGCTACGAGCACGGCAGCCTGGACGAGGCGGACGCCGGCGGCGCACCGCTGGCGCTCTTCCAGCGCTGGCTCGCCGACGCCGTCGCCGCCGGCGTGCCCGAGCCGAGCGCGATGACGCTGGCGACCGTCGGCGAGGACGGTCGGCCGTCCACCCGCGTCGTGCTGCTCAAGGGCGCGGACGAGCGCGGCCTGGTGTTCTTCACCAACTACGGCAGCAGGAAGGGACGCGAGCTCGCGGCCAACCCGCACGCCGCGCTGCAGTTCCACTGGCCGGAGCGGGAACGGGTGGTGCGCGTCGAGGGCGTGGCCGAACGGACGACCGCGGAGGAGTCCGACGCCTACTTCGTGACCCGCCCGCTCGACTCGCGGATCGGCGCGTGGGCGTCCCCGCAGAGCGAGGTGATCGCGAGTCGCGGCGTGCTGCTGTCCAACGCGGCGAAGGCGTCGGCGCGGTACGGGCTGAACCCGCCGCGCCCGGAGCACTGGGGCGGGTTCCGGGTGGTGCCCGACACCTGGGAGTTCTGGCAGGGACGCCGCAGCCGCCTGCACGACCGCGTCCGCTTCCGCCTCGCGGACGGTTCGTGGCTGAAGGAGCGACTCGCGCCCTGAGCACGTTCGGCGGCTGGCCGGACCGAGGGCCGGACGGCGCGGCCGGCCGCTGCCGGCGGCGTGGCACGATCCGGGCATGAGCAGGGGATTCCAGCTGGCCGAGCGGTTCTCGGGCGTCACGACGTCACCGGTGCGCGACATCCTCGCGGTGGTCAACCGCGGGGACGTGATCTCGTTCGCCGGCGGCATCCCGGACGGCTCGCTGTTCGCCCTCGACGACTTCCGTGCGGCGTTCGACCACGTGCTGTCCACCCAGGGTCGCCGCGCGCTGCAGTACGCGTCCACCCAGGGTGAGCCCGAGCTGCTGGAGCAGGTCGCCGCCCGGATGGCCCGGCAGCTGCCGACCACCCCCGACCAGGTGCAGGTGACCAGCGGTTCGCAGGAGGGTATCTTCCTCGTCGGCCAGGCGCTGCTCGACCCGGGCGATGTCGTGCTGGTCGAGCAGCCCACCTACCTGGCGGCCGTCCAGGCGTTCAGCCTCGCCGGCGCGCGGCTGGTGGCCGTCGCCTCCGACGACCACGGGATGCTGCCGGACGCCCTGGACGCGGCCATCGCCGCGCACCGTCCGCGGTTCGTCTACCTGATCCCGACCTTCCAGAACCCGACCGGCCGCTCGATGCCCGCCGCGCGCCGGCGGGAGGTGGCCGACGTGCTGCTGCGCACCGGCGTCCCGCTGCTCGAGGACGACCCGTACGGCGAGCTGCGGTTCGAGGGCGAGGCGGCCGCGCCGCTGGCCGCGCTGCCCGGCATGGGCGCCCAGACGGTCCTGCTCAACTCGGCCTCGAAGGTGATGGCCCCCGGGGTGCGGATCGGGTGGCTCCGGGCGGAGGGCCCCGTCCTGCGCGCGGTCGAGGTCGCCAAGCAGGCCGTCGGGCTCCAGTCGGCGGTCACCGACCAGCTGGCCGTCGCCCGCTACCTCGCCACCTGCGACCTCGATGCCCACATCGCTCGCGTCGTGGACGTCTACCGCGAGCGCAGGGACGCGATGGCCTCCGGCCTGGCGTCCCGGCTCCCCGCGGGCGCGGAGGTGACCAGGCCCGAGGGCGGCATGTTCCTGTGGGCCCGGCTGGGTGGTGGCGCCGACACCGCCGTCACGCTGCCGGCGGCGGTCGACGCGGGTGTCGCCTACGTGCCGGGCTGGCCGTTCTTCGCCGCCGAGCCCGACCGCTCGACGATGCGGCTGTCGTACGTCACGAACGCCCCGGACGTGATCGAGCGCGGCCTGGACCGGCTGGCGGGCGCGCTGGGCTGGTGACGCCGGGCCTAGGGCCGGCGGCGGAAGAAGCGGGGGCGACGCTCAGGCCAGGCGGGAGCGCAACGTCGCGACGAGGTCGGTGACCGCTCCGCCCGCCCGTCGCGGGATGACGTGCGCGGCGTCCGGGCCGGTGTAGACGAACACGTGGTCGTCGGTCTCCACGACCCGGGAGATGCGTGACCAGGGGACGTGGGTGCTGCGCCGGCCGGCGAGGATCGTGAGGCCGTCCTCGTCGAGTTCGAGCCGGCGGGTCGTCCCGGTCTGCTCCAGCGCCACGCGGGCCTTCGTGCGATAGCGGCGGGCCAGCAGCCACTCGCCCGCCCGTCCGCGCTGCCACTCCCACCAGCCCACCGCGGCGCCGACGAGGACAGAGACCAGCTCGGCCGCCCCGGCGAGCTCCAGCAGCCGGGACAGCAGGAACGGCAGGGTCGCCACCGCGAACATGGCCAGGTACGCCGCACCGCCGACGAGCCACGCGCCCACCAGGCGCATCCGGGCACGCCGCGGATCCTCCTCGCCGGACGCCTTCGCCTGCCAGGCGGCGAACGCGACGAGGTCGTCCACGGTCAGGGTGAACTCGACCACGCGCAGAGGCTACCCGCTCGTCCGGGCGCGCTCACACCCCGGGGACGCCGAGCGCGCGCAGCCGGGAGCGCAGGTGGCCGTAGGTGTCCGTGCCGGCGAAGT
This sequence comes from Propionicimonas sp. T2.31MG-18, assembly GCF_964266745.1. Taxonomy (NCBI): domain Bacteria; kingdom Bacillati; phylum Actinomycetota; class Actinomycetes; order Propionibacteriales; family Nocardioidaceae; genus Propionicimonas; species Propionicimonas sp. T2.31MG-18. The sequence goes on from NZ_CAXWGX010000026.1 coordinate 378,297, forward strand.
GGACGGCCTGGAGGCCCGCGCGACGGGCCCCGCGGACGTTGACGGCCATGTCGTCGACGAAGACCGCCTCCGACGGTGCGATGCCGAGTGTCTCGACGATGTGGGTGAAGAACGCAGGGTCCGGCTTGGCCAGGCCCACCTGGAAGGAGTGGAACTGGTGGTCGAAGTGCTCGTCGTAGGGCAGGTTCGCGAGCATGAAGCCGCCCCGGTAGCTCTGCTGGTTGGTCGCCAGCGCCGTCGTCACCCCGGCCGCCCGGACCCGGTCGACGAGGTCGAGCATCCGCTCGTCGAGTTCCACCCGGTACCAGACCTGGAGGATGTCGTCTGCGGTGCAGTCCCGGCCGTCACGCTCGAGCAGGGCGGTGAGGAGCTCGCGCAGGTCGGCCTGCCCGGTCAGGGTGGTCTTCTCGTGGCGGAAGGCGTCCGCGACGAACCGGGGCCCGCCGAGGCGAGCCATCTCCGTCAGCCAGCCCGCGTGGGGGTACTGGGTGACGCCGTCGGCGTCCATCAGCAGCGCACGGACCCTCGGGCGGTCGCCCACCGAGGGATCGTGCGTCCTGGCGTCGTCCCGGTCCACCTCAGCCGACGGCGGTCGGGGCGGGACGCGGAGCCGGGTTCTCGATCTGTTCGACCGAGCGGGCCGCGCCCTTGTCCGCGCTGAGGGCCATCGCGGCGTAGACCCGCAGCGCCGGCGACACGTGGCGCTCGCGGTGGGCGGGCTTCCAGCCGAGCTCGTCACGCCGCGCCCGTCGCTCGGCGAGCGTGGTGTCGTCCACCAGCAGCGTCACCGAGCGGTCGGGGATCGAGATCTCGATCAGGTCGCCGTCCTCGACCAGGCCGATCGTGCCCCCGGCAGCGGCCTCGGGCGAGACGTGGCCGATCGACAGGCCGGACGACCCTCCGGAGAAGCGGCCGTCGGTGATCAGCGCGCACTGCGGGCCCAGCCCCAGCCCCTTCAGGTAGGACGTCGGGTACAGCATCTCCTGCATTCCCGGGCCGCCCTTGGGCCCCTCGTAGCGAACCACCACCACGTGGCCGGGCTTGACCCGCTTGCCGAGGATCGCCTCGACGGCCTCCTCCTGGCTCTCGGTGACGATCGCGGTACCCCGGAACGTCCACTGGTCGGCCGGCACGCCCGCGGTCTTCACGATCGCGCCGTCCTCGGCCAGGTTGCCCTTGAGGATCGCCAGCCCGCCCTCGACGGTGTACGGGGTCGCGACCGACCGGATGCAGCCGTTCTCCGCGTCGGTGTCGAGGGTGTCCCAGCGGACGGTCGAGGAGAACGGCTCTGTCGTGCGCACGCCGCCGGGGGCGGCGTGGAACAGCTCGACGGCTTCGGGCAGCGGGCTGCCGCCGCGGATGTCCCAGTTCGCCAGCCAGGTGGCCACGTCGGGGGAGTGCACGGCGTGGACGCCGCGGTCGAACAGGCCGCCACGGTCGAGCTCGCCCATGATCGCGACGATGCCGCCGGCGCGGTGGACGTCCTCCATGTAGTACGACGTCGTATTCGGCGCGACCTTGCACAGGCACGGGGTGGTGCGCGACAGCGCGTCGATGTCGTCGGAGTCGAAGTCGACGCCGGCCTCGTGCGCAGCGGCCAGCAGGTGGAGGACGGTGTTGGTGGAGCCGCCCATCGCGATGTCGACCCGCATCGCGTTCTCGAACGCGGGCTTGGTGGCGATCGCCTTCGGCAGCACCGAGGCGTCCTCCTCGTCGTACCAGCGCTTGGCCAGCTCCACCACGAGCTTCCCTGCGGTGGTGAACAGGTCCTTGCGGGCGGCGGAGGTCGCCAGCGTCGAGCCGTTGCCCGGCAGGGCCAGCCCGATCACCTCGAGCAGGCAGTTCATCGAGTTCGCGGTGAACATGCCCGAGCACGACCCGCAGGTCGGGCAGGCGTTCTGCTCGATCTCGAGCAGCTGGGCGTCGGAGACGCTGTCGTCGACGGCCTTGTACATCGCGTCGATCAGGTCGAGGCGGGTCGTCGCCACCCCGTCCACGATGTGCGCCTTGCCTGCCTCCATCGCGCCACCCGAGACGAAAACGGTCGGGATGTTCAGCCGCAGCGCGGCCAGCAGCATGCCGGGGGTGATCTTGTCGCAGTTGGAGATGCACACCAGCGCGTCCGCGCAGTGCGCGTTCACCATGTACTCCACAGAGTCGGCGATCAGCTCACGGCTCGGCAGCGAGTAGAGCATGCCGGCGTGGCCCATCGCGATGCCGTCGTCCACGGCGATGGTGTTGAACTCCCGTCCCACACCGCCGGCCTCCGCGACGGCCCCGGCGACGAGCGCACCCATCTCCTTCAGGTGCACGTGCCCGGGGACGAACTGGGTGAACGAGTTGGCGATCGCGACGATCGGCTTGCCGAAGTCGGAGTCGACCAGGCCGGTGGCACGCCACAGGGCGCGGGCTCCGGCCATGTTGCGGCCGTGGGTGACGGTGCGGGAACGCAGTGCGGGCATGGGCCTACCTCGATTCAGGGAACGCAACCAGCGTAGTCCGCGGGATATTCCGGGTGAACGCTCCGGCCGGGGGCCGAGACCCGGGGCGTCAGGGGCGGAGCCGGGGCCGCCAGTTGCCTCCGAGCGGAATAGCATTGATCCAACCGGTGAGAGCCTACGCACGGAGGCTGGCGATGACGCTACGACGGGTTGATGCGGTCCTTGGGACGGGGATCGCGTTCGGACTGGCGGCCGCAATCCTCGCCGTAGGCGTGCCGGCCGCCTCCGGGGCAGAGCCGGGCGTGGAGCGGCGCCTCACGACGAATACCTCCCAACAGACGTGGCCGGAGGTGTCGGGCACGTACGTCGTGTTCTCCGACGACCGCAACGAGCGCCTCGTGGGCGACCCGAACGACCCGGAGTCGCCCTACGACATCCGCGTGCTCAACCTGAGCACGGGCAGGAGCCGCGTGCTCACCCCGAAGCACACGGCCATGGGGCGGGCGGCGATCTCGGGCAACCGGGTGGTCTGGGTCGACTACGGGAACGGGCGCAACAGCGGTGTCTGGTACCACAACCTGGCCACCGGCACCCACAAGCGGATCAGCAGCGCGGGCGGCGTCGAGGTCGAGATCAGCGGACGCAATGTCTGCTACGAGCGGAGCAACCGCGTGTGGGTCTACAACCTGCGGACGAAGAAGGAACGCGCGGTGTCGCCGAAGACGTCCTCGGCCGCATCGTGCGACATCTCCGGGTCGGTGGTCGTCTGGCAGGACTTCCGTCACGGCAACCACGACATCTACAGCTACAACCTGACCACGAGGAAGGAGCGCCGGCTGACCACGGACCCCGGCGGCCAGACCATCCCGAAGGTCTCCGGCAACCGCGTGGTGTGGACCGACGACCGCAACGGCGGGCTGGACCTCGACGTCTACGCCTTCAACCTGGCGACCGGGGTGGAGACGCGGCTCACCACCGCGTCGGGGAACCAGTGGTTCCCGAACATCTCCGGCACGCGCGTCGTGTGGATGGACGAGCGCAACGGGACCGACAACACCGAGGTCTACGCCTACGACTTCGCCACCGGCACCGAGACCCGGGTGACCGACCACGCGGGCTGGAGCGGCAACCCGGTCGTCGCCGGGACGCGCGTCGTCTGGTCGGACGACCGCGCGGGCAACCTCGACCTGTAGCTCCGGACGCTGGGCTGATCCCTCCGGGCCCGGCTGCCGGGCTCCGGACGGACGGGCCCTCGGCCCCGGGCCGGCGGTTCCCGGCCGCGTGACTACAGGTCGACGCGGCCGTCGACAACCGTCCGCGCCCGGCCACCGATCCAGACGTCGGTGCCGTCGTCGTCGACGAAGACCTCGCCGTGGCGACCGACCTGGGAGCCCTGGGTGGCCACGTAGGTGGCGGGCACGTTTCCGCGGCCGCGCAGCCACTGGGCGACCGCGGCGTTCAGGCTGCCGGTGACCGGGTCCTCGAACCCGGCGAGCACCCCGCGCACCTCGTAGGCGTAGCCGTCCGCGGCGAGGCCGACGAGCCCGAGGTGGTCGTGGACGCCGAGCTGGGTGCGATCCACCCACGCCCGCCGCACGGCGCCGGCGTCCTCGAGCTGGACCATCATCCACGGCGGGCCGTTGTCGCCCCACTCGTGCGCCACCCAGTCGGTGCGGGGGATCCCCAGGGCCGCCTCGGCGATCGCGAGGTGGGCCTCGTCGAGCGGGCCGGTCCGGCGGCGCGGCGGCGCGGCGAAGGAGAGGCGGTCGGCGTCCCTGCGCACCCGGACCAGGCCGACACCGCACTCCTGCACGATCTCGCCCTGCGCCCGTGGCACGCCACCGGCGGACAGCCACGCGTGCGCGCTGCCCAGTGTCGGGTGCCCGGCGAACGGCAGCTCCCCGGTGGGCGTGAAGATCCGCACCCGGTAGTCCGCCCCCGCCGCTGTCGGGGGCAGCAGGAACGCCGTCTCGGACAGGTTCATCCACTCCGCGAACGCCTGCATCGCTGCGTCGTCCAGACCGGTGGCGTCGTGCACCACCGCCAGCGGGTTGCCCGACGGGCCCGGCCCCGCGCCGAACACGTCCACCTGCGAGAAGCGCCTGTCCATGGGGACTCCCGGCTCAGTCGCCGAGCCCGGTGCCCAGCTTGCGGGCCGTCTGCACCCACTCGTGGTCGATGGGGACGAGCTTGAGCTGCCCGGCCACCTCCTCCAGCGGCACGAGTTCGGTGCCCTCGCCGCGTGCGGCCACCATCACGCCGTACTGCTCCTTGCCGACCGCCCAGGCGGCGGCCGTCCCCAGGCGCGACGCGAGCAGGCGGTCCGCGGCGCACGGCGTCCCGCCGCGCTGCACGTAGCCGAGGATCGACACCCGCGACTCCAGGCCGGTGGCCGCCTCCAGCTCGCGGGCCAGCTTGAAGGTGTGCTCGCGCTGGGTGTCCTCGACGTTGGCCAGGTGCGCCTTCGCCGCGCGGACGGCCTCCGGCGTCTTCGCCGCCTTGACCAGCAGCTGCGCGGCCTCGTAGTCGGCCCAGTCCTGCGTGTCCCGCGCACCCTCCGCGACCGCGACCACGCTGAAGGTGCTGCCCCTGTTCAGGCGCTCCTTGATCGTCGCGGCCACGCTCTCGACCGAGTACGGGATCTCGGGCAGCAGGATGATGTCGGCGCCGCCGGCGATGCCGGCACCCAGCGTCAGCCAGCCCGCGCGGTGGCCCATGATCTCGGTGAGGATGATGCGGTGGTGGCTGTGCGCGGTGCTGTGCAGCCGGTCGACCGCCTCGGTCGCGATCTCCATCGCGGTGGCGAAGCCGAAGCTGGTGTCGGTGCGGGCGATGTCGTTGTCGATCGTCTTCGGCAGGGTGATCACGTTCAGGCCGGCCTCGGCCAGGCGCATCGCGTTCTTCGCCGTCCCCCCGCCGCCGAGGAGCACGAGGGCGGAGAGGCCCTCCTTCTCGTAGTTTTCGACCACCTGGGGACGCATGTCGCGCACCTCGCCGTCGATGGTCATGCGGTGCACCTTGTCGCGGCTGGTGCCCAGGATCGTGCCGCCGACGGTGAGGATGCCCGACAGGGCCTTCGAGTCCAGCGGCGTGTGCCGGTTCTCGACAAGGCCGCGGATGCCGTCGCGGAAGCCGATCAGCTGCCAGCCGTTGTTGATGGCCGCCTTCCCGAAGCCGCGGATGGCCGCGTTGAGGCCGGGGCTGTCCCCGCCCGCGGTGAGGATGCCGATCCGTCTGGTCGCCTGTGCCATGGCCGTCCCTTCGGTGGGTGGGGCTTCAGGCTAGTGCGTGGAGGGCGTGGCGGCGCCGATCCCGGGGGACGGGGGTGTTTCACTTGTGCTGACCCGTCCGCCGAGGAGGCCACGATGTCCCGCCGGTTGTCCCTGCTGCTCGCTCCCCTGCTCGTGGTCGGCCTGGCTGCCTGCGCCACGACGTCCCCCGTGCCCGCGGCCACCCCCAGCGCGACGGCGACGCCGTCCGTCACCCCGACGCCCACCGTCACTCCGACCGTGACCCCGACGCCCACGCCCACGCCCACCGACGATCCGGGCACGGCGCTCGAGCTGCGCGGCGACGGCCTCGGCGCATATTCCTTCGGCGCGAAGCAGGTGGACGTCACCGCCCTGCTCGAGGCGCAGCTGGGCGAGCCGGACGAGAGCTACCAGGGCATCCGCTGCCAGCTCGACGAGGGCAGCCCGTGGTCCCAGACGGTGAGCTGGGGCAAATTCTGGGTGGAGTACGACGCGGCGGACGGCTCGAAGAAGTCGCCGCGGACACTCGCGGCGTGGGGCTTCGACCCCACCAAGACCCTCCCGGCGCCGCTGGTGATGCAGGACGACGTGCCGCTCACGCTGACCTTCTCCCAGCTCAAGGCTGCCTACCCGAAGGGGAAGCTGGAGGACCTCGGCCTCGGTGACGGCAGCAAGCGCTTCATCCTGCCGAACAAGATCTTCTTCGTCGGGGCCGGCAACAAGCCGCTGCACGTCCAGGCCGGGGCTTTCGGGCTCTGCGAGTAGGCGGACGCCGCTGCCGGTCCGCGCCCGGCCCGCTCCCGTCCGCGCCTCTCGTCCGAGAGCGGGCGGTCAGGCGGTCGCGCCCCACACCGCCGTGGCGCCGGCATGTCCCACGACGACGATGACGGCGATGCTCGCCAGTGCCGCCACCACGGTGAACAGCGCGGCCGTCATGAGGAGCGGGCGGTTGCCGCCCCGTCCGGCGAGCACGAGCAGGAGCGTGGCCACCACCAGCGCTGCGGCCGGCCAGGGCGCGAGCAGGCCCCAGGTGATGTGCGTGGTCATGACGGGGGTACCGGCGGCGGTGCCCCCGTTGAGCGTCTCGCCGGTGAGCCGTGCCCCGACCACCGCACCGAGCGCCACGACCGCACCGGCCGCCACGAGGGACCCGTAGCGCTTCCGGGCACGCGCGGAGGTCGCGATCAGCAGGGCGCCCAGCGCGGCCAGCGGCAGCAGCACCACGGCGGCGTGGACGACGAGCGGGTGGAGCGGCAGTCCGAAGAGATCCATGGTTGATTGTTCAACTTCCCCGGGGTGCTGCTCAAGGGCGTAGTTGCAGCACCAGCCCGTCCGGGCCCTCGGTGAAGCCGACGCGCAGCAGGTAGGCGCGGTGGGACTCCGTCCCCGGGTCGGCGACGAGGCGGTCGAACCCCGCGTCGGTGAACACCTTGGAGCCCGCGCCGTAGAGCCACTTCCCGATCCGCGAGTCGCGGTAGGCCTGCATCACGTAGTCGAGCCGGACCCGGAGGGTGCGGTCGTCCGGCGTCCCCACCAGCGCGCCGGCCGGCAGGCCGTCCCGGGTGAGCAGCAGCACGACGTCCCCGTCCGAAGGCGCATCGAAACCCGGGTGGAAGCTGCCGATGTCGGCGGCGTGGGATCGCAGGAAGTCGAGCAGGAACGGGGCGTCCGGCCCGATCGGCACGGCGCCGAGGTCGCGGTTGGGCGCGAACTCCTTGCGCAGGAACCAGATGTTCAGGCCCGCGACCGCGGCGTTGGTGAGGATGATCGGAACCGACGGCAGCAGCACGCCGTAGGCCACGAACACCACCGAGCCGATGAGCGACACGATGCGCAGGCGCACCACGGAGGTCATCGCGAGGGAGGCCACCACCAGGGCCGAGGCCAGGTAGCCGACGAGTTCGACGGGCGAGAGTCCCATCGGCCCAGACTAGGGCCCGCCCGGTGACGGCGTGGCCGTTCGGGGCTCGAACGGTGGCGGCTCCGGGCAGGGCGCGCCGCCGTCGGCGCTGCACGGAGTGCCGGCGTGGGTTGCGAGGCTCACGGGGTGTGCAGGGTGGACGGCGCGACGCGCTAGCGTTGGCCCGTGCCCGCACCGTCCGCCCCTCCGCGACCCGCCGCGAACGGCGGACCGGGTTCACTGCGAGCCCGTCTGCGTCTCGGCGCGGCGCTGGCGCTGGGACTCCTCGCCGCGCTCTCGCTGGCGCTGGCGGTCTGGCTCTACTTCTTCGCCCCCGGCTCGCAGGTGGCCGCGGGGATCGTCGGTGTCGGCTTCGGCGTTGCTGCGCTGGTGTACGGGCTGCTCACGCGCGCGGTGGTCGCCCGGTCGCGGGTCGGTCACTTGATCGCCGGCGCCGTGTGCCTGGCCGGTGCGGTGTTCTCCGTGTCGGCCTCGATGGGATGGCAGGAGTGGACCCTGCTCCTGGTGAACCTCGCCGCGTTCGCCATGATCGCCGGCTCCGTCCCCCGCAGGGCGTCCGCCTGATCGCCGGCTCCGTCCCCGCAAGGGCGTCCGAAGGATCGCTGGGCGTGCGGGCGTCACCCGGCCTCGGGTCCGCCGTCGGCGCCGGAGGTTCGCTGACGTCCTCTTCCTGTCCGCCGTCCACCGTCCGCGCGGAGGGGCCAGCCTTGTGCCCGGCACCGTCCGCCGTCCGCGCGGAGGGCCAGCCTTGTGCCCGTCCGCCGTCCGCCGCCCGTGCCGAGGGCCAGCCTTGTGGCCGAGGGCTAGGACGGGGGTGCTGGCCCTCGGCCTTAGGGCTGGCCCTCGGCACGGTGGCTGGTCCTCGATTGCCGGGCTGGTTCTGAGGGGACCGGAGGGCCGTGACCAGCTGGCGCCACGTGGCCGCAGATCCAGAGCCCTCGGGGGTGGCTGCCGTCCCCTTCCCCTTCGGTGAGGGCCAGCCTTGTTGCCGAGGGCTAGGACGGGGGTGCTGGCCCTCGGCGTTAGGGCTGGCCCTCGATCACGTGGCTGGTCCTCGATCACGGAGGCTGGTCCTCGATGACGGGGGTGCTGGCCCTCGGCGTTAGGGCTGGCCCTCGGGCACGGAGGCTGGCCCTCGGGCACGGAGGCTGGCCCACGGTAAGGCGGCTGGTCGTCCGACGGGGAGGCCGGAGCCGGGGGCGGGGCGAGCGTCGGGGCGGGGATCACGGCGCGCCGCGCGCGGGCTCGCCTCGGACGCCGTCGCTGGGTAAGGATGGCGACATGCCGCTTGCCACTGACAACCCGTTCGCCGCGCCGTCCGTCCTGCCGTACGAACTGCCCGACTTCGCGGCGATCCGCGACGAGCACTACCAGCCGGCCGCGGAGGCGGGCATGGCCGAGCACCTGGCGGAACTGGCGGCCATCGCGGCCGACACCTCGGAGCCGACCGTGGCGTCGGTGATCGAGGCGTGGGAGTCGTCCGGACGCCTGCTCACCCGCACGCTGAACGCCTTCTACGCCAAGCAGGCCGCGGACACCAACGACGTCCTCGACGCCGTGGAGGCGGCCATCGCCCCGCAGCTGGCCGCGCACTCGGACGCCATCTACCTCGACCGGGGCCTCTACCAGCGGGTCGCGGCGCTGGCCCGCCGGGTCGAGGCGGGCGAGGTCGAGCTCGACCCGCAGTCGGCCTACTGGCTGGAGCGCCGCCTGCTGGCGTTCGAGCGGTCCGGCGTCAACCTGCCCGAGGCCGACCAGGAGCGGTTGCGCGCGCTCAACCACCGGATCGCCGAGGTGCAGTCCGAGTTCGGACGCCGGGCGCTCGCCGGGCTGAACGCCGCCGCGGTGCTGGTCACCGACCCGGCCGAGCTGGACGGCCTCAGCGAGGCCGAGATCGACGGGGCGCGCGAGCGCGCGTCCGAGCAGGGCCACGACCAGGGCTGGCTGATCGAGCTCGACCACACCTCGGGCCAGCGCCCGCTGGACGTGCTCCGCCACCGCGGGCTGCGCGAGCGCCTCCACCGGGCTGCCGTCGGCCGTGGCCTGGGAGGCGAGCACGACACCCGTCCGCTCGTCGTCGAACTGGCCCGGCTGCGCGCCGAGCGCGCCAACCTGCTGGGGTTCGCCAACCACGCGGCCTACATCGCGGCGGACGCCTGCGCCCGCACCGGCGAGGCCGTCTGGGACCTGCTCACGCGTCTCGCCCCGGCAGCCGCGGCCAACGCCCGCGCCGAGGCGGCGGACATGGAGCCGGTGTGGCGCCGCATCGAGCCGTCCGAGCCGCTCGCCGCCTGGGACTGGCAGTACGTCGCCGAGCTGCTGCGCACCGAGCGCTACAGCCTGGACGCGGGCCTGCTGAGGCCCTACCTGGAGCTCGAGCGCGTGCTGCACGACGGCGTCTTCGCCGCGGCGAACGGCCTGTACGGGATCACCTTCACCGAGCGGGACGACCTCCACGGATACACCGACGAGGCGCGCGTGTTCGAGGTGGCCGAGGCCGACGGCACGCCGATCGGGCTGTTCGTCGCCGACTTCTACACCCGTCCCGGCAAGCAGGGCGGCGCCTGGATGAACAACCTCGTCGACCAGAACCACCTGCTCGGCCAGTTCCCGGTGGTGACCAACAACTCCAACCTCGTGAAGCCGCCCACGGGACAGCCCACGCTGATGACGTGGGACGACGTGATCACGCTCTTCCACGAGTTCGGGCACGCGCTGCACGGGCTGCTCTCCGACACCCGCTACCCGTCCCAGTCGGGCACGGAGACCCCGCGTGACTTCGTCGAGTATCCGTCCCAGGTGAACGAGATGTGGGCGCTCGACCCGCAGATCCTTCGCCGGTACGCCGTCCACCACGAGACCGGCGAGCCCATGCCGGCCGAATGGGTGGAGACGCTGCGCGGGTCGACCCTGTTCCAGCAGGGGTTCAAGACCACCGAGTACCTGGGGGCAGCACTGCTCGACCAGGTGTGGCACCGGACGCCGCTCGAGGAACTCCCGACCGACCCCGCGCAGGTGGAGGAGTTCGAGAAGGCCGCCCTCGCCTCGGTCGGGCTCGACGACGACCTCGTCCCGCCCCGCTACCGCTCGAGCTACTTCCGGCACACCTTCGAGGGCGGGTACGACGCCGGCTACTACTCCTACATCTGGTCCGAGGTGCTGGACGCGGACACCGCGGCCTTCATGCTCGCCAACGGTGGCCTGACCAGGGAGAACGGAGAGCGTTTCCGCCGCCGCCTGCTCGCCAGGGGCGGCTCGATCGACGCCATGGACGCGTTTCGCGACTACCGCGGCGCCGATCCCGACCTGGCGCACCTGTTGGAGCGCCGCGGCCTGGCGCTGTAGCGGCCCCGGCCTCCGCGCGGCGCGGCAGGCTCAGGCGGGGACGCGCTCCGCGATCAGGGTCTTCAGGGCCCGGACGTCGTTGGGCAGCGGGACGACGACGCGGGGTAGGTCCTCGATCCCGGCGAACCGGGGCGGACGCTCGGGCTCGCGGCCGATCGCCTCGGCGATGGTCTCTGCGAACTTCACCGGCAACGCCGTCTCGGTGACGATCATCGGGACGCCGGGCTCGGCGAAGGAGGCGGCCACTCCCACCCCGTCCGCGGTGTGCGGGTCGATCAGCACACCGTCACGCGCCCACACGGCGGCGATGGTGGCCAGCCGGTCGGCGTGGGTGGACGACCCGGAGACGAATCCGAACCGTTCCCGCAGCGAGGCGAACTCGGGGGTCCCGGACAGGTCGAAGAACCCGTCGCGCGGCAGCCGGACGCCGAACAGCTCGCGCACCCGCGCGGCGTCGCGTCCCAGCAGGTCGAAGACGAACCGCTCGACGTTGGACGCCTTCGAGATGTCCATCGAGGGCGAGGACGTGGCGTGGGTCTCCGATGCCCCCCGCACCCGGTAGACCCCGGTGCGGAAGAACTCGTCGAGCACGTTGTTCTCGTTCGTTGCCAGCACGAGGGTGTCGATCGGCACCCCCATCATCCGGGCGATGTGCCCGGCCATGATGTTTCCGAAGTTGCCGGTGGGCACGCAGAAGGAGACCCGCTCGTCGTCGGCGGACGTCACCCGCAGCCAGGCGGCCACGTAGTAGACGACCTGGGCGACCAGGCGCGCCCAGTTGATCGAGTTCACCGCTCCCAGGGAGTAGCGGCGCTTGAAGTCGAGGTCACCGGCCACCGCCTTGACCAGGTCCTGGCAGTCGTCGAAGACCCCGTCGACCGCGACGTTGACGATGGACTCCTCGTCGAGGCTGAACATCTGCGCCTGCTGGAACGGGGTCATCCGGCCCGCCGGCGTGAGCATGAAGACCCGCACCCGGGGCAGCCCGCGCATCGCGTACTCCGCGGCCGAGCCGGTGTCCCCGCTGGTCGCGCCGAGGATGTTCAGCTCCTGATCGCGGCGCTCCAGCTCGTACTCGAAGAGCTGGCCGAGCAGCTGCATGGCCAGGTCCTTGAACGCTGCCGTCGGGCCTCCGGAGAGGTGGGCCAGCCACAGCCCGCCCGAAAGCGGGCTGACGGGCACGATCTCGGGGCTGGAGAACACCGTGTCGTTGTAGGCACGCTCGCAGATGCCGCGGAGGTCGTCCGATCCGATGTCGTCGACGAACAGCGAGAGGACGGCGTGGGCGAGCGCGGCGTACCCGCCGGTCTCCAGCAGCGTCCGCCAGGACGCCAGCGTCGCCGCGTCCAGTCGCGGGTACGACTCGGGCAGGTACAGCCCGCCGTCGGGCGCGAGACCCTCCAGCAGGATGTCGCTGAAGGTCGGCCGGGGGTCGTCCGGAAGGCCGCGGGTGGACAGGTAACGCACGGAGAAGAACTGTACCGACCCCGTTCCGCGGGGCCCCCGGCGAGTCTCACCGGACCCTGCCCGACGGGCGTTCCGGGAGCTGGGAAACACACAGGAACCGGCAAGGCTTGACCTCTCCCTCAGAGAGTCGCCGCGACACTCCGTGCCGGGTTGCCTTTTGCCTTGTCGGCCTTGGATCATGACTGCGTGCTCGATCCTGCCGTGCGTCCCCCCGCCCAGCCGGCCGGTAACGAGCTGACCAGGCAGGCCACCGAAATCCTGACCCAGGCGCAGAACCTGGCTGATCAGCTCCGCACCGAGGCCCAGGCTGAGGCGGATGCCGTGCGCGCCGAAACGGCCCGGAACCGCGAACTGAACGACCAGCTCGCCCGCGAGGTGGCCGAGCACAAGGCCGCCGCGGAGGAGGCGATGGTCTCCGCCGCCGCCCGGCTGGACGAGGCCCGCCAGGACGCGATCACCCTGCTCTCCGACGCCACCGAGCAGTCGGCCCTGATCACCCAGACCGCGGAGCGCACCGCAGCCGAGGTGATCGCCGCCGCGCGCGCGGAGGCCGAGCGGATCGTGCAGGACGGGCAGGTCAAGGCCGCCACCGTGATGAACACCGCCCGGCGCACGGAGGACGAGGTGCGCCAGCGCCTGGACGCCCGGGTGAGCGCGGTGGACGCCGAGCTGTCCGACCGTCGCCGCGCCCAGGAGTCTGAGGAGGCCCAGCGCAGGGACATGCTCGAGGCCGAGCTCTCCGCGATGCGCGGCCACGTCATGGACGAGCTCGCCGCACGCAGGGCGGAACTGGACGAGGAGGTGGCCCACCTCCAGGCGCAGCTGGTGGCCGACCGCAACGAGTTCGAGACCGAGTCGGCCCGCGCGCACGCCCAGGCTCAGGCCGAGCGCGAGGCCCTGGCCGCAGAAGCGCAGGCCAAGGCGGACGAGCAGCTGGCCGCGGCCGCAGCGCACGTGGCCTGGACGGAACAGGCGATGGCGGAGCTGCGCGCCAGCGTGGCCGCAGAGGCCGAGGCCGCCCGCCGCCAGACGCACAACGAGCTCGCCGAGCACGCCCGGCAGGTGCGAGAGCGCGTGGAGCTGGCGCTCACGACCACGACCCACCGCAACCAGGCGATGCTGGCCGAGGCCACCGCCGTGGCCGAGGACCTCCAGGCCCGCGCCCGCGCCGTCCTCGACGCCGCCGAGCGGGACGCCGCCCACACCCGGCGGCAGGTACAGGAGGAGTGCGACCGGCTGCTGAGCAGCGCCCGCTCCGAGGCCCGTGCACAGGTGGAGCGGGCCGAGCGCCGCCTGGCCGAGGCCGAGGCCGGCGCGAAGCTCATCCGCGAGCGCGCCGCCGCCGACCTCGAGAAGCTCCAGCGCGACACCTTCGAGGCCGCCCGCGCCTCGCGCGACGAGGCGGTCTCGCTGCTCAGCCAGGCACGGATCGACGCGGACGCCGTGCGCGCGGAGGCACGCGCCCTGATGGACCGCGCCCGCGCAGAGGTGGCGCAGCTGGCCCGCCGCCGTGACGACATCAACGCCCAACTCGGGCACCTGTCCGGGGTCATCGAGGCGCTCGCCGTCCCCGAACGTCCCCACCAGAATCCCCGGCAAGAAATGGAAGAAGGATCATGACCCAGCAGAACCCGGCCTTCCGGACGGTCATGCGCGGCTACGAGCCGGGCGAGGTCGACAAGGCCTTCGCCGACCTCCACCGCGCGCTCGACCAGGCTCGTGCTGAGTCCGGCAACACGGCCGTCGCGGTCACCAAGCTCACCTCCCAGGTGGCGCAGCTGGAGGAGCAGGCGAACGCGTACCGGAGCCGGATCGCCGCCCTGGAGCAGGAGGAGAAGGAGGCCGCTCCGCCGTCCTTCAGCGACCTCGGCGCGCGCATCGGCAAGATGCTGAAGCTCGCCGAGGACGAGGCCGCCGAGATGCGGGCGAAGGCGAAGGCGGACGCGGACAAGCTGGTCGCCGACGCTGAGGCCGCGGCCGAGCAGGCACGCAGTTCCGCCGACCGGTACGCCGCCGACGTGACGAGCCGCACCGACGCCGAGGCCACCCGGGTGCTGGAGGCCGCGAAGCGGCAGTCCGACGAGATCCTCGACTACGCCGACCGCGAGGCCACCGCCCGCCGCGAGGAGGCCGAGGCGGTCTACGAGCACCAGCGTGCGCGCGCCGCTGCCGCTGCCGCGGACTTCGAGAAGACGCTCGCCGAGCGCCGCGACAAGGCCGCGGAGGAGTTCGCCGCGCAGATGGCGGCCAACGAGCAGGCGATCGCCCGCTCCCTGGAGCGCCAGGCCGCGATCGAGGCCGAGGCCGACCGGACGCTCGCAGAGGCGAAGGCGCAGGCCGAGGCCCACGTCAAGGCAGCCCGCGAGGAGGCCGGCCAGCACGTCGACGCCGCCCGCCTGGCCGCGGAGAAGATCCGTCGCGAGTCCGAGCGCGAGCTCCAGGCCGCCACGTCCCGTCGCGACGCGATCACCGCGCAGCTGACCAACGTCCGCCAGATGCTGGCGACCCTCGGCGGGGCGGCGATCGTCAACCCGCTGGCCGACCCCGAGCCCGCGGACGCCCCGGCGGAGGAGCCGGCCGCGGAAGCGGTGCCCGAGGAGGAGCCGGTGGAGGCCGGGGAGGACCTGGTCGAGGGCGACACCGACGAGGCCGAGGTCGACGCCGCCGGCGACGACGACAAGGTCGAGCAGGAGACCCGCGCGTGAAGTTCCGCTTCCTCGGCAACTCCGGGCTGAAGGTCTCCGAGATCTGCTACGGCAACTGGATCACCCACGGGTCCCAGGTCGAGAACGAGATCGCCGAGCGCTGCGTCCACGCCGCCCTCGAGGCCGGCATCACCAGCTTCGACACCGCCGACGTCTACGCCAACACGGTCGCGGAGTCGGTGCTCGGGCAGGCGCTGAAGGGCCAGCGGCGCGAGTCGCTGGAGATCTTCACGAAGGTGTACTGGCCGACCGGCCCCAAGGGCCCGAACGACTGCGGGCTGTCGCGCAAGCACATCATGGAGTCGATCAACGGGTCGCTGCGCCGGCTCGGCACCGACTACGTCGACCTGTACCAGGCCCACCGCTACGACCACGAGACGCCGCTGGAGGAGACCATGCAGGCGTTCGCCGACGTGGTCCGCTCGGGCAAGGCGCTCTACATCGGGGTCAGCGAGTGGGACGCCAACCAGATCCGGTCCGCCCACGACCTGGCGAAGGACCTCGGCTTCCAGCTCGTGTCGAACCAGCCCCAGTACTCGATGCTGTGGCGGGTCATCGAGGAGTGGATCGTCCCGACCTCCGCCGAGCTGGGCGTCTCCCAGATCTGCTGGTCGCCGGTCGCGCAGGGTGTGCTCAGCGGCAAGTACCTGCCCGGCGAGGCGCCGCCCAAGAACTCCCGTGCGACGGACGAGAAGGGCGGCTCGACGTTCATCCAGCGCCTGATGGGCGAGGACGTCCTCGTCGCCGTCCAGCGGCTGAGGCCGATCGCGGACGAGCTCGAACTCACCATGGCCCAGCTCGCCGTGGCGTGGGTGCTCCAGAACCCGAACGTCGCCTGCGCGATCATCGGGGCCTCGCGGCCGCGGCAGATCCGCGAGAACGTGGCGGCGTCCGGCGTGGTGCTCAGCCCCGAGATCATGTCGCGCATCGACGACGCCCTCGGCGACGTGGTCGTACGCAACCCGATGCTGACCGCGGAGAACTCGCCCAAGGAACGCCCCTGCTGACCGACTTCGTCGCCGCGGCCGCCGCGCTCCCGGAGCTGGAGCTCCACGCGCTGGTGGTGCTGCGCGAAGGCGTCGTGGCCGGCCGCTGCCAGTGGGAGCCGTACGTCCCCGGCGACCTCGCCCTCGTGTACTCGGTCAGCAAGACCGTCACCGCGACCGCCGTCGGCCTCGCCGTGGCCGAGGGGCGGTTCGCCCTCGACGACCGCGTGGGTGACCTGGTGGGGGGCGCGCCGGACGGATCGCCGCTCGACGACCGGGTGGCCTCGATCACCGTCCACGACCTGCTGTCGATGTCGACCGGCCACACCGCCGACACGCTCGAGGCGATGCAGGCCCGTCCCGCCGCGGAGTGGGTGCCGGCCTTCCTCGCACAGCGTCCGCAGGAGCCGGTCGGCTCGGTGCACGTCTACAACAACGGCGCCTCGTTCCTCCTGGGCGAGCTCGTCCGCCGGCACACCGGCCAGGACCTGCTGGACTACGTGCGTCCGCGCCTGCTGGAGCCGCTCGGCATCGAGGCGACGTGGGACACCGACGCCCTGGGCCGGTGCCTGGGCTGGACGGGGCTGCACCTGTCCATCGACGGGCTGGCCACCCTGGGCGAGCTGCTGCGCTGTGACGGCGTGTGGCACGGACGCCGGTTGCTGCCCGAGGGCTGGGTCGCGCAGGCGACGGCCCGGCACGTCGACACCACCGACCCGCACCCCGACTGGGGGCTGGGTTACGGCTACCAGGTGTGGATGGGCCGGGAGGGCTACCGGCTCGACGGCGCCTACGGCCAGTTCGCCTTCGTGCTGCCGGCCCGCGGGCTGGTCGTGGCGATCCAGTCGGCCCAGTCGTGCACGCAGCTGCTCGTCGACCTGGTCTGGGAGCACCTGGTCGTCCCCGACCTCCCGGACGGGCCGGTCGGGGCGACCGCGCGCGTGGCGGTGCCGACGGACACCGGTCGCGGCACCGCATGGCTGGCGTCGGGCGCCGTCCCCCTCGACCCGGCGATGGTCGACCCGGGCGAGGAGCCCGGGCGCGCGCCGGACATCGCCGACGTGCGTGCCGAGCGGGACGGCGGCGAGCTGCGCCTGACCCTCCTCGCCGAGGGCCACCCGGTGGAGTTGGTGGCACAACCAGGGTCGTGGCGCCGCCAGCACCTGCAGCTGGGCGACGTGCGCGTCCCGGTCGCGGCCGCGGCCGGTGCGGATGAGCAGGGCGACCTGCACGTGCGACTCGTCCTCACCGACACCCCGCACACGCTGCGCCTGCGCCTGGGCCGGGACGGGCAGGCGGGCCTGGCCTGGCGCGTCGCGCCCCTCCAGGGTCCGTGCCTGTCGAGGATGCGCGCGCACTGAGCGCCCTGCCGCGGGGGCAGTGGTGACACTCCACGACCGACGCCGGCGGCCCTAGGTTGGGGGCATGGATGAACCGAAGGTCGACCTGCTGCCCGACGAGGACTTCCGGCGGGTGCTCTGCGTCGTGGCGCATCCCGACGACGTCGAGTACGGCACGTCCGCGGCCGTGGCCCGGTGGACGTCGCGGGGCGTCGAGGTGGCGTACCTCCTGCTGACCGGCGGCGAGGCGGGCATGCAGCGTCCGCCGGCGGAGACTCGCGTCCTGCGCGCCGGCGAGCAGCGCGCGGCCTGCGACGCGGCCGGCGTCCGCGCGCTCACGGTGCTCGACCACCCCGACGGCATGCTGGTGTACTCCCTGGACCTGCGTCGCGACATCGCCCGCGAGATCCGCCGGTTCCGTCCGGACGTCGTCGTCACCGGCTCGTGGGACGTCGAGTTCGTGGCCGGTCTCAACCAGGCCGACCACCGGGCGGCCGGCCTGGCCTGCGCGGACGCCGTGCGGGACGCGGACAACACCTGGGTCTTCCCCGAGCTCGCCGCGCAGGAGGGGTTGGCCAAGTGGGGGGCGACCTGGCTGCTGGTCTCCGGCGACAACCGTCCCACCCACGGGGTGGACGTGTCGGGCGAGCCCGTCGAGCGGGGGATCGCCTCCCTCGAGGCCCACGCCGGCTACCTGGGCGACCTGAGCGGCCACCCGTCCCCCAGGGAGCTGATCGGCGGGGTCACCGCTGCGGGGGGACGGGCGCTCGGCGTGGCGAACGCCGTCCTGTTCCGCGCCTACCGCCTGCGCTGAGTGCCGGGAGGGACGGGCTCAGCGCGCGTACCGTCCCACGAAGTTGCGCAGCACGAGGTGCTGCTGGCCGTCGACGCTGCTGGCGTAGGCCATCGCGATCAGCTCGTCGAGTTCTGCGGGGTCGAAGTAGCCGGCGTGCTGGTAGATCCGCATGCGCGCGGCCAGGTCGTCGGCGTCCAGTTCGGGATGGAACTGCGTGACGTACACGTTGGCGCCCACCCGGTACATCTGGAGGGGGCAGTCCTGGCCGGTGGCGAGCACCGCCACTCCGGGCGGGGTTCCGTTGGCGGCCTCCTTGTGGCCGACGAACGCGTGGAAGCGCGGGCTGATGCCGGCCGTCAGCGGGTCCCGCACGCCCTCGTCGGTGAGCGTGATCTCGGTGGCGCCGACCGGCTCGCCGTACGTGCGGTCCACCGTCCCGCCGAGGTGGGTGGTGACCGCGCCCACCCCGTAGCACATGCCCAGGAACGGGTAGTCGGTGTCGACGATCTCGTCCAGCAGCGCCAGCAGGTCGGCCTCGACCCGCTCCTGGATCGCGGTCTTCTGCGCGTCGGAGATGTTGAACGAGCTCCCGCCCAGGATCACGCCGGAGTACTCCGACAGCTCGAGGGCGGGGAGGGGCTCGGACTCCACCCGGATGTGCTGGAGCTGGCCGGGCTCGAGCCCCGCGTGGCGCAGGACGGAGCGGTACTCGGCCGCCGCGGCCTCGTTGTGGTCGCGGGTGGCCAGCAGCAGGAACGGTTTCACGGAAGAGAGGTTAACGGCGAAACGGCGTGCGGCGTCCGGTTTCGTCCAGCAGCAGGCGTAGCGCCTCCTGCGGCCCGCCCGCCGCCCGCTGCCGCTCGTAGCTCGCCCCGTGCGCGGACAGCTCCGCGGCGAAGCGCAGCTCGTCCTCGCAGCCGAGGTCGCGGGCGACCGGCGTGAGCCGTTCCAGCCACTGGGCCAGCCCCTCGCGCAGCGGCACCTCGCGGCGCAGCCGGTTCGGCGTGATCACGTGGGCGTCGAGCCCGTAGCGGGCCGCGCGCCACTTGTTCTCGCGCACCAGCCACGGCGGGAGCGACTCGTAGGTCTGGTCGCGGGAGTAGGTGCGGGACACGTGCTCGGCGAAGCACTGCGTGAGCGCCGCCACGCACGCCAGTTCCGCCAGGGTGGGGACGGCGTCGCCGGTGCGGTTCTCCACCGTGCCGAACCTCGGCGACGGGCGGACGTCCCAGCGGATCTCACCGGGGACGCTGATCATGCCGCACTCGAGCAGCTCCTCCGCGTACGCCTCGAACTCGGTCCAGCGTGACATCGGATAGGGCAGGCCGTTGGTGGGCAGCTGCTGGAACAGCATGGTGCGCTGGGACGCGTAGCCGGTGTCCTCGCCCTCCCAGAACGGTGAGGAGCAGGTGATGGCCAGCAGGTACGGGTAGAACCGGGCCAGGCCCGTGGTGACCGGCAGCGCCTTGTCCTTGTGGTCGATGCCGACGTGGACGTGCGTGCCGCAGATCGCCATCCGGCGTCCCCAGTAGCCGGTGCGCTCGGCCACCACGTCGTAGCGCGGGCCCTCGAACCGCGGCTGGGCGGAGGCCGGGCTGAACGGGTGCGTGCCGGCGCCCACCACGCCCAGGCCGAGCGGGGCCGCGACCCGCTGCACCTCGCGCAGGTGGTGGGCGACGTCCTCGACCGCCGCGGCCACGGTGCGGTGCACGCCGGAGACGATCTCCACCATGTCCTGGAGGTACTCCTTGCGGATCGGTGCGTCCTCGCCCCCGCCGCACGCCTGGAGCACCGTCGGTGCCGCCGGCGTCAGCTCGCCGCTCGCGAGGTCGACGATGGCCAGCTCCCACTCGATGCCGACCGTGGACTGCTCGGACGGGGCGAAGTCGACCTGCATCTGGCGGCTCCTCACTCGGATGGCCCCGATTCTAGGCACCCCCACCTCTCCCCACCCCTCCGCGTTTGCTGCCGATCGCAACGCTCGCCGCCGGAATTCCGGCAGCGAGCGTTGCGATCGGTGGCGGGAACAGGGCGAGGACGGGGTGGGGCGAGGACGGGGTGGGAGGGCGCAAGGTTGCGCGCTGACAGGTCGGGGACGGGGGCGTAATGTTTGTCGGCTATGCATGACTTCCCACCGCACGTCGACGCGTACACCCCCGCGGAGACGTCCCGGCCCGACACCCGTAGCCCGGCCAGGTTCCTGGCCTGGCTGCTGCGCGCGCAGTGGGACGTCGTCGCGGCCATGGCCGTGGCGGGGCTCGTCTGGTTCCTGCCCGGGGCGCTGAGCCCACTGCTGCTCGGCAAGGCCATCGACTCCGGTGTGCTGAGCGGTGACATGGTTGCCACGCTGGGGTGGGCGTCCCTGCTGACGGTGGTGATCCTGCTGGGGGCAGCGGCCGGCATCACCCAGCACACCCTCGCGGTCCGCGGCTGGCTGATCGCGCTGTACGGCACGCAGAAGCTGGTCACCCGGAAGGCCGTCCAGCTGGGCCACGTGCTGAGCCGCCGGCTCCCCACCGGCGAAGTGCTGAGCATCTCGTCATCGGACTCCAACACCTTCGGCCAGACGGTCGAGGTGGTCTCGCGCGGGCTGGGCTCGCTGGCGGCGTTCGCCCTGGTCTGCACGCTGATGTTCACCACGTCCCCGCCGCTGGGCTGGGTGGTGCTCATCGCCGCGCCCCTGCTCGTCGGGGCCGCGTCGCCGGTGCTGCGTCCGCTCAACCAGGCGCAGACCGCCGAGCGCACGCAGACCGGCGAGCTCACGTCGATGGCCACCGACATCGTGTCCGGGCTGCGCATCCTGCGCGGCATCGGCGGCGAGCGGACGTTCGGCGCCAACTACGCCGTCCAGTCGCAGAAGGTGCGCCGGCTCGGCGTCGCCACCGGCACCTGGCAGGCGGTGACCGAGACGATCAGCGTGCTGCTGTCCGGGCTCATGCTGGTGGCGCTCGTCTGGCTGGGCTCGCACGAGATGCTCGCCGGGCGGCTGAGCGTGGGCCAGCTGATCAGCTTCGTCGGCTACGCGCTGTTCCTGGTGTGGCCCCTCCAGACCTTCTTCGAGTTCGCCCAGAAGTGGGTACAGGGCCTGGTCTCCGCGCGCAAGACGATCGCCCTGCTCGCTCCGGAGGTGCCCTTCGCCGAGGGGACGCAGCCGCTGCCGCCGCGCCCGAGGCTCGTGGACGCCGCCTCCGGCGTGGCCGTGGAGCCGGGACGGTTCCTCGCGGTCGTCAGCGCCGTCCCCGAGGACTCGGCCGCCCTGGCCGACCGGCTGGGACGGTACCTGCCGACCCAGCAGTCCGCCCCCGACGCGGAGGAGGACGACGAACTGACCGGACGCGCCGCGCGCCGCGCGCAGCGGGACCGGGACGTCCGCCGGGCACGCGCCGCCGCGGCGGACGCCGAGGTCGCCGGTGCCGAGTGGGGCGTCTCCGCGGACGGCGTCGACTACAGCCGGGTGCCACTCGCTGCGCTGCGGCGGACCGTCGTGGTGAGCGACACGGCGAGCCAGTTGTTCGCCGGCACGCTGCAGGAGGCGCTCGACCCGTGGGGGACCCACTCGCGGGTGGAGGCCGAGGCTGTGCTCCACACGGCCGCTGCGGAGGACGTGTTCGCCGGCCTGCCCGGCGGCTGGGAGGGCCGGATCGACGAGTTGGGACGCGGGCTGTCCGGGGGGCAGCGCCAACGGGTGGTGCTGGCGCGCGCCCTGCTGCTCGACCCGGAGGTCCTCGTCCTCGTCGAACCCACGTCGGCGGTCGACGCCCACACCGAGGCCGCGATCGCCGAGCGTCTCGTGCCGCACCGGCGCGGGCGCACCACCGTGGTGATGACCGCGTCCCCGTTGCTGCTGCACCACGCCGACGAGGTGTCCCTGCTGGTCGACGGGCGCGAGGTCGCGCGCGGTCGGCACGCCGACCTGATGGCCGACCTGCGCTACCGCGCGATCGTCGGCAGAGGCATGGAGGACGACGAATGACCCCGCCGATCACCGGCATTCTCCCCGAGCCGGGGGAGGGCCGGCCGGACGCCACCGACCTGCCCGGACCCGCTGCCGCCGTCCGGGACGACCACCCGGCCGACACCTGGGTGATCCCGGGCGACGACCGGATCCCGCCGGCGCTGCTGGTCACCCCCGGCCTGCCCTGGGGACGGCGGCTGGCGGCGCTGCGCGAACGCCACCGGCTGCGCGGCGAGCGGGCGCGGGCCTTCTACGCCGACTCCCGCAACCCGGAGCGGGGGCTGCCGGTCGCCGGCAACGCGGCGGCCTGGGCGTTCGTCAAACGCCTGCTCAGCACCCGCAAGGGCCTGTTCGCCGTCACCGTCGGCGCCAACCTCGCCGCGGCCGTCGCCGGACTGGTCGTCCCCCGGCTCCTGGGCGACCTCGTGGACGCCGTCACCGGCGGCTCCGCCGCGCTGGCACAGGTCGACGCGATCATCTCCGGCGTGGTCGTGGTGGTCGTCGTCCAGGCCGCCCTCGTGTTCGCCGGGCGCCGCGCGTCCGCCGTCCTGGGCTACGACCTGCTGGCCGCTGCCCGCGAGGAGATCGTCGGCACGGTGCTCCGGCTCCCGCTGAGCCGGGTCGAGTCGGCGTCCAGCGGTGACCTGCTGACCCGAATCACCTCCGACGTGTCGAAGATGAGCCAGTCGGTGCGCTGGGCCTTCCCGCAACTGGTGATGTCGTCGGTGCTGGTGGTGGCGAGCCTGGTGGCGCTGGTGCTCAACTCGCCGTTCCTGGCGATCTCGATCGCCGGGTCGCTGGTCGTCCTCGTCCTGGCCACCCGGCACTACCTGAAGCACGCCGGCGCCGGCTACATCACCGAGTCGGGCACGTACAGCCGCATCAACTCGACGACGACCGAGACGGTCGAGGGTGCGCGGACGGTGGAGGCGCTCGGCATCGGAGAGCGCCGGATCGCCGTCGGCGACGCCGACATCGCCGAGTCGAACCAGGCCGAGCGCTACACGATGACGCTGCGGAACCTCTTCTTCATCTTCCTCGACGTCTCCTACCAGTTGCCGCTGGTCGGGGTCGTGCTGCTCGGCACCTGGGGCTACTCGCAGGGGTGGGTCACGCTCGGCCAGATCACCACCGCGGCCATCTACGTCCAGGGCCTGGTCGAGCCGATGGATCGCCTGATCCAGGTCTTCGACACCCTCCAGGTGGGACTGGCCGCCACCACGCGACTGCTGGGCGTGGCCGAGGTGCCGGAGGACCGCGTCCCCGGGGACGCCCGTCCCGACGGCACCGAGGTAGTCGGCACCGACCTGCGCTTCGCGTACCGCCCCGGGACGGACGTGCTGCACGGGATCGATCTCGACCTGAAGCCGGGCGAGCGGCTGGCGATCGTCGGTCCGTCCGGTTCGGGGAAGTCGACGCTGGGACGGCTGCTCGCCGGCATCAACGGCCCGCGGACCGGCGAGGTCGACATCGGCGGCGTGGACGTGATGGACCTCCCGCTCGACGTGCTGCGCACCGAGGTGGCACTGGTGACCCAGGAGCACCACGTGTTCGTGGGCACGGTGCGTGACAACATCGTGCTGGCCAGGGACAGGCAGCTCGCCGGTGCGGAGGTCGACCGCGCGGTCACCGAGGCGCTGCGGGCCGTCGACGCCCTCGACTGGGTCGAGCGACTGCCCCAGGGCCTGGACACGGTGCTGGGCCACGGGCGGGTGCACCTCACGCCCGCGCAGGCGCAGCAGGTGGCCCTCGCCCGGCTGATGGTCGCCGACCCGCACACCCTGGTGCTGGACGAGGCCACCTCACTGATCGACCCGCGCACCGCCCGCCACCTGGAAGGGTCGATGGCGGCGCTGCTCGCCGACCGGACGGTGATCGCCATCGCCCACCGCCTGCACACCGCCCACGACGCCGACCGCATCGCCGTGGTGATCGACGGACGCGTGGCAGAGCTCGGCTCCCACTCCGAGCTGTTGTCCCGCGACGGCGAGTACGCCCGCCTCTGGCGCACCTGGCGCAGCTGATCCATCCGCTGACCCCCGTCCGCGCCGCCGCTCCCTCCGCCGCTCCCCGCCCGCCGATCTCCGCGTTTGCCCCCGACTGCAACTCCCGCTGCCGGAATTCCGGCAGCGGGAGTTGCAGTCGGTAGCAGGAACGGGGTGGGGGGACGGCGTCAGAGGGTGAGGATCACCTTGCCGGTGTTGTCGCCGGACTCGAGGTGGCGATGGGCGTCGGCGACCTGCTCGAGCGGGAACCGGGTCTCGGGCGCGAGCCGGATCCGGCCGTCGGCGACCAGGGGCCACACGCGTTCGACGACGGCGGCACAGATGGCCGCCTTCTGGTCGGCCGGACGGAACCGAAGGCTCGTCGCCGTCACGGTCGCCCGCCGGGTCAGCAGCCGGTTGAGGTCGAGCGTGCCCTTGCGTCCGCCCTGGAGACCGATGACGACCAGCCGGCCGTCCATCGCCAGGGACGCGACGTTCGGCTCGAGGTACTTCGCGCCCATGACGTCGAGAATCACGTCCGCGCCGCGACGGTCGGTGGCCTCCGCCACGCCGGCGACCCAGTCGTCGTGGTAGTCGAGGGCGACGTCCGCGCCGAGGATGCGGCACAGCTCGAGCTTGGCCGGGGAGCCGGCGGTGACCAGCACCCGGGCGCCGAGGGCCTTCGCGTACTGGATCGCAAAGGTGCCGATGCCCCCTGCGCCGCCGTGGATGAGGACGGTCTCCCCCGCGGCCAGGTGCACGTGGTCGAAGTTGGACGCGACCGTGGCAGCCACCTCGACGAGTCCCGCAGCGCTGACCGGGTCGACGCCCGGCGGCGGGGCGAACACCTGCCCGGCCGGCACGAGGACGTACTCGGCGTACCCGCCGCCGGCCAGGAGGGCGACGCACGCGTCGCCGGGGGCCCAGCCGTCCACGCCGTCCCCGAGCTCGTGGACGGTGCCGGAGACCTCAAGCCCGATCACCTCGCTCGTTCCGGGGGGCGGCGGGTAGTGGCCCTGCCGCTGGAGCAGGTCCGCCCGGTTCACCCCCGCGGCGAGCACGCGGACGACGATCTCGCCCGGCCCCGCGACGGGGAGGGGGGCGTCGGCGACCACCAGGTTCTCGGGGCCGCCCGGCTCGGTGACGGTGACGATGCGCATGCGTCCAGCCTCCCATCCCGCGACGGGCCCGCGCACGGACGGGACGCCGGGTGGCGGCCACAGGGCGCGTCAGTAAGATGGGCCGCCGCGGGCGAGGTCGCATAGTGGACTAGTGCAGCCGCCTTGAAAGCGGCCGAGCTTCACGGCTCCGTGGGTTCGAATCCCACCCTCGCCGCGCCTGCCGACGGACGGGGGACAAGTGGCGGCAACAACCCACCAGGTGCGCCAGCGACCGGCGCTGCGCGCGCTCGCGCTGTCGGCGTTGCTGATGCTGGTCGGCCTGGTGCTGGTGCTGATGGCCGAACTGCTCGACCGTAACCTCGCACTCACCGTCGGGGGACTGCTGGCGCTCGTGCTGGGCGCCGGGCTCTTCGGGGCATCGTGGTGGGTGGCCCGTGCGGCCCGCATGCAGGTGGTCCTGGACGAGGACGGCTACGCGATCCGGGGACGCGACTCCGCACAGTCGGGACGGTGGGCCGACGTCCGCCGGGTCACCAGCGCTTCCGGCCGGCTCAGCCTCTTCCTTGCCGACGGCACCCGTGTGCTGCTGGCCGTGCCCCGTGGGCGGCGCGACGACTTCGACGCGCTGGGTGCCGACATCGCCCGCCGGCTCGACCAGAGTCGCGGCTACCGCGCCTGACGCCGAGCGGGGGGCGGCCAGCGGGATCAGCCCTTCTCCGGGTGGTACCCGCACACCTCTTCGAGGTCGTCGCTCTTGGCCTTCGCCGTGCTGCTCTTGGTGGGCGAGGCCGTCGAGGTGGGCGTGGCGCTGCCGGACGCGGTCGGCGTCCCGCTGGCGCTCGCCGTGGGCGTGGGCTCGACCCCGGCCGCGGTCTCCTTCAGCGCCTTCTTGACGCGCGCCTGGACCTTGGCCCAGTCGGGGTCGTAGGACTTGAAGCCGGCCACCCCGGGGGTGAAGGTGACGCTGCGCAGCTTGGTGTTCTTCACCTTCAGGCCGAGCGTGGCCAGGTTGGACAGCATGTTGCGGGGCACGTCGGTGGTGATGGTGTTCTCGCCCGCCGCGGCGATGGCCTGGAAGTTGGCGAGCACCTTGTCCGGCGTGGTCTGCTGCACCACGGCATTGATCACGCAGCGCTGGCGCTCCATGCGCTTGTAGTCGTCGAGGCCGTAGCGACCGCGGGCGTACCACAGGGCCTCGCGGCCGTTCATGTGCTGGTTCGGCCCGGGCTCGATGTAGTCGGTGGGCTTGATGTGCGCGTCGGTCTGGCCACCGATCGGGATGCGGTAGTTCACGTTCAGCGTGATCCCGCCCATCGCGTTGATGAAGTCCTTGAACCCGTCCATGTTCACCTTGACGAAGTAGTCGACCTGGAGGCCGAGCGCCTCGCCGACCGACACCTTCATGACGCTGGCGCCGAAGTCCTTGGTCTTGCCCAGCACGTCGTGGGGCACCTTCGTCGGCACCACCCGGTACATCGCGTTGAGCAGGAACTGCGAGCGGGTGTAGAGGTCGGTGCTGCCGGAGGTGAAGCCGTTCGGGTAGTACTTGTGGAGCGGCGAGTCCTTCGGGAAGGGCATCTTCTCGGTGTTGCGGGGCAGCGTGAACAGGGTGGTCGCGCCGGAGTGGGTGTCGATGGACGCCACGATCACCGTGTCGGTGCGGTCACCCTGGGACGCCGACCGTCCGGTGCCGGAGTCGCCCCCGATGATCAGGATGTTGAGGCGGTCCTTGTCCTTCCAGGGGTCCTCGACGTTGATCGTCGGCTGGGTCGAGTTCGGGGTGTCGTCGGTGCCGATGATGGTGTCGAGGGCATTGCCGGCGGTCCAGGCCAGGTTGGCGCCGAACGCCATCGGGGCGGCCACGACGAACGACAGCAGGCCCACGACGGCGGCACCGGCGACCCGCTGCCCGATGCCCGGGTTGGCCGGGCGCAACGAGAGATGGGTGAAGCCGATCACCAGCACCCAGGCGAGGGCGCCGACGCCCAGCCCGATCGCCACTCCCTGGAGGACGCCCGGGGCCACCGCGAGCCGGGTGGCGAGGTCCCGGTTGAGCGCGAGGTACACGCCACCGCCGATGAGCAGGAGAAAGGCACCGAGGACGAGGCTGCCGGCGACCCGGCGTCCCGCCTTCAGCAGGCCCAGCCCGGGGATCATCGTGCCCAGCACCGTCCAGCCGAGCGCGCCCGAGAACGACCGGCCGGGCGCCACGCGCCTCGCGGGTCCGGCGGGTTCGCCGGGGGTGTCGTCGACGGCGCGACGTGCGGACACGCCGTCGGGCGCGGGGGAGTCCTGGCTCATGGCAGGTGGCGTCCTTACTACAGATGGTGGGCCGGATCAAGGGTACCGGCTGCGCCAAACTGCCCGGTTACGGTTCACTTTGCCGCTGCGGAGCGCGGCCTTGTAGGCTGGCGTGCGGTCTGGAGGTGTCGCCTAGTCCGGTCTATGGCGCCCGCCTGCTAAGCGGGTTGAGGGCTTCAACCCTCTCCGGGGTTCAAATCCCCGCACCTCCGCCAGTGCCGGACGGAAACGCCCCTCCCGAGGGTCACTCGGGAGGGGCGTTTCCGCGTCCGTGCCTCCCCGGGCACAGGTCAGCAGGGGCCTCAGGACGACGCCCCTGCTCCGGCTCCCAGCGGCCGCGGCACCCCGCAGCTCCGCTCGACGAAGAGCGGCGGCCAGGTGCTGGTCGTGCTGCCGGGATTGGTCACCCGGAAGTCGCAGCGGTCGCAGCCCCAGGCCAGCGTCCCGGTGCGGGTGAGGCCCAGGCCGAGGGCCTCGAACACGACGTAGTCGAGGTCGCACAGGTACGGGGTGAGCTCGTCGGCGGACTGGGCGTGCAGGTAGGTGACGATGGCGCACTGCGTCGCGTCGAGCCCGAAGTCGAACGGCTGGCCGTCGCCGTCGACGAAGGCGTAGACCCAGTTGCCGGGGTATCGGTGTTCGGCGAACCAGCGGGCCTTCCGCCGGGCCCTCTCCCCTGTGGTGGAGCGGCCCATCGACCGGCGCACGCGTTGCGGCAGCCGGCCGTACAGCGACCGGACGGCGTGGTGGATCGCCTCCCCTGCGTCCTCGACGGAGCCGCCGTGCCGCAGGACCACCCGGTACAGCGCCAGTGCCCACGGGGCCAGGACCATGGACATCGCCTCCGGGTTGCGGCGACCTCCGAGGTCGGGCAGTCCGGGAACGAGGGACCGGTACTCCTGGAGCATCTCGTGCCGGATCGTGCGCGCGGTCGCGGCACCGAACCGTCGGGTGAGGACATCGGTGTGGGCCGTCGCGAGCCGGAACAGGAGTTCCCCCGGGAGGTTGCGCAGGTCGACGGGCCGGCGGCCCTTCCCGGGCCCGGCCACCGACGGGTCGCCGTGCTCGACGCCGTTCCGGATCGCTGACAGCATGCCCTGCATGGTCTTCGCCATCACCGCCGCGCTCACCGACTCCAGCGCGCTCTCCCACCGGGGGAGGCCCTCCTCGAGGACGACGAGGGTGAGCCTCGTGCCGGCCCCCTCTGCCGCGAACAGCCAGGTGAAGACGGGGCCGTTGGCGACCTCCCTCGTCCGTCCCGCGAAGTCAACCGTCGCGTGCGCCCGGCTGACGATCCGCTCCCCGGGAACCACCTCGGTGAACTCCCGCTCGATCCGCTCGACCATCAGCCCGTTGAGGAACCTGCCCGTGATGCGCGCGGTGGTGCCCACGCCGTCCGGCGTGATCACGACCTCGGTGACCTCGAGCTGCGGCCATCCGGCGAAGAGGTGCCGCGGATCGCGGCAGTACTCGAAGACGTCGGGGACGGGAGCGTGGATCACGACATCGAAACGACGAGTGAAATCGGTCATCGCCTGGCCTCCCTCGGACCCGCGGGGCGACAACAACTCCGCACTTCCAGCCTACGACCGGCGGGGCCGGCCGCGGACCCGGGACGGCGATCAAGGGACGCCGATCACGGACCCGCGGGCGGCGTCCCGTCAGCCCACCCGGAAGCCGTCCCCGGTGACCACCACCGGCAGGGGATCGATGATGGTCCCGCCGAAGCTTCCGTCGCCGGCTTTGTTGACGAACGCGAGGAACCTCCATTCGTCGGTGCCGCGGAGCCGGACGAGCCGGCCGACGTACAGGCCCGGTGGCGACACCACGGTCGCGCCGGCGATGTCGTAGGGCCCGAGCGGGGAGTCCGCCCTCGCCGCCCAGGTGCCGCCCGCCACAGAGCCCTTGCGGGCCTCGGCCAGGTCGCCGTCCAGGCAGCTGAAGAGCAGGTAGCGCCGTCCCCCGATCTCGACGTCGAACATCACCTCGAGCTGGCCGAAGCCCTGGCCGACCTCGGTCAG
Organism: Propionicimonas sp. T2.31MG-18; assembly: GCF_964266745.1. Classification (NCBI taxonomy): domain Bacteria; kingdom Bacillati; phylum Actinomycetota; class Actinomycetes; order Propionibacteriales; family Nocardioidaceae; genus Propionicimonas; species Propionicimonas sp. T2.31MG-18. Next base: position 407,932 of record NZ_CAXWGX010000026.1, read on the forward strand.
CGGTGCGCGGACCTCCCAGGTCCGCAGATCGGGGCTCCAGGCGTGCCCGACGACGCCGCGGTCGTCGAAGGGCCCGGTGTTCCCCCGTGCCGTGACCAGCATGTGCCAGCCGTCGCCGTCCGGGTCGGCCATCACCCACGGGTCGCGGAACGCCTCGTCGTGCCACCCGTTGTCCTCGAGCCGCTCGTACCAGCGCGGGTCGGCCCGGGCGACCTGGCCGTGCTTGGTCCAGGTGAACAGGTCGTCGGACGTGGCGTAGCCGATGGACTGGATGTTGCTGCCGCCGGGGGCCGGGCGCGACCCGGTGTAGAACTGGAACCAGGTGCCGTCGGGGTGGCGCACGATCGAGCCGGTCCAGGTCGCCAGCTCGTCGAATTCCCCCGGCTCGCCGTGGGCCAGGGCGTCCTGCACCCGCGTCCAGGTCACGAGGTCGTCGGAGACGGCGTGCCCGATGCCGGCGCTGTAGTGGCGGGCGTCCGGGTCGCCGAGCGACTTCGGCGCGTGGAGGAAGAAGAGGTGGTACCGCTCCCCGTCGTCCACCGTCCAGAAGTCCCACACCCAGTCGTGGTCGAAGGCGAGCATCAGCCCTTCACCCCCGAGGACGCGATCGAGTTGATGAACGCGCGCTGGAAGCCGATGAACAGCGCGAGCACGGGGACGGTGATCATGGTCGCGTACGCCATGATCTGGCCCCAGGCGGTTCCCGAGCTCCCGGTGGCCTGCTTGAAGTAGTCGATGCCGACCATGACCGGTCGCAGGGACTCGGACTGCACGACCATCAGCGGCCACAGGTAGGAGTTCCAGGCGGGCAGGAAGGTCAGGATGGCGACCGTCGCGACGGCCGGCCCGGACAGCGGCATCACGATGCTGCGGTAGATCCTGAACCAGCCGGCCCCGTCCACCGTTGCGGCCTCGTCCAGCTCCTTCGGGATCGAGTCGAAGTACTGGTAGAAGAGGTAGATCGAGAAGGCGTTGGCCAGGAACGGGATGATCTGGACGGCGTAGGTGTCCAGCCATCCCTGCGAGCCGTCGAAGTAGGGGATGGTGTTCACCCACCACAGCAGGGGCAGGGCCATCGTCTCGAACGGCACGATCAGCGTCGCCAGCACGATGCCGAGCACCACCTTCTGGCCCCGGAACTCGATCCGGGAGAGCGCGAACGCCGCCATCGAGTTCACCAGCAGCCCGAGCACGACCGTGCAGACGGAGATGAAGACCGAGTTGACCATGAAGGTCACGAACGGCACCCGGTCCATCAGGCCGGTGTAGTTGGCGAGGCTCACGTCACCGACGGGCAGGAATGCCGACCATGAATCCAGGTCCGCGAAGATCTGGGTGTCCGGCTTGAAGCTCGAGACGATCATGAACACCAGGGGCAGCCCGAAGACCAGGCACAGCACGACGCGGAGCGCCATCACGAGGGCGCCGGACAGCCGGTTGTCGCGCGAGCCCGCCGTCCGGGGCTCGGTCGTGGTGGTGTCGGCGACGTGGGCGAGGTGGTCGCTCATCGGATGGCCTCCTTGTCGCGGGTGAGGTAGCGCTGGATGAGCGAGACGGTGAGAACGAGGGCGAAGAACACCAGCGAGATCGCCGCGGCGTAGCCCGTCTGCTGCTGCTGGAAGCCGGTGAAGACGGCCATGTAGACGAGCGTCGACGTCGAGTCCAGGGGTCCACCCTGGGTCATGATGTTCACCTGGGTGAACAGGGAGAACGCGGCGATCGTGATCGTGATCAGGATGAAGATGCTGGTCTGGCGCAGGCCCGGCCAGGTGACGTGGGCGAACTGCTGCCACTTCGACGCGCCGTCGATCGAGGCCGCCTCGTAGAGCTCGCCGGGGATCGTCTGCAGGCCGGAGAGCCAGATGACCATGTGGAAGCCGACGGCCTGCCAGATCGACAGCACGATGATCGCGAACAGCGCCGTGTTGGGGTCGCCCAGCCAGTCGGGGCCGGTGATCCCGACCTTGGCCAGGAGGACGTTGATCAGCCCGTCCGGCTGGTACATGAACAGCCACAGCATCGAGACCACGACCATCGAGGTCACCACAGGCAGGAAATAGACCGTTCGGAAGAAGTTCGTGCCGCGCACCTTGGCGTTCACCAGCAGGGCGAGCCCGAGCGCCAGCCCCGACTGCACCGGGACGATCACGATGGTGAACACCACCGTGTTCAGCAGTGACCGCCAGAAGGTCTCGTTCTCGAACAGGCGGACGAAGTTGTCCAGCCCGACGAACCGGGCGGGGACGGGGGAGATCAGGCGCGCGTTGGTGAACGCCAGCCCGAAGGTCAGGAAGATCGGGATGATCAGGAACACGACCATCAACACGGCGGCCGGGACCAGCATGGCCAGCGCCACCGAGGTGGAGCGCTTGTTCCGCTTGTGGCTGCGGCCACGGGCGACCGGTGGGGCGGTGTGCTCGGCTGCTTCGACGACGCTCACTGCGGCTCCTCTCTGAGGGCGGATCATGCGACGAGGGAGGGGGGTGGCCCGGGAGGGGGCGAGGATCCCCTCCCGGGCCGGCTGGGTTCACTGCTGGAAGAAGTTGTTCGCCTTCTGGTTGTCGTCGATGTCGGCGACCATCTGGTCCAGCGTCTTCTTCACGTCTGCGCCGTTCAGGATGTCCTGCGCCCCCTTGGTGAAGGCCGTCGCGAGGAACGGGTAACCCGGGGTCTCGGGCCGCATCACGGTGAACTTCTTCGAGTACTGGCGGAAGACGTCGTTCTCGCCGCCGGGCTCGAAGCCGGGCACCATCGCTGCCGCGGCGTCGGTGGTCGGGATGTTGTTGGTGTCCTTGGCCACCTTGGCGACGTACTTGTCCTGGGCGGCGAACTTCAGGTAGTCGAGCGCACCCTCGGGACTGGCGCAGCCGGTGGAGTAGCCCCACGTCCAGGAGCCGCCGCCCACCTTGGGCCCGTTGCCGAAGTCGACCGGCGGGGCGAAGACGACGTCCTTGACCTTCTCGCGCACCGGCACGGCGGTCCACGAGCCGTTCCAGAGGAAGGCGGTCTTGCCGTTGATGAAGTCGGCCGTCGGGTCTGCGCTCGACTTCTTGGAGATCATCCCGTCCTTCGCCAGACCCTGGAACCACTCGCCCCACTTCACGGCGGCGTCGCCGTTGAGGACGCCCTCCGCGCTGGTGAAGTCGGTGCGGTTGATCAGGTCGCCCCCGAAGCTCTGCAGGAAGGGCGAGTACCCGTAGGGCCACCACTCACCGGTCCAGCCGGTGGCCAGGTCGGCGGGATAGGTGAAGTCGCCGGACGCCTTGACCTTCGCCAGGGCGGACGCGAACTCCTCGCCGGTCCAGGGCTGGTCGATGGTCGGCACGCGGATGCCGTACTTCTTCAGGATCGACTCGCGGGTGACCCAGGTCAGCGACACGTCGTAGTAGCCGTACGCGTAGGTCTTCCCGTTCCACTTGGCGACGGTGGAGGGCAGGTACTTCGACAGGATGTCGTCCATGCCCTCGATCGGGGCCAGGTAGCCAGCCCAGGCCCAGTTGGCCACGTTCGGCTGGTCGATGTCGAGGATGCAGGGCAGCTTCTTCGCCGCGGCCGCGGCGACGACCGACTGGTTGTAGGAGTCCTGCGGGAAGGCCTGGAGGTCCACCTTGTAGGCGGTCTGCGAGGCGTTGTAGTCGTCGACCACGCTCTGGATGGCCGCGAGCTCGCCCTTGTTGCCGGCGTTGTGGGTCCACAGGGTCAGGGTCTGGGTGCCGCCCGAGGCGGCCTGGGTGCTGGTGGCTCCGCCCTTCGAGCACGCGGTGACCGACAAGGTCAGGGATGCGGCGACGAACGTCGTGGCGAGCAGCCGTGCTGTGCGCTTGAGCACTCTTCCTCCGTTGGATGTGCCCGGGAGAGCCCGGGGAGTTCGAGGTGCTAAAAGGATTTAGCACGACGAAGGTAGCATGGCTCGTAAGGGCTCGCAAGAGCCTGCTAAAAGGATTCTGCTGGTGGTACCGGTATCATTCGGTCGTCGACGAGCTGAACGTGGAGGAACGATGGCGAAGCGAGCCACCCTGGCCGACGTGGCCCAGCTGGCCGGGCTGTCCATCACCACGGTCAGCATGGTCCTGAACGACCGCCCGAACTCGAGGCTGTCCGCCGAGGCCGCGGAGCGCGTGAGGGCCGCGGCCGCCAAGCTGAACTACCGGCCGAACCCCGCCGCCCGCGGCCTGCGCCTGGGCAAGACCCGCACCGTCGGGTTCATCTCCGACGAGGTGACGATCACGCGCTACGCGTCGGCGATGATCCGGGGCCTGCTCGAGGCGGCGGAGGAGCGCGACCACACCGTCCTGATCAGCGAGTCCGGGCGGCGGCTCGACCGGGTCGCGAGCTCGCTGGAGCTGATGCTCGACCGCCAGGCCGACGGCATCATCTTCGGGCTGATGGGCGCAAAGCAGATGGAGGTGCCGCCGGTGCCCGTGGACGTCCCCGTGGTGCTGGTGAACGCACGCTCCACCACCGGCCACGCCTGCGTCCTGCCGGACGAGTTCCGTGCCGGCTACGACGTGGCCGGCCACCTGCTCCGGCGCGGGCACCGGCGGATCGCCTTCGTCGGGCGCTCCGAGGCGCTCCTCGACCCCGCACTGTCGGTGACGATCGGCAGCCGGTACGCGGGGCTGGATGCGGCGATGGCCGAGTACGGGCTGCAGTTCGTCCACCAGGTCGACGGCATGTACTGGGAGCCCGACCTCGGCTACCGCGGGGCTGCCGAGATCCTCGACAACGTCGAGGTCACCGCCATCGTCGCCGCCAACGACCGCGTGGCCTTCGGCATCTACCAGGCTGCGCAGGAGCGGGGCGTGCGCATCCCGGACGACCTCTCCGTCGTGTCCTTCGACGACGAGTACCTCGCCAGCTACCTCCGGCCGCAACTCACCACGATGCAGATCCCGTACCTGGAGATGGGACGCACGGCGATGGAGCTCGTCCTCGACGGTGCCCCGCCCGCCGAGACCCTCGTCCCGATGCCGCTGATGGCCCGGGGCTCGGTGCGCGACCTCCCGCCCCCCACATCCTGAGCCCGCTGACCCGGCGCGGAGGAAACGCCCCTCCTGGGGATCTGCGGGAGGGGCGTTTCCGGTTCCTGGGCGGCGCTAGGGTCCCGCTGCCGCTGCCGCTGCCGCTGCCGCTGCCTGGCCCGGGATGCGCACCCTCGTCCAGCTCACCACGGGCCGCGCATGGCGCCGGGCGGTCACCGACAGGTAGCTGGTGGCGCCGGCGCCACCGTCCACGGTGACCCTGGTGAACGTGTCGAGCGGAGCGACGTCGTAGGCGTCCGGCCAGTGTGAACCGCGCGCCAGCGGTGCGTCCGTGACGTGGGAGCGGCGGTCGGCGGTGAACAGGTACACCTCGCCGCGGAAGCCCCGAGCGCCCGCCGCGATCGCCCGGACGACCGGCCGGTAGGCGCGGACCGTCGCCGTGTCGGGCTCGCCCGGCGGGAACAGGTCGGCGTGGGTGAGCAGCACCACGGCCGCGCTCTGCATGGACGCCGCGGAGCGGAACCCCTCCCGGATGAGCCGAACCGCGGCCTCCGAGCGCCGCGCCTCCTCCGCCACCAGCGAGGGCAGCGGACGCGGCGAGTGGCCCGGCACCGCGTCGAGCTCGGCCTCGACCGTGTGGAACGCGGCGAAGGTCACCGGCGGCCGCACGAGGACGAGGTTCTCCGGGAAGCCCGTCCCGGCCTGTGAGGCCACCGGCACGGGCCGCCCGAGGGTGTACCCCGGGCGCGGCACGAACGTGTGCCGGAGCGCGGCCAGCCGGTCCTGCGGGTCGAAGCCCCCGTTCTCGCTCCGGCCGCACTCGAGCCACTCCTCGCCGCCGAAGGTGTAGGCCAGCGGCACCCGGGACCGGTCGAAGGCCTCGCGGACCTGCCGGTAGTAGCCGTCGCTGCACGGCCTGAGCCCCTTGATGCCGCCCAGGTGGAACGCCATCCGGACACCGGGCGCCGCACTCAGGCGGTCGATCACGTCCGGAAGCTGCCGGAGCTGGCCCACCCCTTCCGGGACGTCGCCGAGCACCGCCCAGGTGAATGTCGTCCCGGCGCGGACAGCGCTGTCCGGGCTGTCGCGCTGCGCCGGCGCGCACCCCCCGAGCGCCGGTAGCAGCAGGGCGGCCACCAACAGGCCCCACCCGGGGCGCGGCCGGCGGGCCCGCTGCTCGCGCAGCGCCCCGTGGCGCCACCGGCCGCACCACCCCCCGGTGGCCGGCGCGACGCTCCCTCGTCGCCGGCCGCCACCTGTCCCTGTCGTCACACATCCCAGACCGCACCGTGGGGCGCTGTGGTTACGCCGTCCCGCGGCGCACACCTACCACGTTTGGGACGCGGGGATGGGGCTAGCTGCGTCGGCCGGGGTCCTCCTCCGAGCGTGCGCGGACGGTGGACGCCTCGCGGAACGCGCCCCGGCGGGAGCCCGGGCACGCCATGATTGCGACGGCCGGTGGCGAGCCCGTCTCCGCCTGGTCCTGCGATCGAGAGGCGAGTCCGTGGCCGCGCTCAGCTACCCGCGTCCCTACCGTGGTGCCGGCACCACCGGCGACGCGGACTTCGCCGCCGTCCGCGCCTTCCTGCTCGGGCTGAACTCCCGCGATCCGGTGTGCTCCCCGGAGTTCCTCTGGGCGCGCTGGGAATGGGCGTTCTGCCTGCCGTACCTCGATCGCGGCCACCTCGACCGGATCGGGGTGTGGGAGGCGGACGGACGCGTCGTCGCGCTCGCCACCTACGAGAGCGTCCTCGGCGAGGCGTACCTCGCGGTCGACCCCGCTCACCGGGCCGAGCTTCTGCCCGACCTGGTGGCCCACGCCGAGCGCGCCCTCGCGGCGGAAGGGACGGTGGCCATCCCCGTCGGCGAGGACGAGCCCGATCTCGCCGCGCTGCTCGCGGCGCGCGGCTACGAGGCGATGCCGTGGACGGAGGACATGTCTGTGCGCACCCTCGAGGGCGTCCCCGCTCCCCGCCTGCCCGAGGGCTACCGGCTCAGCAGCCTGGCCGAGGGGGTGGACCTGCACCGGCTCAACCGTTGCCTGCACCGCGGTTTCGGCCACGCCGATCCGGTGCCGGAGGACGAGGAGACGCTGCGGTGGCGCAAGGAGTCGGTCAGCGCGCCGTCACTGGTGCCGGAGCTCAACACGATCGTGGTCGCGCCCGACGGCGAGTACGCGGCCTACTGCGGGATCTTCCTCGAGCCGTCCGCGGGCCTGCTGATGGTCGAGCCGGTGTGCACCGAGCCCGGTCATCGCCGAAGGGGCCTGGCCCGGGCGGCCGTGCAGGAGTCGCTGCGCCGGGCGGCCCCGCTCGGCGCCCACACCGCGTACGTGGGATCGGACCTGCCGCTGTACCGGGACCTGGGCTTCGCGGCGTTCCACCGGTCCCACTGGTGGCGCGGCCGCGTCGGCTGAGCCGGAGCCGGCGATCCCTTCGGCGCTCAGGCCGGCACGCCGCAGGACACGCTCGCGGGCAGCAGCTCCAGCAGGTGGACGGCCGCCGCAGACGCGGCGCCGTTGGTCGGGGTGACCACCGACACCACCCACTCCCCGGCCTGCTGGGGGAGCGGGACGACCGAGAGCCCGGCCGCCTGCGGCTTCGCCGCGATGGAGTTCGGCACCATCGCCACGCCCAGCCCGCGGTGCACGAGGTCGAGGAGCGTGTGGATGTCGTTGACCGTGCACCGGACGACGCGATGGAAGCCGCGGGCGCGCGCCACCTCGTCGTTGATCGCGCGGACGGCCCACGACTCGTGGAAGTCCACGACGTCGGCGCCGTCCAGATCGGCCCACTGCACGCGTCCACGCCCGGCGAGGGGGTGCCCGGGCGGGCACAGCAGCACGAACGGCTTGCGCGCGATCTCGGTACGGGTCAGTGAACCGAGGTGGTCGGAGGTCGCCACGAAGGCCGCGTCCAGCTCGTTGGCCCGCAGCATGTCGAGCAGCTCGTAGGAACCGGCCTGGGTGAAGTGGATGCTCACCTGCGGGTAGCGGTGGTGGAACCGCTCGAGCAGTTCGGGCACGTCGACCACGCCCAGGCACTGCTCGGCACCCACCCGCAGCTGGCCCGACAGCGTGCGGGTCACGCGCACGACGGCGTCCCGTCCGGCCCGGGCCTGGAGCAGGAGCTCGCGGGCGTGGGGCAGCAGCGCGAGGCCCGCGTCCGTGGGCTCGACCCTGCGCGTCGTGCGCGCGAAGAGCTCGCTGCCGAGCTCCTCCTCCAGCGCCCGGATCGACGCCGACAACCCCGACTGGGACACCCCGCACAGGGACGCCGCCCGGGTGAAGTTCTGCTCGTCGGCGAGCGCGAGCACGTACTCCATCTGACGCAGATCCATCAGTCAACCTTCTGAAACAGAGAAGAAACAGTTGTTGGACTTCTAGGTTAGGCCACGCCTATGGTGGCAGTCGAGCGCCGGCACCCACCGCCGACGCCGCGAGGAAGGTGTGTGCATGATCCAGAGGAACCTCGGCCCCCGCACGGTCGGCGCGATCGGGCTCGGCGGCATGCCGATGTCGATCGAGGGACGCCCGGACGCCGAGCGGTCGCTCGCGACCATCCACGCCGCGCTGGACGCGGGCGTGACGCTGATCGACACCGCCGACGCCTACCACCTGCACGCCGGCGAGGTGGGCCACAACGAGGAGTTGATCGCGAAGGCGCTGAAGAGCTACGGCGGCGACACCTCCCAGGTCCTGGTGGCCACGAAGGGCGGGCACCTGCGTCCCGGCGACGGCAGCTGGACCCAGGACGGGCGTCCGGAGTACCTGAAGGAGGCGGCGAAGGCGTCCGCCCGCCGGCTCGGCGTCGAGGCGATCGGCCTGTACCAGTTCCACCGTCCCGACCCTCGCGTGCCGTACGCCGAGTCGGTCGGCGCGCTGGCCGACCTGCTGGAGGAGGGCGTGATCCAGCTGGCCGGAATCTCCAACGCCGGCGTCGCGCAGATCGACGAGGCCAACCAGGTGCTCGGCGGGCGGCTGGTGTCGGTGCAGAACCAGTTCTCCCCGGCCTTCCGGTCGAGCCTGCCCGAGCTGGAGCACTGCGCGAGGCTCGGCATCGCGTTCCTGCCGTGGAGCCCGCTGGGCGGCATCCGGAACGCGGCCGGGCTCGGCGAGCGCCACGACGCGTTCAACCGGGTCGCCGCCGACCACGGGGTCAGCCCCCAGCAGGTGGCGCTGGCCTGGGAGCTCGCGCTCGCCCCCGTCGTCATCCCCATCCCCGGGGCTTCCCGTCCGTCCAGCATCACCGACTCGGCGCGCGCCACGGAGCTGGTGCTGTCCGCCGACGAGCTGTCCCTGCTGTCCCACGTCGCCTGAGGAGGCACACATGAAGACCTTCCCCCTCGGCGGGAGCGACCTCGCGGTCCCCGCCGTCGTCACCGGAGTGATGCGCATCCAGGAGAAGTCGGACGCGGAGGTGCGCGCCCTGTTCGACGCGTCGCTGGAGGCGGGCATCGACTTCTTCGACCACGCCGACATCTACGGCACGCCGGTGCACGGGTGCGAGCGCCGGTTCGCGGACGCGCTGCGCCTCACCCCGTCCCAGCGCGCGGAGGTGACCCTCCAGACCAAGGCGGGCATCGTCACCGACGGGCCGTACTTCGACTTCTCCCACGACCACCTGGTCGAGGCGGTCGAGGGCTCGCTGGAGGCGCTGCGGACCGACTACATCGACGTCCTGCTGCTGCACCGCCCGGACGCCCTGGTGGAGCCGGAGGAGGTGGCCCGGGCGTTCGACGAGCTGGAGGCCGCAGGCAAGGTGCGCGCCTTCGGCGTCTCCAACCACACCCCGGCGCAGATCGAGCTGCTGAAGAAGTACGTGCGCCAGCCGCTGGTGGCGAACCAGCTCCAGCTGTCGATCACCCACGCCCCGATCATCGCCCAGGGCGTGGCGATGAACATGGCGGCCCTCGACCAGTCGATCAGCCGCGACCTCGGTGTGCTCGACTACTGCCGCCTGCACGACATCACCGTGCAGGCGTGGTCGCCGTTCCAGGCGGGCTTCTTCACCGGTGTCTTCCTCGGCAACCCCGACTACCCGGAGCTGAACGCCGTGGTCGACCGCCTGGCGGCCGCCCACGACGTCCCCCCGGAGGCCATCGCGACCGCGTGGATCACCCGTCACCCCGCCCGGATGCAGGTGGTGCTCGGCACCACCACTCCCGAGCGGGTCCGGGCCGCGGCGCTCGGCGCCGACGTGGAGCTCACCCGTCCGGAGTGGTACGAGCTGTACCGCGCGGCGGGGCACCTCGTGCCCTGACCGCTCCGGCCACTCCGGTCCGGGCCACCCGGGACCGGGCTCAGGACGGGTCCGACGCGAACCAGCCCAGCTCGTCCCACACCGTCGCAGGGATCACCTGGTCGAGCCGCTCGAGCACGAAGCGCGGCGCGAGCCGCGGCGGCAGGGAGGCGACGTCGGTGGGCGTCGCCTCGCCGGTGAGCACGACGGCGGACGGCATTCCGGTGTCGATCGCCATCCGGATGTCGGTCTGGAGGCGGTCGCCGACCATCAGCGCCCGCTCCAGCGACACCCCGGGAAGGCTGTCCATCACCGTCTGGAGCATGATCGGGTCGGGCTTGCCGAAGCTGTGGCGGCAGGTCGTCCCGGTGCTGGCCTCGATGGCGGCGGTGATCGCCGCGCAGTCGGGCTCGCCCCGGCCACCCGGGAAGGGGCAGAACCGGTCGGGGTTGGTCTGCACGAGGAACGCCCGCTTGTGGAACCAGATCGCGTCGAAGGCGATCTGGAGCTTTCGGTAGTCGAAGGCGCGGTCGTAGGAGGCCACGACGATGTCGATCTCCGCCGGGTCCTCGCTCAGCCGGAGGCCGGCGGCCGTCAGCGCCCGCACCAGCGGGGCCTCGGCGATCGGGAAGACCACGGCGTCCGGGTGGTGCGCGGCCAGCCAGGCGGCCGTGGTGACGACGGTGTTCGCAATGTCGGCCACCGGGGTGGGGACGCCGAGGGCGGCGAGCTTGGCCGCGTACTCGTCCGGGTCACGGGTCGGGTTGTTGGACAGGAAGCGCACCGGGATGTCCCGCCGGCGCAGTTCTGCGATCGCCCGCGCCGCACCCGGCATCAGCTCGTCACCGAGGTAGACCGTGCCGTCCAGGTCGAACACGTAGGCGTCGAAGAACTCCGTCGGGAGCGGCCGTGTCCCGGCCGTCATCGTGGACCCACCCTCACCGCAACTCCCCCAGCCGGTCGCCGTCGCCCGGCGCCCTCGCCGACCGCCGTTCCGCCTCGTCGGCGGTCATTCTCGCACAGCGCCCCCGGCCCCGCGCCGGCGGAGCCCGTCCGCCCGCGCGCGCCCCTTCCGTGCGCCGCCCGCGCGGCGCACACTCGAAGGCAGGGGCCGGCTCGCCGGCCGACGACGTCGAGTGGAGGAGCACACATGAACCAGCGCCTGGCGGACCTGTCCGCGGCCGGCGTCTCGATCTGGCTGGACGACCTGTCCCGGGGACGGATCGCCAGCGGCAACCTCGCCGGGATGATCCGCGACAACGCCGTGGTCGGGGTCACCACCAACCCCACGATCTTCGCCGCGGCCCTGGCGCATGGCGCCGACTACGCCGCCCAGCTCGAGGAGCTGGGCCAGGTGACGGTGGCCGAGGCCATCACGGCGCTGACCACGACGGACGTGCGTGACTCCTGCGACCTGTTCGCACCCACCTACGCGCGCACCGGAGGGTTCGACGGCCGCGTCTCGATCGAGGTCGAGCCCGGCGTGGCCCATGACACCGCCGCGACCACGACCCAGGCGGCGGAACTGCACCGCATCGTCGACCGCGAGAACGTTCTGATCAAGATCCCCGCGACGCAGGCCGGGCTGGCCGCGATCGAGGAGACGATCGCCGCGGGCATCTCGGTCAACGTCACCCTGATCTTCTCCGTCGAGCGCTACCGCGCCGTGATGGACGCCTACCTCGCCGGCCTCGAGCGGGCTGCCGACGCCGGCCGCGACCTGTCCCGGATCCACTCGGTGGCGTCCTTCTTCATCTCCCGGGTCGACACGGAGGTCGACCGCCGGCTGGACGCCCTCGGCCGTGCCGACCGCGGGGGCGCGCGGCGATCGCGAACGCGCAGGTGGCGCTCGCCGCGTACGCGGAGGTGTTCTCCGGGGATCGGTTCGCGGCCCTCGCCGCCCGCGGCGCGAACGTGCAGCGACCGCTGTGGGCGTCCACCGGGACGAAGGACCCGGCTTACCCCGACACGCTCTACGTGGCCGGGCTGGTCGCCCGGGGAGTGGTGAACACCATGCCGGAGAAGACGCTGCTGGCCTTCGCCGACCACGGCGAGCCGGGCGAGCCCATCGAGGGCCGCGGGGCCGAGGGACGGGCGGTGCTCGACGAGGTCGCAGCCGCCGGGGTGGACCTCTCCGACGTGTTCGAGGTGCTCGAGGTCGAGGGCGTGGAGAAGTTCGCCGCCTCCTGGGACGAACTGGTGGCCACCGTCCGGGACGCGCTGGGGGCGCGGTAGCCCGTCCGTCCGAGGGCCAGCGAGATTCTCCGGGCGGCCTCTTGCGGCGGGATCCCGAATGCTGCTAGCTTTTCGGACCAGGAACCTGAGCGGTTCCCCAGGGTTGTTACTCGCAAGAGGCAAGGCCTGAGCCAGCTTCGGCATGCTCGCCTTGTGCAACCTCCGGGGTATCGGCTCGGGTCTTTCTGCGTTCTCGGCCCTGAACAACGTGGTTCGAAGGAGAACAGATGCCCGCTGTCGATTACCGGACGTTGGCCGGTGACATCCTCGAGAAGGTCGGGGGCGAGTCCAACGTCGCCTCCCTGGCGCACTGCGCCACCCGCCTGCGCTTCCGCCTGAAGGACGCCGCGAAGGCGGACAAGGCCGCCGTCGAGCGCCTGCCCGGCGTGATCACCGTGATGGAGGCCGGCGGCCAGTTCCAGGTCGTCATCGGCAACAACGTGCCCGTCGTGTTCGCCGAGATCGGCCAGATCTCCTCGCTCGGCGGCGAGAACGCGGGCGACGGCGCCGCCGAGAAGGGCAACCTCCTCAACCGCTTCATCGCCCTGATCTCGTCGATCTTCCTGCCGTCGCTGTGGCCCCTGGCCGGCGCCGGCCTGTTCAAGGCCTTCCTCGCCGCCGCGACCCAGTTCGGGTGGCTCGACGCAACGGGTACCACCTACGTCATCTGGAACGCCGCGGCCGACGGCCTCTTCCTGTTCCTGCCGATCTTCCTCGCGGTGAACGCAGCCAAGCGGTTCAGGACCAACCAGTTCACGTCGATGGCGATCGCGGCGGCGCTGTGCTACCCGGCGATCGGCGCCCTGGCCAGCGCAACCGATCCGGTCACCTTCTTCGGCATTCCCGTCGTCATGGTCACCTACACCTCATCGGTGATCCCGATCATCGTCGCCGTGTGGCTGCAGAGCTATCTCGAGCGCTTCCTCAACGCGGTGCTGCCCAGCTGGCTGCGGAACTTCACCACCCCCCTGCTCGTGCTCGCGATCATGGTGCCGCTCACCCTCCTGACCGTCGGCCCGGTGACCAGCTACGCCGCCAAGGCGATCTCCAGCGGAATCGTCTGGCTCTTCGCCGCAGCACCCTGGCTCGCCGGCGCCCTCATGGGCGGCCTGTGGCAGGTGTTCGTGCTGTTCGGGCTGCACTGGGGCTTCGTGCCCTTCATGGTGAACGACTACACCACGCTGGGCTACTCGATCATGACCGGTCCGCTGCCGGCCGCCGTGCTCGCCCAGGCCGCCGCGGCGCTCGGTGTCATGATCAAGACCAAGAACGCCGACCTGAAGAAGCTCGCCGGACCCTCCGCACTGTCCGGCTTCGTCGCCGGCATTACCGAGCCCGCGATCTACGGCGTCAACCTCCGCCTGAAGAAGCCGTTCTACTACGGCATCGCCGGCGGTGCCATCGGCGGTGCGATCGCAGCCATCGGCGGCTCGGCGTCCAACGCCTTCGTCTTCCCCTCGCTGCTCGGCCTCACCGCGTACATGCAGGTCGGCTCGTTCACGATGCAGCTGATCGGTGTGGGCGTGGCGGTCATCATCGCGCTCACCGCCACGCTGGTGCTCGGCTTCGACGACCTGCCGGCCGCTGAGGCCCAGCCGGAGCTGATTCCGCCGGCTCCCGGCGCGCTCGAGGTGGCCGCCCCCGTGAGCGGCCGGACCGTTCCGCTGGCGCAGGTCAAGGACAAGGTGTTCGCGTCCGGCGCGCTGGGCAAGGGCATCGGCATCGTCCCGAGCGCCGGCACCGTGTACGCCCCGTTCGGCGGCACCGTCGTGAGCGCGTTCCCCACCGGGCACGCCTTCGGGATCAAGTCGGCCGACGGCGTCGAGGCGCTGATCCACATCGGCATCGACACCGTCCAGCTCAACGGCACGGGCTTCACCCCTGCGGTCGCCCAGGGCCAGGTCGTCGAGGCCGGTGACCTGCTGGCCACAGTCGACCTGGACGCGGTCACCGCCGCCGGCTATGACCCCACCACCGTGATGGTGATCACCAACACCGCGCAGTTCGCCGGCGTCCTGCCCGCGGAGGGGCACAGCCTCGTCCACGGCGACACCGCGATCGTCATCGAACGCTGAACCCCGTCCGGCCCGTCCCGCCCTGCCGGGCGCCGGACGGGCCGGACACCCCACCCAGACCAGAGGGAGAGACACAACTCATGCCAGACACCACGACGCCGTTCCCGCAGGGATTCCTGTGGGGCGGAGCGACCGCAGCCAACCAGATCGAGGGCGCCTACGCCGAGGGCGGGAAGGGCCTGTCCATCCAGGACGTGCTCCCCGGCGGTGGCATCGCGCCCCGCACCGACGCCCCGACACCGGACAACCTGAAGCTCGAGGCCATCGACTTCTACCACCGCTACGCCGCCGACATCGACCTGTTCGCCGAGATGGGGTTCTCGGTGTTCCGGATCTCCATCGCCTGGAGCCGGATCTTCCCCAACGGCGACGACGCCGAGCCGAACGAGGAGGGCCTCGCCTTCTACGACCGCGTCTTCGACGAGTGCGCACGCCACGGGATCGAGCCGCTGGTGACCCTCTCGCACTACGAGACCCCGCTGCACCTCACCGAGGCCTACGACGGCTGGGTGAGCCGTGACCTGATCGGCTTCTACGAGCGCTTCGCCCGCACGGTCTTCGAGCGGTACCGCGACAAGGTCACCTACTGGCTGACCTTCAACGAGATCAACTCGATCCTGCACCTCCCGCTGATGAGCGGTGGCATCGGGACGCCCAAGGCGGAACTGTCGCCGTCCGCACTGTTCCAGGCGGCTCACCACGAGCTGGTCGCCAGCGCGCTGGCCACCAAGGTTGCCCACGAGGTGAACCCGGACGCCAGGGTCGGCTGCATGGTGATCGCGGCGCCGATCTATCCGCTCACGCCCGACCCGGTCGACGTCGTGGCCGCCATGGAGGCCGACCACGCCAACCTGATGTTCAGCGACGTGCACGTGCGTGGCGCCTACCCCGGCTACGCGCTGCGGTACTTCCGTGAGCACGGGATCGTGCTCGACATCACCGACGCCGACCGCGAGATCCTTCGCCACACGGTCGACTTCGTGTCGTTCAGCTACTACATGAGCGTGTGCGAGACCGGCGACCCGGCCAGGAAGACCGCTGGGGAGGGCAACATCATGGGCGGGGTGCCCAACCCCACCCTGCCGGCCAGCGAATGGGGCTGGCAGATCGACCCCAGGGGCCTGAGGGTCATCCTCAACCAGTTCTGGGACCGCTGGCAGAAGCCGCTGTTCATCGTCGAGAACGGCCTGGGCGCCCGCGACCAGCTGGTCGAGGTGGACGGCGTGAGGACCGTGATCGACGACTATCGGATCGCCTACCTCAACGACCACCTCGTCCAGGTACGCGAGGCGATCTCCGACGGCGTGCAGGTGATGGGCTACACCTCCTGGGGCCCGATCGACCTGGTCTCGGCCAGCACGGCGCAGATGAGCAAGCGGTACGGCTTCATCTACGTCGACCGCAACGACGACGGCACCGGCACCCTCGAGCGCTACCGGAAGAAGTCGTTCGGCTGGTACGCCGACGTCATCCGCACCAACGGGGCCAGCCTGCGCTGACCCCCGTCCGCTTCGCTACGCGATGTTCGTCCCGCTGCGTGAGTTCGGGCAGCGTCGTCGACCCGCGTAGCGAAGCGGGGACGGGTGCAGACTGGGCGCAGAGCCGGAAAGGCCGCACATGGAAGTGCTCAAGGTCTTCAACAACAACGTCGTGCTCGCCCGTGACCACGACGCGAGCGAGGTCGTGCTCACCGGGCGAGGGCTCGGCTACCAGGCGCGCCGCGGCGACCCTGTGGACGAGTCGCGGGTCGCCCAGCGGTTCCGTCCGGACGCAGAGCACGACGTCCAGCAGCTCACGGCGTTCCTCACCGAGATCCCGCCCGAGCACCTCGCGCTGGCTGCCGAGATCCTGCATGACGCGCAGGACGACCTGGAGACGACCTTCACCCAGGGCATGGTGATCCCGCTCGCCGACCACATCAGCTTCGCGATCAAGAGGGTGCGCCAGCACATCGCGGTCGAGTACCCGCTGCGTTCGGAGGTCGCGCACCTGTATCCCAGGGAGCTGCGGGTGGCGCGTCGGGCCGTCGCGCTCGTCGCCGCCCGCACCGGGGTGGACCTGCCGGCCGACGAGGCGGTGCCCATCGCCCTGCACTTCGTCAACGCGCTGTTCGCCACCGACGACCTGTCGCGGACGTTCCGGATGACCGAGCTCTTCCGGCAGGTGTTCGAGATCCTCGACTCCGCCTACGACCGGCACTTCGACACCGAGAGCATCAACGCCGCGCGGTTCATCACCCACCTGCGCTACTTCTTCGTCCGGGTGGACACCGACCGGCAGCTGATGGAGAACCCGGAGACCTTCACGACCACGATCCGGCAGTCGTTCCCCGACGCCTACCTGTGCGCAGAGCGGGTGAAGGCGCTGCTCGAACTGCGGCTGGAGAAGCCGATCAGCACCGACGAGGTGGTCTACCTGACCCTGCACGTCGCGCGCCTCGCCACCGAGGCGGCCCGCTGATCTCGCCCCGCGGTCACCACGCTCGCGTCGTCGGGTGGCCGCGCGCCGCCAGACCAGGGCCGCCCTCCGTCCGTCCGAGGGCCAGCCTCCGCACTCGAGGGCCAGCCTTGACGCCGAGGGCCAGCACCGGCGTCCCGGCCCTCGGCAACAAGGCTGGCCCTCGGCGAGGGCGGGGGGCGACAGGGGCAGGGGCGGCGAGGGCGGTCCGGGGCCCGGGGGACGGGGGACGGGCGCCAGACTCAGGCGGCGGGACGGACTGCCTCGACCACGTGGTCGATCGCGGTGTGGACGCCGACGTCGCCCGGGACCTGGCGGCGGACGACCTCCGCCCGCCGCACCACCAGTCCGAGAGCGCCGAGCAGCGAGGCGAGGTGGTCAGGGGTGGTCAGCAGGTCCGGGTCCCTGGGCCCGCCCCAGCCGCCCTCGAGGTTCGCCGCGTCGTGGCCGACCACCAGCACCATCCCGCCCTCGGCGAGGCCGGTGGCGCAGTTCGCCAGCACCCGCCTCAGCTGGGGATCGGGGAGCTCGAGGTAGCTGAGCAGGATCAGGTCGTAGCGGCCCGGCGACGGGCGGTAGGCCACGGCGTCGGCCACGATCGCGTCCACCGGACGGTTGAGGAGCGCCGAGCGCCCCTGGAGCCGACCCACCGCCACCGAGGCGCGGTCGAGCGCGGTCACCCGCCAGCCCCGCCCCGCGAGCCAGATCGCGTTCGCGCCGTCGCCGGCGGCGACGTCGAGCGCCGCGCCCGGGCGCAGGCGCCGGCACGCCGCCACCACGACCTCGTCCGGGGTCATGTCCCAGGCGGTCGCCGCGGCGGCGAGACGTTCGCCCCAGCCCGCTGCGTCGGTCATCGCCCCACCTCTCCCGGCGAGGCTAGGGCCGGTTGGCGGACGGCACGCCGGGCGCAACAGGGCCGTCCCTAACCTGTAACCATGCCGTCCCTTTTCGACCCGTTCACGCTGCGGGACCTGACCATCCCGAACCGGATCTTCCTCGCGCCCATGTGCCAGTACCAGTGCGAGGCGCGCGACGGCGTGCCCACCGACTGGCACCTGGTGCACCTGGGAGCGCGGGCGTCCGGCGGCTTCGGGCTGCTGATCGCCGAGGCGACCGGCGTGGTGCCGGAGGGACGCATCACCCCCGAGTGCCCCGGGCTGTGGAACGACACCCAGGCGGCCGCGTGGAAGCGCGTCGTCGACTTCTGCCACGGGCAGGGCGCCGCCATGGGGATCCAGCTCGCGCACGCCGGACGCAAGGCGTCCACCTACCGCCCCTTCGCCCACCGCTCGGGCTCGGTGCCCGCCGACGACGGCGGCTGGGAGACCTTCGGGCCGTCCGCCGTGCCGTTCCCCGGCCTGGAGACCCCGACCGAGGCGACGCCGGGCTACCTCGCGCACGTGGTCGAGGCCTTCGCGGCCGCCGCGCGCCGGGCCGACGCCGCCGGCTTCGACGTCGTCGAGGTGCACGCCGCGCACGGCTACCTGCTGCACGAGTTCCTGTCGCCGCTGTCCAACCAGCGCACCGACGGCTACGGCGGCGACCTGGCGGGCCGCTCACGCCTGCTGCTCGAGGTCGTGGACGCGGTGCGCGCGGCCTGGCCGGCAGGGAAGCCGCTGTTCGTGCGGATCTCCGCGTCGGAGTGGACCGACGGCGGGTTCGGTGTCGAGGAGGCCACCGAGGTGGCACGCCTGCTCGGCGAGCACGGCGCCGACCTCGTGCACGTCTCCAGTGGCGGCAACGTGCTGGCCCCGATCCCGGCCGGCCCCGGCTACCAGGTGTCGCTCGCGGCCGCCGTGCGCTCGGCCGGGCTGCCGGTGTGCGCCGTCGGCCTGATCACCGACCCGCGGCAGGCGCAGAAGGTGCTGGACGACGGCAGCGCCGACGCCGTCGCCCTCGCCCGGGTCGCGTTGCGCGAGCCGGCGTGGCCGCTGCGGGCCGCCGCGGAGCTCGAGTGCGACGACTGCGCCCGCTACCCCGACTCCTACCTGAGGGGACGCTGGCCCGCCGCCGAACCGGTCCGCTGAGACGCCACCGCGCGGCCGGGCCGCTCAGCCGACGACCAGGCGCCCGTCGACGACCGAGACCGGCAGCGGGTCGATGATCGTGCCGCCGAAGCCGCCGTCCGGGGTCTGGTGGACGAAGGCCAGGAATCGCCACTCGCCGGTGTCCCGCAGCGGCACGAGGCGGCCCACGTACAGCCCGGGCGGTGAGATGACCGACGCGCCGGCGAGGTCGTAGGGTCCGAGCGCGGACCCCGCGGTGGCGGCCCACGTCCCGCCCTCCGCGCCGGCAGCCCTGCGCGCGGCCGACAAGTCGCGGCCGGGGCAGCTGAAGACCAGGAAGCGGTGGCCGTCCACCTCGACGGTGTGCAGCACCTCCAGGTGCCCGAACCCCTGGCCGACCCGGCTGAGCGGTTCGCGCACCTCCCAGGTGCGGAGGTCGGGGCTCCAGCAGTGCCCGACGACGCCGCGGTCGTCCACCGGCCCGGTGTTGCCGCGGGCGGTGACCAGCATGTGCCAGCCGTTCCCGTCCGGGTCGGCGAACACCCACGGGTCGCGGAACGCCCAGTCGTGCCAGCCGCCGTCGAGCGGCTCGTACCAGCGGTCGTCGGCTTCTGCGACAGGGCCCGGGTGCCGCGTCCAGCTGTACAGGTCGGGGGACGTGGCCAGGCCCACCCGCTGCTCGTTGCTGCCGGACGCCGCCAGCGTCGCGCCGGTGTAGAACAGCAGCCAGGTCCCGTCCGGGTGGCGGACGACCGATCCCGTCCAGGTGGCCAGGTCGTCGAACGCGGGGGACGCGGCGTGGGCAAGGACGTCCCCGGCCCGCGTCCAGTGCGCGAGGTCGGTGGACACCGCGTGACCGATCCCCGCCCGGTAGTGGCGCCGTTCGGGGTCCTTCAGGGCCTTCGACGCGAACAGGAAGAACAGGTGGTACCGCTCGCCGTCGTCGGCCGTCCAGAAGTCCCAGACCCAGGAGTCCGGAAGCGCGAGCACTAACCGGCCCCGGCGATCCGCGCCCGCAGCGCGGCCAGCTGGTCGGTGAGCTGAGCGGGCAGCCGGTCGCCGAACTGGGCGAAGTACTCCTCGGTCAGGTCGGCCTCCGCGGCCCAGGCCTGCGGGTCGAGGGCGAAGAGCGCGGCCAGGTCGTGCTCGCTCAGGTCCAGGCCCTCGAGGTTGAGGTCGCCGGGGACGGGGATGCGCCCAGAGAGCGCGTCCACGGCGTCCACCTCGCCGGCGACCCGGCGCAGCGCCCACTCGATCGCGCGCGCGTTCTCGCCGAACCCGGGCCACAGCCAGTGGCCGTCCTCGTCCTTGCGGAACCAGTTCACCTGGAAGATGCGCGGCGCACCCTCGCCCAGCGACGCACCCATCCGCAGCCAGTGCGCCCAGTAGTCGGCCATGTTGTAGCCGCAGAACGGGAGCATCGCGAACGGGTCGCGGCGCAGCGCCCCCACGAGGCCCTCGGCGGCCGCGGTCTGCTCGCTCGACACCGTGGCGCCGACGAACACGCCGTGCTGCCAGTCGTAGGACTCGCTGATCAGCGGGACGTTGGTCGCCCGGCGTCCGCCGAAGAGGATGACGTCGATCGGGACGCCCGCGGGGTCCTCCCAGTCCGGGGAGATCGACTCGGCCTGGGAGGCGTGGACGGTGAACCGCCCGTTCGGGTGGGACGCGGGACGCCCGGAGCCCGGCGTCCAGTCGTTGCCCTGCCAGTCGATGAGGTGCGCGGGGGGCTCGGGGGTCAGTCCTTCCCACCAGACGTCGCCGTCGTCGGTGAGCGCGACGTTGGTGAAGATCGTGTCGTGGCTGATCGCGTGCAGGCAGGTCGGGTTGGTCTGTTCCGAGGTCCCCGGCGCCACTCCGAAGAAGCCGTTCTCCGGGTTGATCGCGTACAGCCGGCCGTCCGGTCCGGGCCGCATCCACGCGATGTCGTCGCCGACGGTCTCCACCGTCCAGCCGGGGATCGTCGGCCGCAGCATGGCGAGGTTGGTCTTGCCGCACGCCGAGGGGAAGGCCGCGGTCAGGTGGAAGACGCGCCCGTCGGGGCCGGTGATCCGCAGGATCAGCATGTGCTCGGCCAGCCAGCCCTCGTCCCGGGCGAGGACGGACGCGATCCGCAGCGCGAAGGACTTCTTGCCCAGCAGCGCGTTGCCGCCGTAGCCGGAGCCGTAGGACCAGATCTCGCGGGTCTCGGGGAAGTGGGTGATGTACTTCGTGTCGTTGCACGGCCACGGGACGTCCGGGCGGGTGACCCCCGCCTCGTCGACGAGCGGGTAGCCCGTCGAGTGCACCGCCGGCACCCATGGGGCACCGGAGGCGATGGCGGCGAGGGCCGGCGCGCCGATGCGGGTGGTCAGGCGCATGTTCACCACCACGTAGGGACTGTCGGTGATCTCGACGCCCAGCCGGGTCAGCTCGCCGCCCAGGGGGCCCATCGAGAACGGGATCACGTACATCGTCCGCCCGCGCATGCTGCCCGCGAAGAGCCCGGCGAGGGTGCGCTTCATGGCCTGCGGCTCGGCCCAGTTGTTGGTGGGGCCGGCGTCGGCCTCGTCCACGGAGCAGATGAACGTCCGCCCCTCGACCCGGGCGACGTCGGACGGCGCCGAGCGGGCGAGGTACGAGCCGGGACGCAGGTCGGGGTTCAGGCGGATGAAGGTCCCGGAGGCCACCATCTGGTCGTACAGCCGGTCCCGCTCCTCCACGGAACCGTCGCACCAGTGGACGGCGTCGGGCAGGGTGAGCTCGGCCACGCCGGCGACCCAGGAGACCAGCTCGGGGGGCGCACCGGCGGGTGCGGTCTGTGCGATGGTCGGAGTGTCCAGGGCCACGAAGCCTCCTCGAATCGTGTCGCACGGACGGGGTCCGTGGCGGATAGCACATCCTGCGCGCCGTGAACGTCGTGTGGCACGCGCGTGGACATTCGTGCAGATCTTCCCCAGCCCCTTCCCAAGCAGCCTGGGATGGACTGAAAATACGCGCCCGCGCACGAGCCGTCATTCGCGGTGCGGTCATCTTCGAGTCTGCCACACGGCAAAATGAACAGTGTTAAGGTCCCGACGAGGGGCAGGTCTCCCGACGCTGACGCCCTCGACGCCCGCAGCGCAGCGGGTCGTCGCGGGGTGCCAGGGCGGAGTTGGCCGGTCTCCGGGCGTCTTGGGGGTCGTCCGGGACGCGTCGGGGGCCTCCCCGTGTTTCCGGGCCGGTTTGGACGGTTCCGGGGCGGTCAAGTAAGGTTGAGGACGCTGTCCGGCGCCCGTGGCTCAACGGATAGAGCATCTGACTACGGATCAGAAGGTTGGGGGTTCGAGTCCCTCCGGGCGCGCAAGGCTGAAGTGCCGTCGGTCTCCACCGGCGGCACTTCTGCGTTCCCGGCACGGGGCCGCTGCGAAACCCCTCCTCGGCAGCCGGTTGCGGGACGCAGGGGCCCGTCTGGCACCCTTGAGGTGTGAGTCGCCACTTCGCCTCCCCGACCGAGCCCTGGTTCCGCATCGGCCGGCTCGAGGTGTCCACCGTCGTCCTGGCCTGCCTGATCGCCGTCGCGTCCGGGATCGCCTGGGTCGTCGTGCCCGGCCTGGCGTCCGCGCTCTACTTCAACTCCCAGCTCGTGGCGGCGGGCGAGGTGTGGCGCATCGTCACCTGGCCGCTGGCCAACGACCTGTGGGTGGTGATCACCGCCCTGGTGCTGTGGTATTTCGGGTCCGACATCGAACGCCTCGTCGGGCGCACCCGGATGGCCTGGCTGCTCGTGGGCACCTGGGCGGTGCTGACGGCGGCGTCCACGGTGGTCGAGCTGCTCCCCGCCCTGCGCGGCGCAGCGCTCGCGGGCCTCGGCCCGATCGAACTGGCCATCCTGCTGCTGTGGATCGCCGAGTACCCCAACCGGCCGTTCTTCTTCGGCATCCCGGCGTGGATCTTCGGTGCGATCATCCTCGGGCTCCAGGTCGTGACGATGCTGGCCGGGCAGCGGTACGGCTCGCTGCTCAGCCTGCTCCTCGGGTTCGCCTTCGTCGCGATCCTCGGGCGCCGCTTCGGGCTGCTCGGCGCGTACGAGTGGGTGCCCGGCCGGCCGGCAGCGCCGCCCTCGCGGGCACCCCGGGTGTCGCGGGCCACGGCGCGGCAGGAGTCGCGCAACCGCAGCGATCGCGAGCAGCTCGACGCGCTGCTCGACCAGATCAACGAGAAGGGCATCCAGAGCCTCACCAGCGGGCAGAAGCGCGAGCTGATGCGGTTGCGCGAGCGCCTGCGCCGCGGCTGACGGCCCACCGACGGGCGTCGTCGCCAGGACGCGACGACTCAGCGGCGCAGCGGCGCCGCCCCGGCGCGGACGGCGTCGGCGACCGCGTCGAGGCTGGTCGTGTGCAGCGCCCACTGCTGCCAGTACAGCGCCACGTCCACCGTGCGCAGCGCCGAGCCGGGCACGGAGGACAGGTCGACCTCCTGGCCGGTGCGCCGCTCGAGGTCGGGCAGCATCCCCCAGCCGTACCCGAGCTGGACCGCCTCGGAGAACTGGGTGCTCGCCGGCACCAGGTGTACCGGAGGGGCGTCGGCCGCCACTCCCGCCTCCGCGAGCCGTTCCGACTGGAGCTGGTCTCGGGAGTCGAACACCACGACCGGGGCGCGGCGGAGGGCCTCCGCGTCCACCCCGGCGGCGAACCAGCGCTCGGCGAAGGCGGCGGAAGCGATCGGCCGGTAGCGCATCGCGCCCAGCGGCTCGACCGTGCAGCCCTGCACCGGCGTGCGCTGGCTGGTGATCGCGGCCATCGCCGTGCCGTCGCGCAGGAACTCCGTGGTGTGTGCCTGGTCCTCGCGCAGGAACGTGACCCGGACCTGCCCCGCGACCGGGGCGAGCGCGCGCAGCGTCCAGGTGGCCAGCGAGTCGGCGTTGACGGCCAGTCGCACCTCCGGCGGGCCGGCGGACGCCGTGCCGAGCGAGGCTTCGACGTCCGCGGCGAGCGCCTCCAGTTGCCGCGCCAGGCGTAGGACGGGGCGCCCCGCCTCGGTGGGGACGACCGGCCGGCTCCGCCGCAGCAGGACGGCGCCGACGGATCGTTCCAGCGCCTTGAGCCGCTGGCTGATGGCCGACGGGGTCAGGTGCAGGGCGGTCGCGGCCGCCTCCAGCGTCCCGTGGTCGACGACGGCGGCGAGGGCGCGCAGCTGCGGGAGGTCCCAGTCCATGGGCCAAGGTTAAGTCACGCTAAGGAACCCGGAGAAACATTCGTTGGACTTCACAAGGCCGCGCCCGTAGCGTCGGAGCCGTGCTTCCCACCGCCCTCTCCGGACTCGGCTTCGGGCTCAGCCTCATCGTGGCGATCGGCGCGCAGAACGCGTTCGTGATGCGGCAGGGCCTGCGGCGCGAGCACGTCGGGGTCGTGGTGGTGATCTGCGCGCTGAGCGACATCGTCCTGATCGCCCTCGGCACCGGCGGCGTCGGCGCGGTCATCTCCGCGCACCGGCCGGTGCTCGCCGGGGTCACGGTCGTCGGCAGCGCCGTCCTCCTCTGGTACGCCGCGACGGCGGTGCGTCGTGCGGTGCGCCCGGTCGCGCTCGTGGCGGACTTCGGCGGCGAGGCGGGACGAATGGTCCCGGTGGCCCTGACCGCGCTCGCGCTCACCTGGCTGAACCCCCACGTCTACCTGGACACCGTGGTCCTGCTGGGCTCGGTCGCCTCCGCACAGGCCTCTCCGTGGACGTTCGCCGCCGGCGCGATGGTGGCCAGCGTGGCCTGGTTCGCCGGGCTCGGCTACGGCGCGCAGGTGCTGCGTCCGCTGTTCGCGCGGCCCGCGGCGTGGCGCGTGTTCGACCTCGGCGTCGCCGCCGTCATGACGACGGTCGCGGTGGGCCTGCTGCTCGGGCTCCGGGGGGACGCCGGCTGAGGCGACCCGCCCGGGCGGTCACGAGCGCCGGTCAGCCCTGGCAGAGCGTCGCGAAGGCGGTCATCTCGGTCTGGAACGCGCTCAGGCTTCCCGCCATGTCGGCGGCCTTCGTCGGGTCCTGGATGGTCGCGTTGAGGGCGTCGACAAGCGCCTTCACCGCGGCGACAGCCTTCTCGCCCTGGGCCTTGACCTCGGGGTTGTTCACGGCGGCGATGGCGCCCTCGAGCGAGCCGGCGAAGTCCTGCAACGCCGCCACGGCCTTCGCCGGGTCGGTGCCCATCTCGGACACCGCGCTGTTGAGCGTGTCGCTCGCGGTCGACATGGTGGCGCTGAGCGCGTCGCACGCCTCCGCCTTGGTCTGGGTCGAGCCACCGGCCGCCGCCGTGGTGGCGGGGGCGGACGCAGCCGGGGCCGAGGAGGCGCCGGACAGGCCGGGCACGGCGCAGCCGGCCAGGAGCAGGGGAACGGCCACGAGGCCGGTGACGAGGCGGGCGAGGGTGCGCATGGGTCCTCCTGGGACGGGAGTCGTTGCCGAGACTGTAGCGGGTGCGGCCCGCGCCGCCTGCCGGTGCCGCGCCCTCGGGAGGCGACGCGCGCGGCTACCGCGCCAGCGCCCGGACGGCGTCCACCGTGTCCGCGTCCTGCGCTGCCTTGTCCTCGCGGTAGCGCACCACCCGGGCGAAGCGCAGCGCCATGCCCGACGGGTACCGCCGCGAGCGCTGCACGCCGTCGAAGGCGACCTCGACCACCTGCTCGGGGCGCAGGTGCACGACGTGGCCCTCTCGGCCGGTCTCCAGGCCGAGGAACCGCGCGGTCTGCCAGGCGAGCATCTCGTCGGTCATCCCCTTGAACGTCTTGCCGAGCATCGCGAAGCCACCGGTGCGGGGGTCCCGCGCGCCGAGGTGGATGTTCGACAGCCATCCCTGCCGTCGTCCGCTGCCCCACTCGACGGCGAGCACCACGAGGTCGAGGGTGTGGACGGGCTTGACCTTGACCCAGCCCGCCCCACGGCGGCCCGCAGCGTAGCCCGCGTCCAGCGCCTTGACCACCACGCCCTCGTGGCCGGCGGCCAGCACCTGCCGGGAGAAGTCCTCGGCCTCGCCCGCATCCGCCGTCACCAGCCGGTCGACCATCAGCCCGGACGGGAGCAGCGCGGCGAGCCGCGCCTGGCGGGTGGCCAGCGGGTCGTCCACGAGGTCGAGGTCGTCGAGGTGGAGCAGGTCGAAGAAGAACGGACGCAGCCGCGCCCCGGCCGAGGCGGTGTCCTGGAAGGCCATGGGACGCCCGTCGGGGCCCAGCGCGAGCGCCTCCCCGTCCAGCACGAGGCGCTCGGCGGGCAGGGCGGCGACGGCGTCCACCACGTGCGGCAGGCGCGCGGTGATGTCGTCGAGGCTGCGGCTGTAGACCGACACGGCCGCGCCGTCGCGGTGCACCTGGATGCGGATGCCGTCGAGCTTGGCCTCCACCGACACCGGCGCCGCGGCGAAGCGGCCCAGGGCCTCCGCCACGGTGGGGGCGCTCGCGGCCAGCATGGGCAGCACGGGCCGCCCCACCTCGAGGCCGACCGCGGCGAGCGCCGCCTCGCCGCCCTGGTGCGCGGTCACGGCCACGACGGGGATCGAGCCGGAGAACATGGCCGCCCGGCGCGCCGCCTCCAGCGGCACGTCGAACGCCTGGGCGATCGCGGCGAGGAGCACTCCCTCCAGGGCGCCCTGCCGGGTCTCACCGGTGAGCAGGCCCACCAGGAACGACTGCTCGGCGCTGGTCGCGCGGGCCAGCAGACCGGCGAGCACCTGCTGCCGGGCGGACTGGGAGCCCGCTCCGGCCAGCGCGGCGAGCTCGGCGAACGCCGCGTCCACCTCGGAGACGCCGAGGGCTGGCGTGGCCGCGGGCTCGGGACGGGTGGCCAGTGAGCGCCAGCCGACGCCGGTGCGGCGCTGCCGCAGCGATCCGGAGAGGAAGTGCGCGACCACGTCGAGTTCCCCGGCGTCGGCCGCCCGGAGGGTCCGGGCCAGCGCGGCAACCTTGGCGGTCCGCGAGCCGGTGGCCGCGACCCGGGTGGAGGTGTCGACGAGCTCGTGGAACAGCATGGCCCCACTATCGGCAGCCCGCGGCGGGCTTGTCGAGCCTTCCGCCGCGGTGACTGTCGGGGCGCCGGGCTACCGTTGCGGCGTGAGCGAGCCGCGCACCCGTGACTGGCGACCGGCGTGGCCCTGCCCGGTCGGCGAGGTGTGGGGGCCGGGCAGGCGCGGCGTGGCCGACCCGACGCACCGGGTGCTCCAGGGCGTCCACTGGCGCGCGGTGGGCACGGTGGACGGGCCGGCGACGCTCGCCGTGTCACCGCTCGACGGCACCGGCGTCGTGCACGCCGAGGCCTGGGGCCCCGGCGCCGAGCGGGTGCTCGACCGGCTCCCGTCCCTGCTGGGGGCCCTGGACGACCCGTCGGGCTTCCGCCCGCTGCACCCGGTGGTCGCCGAGCTGCACCGCAGGCGTCCGCACTGGCGGCTGGCGCGCACGGCCAGCGTCTGGGACGCGCTCGTGCCGGCGGTGATCGAGCAGAAGGTGACCGGCCAGGAGGCGACCATCGGCATCCGCTCGCTTCTGGCGCGGTACGGCAGCCCGGGCCCCGGCCCCGGCGCGTCGCTGGGCCTGCGCACGTTCCCCACCCCGGAGGAGGTCCGGCTGGTGCCGTCGTGGGAGTGGCTGTCGCTGGGCATCGACCCGGCCCGCTCCCGCACGCTGGTCGCTGCGGCGCGGGTGGCGCCGACCCTGGAGCGCGTCCTGCCCGCAGAACCCGACGCCGCGGACGCGCGCCTGCGCAGCCTGCCGGGCATCGGGGTGTGGTCGAGCGCGGAGGTCCGCGCCCGTGCCCTCGGCGACGCGGACGCGGTGAGCTTCGGCGACTACCACGTGCCGCGCGACATCGGCTGGGCGCTGGTGGGCACCGAGCTGGACGACGACGGGCTGGCCGCGTTGCTGGAGCCCTACCGTCCGCACCGCCTCCGCGTTCAGCGGCTGGTGGCGCTGGCCGGGCTGCACCGGCCGCGCCACGGGCCCCGGCTGGCCCCGAGGACGCATCTTCCGGCCCGCAGGGGTCGCGCCTAGTCTTGGACCCGTCCAGGTGGAGGCAGCGATGACGCAGATCCAGGCTCGGGAACGGGCATCGGTCGACGACGCCCTCGCGGCTGTCGCCAACGACCTCGCCGGTGAGTTCCGGCTGCAACCCCTCCTGGAGAAGATCCTGCGCAGCGCGGTCGAGCTGCTGGGCTGCCACAGCGGCTCGTTGTGCCTGATCGACCAGGTGAGCCACACCTATCGCAAGGAGATCGACCTCGACGAGGGGTGCCAGACCGGCATGGTGTTCTCGCTCGAGGAGGGCTGCACGGGGGCGGTCGCCCGCGCGGGCAAGCCGGTGATCTTCGAACGCTACGGCCAGGTGCGCAACGGTCACATCCGTCCCGACGAGCCCCGCTACGGCCGCGCGGTGATCGGCGTCCCGATCACCGTGCGCACGAGCATGATCGGCGCCTGCATCGTGTTCGCCGCCACGGACGAGCAGCGGTTCGGTGCCGCGGACGCCCAGCTGCTCCAGCGCTTCGCGACCCACGCCGCCATCGCGATCGCCAACTCCCGGCTGCACGAGGAGGCGTCCGAGCGGGCGAAGGCAGCCGCGGTGGCCTCCGAACGCGAGCGCTCGATGCTCGAGGTGCACGACAGCATCGGACGCGGCCTGGCCACCGTCGCCCTGCGTATCGCCGAGGCGCACGCCGCCGTCAGCCACGGCGAGGACCCGCTGCCCGCGCTCACCCAGGCCCAGCAGGCGGCGCAGGAGACGATGAACTCCGGACGCCGGGCCGTCTGGGGGCTGGGGCCGGCCGGGCTGGCCGGCCGTCCGCTCGAGGAGAGCATCGGGCTGGAGCTGGAGTGGGTGCAGGCGACGTCCGACCTGGCCGCGACG
The DNA here is from genome assembly GCF_964266745.1 of Propionicimonas sp. T2.31MG-18. Lineage (NCBI taxonomy): Bacteria > Bacillati > Actinomycetota > Actinomycetes > Propionibacteriales > Nocardioidaceae > Propionicimonas > Propionicimonas sp. T2.31MG-18. The sequence goes on from NZ_CAXWGX010000026.1 coordinate 436,758, forward strand.
TTCCGGGTGTTCGGCGATCGCCAGCCCCTGTCGCGCAACGTCGAGACCCAGGTGCTGCGGATCGTCCAGGAATCGCTGACCAACGTGGTGCAGCACGCCCGCGCGTCCGGCGTGCGGGTGGGGCTGGTGTATGGCTCCGACGGCATCGCCGTGATCGTGGAGGACGACGGCTGCGGCTTCGACCCCGACAAGGGGCGCCGGCAGGGGGTCGGGCTGCCGGGGCTCGTGGCGCGCGCGGCCCAGGTCGGTGGACGGGTGCGCATCGACTCGACCCCGGGCTGGGGCACCCGGATCAGGGCCGACCTGCCCTACCGCGCGGCGTTGAGCGGGGTGGCCGAGAGCCCTCGCCTGCGGGTGGTGCTGGTGCACCCGTTGCCGGCGATGCGGGCCGGGCTGGTCCGCATGCTCGACGCCAGCGAGCCGGGGGTGCAGGTGGTCGCGGAGGTGGCCGACGTCGGCCCCGCGGTGGAGGCCGTGCGGTTGCTGCGTCCCGACGTCGTGCTGGTGGGCACCCGCCTGCCGGGCGCCGGCGGTCCGGAACTGGTCGCCGCGCTGCGGGCCTCGGCCGCTTCCGCCGGGGTGGTGGCGGTGATCGACCCGGGCACACCCGAGTCGGAGCTGCGCGACTGGGCCGCCGCGGGCGTCCGTGGCTTCGTCCAGGCCGACGTGGACGCCATGACGCTGGGCCGCGCCGTCATCGGGGTGGCGCGCGGCGACGTCCTGGTCTTCGGCGGGATGCTGGCACAGCTCGGCGGCCTGCCCGCCGTCGACGCCGACCGCCTCACCGGGCGCGAGGTCGAGGTGCGCAGCCTGCTCGAACAGGGCCTGGCCGACAAGCAGATCGCCTCCCGCCTGGGCATCTCGGTGAAGACCGTCGAGAAGCATGTGAGCGCGATCCTGCGCAAGGGCGGCGTGCGCTCGCGCACCGAGCTGCTCGCCCGCGCCTGAGTGCTCCCTGCGCCGGGGCGACCGGCCCGGCTCCCGGACCCCCATGCCACCCCCCACACGGCTGTGGGGGGATTACCCCATACCTGCTCCCGGGGGGCCCGACCTAGCGTGAGGGCGTACCTGACGAGAGGAGCCAATGGTGGCTGTCCAGTCCTTGGCGGACATCCTCAGGCCGGCCTTCGCCCAGCGCTACGGCGTCCCGGCCATCAACATCCTCAACGACCTCACCATGGAGAACGTGCTCGCGGGGGCGGTCGAGGCACGGTCGCCGGTGATCCTCCAGACCTCGGTGAAGACCGTCCGTTCGATCGGCGTGAACACCCTGTTCCAGATGTGGAAGGCCATGACGGCGGGCATCGAGGTGCCCTGCGCGCTGCACCTCGACCACTGCCCCGACCGCCAGGTGATCAGCGACTGCCTCGCCGCCGGCTGGAACTCCGTGCTGTTCGACGCGTCGCAGCTGCCGGTGGAGGAGAACCAGCGCCAGACCGTCGAGGTGGTCGCGGAGGCGCGCCGCTACGACGCCCACGTGGAGGGCGAGATCGAGTCGATCACGGGCCAGGAGGACGGGATCGGCTCGGACGAGGAGTCCAAGCGCCAGACCCTCGAGGTGACGCTGCGCTACCTCGAGGCCACGAACGTGGACGTGTTCGCCCCCGCGATCGGCAACGCGCACGGCACCTACAAGCGGGCGCCGGTGCTCGACTTCCAGCGCGTCTCCGACATCGTGGACGCCCATCCGGTGCCCATCGCGCTGCACGGCGGCAGCGGCCTGAGCGACGAGCAGTTCCGTGACTGCATCGCCCGCGGCTGCGCCAAGGTGAACATCTCGACGGCGCTGAAGGAGACCTTCATGCAGTCGAGCCTGGCCTTCCTCAAGGACGCGGAGGCGAAGGCGAAGTGGGACCCGCCGTCGCTGTTCACCGCCGTCGGTGCGGACGTCCGCGCGATGACCAGGCACTTCGCAGAGGTGTTCGGCAGCGCGGGCAGGGCCTGACATGCCGGCCCTGGTCTTCGACTGCGACGGCGTGCTGGCCGACACGGAGAAGGACGGCCACCTGCCCGCCTTCAACGACGCGTTCGCCGAGTTCGGCGTGCCGGTCCGCTGGGACGTGCCCACCTACGCGGAGAAGGTGAAGATCGGCGGCGGGAAGGAGCGGATCGCCTCCGACCTGCCCGACACCGACGGTGCCGCCGACCTGATCAGGCACCTCCACGCCCGCAAGACCCAGCTGTTCCTCGAGCGGGTGCGTGACGGCCAGCTCCCCGGCCGTCCCGGCATCGCCCGGATCGTCGCCGACGCCCTCGCCCACGGGTGGACGGTCGCCGTCGCGTCCACCTCCGCCGAGCCGTCGGTGCGGGGCGTCCTCGAGCACGCGGTCGGTGCGGAGCTCGCTGAGCGGTGCCACGTCTTCGCCGGCGACATCGTGCCGCGGAAGAAGCCGGCACCGGACATCTACCTCAAGGTCCTTGACGACCTCCGCCTCGACCCCGCCGAGTGCCTGGTCGTGGAGGACTCCGGGATCGGCGTCCAGGCGGCCCGCGGTGCGGGGCTCGCGGTGGTGGTGACGGTCAGCACCTTCACCGCGGACGACGACTTCACCGGGGCGTCCCTTGTGCTCAGCCACCTGGGCGACCCGGGCGACCCGCTGGCCGTGGTGTCCGCGCCGGCGGGCGTCCGCCCCGAGGGGATGGTCACCCTGGCCGACCTCGAGCAGCTGCTCCCAACCAACCAGGAGGAATCCAGATGACCGGATCCATCACCGACGTCGAGTTCGTGATGCGGAACATCGCCGAGAACATCGTCGCCAACGAGACCTACTTCGGGGAGCTGGACGCCGTCGTCGGCGACGGCGACTTCGGCTACTCGCTGGCCCGCGGCTTCGAGATCGCGCTCGAGCAGTGGGACAGCTTCGACCGCAGCGACCCCGGTGTCTTCCTCACCAAGATCGCCGCGGCCGTCTCCGCACGGATCGGTGGCACCTCCGGCCCGATCTGGGGCACCGCCATGCTCCGGGCCGGGGTGCAGCTGAAGGAACACCCCCAGATCGAGGGCGCGGACGTGGTGCGCGCGCTGCGCGCCTCGGTCGAGGGGATCAAGGCGAGGGGGCAGGCCGACCTCGGTGACAAGACCCTGCTGGACGCCCTCGTCCCCGCCATCGACACCCTCGAGGCGGAGTCGGCGGCCGGCCACGGCGCGGCCGAGATCGTGCGCGCCATGGCCGTCACCGCGCGGGCGGCGGCGGAGAACACCAAGACGATGCAGGCCATGCGCGGCCGCGCGTCCTACACCGGCGAGCGCAGCATCGGGTCGGTCGACGCCGGCGCCATGGCGATCGCCGTCCTGCTGGAGGCCCTGGCCGAGGCCTGGTCGAAGCGCTAGCCACCCATCCGTCCCACACCACAACCCGAACCCGAGGAAGGGAAACCCATGAAGAAGTTCGTCAACGATCCCAAGCAGTTCGTCCCCGAGATGCTGAAGGGCATCGCCCTGGCCAACCCGGACACCATCAAATACGTGCCCGAGTACAACCTGATCATGCGGGCCGACGCCCCCAACCACGACAAGGTGAGCATCGTGCAGGGGTCGGGCTCCGGCCACGAGCCGGCCCACGTGATGGTGGTCGGCCCCGGCATGCTCGACGCGGCCTGCCCCGGTGACGTGTTCGCCGCCCCGCCGAGCGACTACGTGTACCAGACCGCCAAGCTGGTCGCCTCGGACAAGGGCGTCCTGCTGCTGGTGAACAACTACACCGGGGACCGGATGGCGTTCGAGATGGCGCAGGAACTTGCCGAGGCCGAGGGCCTCAAGGTGACCACCCTGTTCATCAACGACGACGTCGCGGTGCAGGACTCCACCTGGACCGTGGGCCGCCGCGGCGTGGCCGGCAACTTCTTCGTGATCAAGGCCGTCGGCGCGAAGTCCGAGCAGGGCGCCTCGCTGGAAGAGGTGAAGGCGATCGGCGAGAAGGTGAACTCGGTGACCCGCACGATGGGCATCGCGCTCAGCTCCTGCACCCCGCCGGCCAAGGGCGTGCCGCTGTTCGAGATCGCGGACGACGAGATGGAGGTCGGCGTGGGCATCCACGGCGAGCCCGGACGCCGTCGCGCCAAGCTGGTCAGCGCGGACGAGATCGTCGACGAACTGCTCGGCGCGGTCGTGCCCGACCTGCCCTTCACCGCCGGCGACCGCGTCGCGCTGATGATCAACGGCCTGGGCGGGACCCCGATCAGCGAGCTCTACCTGCTGTTCGGCATCGCAGCGCAGAAGCTGGCCGACCAGGGCATCACGGTCGCGAGGAGCTACGTCGGCGAGTACTGCACCAGCCTCGAGATGGCCGGTGCGTCGCTGACGCTGGTCAAGCTGGACGACGAGATCGAGGCGCTCCTCGAGGCCCCGGCGTCCATCGTGAACCGCATCTTCTGACCGGCTGCGGTTCGTCCGTCTGACCCGTCCCCGTCCGCACGCGGGGAGTCCCGCGGTGGCGACACCGCCGGACCCACCGCGCCGGGCGGGGCGGGCCGGGATTCGATCCCCGTCGAGAGGATCCCGATCATGGCCACCTCCTGTGGCATCGCCTTCGAGGTCGCATCGCTCGGACTGCCCCCGGTGTCCGGCGAGGAGGAGCTGGTCGGCCGGCTCTCCCGCCTCCCCCTGACGGAGGAGACGTTCGCGCAGGCCCTGCGCTACGGCCGCCAGCTCGGCGTCACCGCGGAGTTCTCCCGCGTGATCGACTACTTCGCGGTCCCGCCGGGCCACCTGCCGGCGGGCTTCCGCGTGGTGTGGAGGCTGGCGGCGGACGGCCTGCTGTCCGCCGACCTCGTCCGTGACATCGGCCAGGACGCCGACGGCGTCCCGCGCCCCACGCCGATGCTGTTCTCCGCGGACACCGCGAACCCCTACGAGCTGGAGCCGGTCGCACCGCTGATCGCCAATCTCACCTGCAACCCCGGCATCATCTACGACCTGTTCATCAACAACCCCCGGGCCAACGTCGAGCACCGGTACTCGACCCGGGACGAGGTGATGACCGAGATCGCCCGGATCCTGGGGCCGGGATGTGACGTGTCGGTGGAACTCGACGACCCGTTCGAGCCCGACTTCGGCAGGGTGCTGGCCGAGTGCGAGCAGATGCGGGACATCCTCGGTGAGTGGCGGACGGTGATCAAGGTGCCGCACACCGGGCCGGTCAGCGCCGCGAACGCGGGGGAGCTGCTCACCGGCGACAAGCGCCTGCGCCGCCGCTGGGACACCGCGTCCCCGGAGGAGGCCTTCGCCGGCCACCGGCTCGCGCTGCGGCTGCGCGAGCACGGCTTCCGGGTGAACTTCACGCTGATGTTCGAGCCCTACCAGGCCCGGCTCGCCCTCCAGGCCCGGCCCGCGTTCATCAACAGCTTCATCCGCAACCGGCTGGCCCAGACCCGGCGGATGGCCGAGCTGCTCGAACGCGGACGCGACGACGCCGAGGCGCTGGTCGAGCTGCGCGACTACCTGGTCGGCGTCGACGCGCTGTCCGGCGACGAGGTGGACGCGCCGGTGGAGGTGGCCGTCGCCATCGCGCGCCGGGCGGTCATTTCCCGGCGCATCGACGACCACGAGGGCGCGGACGGGCTGGACGGCGTCCGGCACAACCTGCGGGTGCTGCGGCAGGCCGACCTGCCGGACACGCGGCTGATCGTCTGCTCGCTGGAGGGCGAGGCGATGTACCCCGACATCGACCGGCTGCTCACCGAGCCGGAGTTCGCCGACATGGCCGGACGCGTGGTGGTCACCGCCGAACCCGGCTACCTCGCCCGCTTCGCGTCCGCGAGCCAGGTGGTCAGCTACCAGCGGCGGTTCCTGTCGGCGGCTCGCGGGCAGCGCTGAACTCCGAGCGGCGTCCGGGCCCGGCGCGCGTCAGGAGGTGAGCTTGATGGTGGGAACGCCGAAATGGGTGGCGTTGACGTCGATGGTGTAGTTGCCGGTGAGGTCGACGTAGTTCGTGAACGTGCCTTTGACCTGCTTGTCCGCCGGGCACTTGGTGACGTTCCACTTCGCGCTCGAGGAGAAGCAGTAACCGGTGATGGTGAAGGCGGCCAGGCCCTTGATCTTGTACTGGGCGTTGCTGCCGGTTCCGCTCACCGCGTCGAAGATCGGCACCAGCACGGTCTTGTTCTGGATGGTGGTCCAGTCGAAGTCCTTGCACGACGTCGAGCCGTCATTGCCGGGGTCGCTGAGCACCCACTCACCGGAGACGACCATGGACACGCACTTCACGCCGGTCAGCCAGCCGAAGCCGCCCGGAACCTCGTTGTGGGCCGGCGGGGTGCAGCTCTTCTCGATCAAGTGGACGGTGGTCTGACCGGCAACGAGCGGCTTGCCCTGGTCGTCCCAGCCCCCGGTCGCCTCATAAAAGGCGCACCAGGAGAAGGTCAGGGGAAGGGTCGCGCCCGCCGAGGGCCAGCCCCACTGCGCGGTGGCCCGTGCGGTGAGGTCCGTGGTGGGGAACCCGAGGATCCCGGCGAAGTAGTTGGTCCTGGTGGCCTGGGCAGAGACGGTGACCGTCGAGGGCCCGATCGGTCCCTCGACCGTGCCGGAGGCCTTCCCGTCGAGCTTGTTCGCCTTCACGTAGGTGTCGGCGCTGTCGACGCAGGCGCCGCGGGCGCAGGACTCCGCGATCGCGAGCGCGGCCGCGTCCGCGCCGTTGCGGAGCTGCTGCTGCTCGGCGTAGGCCATCCCCAGGTCGACCGAGAGCGCTCCGCCCGCCATCAGCACCAGCATCAGCAACGCCATCGTGACCGCGGTGGCGCCGCGCTGCGATCCACGCCGTCCGGTCAGCCGCCGCATTGCATGCTCCCGATGCCCTTGAGGCTGACCTGGCTGCCGAGGATCCCGTCGAACCAGCCGGTGATCGACCGGTACCGGTAGGTCAGGGTGAGGGTCGTCTGGCCCATCGGGGTGCACGGTGCGGAGAACGTGCCGGAGACCACCGCGCCGGGAGTCAGGGCGGACCTGGCCAGGTCGATGGCGGCCTGTTGGGCTCCCGGCGTCGTGTAGTTGATGGCGTAGTTGCGGACACCAAGGCGCGCCGCGTTGGAGACCGACGCCTGGACCAGGAACGCGTAGCTGAACTCGATGATGCCGAGCAGCAGGATCATCAGGACCGGAAGGATCAGGGCGAACTCCACGGCGACACTCCCGCGCTCAGATCGCCTGGTCCGCATGATCGTCCCCCACTCGGTCCGGTGGAGGCGAAGCACCTGCTCGGACGCGGGGGCACGTCTCCACACCTGCTATACCGCGCGCGATGGCCCGAGGGTTACGGGTAGGAGCAGCAATTCGGCGAAAACACCCGTGGATCCGCTGCCGGACCCACGGGTGTGCCGCGGCGGAGGTCAGGGTTCGAGGCCGAGCGCCTTCGGGAAGACGGCGAGCGGGACCGAGCCGAGGTTGAGCGCGCGGGTGTGGAAGTCCTTCAGGCTGAACTCCTCACCGGCGGCGCGCGCCGCGGCCTCCGAGCGGGCGCGGTAGCCTTCCCACAGCCGCTGGCCGATCTTGTAGGACGGGGCCTGGCCCGGCCAGCCGAGGTAGCGGTTGAGCTCGAAGCGCAGGAATGCCTCGTCCATGTTCACGTTGGCCTTGAAGCACTCCCAGGCCTTCTCCGCGTCCCAGGTGCCGCCGCCCCACTGCGCGGGGGCGGGCTTGCGGCAGTGCACGCCGATGTCGAGCACGACGCGCGTCGCCCGCATGCGCTGGCCGTCCACCAGGCCGAGGCGGTCGCCGGGGTCGTCCATGAACCCGAACTCCTCCATCAGCCGCTCGGAGTACAGCGCCCAGCCCTCGCCGTGCCCGGAGCTCCAGCTGACCAGCCGTCGCCACGAGTTCAGCTGCTCGCGGTTGAGCACGGCCTGGGCGATCTGCAGGTGGTGGCCCGGGACGCCCTCGTGGTAGACGGTCGTCTTCTCGCGCCAGGTGCTGAACTCGGTGACGCCCGGCGGCACCGACCACCACATGCGGCCCGGACGCGAGAAGTCGTCGGACGGGCCGGTGTAGTAGATGCCGCCGTTCTCGGTCGGCGCGATCATGCACTCGATCGTCTTCAGCGGTTCGGCGAGGTCGAAGTGCACCCCGTCGAGGGCGGCGATCGCGGCGTCCGCGGTCTGCTGCATCCAGCGCTGGAGGGCCTCCTTGCCGTGGAGCCGGCGGGACGGGTCGGCCTCGAGCGCGGCGACGGCGTCGGCCATCGTTGCGCCCGGACCAGCGATCTCGGCCATGATCCGCTCCTGCTCCGCGGTCATCCGGGCGAGCTCCTCCAGGCCCCACTCGTAGGTCTCGTCGAGGTCGACGGCGTCGCCGACGAACTCCCGCGACCACAGCGCGTAGCGGTCCCTGCCGACGGCGTCGTCGGAGGGCGCCTGGCCGGCCAGCTCGTCGCCGAGGAACGCGACCAGCTCGCCGTAGGCCTGGGCGGCCTTGCGTCCGGCCATCGCGAGGTCGTTGGCGAGCGCACCCTCGGCGGGGCTGCCGTCCGGAGTGGCGCCGGCGAGGAAGGTCACGAAGAACGACGAGGACGGGTCGGCGAGCTCCGCGGCCTGCTTGATGCCCTCCTGCACCTGGAGGGCCGCGGGCACGAGACCGCGCCGGGCGGCCGACCGCAGCGACTCGATGTAGCCGTGGACGGCCCACGGCACCTTCGACACGCGCGCGGCGATGTTGGCCCAGTCGTCGGTGGTGGCGGTGGGCATCAGGTCGAGGACGTCGCGCAGCGCCTGGAGCGGCGAGGCGATCACGTTCAGCTGACCCTCGAACTCCCCTGCCTCGTGCAGGTCGAGGGCGAGCTGCAGCCGGTCGGTCATGGCGGCGACGGTCACCGCGTCGACGTCGTCGGCCGGCTCTGCCGTGGCGAGCCGGGCGAGCGTCTCCCGGCTCAGCCGGGCGAGCTCGGCGTGGCCCTCGGGGGAGAGGTCGGTCATCTGGTGGTCGTGTCCGGGAATGCCCATCTCGGTCGCGGCGAGCGGGTCGAGCTCGGCGAGGCGGTCGGTGTAGGCGTCGGCGATGGCGTCGATGGCAGTTGCTTGGCGTACAGTCACGATCCCGACCATAGCCCGCCAGAGCCCGGGCGAGGTACATCCGACCAGCCCGTCGTCGAGGAGTGTCATGACCCAGATCTGGGGCCACCGCGGCGCCCGTCGAGAGGCCCCGGAGAACACCGTCCCCGCGTTCCGGCGGGCGCTGGAGATCGGCGTCGACGGGGTGGAGTTCGACGTGCAGCTCACCGCGGACGGCGCGATGGTCGTGATCCACGACGAGACGGTCGACCGCACCACCGACGGACACGGCCCGGTGGTCGGGTTCACCCTCGCACAGCTCCGCCGGCTCGAGGCCACCGACGGCATGGACGGGTTCGCCGGCGTCGGCATCCCCACGCTGGCCGAGGTGCTGGACGTCGTCGCGCCGGCCGGCGTGGCCATCAACATCGAGCTGAAGAACTCCGTCGAGGCCTACCACGGGCTGGAGGAGCGGGTCCTGGCCGCGGTCGAGGCCTACGGGATCGCCGACCGCGTGGTGCTGTCGACGTTCAACCACTACTCGCTGAAGCGGCTCCAGGAGCTGGGGGCGCCGTCGGAGCTCGGCATGCTCTACACCGACCCGCTCTACAAGCCGTGGCGGTACGCGGCGCGGCTGGGCGTGGGTGCCATCCACCCGCCGGCCCGTTTCGTGATGGGCAGGGGCTACGTCCGCCGCGCGCACGCCGCGGGGCTCGCCGTCCGTCCGTGGGTGGTGAACGGCGAGCGGAAGCTGGCCCGCATGATCGGCTGGGGGGTGGACGCGGTGTTCACCGATGTGCCCCGCCTCGCCCTCGAGGTGCGCGAGCGCCTCGCGCCCGCTCGGGCCTGACCGGTCAGGGCACCGTGTCGAGCGCGGCGCCGGCGAGGCCGTCCGCCGGGTTCGGCGCAGGGGTGAAGTCCCACATGCCGCGGTGACGGAAGGCGAGCGCGGCGGGTACGAGAAGGCCGGCGGCCGCCCCGACGAACAGCCCGGTCGCGCTCACCTGCAGGACCGCGCCGGCGATCACCTGTGACACCGGGCCGAGGCCGTACATCGACAGCATGAGCAGGGCCATCACGCGTCCCACCAGGTGCGACGGGGTCATCCGCTGGAGCAGGCTGATGATCGTGATGGACAGGTACCCGTTGCCGATCCCCCCGACGACCATCAGCGCGACCGCGACCCCGGTGGACGTCACCAGCCCGAGCGCGGCGTAGATCACGGCGAGGAACGGGAAGATGGCCACACCCAGCACACCGAGCACCCGCGGGGACGGGGTCGCCACCCCGGCCACCGCCATGCCGGCCAGGTTGCCCAGGGCGTAGCCGGACAGGATCATCCCGAAGGCCGCCGCGCCCTCGGCGAACCGGGTGGACGCGAGCACCGGCAGCCCCACGAGCAGCGGCCCGGTGAGCAGGAAGTTCGCCAGGGCGATGACGATGACCATCGTCCGGGTGGTGTCGTGGTGCCACGCGTGGCGCAGCCCGTCCGCGACGTCCCTCAGCGGGTGGTGCTCCGAGCCGAAGCCGGCCAGCGGGCGCATCAGCGCGAGGGTCAGTGCGGCGAACGCGAACGTCGCGGCGTCGACGCCGAAGGCCACCGCGATGCCGGTCAGCCCGGAGCGGCCGTCGGCCGCCCCGCCGAGGAGGGCGACGATGCTGCCGGCCAACGCCGGGCCGACGAACTGCGCGACCTGGTCGGCGATCATCATCAGGGAGTTGCCGGCGGCGAGTTCCTCGCCGGGAAGGACGCGGGGCGGCGTGGCCTCCGCCGCGGGCAGGAAGAACCCGGAGACCACGCCGAAGGAGACTGCCACGCCGTAGACCATCCACAGCTCGACGGTGCCCCCGGCCACGGCGACCACGAGGAGCACGGTGATCGCTAACCGCACGAGGTTGGAGGCGAGCATCAGGGTGCGCGGCGAGAACCGGTCGGCCAGCGCGCCGCCGAACAGCATCAGCACGGCGCGCGGCACTCCGGCCGCCGCCAGCACGAGGCCCAGCTGGAGGGGGTCGCCGGTGACGGCCAGCACCAGCCAGGGCAGGGCGATCAGGTGGAACTGGTCGCCGAGGTGGCTGACGGCCTGGCCGAGCCACAGCAGGCGGTACTCGCGACGGGACAGCACGGTGCGCATGGGGGTTCTCCTGGGGACGGGCGGGCGGTCACGCCTGCACGAGGGGGACGGGGGTCGCGTCGGCCGGGATGAGCGTGCCGGCGGAGCGGGCGGTGAGGATGCCGGTGACGAGTGCCCCCACCGTGATCGCGAACTCGGTGTCGAAGCCCAGGTAGGCGCCCTCGGCGAGCATCCGGCGCACGTGCGGGAAGCGCTCGACGGGCAGGTCGCCCCACGGCTGCTCGGGCTCGTCGGCCTCGAGGTGGGCGGCGTGGATGCTGGACAGGCCGATGACCGTCTGGCCGATCGCGTCGAGGGCCACCATCGCCTCGACGGCGGAGAAGCCGGCGTCGTAGAGGATGCCGAGGATGACCTCGACGCCGGCGAGCTGGGCGGGGGTCCGCAGTGAGCGGGCGGCGACCAGCGGCAGCGCCCTCGGGTGGGCCATGAGCGCCCGGCGGAAGGCGTGCGCGGCGGTGAGGAGCCGCTCGGCGGTCCCGTGCGTGGGGTCGTCGACCCCGGCGTCCAGCCCGGCCATGACGCGGTCGACGATCAGGCTGAACAGTGCAGCCTTCGAGGGCACGTGGTAGTAGATCGTGCTCGCGTCCACGCCCAGGCGCGCGGCGAGCGCGCGCATGTTGTGCCCGTCCAGCCCGGTCTCGTCGATCAGCTCCAGTGCTGCGGTGACGACCTGCTCCTGGCTGAGGCTGGGACGGTTCGCCGTGCGGGGGGACATGCGGTTCTCCTCGGGTTTGTCCAACAGTGTTGGATACTATTCCAACACTGTTGGATACCGCAAGGGAGGGTGTCCTCCCGTTGGCTCCCGCCCGGTCGTCCGAGCGGCCACGCGCGAGTCGCAGGCGCTCGTGCGTCTGTCGGCCCTTGTGAGCCCTCCACCGAGCTTGGGGGGACTCCGCGGCCTTCCTCCCCACAGCTCCTGGCAGGGAGGCAGTCCCCCTCGGCGTACTGGTCTACCCGATCGCGATCATCTGCGTGACCGCCGTGCTCAGGAGAGATTGGTGCCGGCGGCTCCCGTAGTGCCAGCGCATCGGAGGTTCTGTCGGGGCGATCGCTTCTGGGGTTCAGAGCATGCTGCCGTGTACGTTCCAGTCGCCGGACGTGTCCATCTGGTTGGCGGCGGCGAGGCGGCGGCGTCCGACCGGGTGGTTGGCCAGGAAGTTGACGACTGCGACCCAGAACCCGTTGATGTGGTGCAGGTCGAGGTTGGCGTACTGAGCCAAATCCATGGACTGGTAGTTGCGCTTGCCGGCGTACAGGATCGACAACGAGCGCGCGGCGGAGACCTCGGGCACGAGCAGGGCTGCGGCGATCCGGTCCGCAGAGTACTCCTGGGCGCGGGTGAAGGTGTTGCTCAGGTAGAGCAGTTGGACCGCAGAGCGAAGGATGATCCGGCGGATGTTGATGTGGCCGAGCTTCACGTGCCCCAACTCGTGGGCGATGATGAAGCGGAGCGTGTCGTGGTCACCGAGCTCGTAGAAGGTGTCAACCACGTCGCTGTAGACCACGATGAACGTCTTGCGGAGGCCGCGCTTCGCCGCGTGGGCGTTCAGTTCTCCGTTGCCGTTCTTGATGTAGAGCCTCGGCGGGTTCGGCACCTCCATCCGGGCGAGCAGGTCCTGGTAGACCGCCCAGACCTCCGGGTACTGGTGTTCAGAGACCTCGACCGACTGCACGATCTCCTCCCAGTACTTGAACGGAAGTGTGACCAGCATCACGAACGGCAGCCCTATCACCGCCATGACCACGCTCGACAGCCAGCCGGGGATGTCGAACCGGCCCAGGGCCAGCGCGCCGAACAACAACACCCAGAACACGGCAAAGGCGAAGCTGAGATACACCATCGGCATCTCCCACCGGTGCCGATAGCGGTTACCTGCACGAAGGTCACGCTGAGACTCGAACATCAGAACCCTCCGGCGGATTGACCGACCATGGTTTCAGTGGACGTTTTCGAGCGTCGCATGATCTGTACATACCCACAAGGCGGGACTTCTCTGGGGCAAATCGTGCCCGCTGCTGCCGATCGCCAACCTGTCCAGCTCGGCGGTGATCCTGCTTCGTCCTGGGGCGAGTAGCCGAGAAGACGCACCCAGGCCGGCGCCCGGTGAAGACGCCGCGTCCTCGGTCCGAACCGGCGCCGGCCGCTCTGTCTGCGTGTTCCTCGCCGGCCCGCGCCCTCGGCGGATGGGCACACAGTCAGCATCCTCCGTGTCAGTAGTAGTAGGGGAACTATCAAGGCAGTCTACGGCCTGTCTCGGAAGCAGCTGATAGCGTTGGTAAACGCAGTTTGACTAGGGCTTATGGCGTTGGCTGGCGTTGGCATTGATCGGACGGGTTCGGTGGTCCTGCGGACTTCTTGCGGACTTCTTGCGGACTTAACTGCCAGCCGCCACGGGGCTGTCTGCGATCTCCTGCGCACCGCCGGTCCGTTCGGTCCGTGTCGCCGCGGACTACCCGCCCCGACAACTCCCGCAAACGATCACGGCGACTCCCGTTGCGGTGCCCCCGCGCCGACGAACTTCCGACTTCACGAGCGACGCTTCTAGGATTTCAGGCCCGATGGATCTGGGATTTCGCCATCGAGTCAGCCTAGACTGAACCGGTGACCAGCTACCGTCCCCGCGTGGCCGACGCCGAACTACGGGATCTCATGAGTTTCATGGGTGCTGTCCTCATCGACGGCCCGAAGGCCGTCGGCAAGACCGCGACGGCGTCCCAGGTAGCCCGGACCGTCTTCCGGATGGAGATTGACCGGGCCGCCCGCGCAGCGCTGGAGACGTACCCCGACCAGTTGTTCGCCTCCCCGACGCCGATCCTGTTCGACGAGTGGCAGGACACTCCGGACATCTGGAACCTCGTCCGGCGCGCGGTCGACGACCACAGCGACAAGGGCCTCTACCTCCTCACCGGCTCGTCGCGGCCCCGCGACAATGCGCGCCTGCACTCCGGGGCGGGCCGGATCGGTCGCCTGCGGATGCGTCCGATGAGCCTGTTCGAGTCCGGCCACTCGACCGGCGCGGTCAGCCTGGCCGCGATCCTGGGTGGCGCCGAGCCGAGCGGCTCGCCAGCCACGTTGTCCATACCTGAGTTGATCGAGCGCATCGTTGTCGGCGGCTGGCCCGAGACCGTCGACCTCCACGAACGGGCGGCGCGGGCGTGGGTCGCCGCATACAACCGCAACGTCGTCGACGTCGACGTTCCCGCGCTCGGGCCACGCCGCAACCCCGGCAACCTCACACGGCTGCTCGCATCGCTGGGTCGTGCCGTGGGCACGCCGCTACGTAGGTCGGCGGTCACGATCGAGGTCGGCGGCCAGAACGGCCCGATCGACGACAAGACCCTCACCAACTACCTCGACGCACTGGACCGGCTCATGCTCATCGAGCCGCTGTCCGCCTGGCAGCCCCACATGCGCTCGCGTACCCGTCTGAGAACGACCCCGGTGCACCACTTCGTGGACCCGTCGATCGGCGTTTCGGCACTCGGCGTCGGCACCGCCGAGTTGCTCGCAGACCTTGAAGCGGCAGGATTCCACTTCGAGTCGCTCGGACTGAGAGATCTCCGCATCTACAGCCAGCCCCTCGGCGCATCCCTGTCGTCTTGGCGAGACACGCAGCTGAACCGGGAGATCGACGCCATTCTCGAGCTCCCCAACGGTCGCTGGGCCGGGTTCGAGTTCAAGCTCGGCGAGACCCAGGCCGACACCGCAGCCGAGTCGCTGCTCCACATGGCGAGCAAGGTCGACAAGGAGCAGCACGGCGAGCCTGCCGCGCTCGTCGTCGTGACGGGTGGACGTTTCGCCTATCGGAGGCCGGACGGCGTCCTCGTCGTGCCGATCACGTCCTTGGGCCCATAGCGCCGTCGTCAGACATCGTCGCGCTCCGCGTGGTCCAGCCTTCGAAGGCCGCGGGCCTCACCAGCCAGGGCTGAGGTCGGGGCCGGGTGGGCTGAGCCGTGGGGGTTCTCGGTGGGGGTCGATCCGGGTCGGGGTTGTGGGTGGCCGGTCGGGTCTGAGCTCGGCATGCATTGTCTCGGCGGCCTGGTGGATGGTGGTCCAGCGGTTGGCGAGCTGGTCGGCGTGGTCGTGCCATTGGGGGTCGCTGGCGAGGTGTTCCGCCTGCTGGCCCAGCCAGCCCGGCAGAGGCCGACGCAGACCTCGTAGCCAGGGCTTGTCACTGTCGGCCTCCCACACGAGGTCACCGGGCAGAGCTGCGTCGGCGAGGGTGTGCCACTGGCTTGGCGTGAGGACGTCGGCGAGTTGTCGCTCGTCGTTGACGAGGTCGATGATCTTCCGGACCGGGTCTGCTGTGTCGCGGGGCTGGGGCTCCGTGAGCCAGGCGTCCCGCAGTGCCTCGAGGTCGGCGCGGCTGTACCTCTGCTGGTACTCCACGCCGGGAAGGGGCAGGAGCTCGAGAGTGAGCTGGTGCCGCTCGTCGCGCAGCCAACCGAGGTAGCGCTCGGCGTGTTCAACCTCGCCGGCGAGCTGACGGGAGGTTCCCACGTGCCGTCGGGCGTTCTCGGTGAGCTCGGCATGACGGGCGCGTCGGCCGGCCTCGGTCTGCTGGACGTCCCATAGCGCGTGGCGGGCTGCGGCGAGATCACGCTCGCGGCTACCGCGGTTGAACGGGTTCGCGTGCTGTGCCCGGTCCTCGGCGGCCGAGACGGCTTCCTGGGCAGCCCGCGTGGCCTGAACAGCCTGCCCGACCCGCTGCGCCGCACTGTCCACCCGCAGGGCCACCTGTCGTTCGGTCTCGACGGCCTGGGCGAGCTTGCTCCGCAACTGCTCCTGGCTGGCCTCCCGCTGGGCGATCTCGAGTGCTCGACGCTGCTGGAGCCGGTCGACGTGGGCGAGCGCCTTGTCGAACAGGTGGGGGTCGCGAACCTCGTCGGGCCACTCAGCGTCCCGGGCGATCTGCTCTGCCGCCTCGGCGACCTGCCCGGTACCGATCGGCGGGAAGTGGCGGCTGGGCATGTCGACCAGATCGCCCATCCGTTCCCGATCGGCGGCCGCGGCCAGGTCGGCGGCACGCCAACCGGTGTCGGCACCAGGCTGGGACAGGATCTCCTCAACCTGGGCCCGAGCCAGGCCCGGGTCCCCGTCGGGGGCGAGGATCGCGGCCTGGTTGGCGTAACGGCCGCGGGTCGAGCCGACATAGAACGAGGGACGGTCCATGCCCTCGTCGACCAGCAGCACGGCCTCGTTCACCGTGACCCCTTGGGCGCCGTACCCGGTCACCGCGTACGCCAGCTGCAGCCGTTCACGCGCCGCATTCCCCGACAGCCGCAACTCCCGGCGGCCGTCGAGACTGATCAGGTACGCGCCCGCATCGTCCAGGGCGTCGACCCGCCAGCGTTCCCTGTTCGCGTACCGGTGGCCGGCCTCGTCGACTCCGTTGACCCGGGTTGCGACGATGTCGCCCTCGCTGATCGTCTCCGAGGCCCACTCCCCCCGCGGCGCGGTGGCGAGCGTGTCACCGGTCACGATCCCGACCGTGCGCAGCCGGTCGGCGATCAGCCCGTTCAACTGCTGCACGTCGGGATTGGTAGCGGCGATCACCAGCCCCACTCCGGCGTGAGCCCGCTCGGCCCACCCGTGCGCGATCGACGTCTGACGCTCGGCCTCGGAGGCGTACAACGTCGCGCGACCCATCACCTCCGCCGCGGTCGCCTCCGGGTCGGCACCGGTCCGGATCGCGACACTGTGCGCCGCATACGCCTCATCCTTCTCCCCCGTGCGGAGCCGGAAACGATGGACGTCATCGGCATCGTCCAGCAGGGCCACTCGTTCGGGACGCGCCGTGCCCTTCGCCAACTCCATGACACCGCCCACCCCGACCGCGGAGAACTGGAACGAGTCACCCTGGACCCGCACCTGCCAACCGCAGACGCCGGCGAGAGTCACCAGCGCCCGCGCCGCATCCTGGGACACCATCCCGGCCTCATCCACCACGAGCCTGCTACCGGCAGGCAACGACTCTTGTGGACGCCGGTTGGGCTCGGCCCATACCCAGCCGCCCGCCGTGTTCTTGTCCCAGCCATACCGTCCCAGCAGGGAATCGACCGTCGACGCTTCGACCCCAGCCCCAGCGGCGGCGATCGCGGCCGCCCCGGTCGGCGCCACCACCGCGACCCGCTGGCCGGCCGCAGCAGCCTCCGCCAGGTACCCGGTCAGGCTGGTCGTCTTCCCGACCCCCGCGGCACCCTCGACCACACTCAACCGATCGCGATCGGCCAGCACGGCCAGCCCGGCCCGCAACTCGTTCTCCCGTGACATCACCGAGGGGCTGGTCCACCACTTCACCGCCGCCGACGGCCTACCCTGCGCGACCGACGGCAACAGCCGCGACTCCCCCAACGCCCGCGCCACGACATCCATTGCCAGCTCGTCCAGCGCCGCAGCAGCCCCCCGCACCCGGCCCTCGACGGCCAAGATCGCGGCCGCCTCGAGATCAGCCCGCGACCACGCCGACCGCTTCAACCCCTGCGCTTCCACCAACTCGGCCGCGAGGGCATCCCGGTCCAGCCGAGCCACACTCACACGACCGTCCAGCACCACCAAAGCCGGCTCCGGCAACCTGAGGTGGTGCTCAGCGAGCACCTCTCGGATCCGGGCCGCCCATACCGCCAACTCGTCGTCCAGCACCCCGGCCTCGGCCTTGTAGGGCCGCTGCTGCTCCCACGCCTGCACATCCCACAAGCGGGCCAACCGGGCGGTCGGCTCCTTGCCGGGGTTCTCCGCCCGCCACTCGGCCTCGATCCGGGCCAGGTTCCGCTCCAGCTGCGCCGAGCGTCGGCTCATCGCCTCCACCACCGGCCGCAGCAACCGGATCTGACCCAGCTCGTCGACCTGGTAGCCAAAACCTTCCAGCACCGGCCGCAGTTCGCGGAGCTGCTCACGCTGGAAGATCGCCTGCACCGCTACGTTCAGATTCCGTGCGCCGAGCGTGTCCAGCGCCCGCCACTTCCCGGCCGCCCACACCCTGGCCGAGATCTCCATGTGCCGGTGGAAATGCGGATCCCCGGCACGGGACGAGAAATGTTGCACCGAGGCGATCTCGATCCGCTCTACCCGTACCCGCACCACCTGGCCGGCCTGCTTCACCTGCACCGTCCCGTTCTCCCACAGGTACCGCAGCACCGCCCGCTCGGCGTTCACCTGTCCCCGCAACAGCGCGGCCCGGACGCCGGGGTCGAGGACGGCGAGAATGCTCCACTCCTTCGGCCCGTTCACCAGGAAGTCAACGGCCGCGACATGCTCCGGCTCCACCGCTTGGGCCCACCGCGACTCGCCAGTGAACGGGTCCAGTCCGGCCATGAACCGGGCGAACTGGTCTGCGTCCAGCTGCCGCTCCACCAGCTTCCCGTCAGCGCCGATCCCCCGCCACGTCACCACAGCGTGACCATGCTCCGACAGGTACTCATCGGCCCGCGAATGACCACAGGTCGACAGGTAAGCAACCATGCCGGCAGCCCCCGCCGCCCGCACGATCCCCATCGACGTCATCGCCACTCAGCCATGGTACATTGCGTGCTTCATGGGCAGGCTTGACTGGGCTCAAGTCTGCCTTGGTCCTTGACTGGAGATGGGGGAGACGGGGGAGGAACAATGCCGGGCGGATCGGCAATGTTCCACCTACAGTTGCGAAGCGACGCGACCGCTCCTGCGACACGGCGATCTCAGATACCCGGGGCACTCCCAATTTGGGGGCCTGGGCAGGAAGGATCCGGGCCTGCTTCCAGGCGTTGATCGTGGCTCGGCCCGGGCGCCACGGGGCATCATTGTTGCCCTCCGCTCAGCCGGGCGAGACGCCGGCCGGCCTCGGTGAGCACGTCGTCACGTTTGCAGAACGCGAACCGCAGCAGCGTGCGCGCGGCTCCGGAGTCGTCGTGGAACGCCTGTACCGGGATGGCCGCCACGCCCGCCGCCGCCGGCAGCAGCCGGGCGAACGCGCTCGCGTCCACCACGCCCAGCGGGGCGACGTCGGCGACCACGAAGTACGTGCCCGACGGCACCGCGACGGGCAACCCTGCGCCAGTGAGGGCCCGGACCAGGAGGTCGCGCTTGTCGCGAAGCGTGTCCCGGAGCCCGTCGAAGTACGCATCCGGCAGGCCCAGGCCGGTGGCGACGGCCAGCTGGAACGGCCCGTTCACGCCGAACGTGAGGAACTGCTTCACGCTCCGTACGGCGGCCACGGCCGCCGCCGGGCCGCTCACCCAGCCGACCTTCCACCCGGTGACCGAGAAGGTCTTGCCCGCAGAGGAGATCGTCAGCGTGCGCTCCGCCATCCCGGGCAGGGTGGCCATCGGCACGTGCTCCGCCCCGAACGTGAGGTGCTCGTACACCTCGTCGGTCACCACCCAGGCACCGTGCTCGGTCGCCAGCCGAGCGATCAGCTCCAGTTCGGCCCTGGTGAACACCTTCCCGGTCGGGTTGTGGGGGCTGTTCAGCAGCACCAGCCGGGTGCGCTCGCTGAAGGCCGCCCGCAACTGCACCTCGTCGACGGCGAAGTCCGGGAACCGCAGCACCACCGTCCGTCGGGTCGCGCCCGCCAGATCCACCAGCGCGGCGTAGGAGTCGTAGTACGGCTCGAACATCACCACCTCGTCGCCCGGGGAGCAGAACGCAAGGATCGTGGCGGCGATCGCCTCGGTGGCACCGACCGTCACCAGCACCTCCCGCTCGGGATCCAGGTCGATGCCGTACCGTCGCCGCTGGTGTGCGCTGACGGCGGCCAGCAGCTCCGGGCGTCCGGACAGCGGCGGGTACTGGTTCGCGCCGTCGTCGATCGCCCGCTTCGCGGCGGCCAGCACTGTGGCCGGACCGTCGGTGTCCGGGAACCCCTGGCCGAGGTTGATCGCCGCGTGCCGCTGGGCCAGCGCCGTGATCTCGGTGAAGACCGTCGTGCTCTGACCGCGCAGCCTGCTCACCAGCTCCATCCCGGGCCCCCTCGCGCCGGCCCCGCCGTCCACGTCATGCCAGCGCCTGCTCGATGTCGTCCACGAGGTCGTCGACGTCTTCCAGACCCACCGAGAACCGGACGAGCTCCGGCGCGATGGCGTCCGGGGAGCCCTCCTTGGCGGCGTGGGTCATCGACGCCGGGTGCTCGACCAGCGACTCGACCGCCCCGAGCGACACCGCCAGGGCGAACAGGCGAGTGCGCTCGCACGCCCGCCGGGCAGCGTCCGCGTCCCGGAGCGTGAGCGACACGACGGTGCCGAAGCCGCGCATCTGGCGTCGCGCGACGTCGTGGCCGGGATGATCGGGCAGGCCCGGGTAGTGCACCCGCCGCACCGCCGGATGGCCCCTGAAGTGCTCCG
Source organism: Propionicimonas sp. T2.31MG-18 (assembly GCF_964266745.1). Lineage (NCBI taxonomy): Bacteria > Bacillati > Actinomycetota > Actinomycetes > Propionibacteriales > Nocardioidaceae > Propionicimonas > Propionicimonas sp. T2.31MG-18. Next base: position 457,187 of record NZ_CAXWGX010000026.1, read on the forward strand.
CGATCCGTCCCGCGGACGCCGCCGCCCGCTCCGCCCGGACGTGCAGCGTCTTCAGCCCGCGAGCGGCCAGCCAGGCGTCGAACGGGCCGGGCACCGCGCCGGTGGCGTTGCGCAGGTAGGCGATCGAGTCGGCCACGTCGCTGCTCCCGCCGACACCGGACCGGTCGCGCGGAAGAGGCAGCCCCGGACGGGTCACCAGGGCCCCGCCGACCATGTCGGAGTGGCCGCCGATCAGCTTGGTGGTCGAGTGCACCACCACGTCGGCGCCCAACGCGAGCGGCTGCTGGAGCGCCGGCGACGCGAACGTGTTGTCCACCACGAGCAGCGCACCTGCGGCGTGGGCGAGGGAGGCGATGCGGTCCAGGTCGGCGATCTCGAGCAGCGGGTTCGACGGCGTCTCCAGCCACAGCACGACCGGCCGCGTCCGGGCGAGGTCCCGCTCGAGCGCGGCGAGGTCGAACACGTCCGTCGCCACCGGGGTCCGGCCCTCGCCGGCAAGCACGGCGGTGAGCAGGCGGAACGTGCCGCCGTAGACGTCGCGGCCGAACAGCACGGTGTCACCGGGCCGGGTGAGCACCCGCAACAGCGTGTCCTCCGCCGACAGACCCGAGGGGAACGCGAACGCCGCCCCGCCCGCTTCCAGCGTCACCAGCGCGGTCTCCAGGGCTGACCGGGTGGGGTTGCCCGAGCGCGAGTAGTCGTAGCCGGAGCGGGGGACGCCCGGAGTGTCCATCACGAACGTGGACGCCAGCGTCAGCGGTGGAACGATCGCACCGCTCAACGAATCGGGCGCCTGCCCGGCGTGGATCGCGTCGGTGGCGCGGGCTGCGGGCGGCCGGTTCATCGCTCCTGCCCGTGGCGGTCGTCGGCGAGCGGGTCGAGGACCCGCTTCAAGAACTCCCGCGTCCGCGGTTCCACCGGCGCGGCAAGCACCTGCGCGGGTGGGCCCTCCTCCACGATCACGCCGCCGTCGAGGAACGCGACGTGGTCGGCGACCTGCTCGGCGAACCGGATCTCGTGGGTGACGACGACCATCGTCCAGCCCTGCTTCGCCAGATCGCGCATGACGACGAGGACGTCCCCGACCGTCTCCGGGTCGAGGGCGGAGGTCGGCTCGTCGAACAGGATCAGCCGGGGACGCAGCGCGAGCGCGCGGGCGATACCCACACGCTGCTGCTGGCCGCCGGAGAGCTCACTGGGAAAGGCGTCCGCCTTGTCGGCCAGCCCGACCTGTTCCAGCAGCGCGCGGCCGCGCTCGCGTGCCTGGGCTGCCGGCTCCTTCTGCACGTGGATCGGGCCCTCGGTGATGTTCTCCAGCGCCGTCCGGTGCGGGAACAGGTGGTGGGCCTGGAAGACCATGCCCGAGCGAGCCCTCAACGCGGCGAGCTGGTCGCGTCCCGGGCGGGCGGCGAAGTCGACCGTGACGTCGTCCACGGTGACGATCCCCGCCTGCGGGTGGGACAGCCCGTTCAGGCAGCGGAGCAGGGTGGTCTTCCCCGAGCCGGACGGCCCGATCAGGACGGTGACCGATCCCTCGGCCACGTCGAGGTTCACCTCGTGCAGCACGACGTGGTCGCCGAACGCCTTGCGCAGGTTTCGCACGCTCACCAGGCTCATCGGGATCCTCCTAGACGGTGGTGTAGCGGCCGAGCCTGCGCTCGAGCCGCTGCTGGGCGACGGACAGGACGGTGCACACCAGCCAGTAGATGAGCGCGGCCAGCGTGTACAGCTGGAGAAAGGCGAACGATGGCGCGGCGATCTCCTGCGCCTTCCGCAGCAGCTCGGTCACCATTACCGACGAGGCCAGCGAGGTGTCCTTCACCAGCGAGATGAAGGTGTTGGACAGCGGCGGGACGGCCACCCGCAGCGCCTGGGGCAGCACCACCCGGCGGAGCGTGAGCGAGTAGCCCATGCCCACCGTGCTGGCCGCCTCCCACTGGCCACGCGGCACGGCGAGGATGGCCGCGCGGATCGTCTCCGCCGCGTAGCCGCCGACGTTCAGCGAGAACGCCACCACGGCCGAGGGGAACGGGTCGATCACCACGCCGAGGCTCGGCAGGGCGTAGACGATCAGGTACAGCTGCACCAGAAGGGGCGTGCCACGGATCACCGACACGTAGAACTGCGCCAGCCGCGCCAGCACCGGCACCGACGACAGCCGGGCGAGCGCGACGAGCAGGGCGATGACCAGCCCGATCGCGAACGAGATCACGGCGAGCGGGATCGTCCCGGTCACCGTGCCCAGCAGCATCGGGACGATCGAGTGCAGCAGCAACTCCCAGTCACCCTGGCCCATGGCACACCCTTCCGAAGAGGGAACTACTTCGAGATGTCCTTGCCGAAGTACTTCTGCCCGATCCCGGCCAGCGTGCCGTCGGCGGCCAGCTCCTTCAGCGCGGCGTTGATCGGCTCGAGCAGGCCGGAGTCCTTGCGCAGCGCGAACGCCTGGCTCACCTTCTGGTCGGGGACCTCGAAGCCGATCTTCACCGAGGTGTCCTTGGTGGTCGTGAAGTACTCCAGGGCGGCGAGGTTGTCGTTGAAGGTGGCGTCGACGCGGCCGTCCTTCACCGCGGCGACCGCCTCGGTGAAGCCGTCAACCGGCTCGACAGTCGCACCGGCCTTGCGGGCGAAGTCGGCCCAGTTCGAGGTCGCCGTCTGGGCGGTGGACTTGCCCTTCAGGGACTCGACGGAGGTGATGGCGGCGTTGTCGGCCTTCACGATCACCACAGGGTAGGAGACCGAGTAGGGGTCGGACAGGTCGTACTTGGCCTGGCGCTCTGGATTGATCGACACCTCGTTCGCGATCAGGTCGTAGCGCTTGGCCTCCAGGCCGGCGAAGATCGAGTCCCACTTGGTCTCGGAGAACTGCGGCTTCACGCCCAACTTCTGTGCCACCGCGGTGATCACCTCGATGTCGTAGCCGGTGAGCTGGTTGGAACTCGCGTCGTGGAACGAGAACGGCGAGTACGTGCCCTCGGTCGCGACCTTGAGGACGCCGGACTTCTGCAGCTCGGCGAGGGCGGGGTTGGTGCTGGTGGCGGACGAGGACGCCGGGGCCGGGGCGGCAGACGGCGTGGCGGGGGCCGCGCAGGCCGCGAGGCCGGTCAGCGTCACGACAGCGATGGCGAGGGCGGGGACGAATCGGGTGAGCTTCATGAACTTCCTGCTTTCCGGAGGTGGCGAACGGGGGACGGCACGGGCCGTCGGGGATGGAGCAATCGAGGATGGCGGGCTGTCGTGGGGACGGGTACCCGCGCCGGAGGCTCTGTGCCCGCCTCGCCTCCGGCGCGGGCGCAGTGGGTCAGCCCTGGCTGCCCGGAATCACGTCACCGGAGGGCCAGGTCTTCGTGATGAAGTCGGCCACCTCGGGCGAGTGCAGCAGCTTCTCCAGAACGGCGACCCCCGGGTTGGTGTTGTCCGTGCGCCAGACCAGCAGGTTCGCGTACGGGTTGCCCGCCACCTGCTCCACCGCGAGGGCGTCCTTCGTGCTCAGCCCGGCGGTGAGGATGAAGTTGCCGTTCACGAAGGCCAGGTCGACCTTCGGGTCGTCGAGCTGCTGCACGATCACCTCGGGCTGGTTCTCGATGAACTTCAGGCCCTTCGGATTCTGCTCCTTGGTGAGGTTCAGCACGTTCGATGCGTCCGTGATCCCCTTCAACAGGCCGGCCGTCTCCAACACCCGCAGGCCCCGGATCTGGTTGGACGCGTCATTGGTGATCGCGACGCTGGCACCATCCGGAAGCTCGGCGAGGCTCTTGTACTTCTTCGAGAACGCGGCGTACGGCTCGATGTGCACCCCTGCGCCGTGCTCGAAGGCGTAGCCCTTCTCCTTGATCTGCGCCTCGAGGTAGGGCAGGTGCTGGAAGTAGTTCGCGTCCAGTTCCTTCGAGGCGAGGGCCTCGTTCGGCTGGACGTAGTCGTCGAACTCGACGATCTTGAGCTCGATCCCCGCCTTCGCCGCCAGGTTCTGCTGGATGAACTCCAGGATCTTGGCGTGCGGCACGGGGCTGGCGCCCACCGTGACCTTCGTCAGCGTGGCCGGGGTCGCCGACGGCTGGGGCGTGGCGGCCGTGCTGGTGCCGGCGCAAGCCGTCAGCGCCATGACGGCCGCGGCGATGGCGACGGCGGACAGGTGCTTGCGTAGTGATCCCATGAGTGACTCCTTGCGGTACTGGCCCTGGGTCGGGGCCGTGGGTTGTTCGACCGTGTGGTCGGCCCGGCGTGGTGTGCCGGGGGCTGTGGGGGCGCTCATCGGTGGTCCACCCGTCGGACGAGCGCGTCTCCGGCCAGCTGCACGAGCTGGACGAGGAGCAGGAGGATGACGAGGACGACGAGCATCACTTCGGGCTGGAAGCGCTGGTAGCCGTAGTTGTAGGCGAGCCGGCCGAGGCCACCGCCGCCGATCAGGCCGGCCATCGCGGAGTAGCCGATGAGGGCGACCAGCGTGGTCGTCACGTTGGCGACCAGCGACGGCAGGGCCTCGGGCAGGAGCACCTTGGTGACCGTCTGGAACCGCGTGGATCCCATGGCGTGGGCGGCGTCCACCTTGCCGGGGTGAACCTCGCGCAGCGAGGCCTCAACCAGCCGGGCGAAGAAGGGTACGGACGCGATGGTCAGCGACACCGAGGCCGCGACGGGCCCGATCGAGGTGCCGGCGACGAGACGCGTGAACGGGATCAGCGAGACCATCAGGATCGCGTACGGGATCGACCGGGTGATGTTCACCACGATGCCGCCGAGCACCACGTTGACGGCACGGTTGTGCGCCAGCCCCCCGGGCTGGGTGACGAAGAGGACGACGCCGAGCGGCAGCCCGAACAGGACCGTCGCGAAACCGGAGATCGCCACCATCAGCAGCGTCTCCAGGAGCGCGGGCCACAGAGCGGTGCTGATCGCCGGGTTGTCCAGCAGCGACGTGATCCACCCACTCATCGGATGGCTTCCCCGCCGGGCGTGCCGAGACTGGCCCGGACGCCGCGCCGGTGGAGGTGTGCGACTACCTCCACCGGGTCCAGCGGCGGACGGACCAGAACCCGCCAGCGGCCGAAGGTGGTGCCACCCAGTCGTTCCACAGTCGCAGCGACCACGGCGAAGTCCACGCCGAAGTGCCCGGACGCCTCGGTCAGCGCGGTCAGCCGGTGGTCGGTCGCGACATCGAGCACCTCGATCGTCGTCCCGATCTCCGGATCGACCGCCGGTGTCGCCGGCAGGCCGATCAGGGTCTCGCTGAGCCTGCTGCCGAACGCTCCCACCACGTCGGTGAGCGCTCCGGACTCGACGACCCGGCCGCTCTCCAGGAGCGACACCGAGTCGCAGATCCGCTTCACCACCTGCATCTCGTGGGTGATCACGAGGACGGCGAGCCCGAGGCGGGCCTTAAGGTCGCCGATCAGGTCGAGGATCTCACCCGTGGTGGTCGGGTCGAGGGCGCTCGTCGGCTCGTCGCACAGCAGCACGTCGGGGTCGGTGGCCAGCGCCCGGGCGATGCCCACCCGCTGGCGTTGGCCCCCGGACAGCTGTGCCGGGTAGGCGCCGCCGGTGTCGGCGAGTCCGACCAGGCCGAGCAATTCGCGTGCCTTGGCGGTACGTTCAGCGCGCCCGACCCCGGCGAGTTCGAGCGGGTAGGCGACGTTGCCCTGGATGGTGCGAGCGTCGAAGAGGTTGGCGTGCTGGAACACCACGCCCAGCCGGCGCCGTGCGCGACGGAGGTCGTCGGATCGGACGGAGGTGAGTTCGACCCCGTTGATCTCGACCGTGCCCTCGGTGGGCCGGTCGAGCAGCGCAAGGCACCGCACCAGCGTCGACTTGCCCGCCCCGGACTGGCCGATCACGCCGTGCACCGAGTTCTCCGGCACAGCGAGGGTGACTCCGTCGAGCGCACGCACCTCGCGGTGCGCCTGGCGGTAGACCTTCTTCAGATCGGTGACTGCAATCACGATGGCGACTCCTGTCGGGCGGACGCAGCGCGCGAACGCGCGGCGAGAGGGCGTGGAAGGAGGTGGCCCGACAGGGCAGTGCGGACGCCTCGGAGGCGTCAGCAGGAGGAGATCAGGCCGCTACCGGCCGACCAGGGGCGCTGTCGGGTCGAAGATCACCGACAACACATTCGCGCACACATCATGGCCGGCGTCAGCGGACGCAGGCTGGTGTGACGGCGCGAGGTGATGAACACGGCGCCAAGGTAGACCGGTCGGACCGGGACGCGCAAATCCCGGGCTCATGCCCACCATGCGAGATCGCGATTCGTATACCCGTGGATACAACTGGCACGATGTCTCCCATGAGTCCGGACCTGGTGGTGCGCGTCGGCGCTGTCGCCGTGGTCTGTGCGTGTTGTTGTCGAATGCCCCGCTGACACTCGACCCAACCCCTCCCGCCCCGGCCTGGGCGTCCCGCTCGCGGCCGACGGTCATACCCAAGGACTCTCATGGCCACCCTGATCGAGGCGTCGCTGCCTCTCGCCGACCGCCCCCAAAGGCTCCTCGCCGGTCCGGTCACGGTGCTGCGCGGACGCGCTCCGCTCCGGCTGCCGGCCGTCCCGGCCACGGCGCTGTCCCGCGTGCGGGGAGGCACGTTCTCCTCGACCGTCGACGTGATCCGCCTCGCCGACGGCACGGTGGCACACACCGACCTGATCCGGCTGAACCCGAACATCGACGCCTACTCCCTCGACTTCACCGGCACTAGCCCGCGGCAGCTCTCGCACTACCGCGAGGTGTCGTTCCGCAACGCGCCGGTACGGGCCGCGCAGCTGTGGCAGGAGGAGATCACCCGGATCCTCACCCACGGATACCCCCACGTCTCCACCACCGAGCTCACCCGGCGGCTCGTCGAGGCCGGGTACCCCGTCGGCGCCGGAGCGATCCGCGAGCACGAGGCCATCGCGGCGACGCAGGCCGCGATCTGGCGCCTGACGAACGGCCTCGAACTCGACACCACGGCCCTGGACGAACCGGTACGCGCGTGGGCCCGGATCGGCGACCACCCCAGCGCCCGTCCCGTCGCGCCGACCGGCGCCGGGGTTCTCGACTGGCACACCACCGTGCCGGCGGGCGAGGCGGTCCACCTCGAACTGGAACTCGCCGAGGAACCGGAGCTGGAGTCGTTCGGGTTCGTGGTCGGTGCCCGCACCGGACGCCAAGAGATGCAGGTCACGCTCGAGCGCTCGCTCGACGGCCGCACCTGGCAGCCGGTCTCGCACTCCTCGCTCCCGCTTCCTGCGTCCCGCGGACGACGGGTGCAACGCCGCCTCGGCGTCGGCGCGACGGTCTCCCGCGCGACCGCGGCGTCCGGGCGGCGGGGCTACCGCTTCTACCGGCTCGTCGCCACCGGGCCGTCTGATCGCGACGGCCTGCTCGACCTCCGCGACGTGCGGCTGGACGTGGCCGGGGGCTCCCGTTTCCGGAACAACGAGCGGGTCGTCTTCCTCTACGACCTTCTTCTCTCCCAGGCCACCGGTGAGGCACCGGCCGTTCGCAGGGAGCCCGTGCGCACAGCGGCTGGGGAGGTGCTGGGGCCGTTCGTGCTCGCGGAGGCCCCTGCCACCGTCGACGCCGGCGGCGCGCGGGTGGTGGACACCGACGGCAACCACCTCTGGGGCCCGATCGAGCCCGGCACCCGCTTCTTCGTCCAGAGGGACGGCGGGCCCTCCACGACACGCCTGGAGCTGAGGGTCCACCACTCCCACCTCCACGCGCGGGTGCTCATCGGCGCCCGCACCCCGGGCGGCCCCAGCGCGTTCACCCCGCTGGTCTCGCTGGCGAATCTCGCGGGCACGGAGGCCGGCCCGCGCACCGTCGTCCTGGCCCACGACTCCTGACCTCGTCCAACCAAACCTGAGGAGCCCCATGTCCATCGACCAGACCGAGTCGCAGGCGCTCGGCGATCTCGCCGCACGGCAACTCGCCAACGCCACCAAGACCGTCCCCCAGCTCGACACCATCACGCCGCGGTGGCTGCTTCACCTGCTGCAGTGGGTGCCGGTGGAAGCCGGCATCTACCGCGTGAACCGGGTGATCAACCCCGAGCGTGTGGCCGTGCAGGTCGGTGAGGCCGGCGAGGAACCGTTGCCCACCACCTTCGTCGACTACCAGACAAACCCCCGCGAGATCACCCTGCGTTCGATCTCGACGATCGTCGACGTGCACACCCGCGTCTCCGACCTCTACTCCAGCCCGCACGACCAGGTGACCCAGCAGCTGCGCCTGACCATCGAGACGGTCAAGGAGCGCCAGGAGTACGAACTGGTCAACAACCCCGAGTACGGCCTGTTGTCCCAGGTGGTGCCCGAGCAGACCCTCACCACGCTCGCCGGCCCGCCCACCCCCGACGACCTGGACAGCCTGCTCACCAAGGTCTGGAAGACGCCGAGCTTCATCCTCACCCACCCGCTCGGTGTGGCGGCCTTCGGTCGCGAAGCCACCCGGCGCGGCGTGCCGCCGGTGGTCACCAACCTGTTCGGCGGCCAGTTCCTCACGTGGCGGGGCATTCCGATCATTCCGTCGGACAAGGTGCCGCTGGAGGATGGGAAGACCAAGTTCGTCCTGGTGCGCACCGGCGAGGAGCGCCAGGGCGTCGTGGGACTGTTCCAGCCCGGCCTGGTCGGCGAGCAGTCCCCCGGCCTGTCGGTGCGGTTCAACGGCATCAACCGCCAGGCGATCGCGTCCTACCTGGTCTCGCTGTACTCGGCGCTGGCCGTGCTCACCGACGACGCGCTCGCCGTGCTCGACGGCGCCGAGGTCGGCGTCTTCCATGACTACGCCTGAGCTCCGTTCTGCCGGCGCCGGCGGCGAGGCACCGATCAGTCCGGCGGAGCTGTCGCGCCTCGCCTCGCAGATCTACGCCGAACTGGCGCCGTTGCAGGTGGCCTCCCCGGCCCCTCCGACCGCCCCGCCCGCTCCGCGTGGCTCGGCGTCGGACACCACGTCAGCGGCGTCCGGGCTTCCTCAGACCGCTGACGCCGCCGGCGTCGCCTCCCCCGTCGGCCAGGTCGCGCCGGACGGGATCGAGCCGGCAACCTTTGCGCTGGCCCTGCCCGGACCGGACACCCCGCCCTACACCGTCCCGGTCGCACCACGGGGTTCCGCCCCCGGCTCGAGTGCCGCCACCGAGCCGCTGACCGGCCACAGGGTTCCCGTGGTCAGCCCGTCGGCCCTCCCGTCCGGCCCGGCGGGGCCGGCCGCAGGGCCAGTCCTGCGGCCATCGGGCTTCGCGGCCGGCGGGCTTCCGTCCCTCCCCCTGGCGCCCGGTGTCGGGGGCGTTGCGATCCCGCAGCTGCCGGACCTCGGCCGGCTCCTCGCCCCGTGGGGTGCCGCCGAACCGACACCCGTGCGGCCCGACCGGTTCAGCCTCGCGGACCAGCAGCGGTCGGGCGGGCTGCCACCGAACGCACTCAAGGCCCACCCGGACGGGTTCGACGTCGAGACAGTGCGCAAGGATTTCCCGATCCTTACCGAGCAGGTGAACGGACACCCGTTGATCTGGTTCGACAACGCGGCCACGACCCAGAAGCCGCAGGCGGTGATCGACCGGCTCGCCCACTTCTACGCCCACGAGAACTCCAACATCCACCGTGCGGCGCACGAACTCGCCGCCCGGGCGACCGACGCCTACGAGGACGCTCGAGACACGGTCCGCGACTTTCTCGGCGCCGGGCGATCCGAGGAGATCATCTTCGTCCGGGGGGCGACGGAGGGCATCAACCTCGTCGCCCACTCCTGGGGCAGCAAGAACCTGGGCCCGGGCGACGAGATCCTGATCACCCACCTCGAACACCACGCCAACATCGTGCCGTGGCAGATCGTCGCCCAACGAACCGGTGCCGTGCTGAAGGTTGCCCCGGTGGACGACAGCGGCAACCTCCTGCTGGAGGAGTTCACCCGACTGCTGGGACCCCGGACCAGGCTCGTGGCTGCCACGCAGGTCGCCAACGCCGTCGGTACGGTCAACAACGTCGAGGCCATCGTCGCGCTCGCCCACCGGGCGGGAGCGCGAGTGCTGATCGACGGCGCGCAGTCGGTCCCCCACCTCGCAGTGAACCTGCAACGGCTGGATCCTGACTTCTTCGTGTTCTCCGGTCACAAGGTCTTCGGCCCCACCGGCATCGGCGCGGTTTACCTGAGCGAGCGGATCTGGGACGAGACCCCTGCCTGGCAGGGGGGCGGCAACATGATCGCCGACGTCACCATCGAACGCAGCATCTACCAGGGCCCGCCCAACAAGTACGAGGCCGGCACCGGCAACATCGCCGACGCGGTCGGGCTCGCTGCTGCGCTGCGGTACGTCAACGGCGTGGGGATCGAGCGGATCGCCGGCTACGAACACTCGCTGCTGGACTACGCCACCCCACGGCTCGCCGCGATCCCCGGCGTGACGCTGGTCGGCACGGCCGACGCCAAGGCCAGCGTCCTCTCGTTCGTGCTCGCCGGGCACGAGCCCGAGGACGTCGGCAAGGCGCTCAACGAGCGCGGCATCGCCGTCCGGGCCGGGCACCACTGCGCCCAGCCGATCCTGCGTCGCCTGGGCGTGGAGAAGACCGTCCGTCCATCCTTCGCCTTCTACAACACGGTGGGCGAGATCGACCGGTTCCTGGAGGCGGTCCGAGACCTCAGTGAGCGGGGCACAGCGGTGTAGCCGCTCACCGGGATGAAAAGCCCGGCGCCCCTCGTTCACGCTGGAAGAGGGGCGCCGGCCCCTAGATCCGAACCTGAGGCACCAGCCGGCGTCCGCGCGGAGGGATGCCGGTGGCGCTGATCAGCTCGCTGTGGAAGGCGGGCTCGCCGGTGAGCTCCGGATGGAAGGAGAGCCCGGTGACCCCGCCCGCGCGTGCGCCCACGACCCGGCCGGCGTGCGTACCGACGACGTCCACCCCGGGGCCCAACCTGGTCACGATCGGTGCGCGGATGAAGGCCACGCGGACCGCGCCCAAAGGCGTGGCCAGGGTGGTCTCAGCGGAGTCGACCTGGGGGCCGAGTGCGTTGCGCTGCACGGTCACGTCCAGCACCTGGAGCGAGCGCTGGCCAGGCGCTGGATCGACCACCTCGCGGGCGAGCAGCACCAGTCCGGCGCAGGTCCCCAGCGTGGGCAGGCCGCCGGCGATCGCCACACGCAAGGGTTCGAACAGGTCGAACAGGCGCAGGAGCTTGTCGATCGTCGAGGACTCGCCGCCGGGCAGCACCAGCGCGTCCACGCGCAGCCCGTCCGGCCCGGCGAGGTCGGACGGGGCGCGTACCAGCGTGACGCGGGCACCGAGGTGCTCGAGCAGCTCGCGGTGCTCCCGCACGCCGCCCTGGAGCCCGAGGACGCCGACGGTGGGCGGCATCACCAGCCCCGTTCCGCCAGCCGGTGCGGCGCCGGGAGGTCGGCGACGTTGATCCCGACCATGGCCTCCCCCAACCCGCGTGACGCCTCGGTGATCACGGCGGGGTCGTCGTAGCGGGCGGTCGCCTTCACAATCGCCGCCGCCCGCGCGGCAGGGTTGCCCGACTTGAAGATGCCCGAACCGACGAACACGCCGTCGGCACCGAGCTGCATCATCAGCGCGGCGTCCGCGGGGGTGGCGACACCACCGGCGGTGAACAACACGACCGGGAGCACGCCGGTCTCAGCCACCTCGCGGACGATCTCGTAGGGCGCCTGCAGGTTCTTGGCCGCAGCGTAGAGCTCGTCAGGGTTCGCCGCGTAGGTGGCCTGGAGCACGGCGATCTCGTGCCGGATGGTGCGGATGTGCCTGGTCGCCTCGGAGACGTCCCCGGTGCCGGCCTCGCCCTTCGAGCGGATCATGGCCGCACCCTCGGCGATCCGGCGCAGCGCCTCGCCCAGATTCGTCGCACCGCAGACGAACGGGACGGTGAACGCGTGCTTGTCGATGTGGTTGACGTAGTCGGCCGGCGAGAGCACTTCGGACTCGTCGATGTAGTCGACCTTCAGATGCTCCAGTACCTGGGCCTCGACGAAGTGGCCGATCCGCGCCTTGGCCATCACCGGGATCGACACCGCCTCGATGATCGCGCTGATCAGGTCGGGATCGCTCATCCTGGCCACCCCGCCCTGCGCGCGGATGTCCGCCGGAACCCGCTCCAGCGCCATCACCGCCACTGCGCCGGCGTCCTCGGCGATCCGGGCCTGCTCTGGGGTGACCACATCCATGATCACCCCACCCTTGAGCATGTCCGCGAGTCCGCGCTTGACCAGTGGGGAACCGAGTGTCGTCGTCATGGCTCCATCGTGCGGGGGTTACTGGTACAGCGCCAGATCCGGAACTGGGAACAATCGACTGGACCAGTAAGCTGACGGCGTGCGCAGCAGCCCCGAGATCACCCTGCCGGTGAGGCTGGACCGGTCCGGCACCGACCCCCTGCCGGCCCAGCTCGCCGGCCGGCTTCGGGAGCTGGTGACCGCGGACGTCCTCGCCCCCGGTGACACGCTGCCCTCGACGCGCGCGCTGGCCGTTCACCTCGGGGTGTCCCGGGGCACCGTGCTGGCCGCGTACGACCAGCTCCTCGCCGAGGGCTACCTCAGTGCCGCCGCCGGGCGCTCCACCGTCGTCAACCCGCAGTTGCGGCGGGTCCACCCGCACCCGCCCCGGGCACACCGCCCGTTGCCGCCGGAGCCGACGCCGGCCTACGACCTGCGACCCGGCCGCCCGTGGGCAGAGGAGGTCACCGGGCCGGCGTGGCGCACAGCGTGGCGGCAGGCGTCCGCGGCACCGGTCGGCGGGCCGGTGCCGGTGCTCGGGCTGCCGGCCTTGCGTTCGGCCTGGTCGGAGCACCTGCGCCGGATGCGCGCCGTGGTGCGCGATCCCGCGCAGATCGCGGTCACCGGCGGCGGACGCGAGGGCTTCGCGCTGGTGTTGCTCGCCCGGGCCGGAGCCCGCCCGCTCCGGGTGGCGGTCGAGGAGCCCGGCTACCCGTCGCTGCGTCGCGTGCCGGCCCGCTTCGGCGCGACCGTCGTCCCGCTGCCCGTTGACGAGCACGGCCTGCGAGTGGCCGACCTCCCCGGCGGACGAGCCGCGCCGGACGTCCTGCTGGTGACCCCCAGCCACCAGTACCCGCTGGGCGGATCGCTCCCGGTCGACCGGCGCCAGGCCCTGCTCGAGTGGGCCCGACGAAACCACGTCCTGATCGTTGAGGACGACTACGACTCCGAACTGCGCTACACCTCGCAGCCGCTGCCGGCCCTGGCTGCGCTCGACGACCCGGTCGAGGGCAACGTGGCGCTCCTCGGCACGCTATCGAAGACCCTGACCCCGGCGCTCGGCATGGGCTTCCTCGCGCTTCCGGCCACCCTCGTCCCCGCCGTCGCCGCCGCCCGGCACGATCTCGGCCAACCCGTGGGCGCCGTAGCTCAGCAGGCGATCGCCCACTACCTCGCCGCGGGGGCGCTACGCCTGCACACCCAGCGCATGCGCAACCGCTACCGCCGCCGGCGCGCCCAGGTCACCGCCGCCCTCGCCGACACCCCGGGGGTGCGCGTCTACCCGATGGACGGCGGCCTGCACGCGGTGGTGCAGACCCGCCGACCCGAGGCCGAGGTGGTGGCGGCACTCGCGGCCGCCGGGGTACTGGTGAGCCCGCTGTCGGAGTACTGGTCGGGAGCCGGGCAGCGCCAGGGCATCGTGTTCGGCTTCGGAGCTCTCACTGAGCGTGAGCTGGCCGAGGCGATGTCACTAGTCGCACCAGAGGTCGGTCTGAACCGCCTGTAGATCGCTTTCGGGCGGCCTGGGACGGGCGGGCAGCGTTTCTGTCGTGCTCGTCTGCGGGTAACTCGGGAGTCATCTGCCCCCGGGGCACCGCCGGTCACGTGAACACCGTCACCGGCGTCTTCCCGGTCACCGCAGCGGCCGCCGATCGCCTCAGCCGATTCCGGGCCGGCGGAGTCATCCTCGCACTGGTGGCCATCTGAACCGAACGACGGGCACCCGCGGGCGGCGGACCTCCCGGCACAGCGTCACGCAACGCGAGCGCGGCGCCCAGCGGTTCAGATACCCCATTCGTCGATGGCTGTCCCGGTTCGGGAAAAGGTCGATGGACAATCGTCCAAAATCAAGGTATGCATGATAGTATTCCTCTCACGGCAGGGTTCTATATCCTGTTGATCCGGTTGAAGGCGCGGAAAGGAGGAGCCATGAGTCAGATCAGTGGCACCACCGCCTGTTGTTGTTGTCTCTGACAGCATCCGACCTGCTCTCGTGAGCAGCAGTCCTGCTTGTGGGCCGCGATCAGGCGGCCGAACGCGGACTCTCTCCAACGGCCCGGGAGCCTGGACGCATCGGTCGAAGTCGTCCACAGATCGCCTTCCAATCCTGAGCAATAGTGCTGGTTCGTTGCGTGGGTGGCCTGCCTCGCGTCGGACATGAATTTCCCTTGGGAAAGTGCCGCATTCTGCACGTCCCTTTCTGGCGGAGTGGCCGAGTGGTTAGGCAGCGGCCTGCAAAGCCGTACACGCCGGTTCGAATCCGGTCTTCGCCTCTGATGCATCAAGGCATACATGCCTGCCATTTCGAGCGGGAGAGCCACCGTCAGCGCACCTAGTCCACACCCACGAGTGAACGGGAAGGCCCGCCGGCACACCTCCCGCCAGGACTGGAGCTCCGCCACGCGAGTCAGGGGCGGGCGTCCGGGCCAGGGCGTGCGTGGCGGTCAACACCGCCACCGGGCCGCAGGGGAAATCGGTCGACTGCCGGTAGGAGACGAGCTCCGGTGAGCTCCGAACTGCCGGTCATCGAAGCCCAGCCGCGAGCGAACTCGCGGCTGAAGCGAGCGCGTGGTCTGCATCGCGGGCGTGCTTGCGGCTGCCCAGTCCCCTGGCTACCGTTGCTTCGTGATCATCACCTCGCGCCGTTCGACCGCCCTGCGTCTCACGACGCCGGCGATGATGCGCGAGCGAATGCCCCGCTCCTGACGTCTGGCACCTGGCAGCGCGCACGATCACCAGATCGCCCCTGTTCGACGCACTCGTGGGACTGCCCCACGGCTGTCGGGTTGCCCTCCCGCCCAATCCGTCACGAGAGGCAGCACCATGACCACAACCGCACTGACCCCGCTCATCCCCACCGACGCCCGACCGCAGGTACTCGACACCGTCGCCGCCGCTCGCGCCGCTGACTCGGCACTCTCGCCGGCCGATCCCGGCCCAAGGCAACCCGGCCGGACGGGTCCGCGGACCCGGGCCGTCCGCGCCGGCATCACCACCGACTCGTCCCACGGTGCGGTGATCCCGCCGCTCTACCTGTCTGTGTCGTATGCCTTCGACGGGCTCGACGGGCGGGGTCGCTACGACTACAGCCGCTCTGGCAACCCCACCCGCGACCTCTTCGCAGCGGCGGTCGCCGACCTCGAGGCCGGGACCACGGGATGCATCACCGGCTCCGGGATGGGCGCCATCACCGCCACGGTGAACGCCCTGGTCCCGGCCGGCGGCACCCTGCTCGCCCCGGTGGACTGCTACGGCGGTTCCTGGCGGCTGTTCGACGCCCTCCAGCGCACCGGACGGCTCAGCCTTCGACTCGTGGACACCAGCGATCCTGGAGCGATCGCGTCCGCCATCACCGAGGGCTGCGACCTGCTGTGGCTCGAGACCCCGTCCAACCCACTGCTGCGAATCACCGACGTGGCGGCGGCCGCCTCAGCCGCCCACAGGGCGGGAGCGGTCGTCGTCGCGGACAACACCTTCGCCGGGCCAGTCCTGCAGCGCCCGCTGGAGTTGGGCGCAGACGTCGTGGTGCACTCGGCCACCAAGTACCTCAACGGCCACAGCGACGTGGTTTCCGGCGCCGTCGTTACCGCCGACCCGGGACTGGGTACAGACATCGCTTGGTGGGCCAACACCCTCGGAGTCACCGGGGCTCCGTTCGACTCCTACCTCGCGCTCCGCGGCCTGCGGACCCTCCACCTGAGGATGGCGGAGGCCCAGCGCAACGCTGCGGCCGTCGCGGACACCCTTGTCGCTCACCCCGCGGTACGCGCCGTGCACTACCCCGGTCTCGCCGACCACCCCCAGCACGCCCTCGCCGCGCGTCAGATGGACGGCTTCGGCGCGGTCGTCACGATGGAGCTCGCGGGCCTCGAGGAGGTCAGGGCGCTGGTGGACGGGCTGCGATGTTTCGCCCTCGCCGAGAGCCTCGGCGGGATGGAATCACTCATCTCACACCCCGCGACAATGACTCACGCCGGCATGGCACCGCAGGCCAGGGACGCCGCGGGGATCACCGACGGCATGGTGCGACTCAGCCTCGGCATCGAGGAGGCGACCGACCTGGTCGACGACCTCGAAGCGGGCCTGGACCGAGTGCTCGCGCTCGGGTGAAGGGCCCCGGAGGGCAGCGCCGTTCGGAGCCCGCGCGCGGCTGCGCGCTCCTGGCATCGAGGTTCGACGGGCCAAGTGGCCGAGAGTTGCTCGCGCGCCAGCGCGCTGATCCCTTCATTGGTGTTGGCGGGCCCCGCCATCCCCATCCGCCAACGACGGCTTCACGCTGGCGGGCCGCCTCAGGCGGCCGGGCTGGCAGCCACGTGTCCGAGAGCCTCGAACACGTCCGCCCTGCGGGCGGCGCCCACGATGCGGTGACGCACCACCCCCTCACCGTCCAGCAGCAGGACGGTGGGCGTCCGGGTGATGCCGAACTCCTCGGCCAGGTCGAGCCGCGTTTCGGCGTTGATGTCGATGTGGGCGAGTCCCGGATCCTCCGCGGCTACTTCCGACAGCAGGCGGTAGGTCGCGCGGCAGGGTGCGCAGACGGTGGACGAGAACTGCACGAAGGTGGCCTGGCGTCCCAGTTGGCCACCGAGACGCTCCGCGTCCAGCCGCGGGCGCGTGTCGGCTCGGACGATCCTGGCCCGTCCATCGGTCACCGCGCGGTAGCCCCCGAACGCCAGGGCGAGCACCAGGGCGATGATCACGACCAGCACACCCGTCATGGCTACTCAGGCCACCCCGCCCGCGGCCGGGCGGTTCAGCAGGCGCTTGCCGAGGAGGTACATCTCGCAGCCGAGGCAGAAGTCGAAGATCGCGTTCAGCAGCGCGGCGACCAGTGCGAAGCCGACGGCGATGTAGAACAGGACCGGAAGGCCGAACACCACACCGACGAGTCCGGCGAGGGCGAAGACGAGACCCACGGTCTGGGCGAACCGGGGCGGACGCGAGTCCTCCAGTTCGGCCGGCGGCTGCAACCGCGGCCGCACGACGGTGCGGAAGATCCAGCCGTAGGGCTGGTAGCCGAGTCCGAGCAGCGACCCGGCGGCGAAGGCCAGCGTCTGGATGATCAGGAGCGGCAGGCCCCCGGCCGGTCCGAGGAGAAGGGTCAGCGCCAGCACCACGGAGGTGATGGCGGCGCCGAACCGGGGGCCGCGAGGGTCGACGGACTCCGGTGCCTTCACGGATTGGGCTGAACTCATCTGCGGGCCCTTCTTCGGTCGAGTGGTGGTCTGCGGAGGCCGCCCGGCGGGCCGCCGGCGGTCTTGGAAATGGTGGGATCGGCCCGGCGTTGAGCGCGCGAGCGAAAGGGGTTCGGGGTCGTCTGGCGCGGTCAGCGGCGACAACACATCCGCGACGGCCGCGCACCCATGTGGAGGCTGGCGTATACATGTGCGGACATGCGCCGAGGATAGCACCCCTCCCCGCCTCACACACCCCCTCCCACGAGGACGACTGGCGTGTATACATTTGTATGCACTAGGCTTCGGGTCGAGCCATTCGAGACGGGACCACGCGATGAACACGACCACCGGCATCCACGCCGTGGCAATGCGTGCCGCCCGGGGCCGAATGCCGCGATGTCGCGCCGCGTGAGCTGACCTCCCCGCGCCCAGCACCCGGCGCCACCGCATCTCCGGCCTCAGACCCCGCCGTCCAGGCCGCACGCCTTCACCGACTCCCCCGTTAGGTAGCGATGACCGACCCGCACACCGTGATCGCCGTCCAGGACGCCCTCGCTCGTATCGACCGCGGCGAGCGCCCGGTCATCCTCGACGCGTCCCTCGACCTGGCCACCCCCCGCTTCGACGGGGACTACCGCGCCACCAGCGGGCACGGCGAGTGGCGGCGGCTCCGGATCGACGGCTCCCGGCACATCGACCTGCTCACCCAATGGGTCGACCCCGCGGCCCCCTACCACTTCGGCGCGCCGCGCCCGGACGCCTTCGCCCGCGAGCTCGCCGCGGCCGGCATCGATGGCAGCCGGCCGGTGTGGCTGTACGACCGGACGAACCTGATGTGGGCCTCCCGGCTGTGGTGGACGCTGCGGAACGCCGGCATTCCGGCCGCCGTACTCGACGGCGGCCTCCGGGCGTGGCTGCGCGCCGGCGGTCCCGTGGCCAGCGGCGGGACCGACGACCCCGTCCGTCCCGTCGCCCCACCACCGGCGGTCGACCTCGGGCTGTGGGTCACCCGCGCCGAGGTCGAGGAGGCCCTCGTCGGCGCCGCCCCACACCGGCCCGCCCTGATCTGCGCCCTCTCCTCCGATGCGATGTGGGGACGGGTGCCCACTCGCTACACGCGCCGCGGCCACATCCCCGGCAGCCTCAACCTGGCCGGGCACGCGTTGCTCGACGGCGACGGGTCGGTGCTGCACGGGCCCGGGGCCGCCGCCGTCGACGCCCTCGGTCTCGACCTGCGGCGCCCGCTGATCGTGTACTGCGGCGGCGGTATCTCCGCCAGCCTGACCGCCCTGGGACTCGTGCACTGGGGGGCGGCGGACGTCCGCATCTACGACGGTTCCCTGGAGGAGTGGTCGGCTGTGCCCGAACTCGCGTTGGTGAGCGCATGATGCCGCGTCCGCCCTTCACGACCGCGGTGGCCAGGGCCATCGCGCGATGTCGCCCACGGCGACTCCCCCGTCCGGCGGCGCCGTGCCGCACCACCACTCATCATCGACCTCATCTCACGAAGGACCGACATCATGTCCAGCTCAGCTGAAACCGAAACCAGCAAGATCCCGGCCGCCGCGCCTGACGCTGCCACCGCAACCACCAATACCCCAGCGGCTTCGGCCACCGGCTCCCGCTACGCCTGGCGGGTCGTCGACATCATCATCGCCAGTGTCATCGGCGTCGCTTCCGGCATCGTCTTCTGGGCGTGGGGCCTGGCCTACAACGGCCTGAGCGCCCCGCTCCAGCTCCTGCCCGGCCTCTCGGCCATCCTCGGCGGCGGCTGGCTCTTCGCCGGCGTCCTGGGCGGCCTGGTGATCCGCAAGCCGGGTGCCGCGATCTACACCGAGGTGCTCGCCGCCGTGGTGTCCGCCCTGATCGGCACCCAGTGGGGATTCCTCACCCTCGAGTCGGGCCTGGTCCAGGGACTCGGCGCGGAACTCGTCTTCCTGGCGTTCGCCTACCGCAAGTTCGGCCTCGGCGTCGCGACCCTCGCCGGAGCCGCGGCGGGCGTCACCCTCGCCATCAACGACCTGATCCTCTGGTACCCGGGTGTCGACGTCGGGTTCCAGGCGGTCTACTTCGTCTCGGCCATCGTGTCCGGCGCCGTCATTGCGGGCATCGGTTCGTACTACCTCGTCAGGGCCCTGGCCCGGACCGGGGCCCTGAGCCGCTTCGCGGCCGGCCAGGAAACCGCAGAGGCCGTCTGAGATGACCACTCGCGGAGCGCACGTCCAGGCCCGGGACTGGGGCTGGCGGCACTCCGGCCGGAAGGCATTCGCCGTCGCCGGGCTGGATCTTGAGGTCCAGCCCGGCGAACGGGTTCTGCTCCTCGGGCCGTCGGGTGCCGGGAAGTCGACCCTCCTCCATGCGCTGGCCGGCGTGCTCGGCGGCGCGGACGAGGGTGAGGAACGCGGGCGACTGCTCGTCGACGGGCTCCCGCCGCAGCACCAGCGTGGCCGGATCGGCCTGCTCCAGCAGGATCCGGACGCCCAGGTGGTGCTCAGCCGGGTGGGCGACGATGTCGCCTTCGGGCTGGAGAACCTCGGGGTGCCCCGGCCGGAGATCTGGGGACGCGTCCGTCGTGCGCTGGCCGATGTGCGGCTCGACCTGCCCCTGGACCACTCCACCTCTGCCTTGTCCGGTGGTCAGAAGCAGCGGCTCGCGCTCGCCTGCCTGCTGGCGATGCGACCGGGACTGTTGCTGCTGGACGAGCCGACCGCCAACCTCGACCCCGACGGGGTCGAGGAGGTCCGCGCGGCGGTACGTCGCGTCCTGGACAGCACCGGCGCCACCCTGGTGGTGATCGAGCACCGGGTCGAGATCTGGGCCGACATGGTCGATCGAGTGATCGTCCTCGACCCGAACGACGGCCTGCTCGCGGATGGCTCGCCGGGGCAGGTGCTCGGCCGCGAAGGCGCGCACCTCGCCGCCGCCGGGGTCTGGGTGCCGGGGTTGCACCCGGTGCACCGACGGTCCACCGCGCCGCAGGACGACGTCGTACTCAGTGCCAGGGACCTGTCCACAGCGCGGGTTCCCGGTCATCTGGTCGCCGAGCGCATCGGACTCGACCTCACCCGCGGTCAGGCGGTGGCGATCACCGGCGAGAACGGCGCCGGCAAGTCGACCCTGGCCCTCACCCTCGGCGGACTGCTGCCCGCGGAGGCCGGATCGGTGGTGGCGGCACCCGCCCTGGCCACCGGAGCGGGGACCGACCCGTTCAGGTGGAAGTCCCGGCAGCTGCTCAGCCGGATCGGCACCGTATTCCAGGAACCCGAACACCAGTTCCTCGGCGCCACCGTCCGCGACGACCTGCGCCTGGGCCCCCGCGCGCTCGGGCTCCCACCGGCAGAAGTCGATGCCCGCGCGGACGAACTCCTCGAACGGCTCCGCCTGACCCGCCTCGCCGGCGCCAACCCGTTCACCCTGTCCGGTGGGGAGAAGCGGCGGTTGTCGGTCGCGGGTGTTCTGGCCAGTCGGCCGCAGGTCCTGATCCTCGACGAGCCGACGTTCGGCCAGGACGCGCGGACGTGGCTCGAGCTCGTCGTCCTGCTCGACGAGCTTCTCGCGGCCGGTCGCACCGTGCTCGCCGTCACACACGACCGCTCCTTCATCGACGCAGTGGCCGACGCGGAGATCGAGCTGGAGGCCCGCTTCGCCGGCGGCACGTACACCGGTGCCGCGGTCAGGGAGGTAGCACGATGAGTGCCACGATCCAGCCCGTCCTCGGCTCGGCGGCCTCGCGGCTGAACCCGGTATCCAAGATGGCTGCGGTGGCCATCCAGACCGTCGCGCTGCTGACGTCCATCGACCCGGTGTCCGCGGCGATCGCGCTCGCGCTCAATCTGGTGCTGTTCGCCTGGGCGGGGCTGACCTGGACGCAGTTCTGGAAGCGGACCTTCGCCGTCTGGACGGCCGCCCTCCTGGCGGGAGTCACCACCGCGCTCTACGGCCGCGTCTCGGGAACCGTCCACCTCGACTTCTGGTTCGTCACGGTGTCCGACGGTTCGATCACGCTCGGCATCGCGACCGCGCTGCGCGTCCTGGCGATCGGACTCCCCGGGATCGTGCTGTTCGCCACCACCGACCCCACCGACCTCGCCGACGGCATGGCGCAGATCCTGAAGCTGCCCGCCCGCTTCGTGCTCGGCGGCCTCGCGGGGATCCGCCTCGTCGGGCTGTTCCTCGACGACTGGCACCAGCTCAGCCTCGCGAGACGCGCCCGCGGGGTTGCCGACGCCGGCGGGTTCGTGGAGCGGCTCAAGCGGTTCCTCGGCCAGGCGTTCGCGCTCTTCGTGGTCTCGATCAGGCGCGGCAGCAAGCTGGCCACGGCCATGGAGGCGAAGGGCTTCGGCGCCCCCACCCCCCGCACCTGGGCCCGCCCGTCCGTCCTCCGTCCCGCCGACCTGTGGCTCATCGTGACCGCGCTCGCCGTCGCGGTGGCGTCGATCGGCGGGGCGGTCGCCGCCGGCACCTGGGTCTTCCTGCTGAGGAACAGCTGATGGCGCCCACGGCCGTGTCGTCCTGGCAGCAGGCCGTCGACGAACTTCTGGGGCGGCTGGCCGAAGGGAGTCGCCTCGTCCTCATCGACGGCCCTTCGGGGTCTGGCAAGTCGACCCTCGCGACGCTGCTTCACCAGCGCGCAAGCCAGGCCGAGCCGGCGACCCGGCTGGTGCGCCTGGACGACGTCTACCCCGGCTGGGACGGACTCGCCGACGGTGCGCGGGAAGTGGCCGAGGACCTGGTGGCCCCACTGGCGGCCGGGCGCGCCGGACGGTACCGCCGATACGACTGGGCGGCGGGCATGAAGACGGACGCGATCGAGATCGAACCGGGCGTCCCCGTCATCGTCGAGGGTGTCGGCGCGCTGCACCCGCTCTCGACACCGCTCGCCAGCGGACGTGCCTGGGTGACCGCCGCTCCCAGGGAGCGCCGCCGACGTGCGCTGAACCGTGACGGCGACACCTACCGCCCCCACTGGGATCGCTGGGCGGCCCAGGAGACGGCCTTCTACGCCGACACCCGTCCGGCCGCCCGCGCCGATCTCGTCCTCAACACCACCCGCACCCGCATCCTGGAGGCCCCCGATGACTGACCGTGTCCGGCTCGTGCAGGAGTACTTCCACCCCTGGCCCAACTCGGCCGGGTTCTACCTGGCCCGCAGCCACGGCTGGTACGCCGAAGCGGGCATCGAGCTGGAGTTCGTCCTCTTCGATCCGGGCGTGGGCGACGCCCTGCACTACCTGAACACCGGTCGCGCCGACGTCGGCGTGTTCCCGACCAACCGGTTGTGGCAGCGCCGCGAACTCGGCCAGCCGCTGGTCGCCGTCGCGGCGGTGAACCAGCGCGGGCTGGAGACCGTGCGCACCGTGGCTGCGACCGGGATCCGCCGGCTGCGCGACCTCGCCGGGCGTCGGGTCGGCCTGAACCCGACCCCCAGGGGGCGGGCGATCGTGCGCGAACTGGTCGCCCGCGACGGCGGCGACCCCGACCAGGTGCAGTTGGTCGACCTCGGCTCCCGGGAGCTCACCGCTGCCGAGATCGCCTCAGGTCGCGTCGACGCGACCTACGGCTCCTACTTCGCCTGGGACAATCTGCGCGACGAGTATCCCGAGGACCAGCAGCTGGCCTGGGAGGTCGACACCTGGCTGGGCGTCGAGTACCCCAGCTACCTTCTCGGCACCCGGGCCGACCTGCTGGCGAGTTCTCCCGACCTGGTGCGCCGGTTCACCGAGGTGACCGCTCGCGGGTACGAGGCCGCAGCCGCTCAGCCCGAACTGATCGCCGACCTGTACGAGCCGGTCACCCCGTACTTCCCGCGCTCGCTCCTGGCGCGCTCCGGGCACCTGATCTCGGCCACCTGGCTGCACCAGGGACGGTGGGGCGAACTGCGCCGCGAACTGATCGAGCCGTACGCGCACTGGCTCGCCGCCCACCGGGTGATCGCGTCCGCGGACAACTGGGACCAAGGGATCCGGCCGGTACTGGTCCCCGCCTGATCCGGCACTCAGCCGAGCTGGCGGAGCCGGATCTCGCGGCTGCGCGCGAGGTGAGCAGTCATCGCATCCCGGGCGGCCGCCGCGTCGCCGGCGGCAATTGCCTCCTGCACCACGAGATGCTCCTGCGCGGTGACCATCAGGTCGTCCGAAGGTCCGGGCGGGCCCTGGTCGTAGATGCGCAGTTGCGCCGACCAGCGGTTCAGCGTGTGCGAGAAGATGCTGTTGTGAGCGGCCTCCCAGAGCGCCCGATGCCACGCGGAGTTCGCCTCGTGCGCGTCCCGGGGCTCGGTGGCTTGGCGGGCCCTGTCGTACTGGGTGGACAGCCGCACCAGATCGAGGTCGGTATGACGGCCGGCGGCCATCGCCGCGGCGGCCGCTTCGAGCACGATCCTGGCCTCGTAGATCTCGATGACGTCCTCGGCGGTCCCGGTGCGCACGCGGAAACCGTTGTCGACCCGCTCGATCAGGCCGTCCTGCTGCAGCGCCACCAGTGCCTCGCGCACCGGCGTCCGCGACACGCCGTACCGCGCCGCCAGGGACGTCTCCAGGAGACGCTGGCCGATCGGGAAGACGCCGTTCAGGATGTCGTCGCGGATGCGCAGGTACTGATCACTGGCCAGTGATCCTGAACCAACCCTTTCCGGCATCCGGACTCCAATCGCGTGGGGTTGGCCGAATTCTCGCACAACCGACCTTGTCAGCGGGCCACGGACCCGCCTGGGAACAGACGGAGGCACCCGCTGGTTGAAATACCGGTGGATACACTGGTGTCCACTCGGGTGGTCGCTGGACGGTCACCTGACTACAGTCTGCTCGCCGACCCGAAAGCGATCCTCCGTGTCCGACCACAACCTGCGCACCTACGACACGATCCTCGACCTCCTGCCCAGCGCCGAGAACCCCACACCGATCGTCCGGCTGCGCCACATCCCGGGGTTCCAGCACGCGCAGGTCTACGCCAAGCTCGAGTGGTACAACCCGTTCGGCGCGGTCAAGGACCGGGTGGCGGCCAACCTCGTGCAGGACGCCGAGGAGCGCGGCGAGGACCTGGAGAACCTGGTGGAACCGACCTCCGGCAACACCGGCATCGGCCTGGTGATGGTGGCGAACGCCCGCAAGTACGGCTTCTCCGCGACCCTGTCGAAGCAGATCCCGCTGGAGAAGCGGACGGCGCTGCGCCTGTTCGGCACCGACCTGGTCGAGCTCGACGACGACCTGTGCCCGATGCCCGGCCAGCCGGAGGGCGCCATGGAGAAGGCCGCCGAGCTCGGCCGGCGTCCGGGCTGGACCCAGCTCAACCAGTACGCCAACCCGGCGAACCCGGACGCGCACTACCGCACCACCGGCCCGGAGGTCTGGCGCCAGACCGAGGGAAGGGTGACGCACTTCGTCGCCTCGCTCGGCACCTGCGGCACGATCACCGGTGCCGGCCGGTTCCTGAAGGAACAGAACCCGGACGTGCAGGTGATCGGCGTGCACCCCGCCCTGGGCCACGACATTCCCGGCGTCCGCAGCAGGCGGGCGCTCGCCCTCACCGAGTTCTTCACCCCCGAGGCGTACGACAGCATCCTCGAGATCACCGACGACGAGGCGTACGGCCTGTGCCGGCGGCTGCACCTGGAGGAGAGCATCATCGCCGGCCCCAGCTGCGGGCTGGCCCTTGCTGGCGCGCTGAAGGCGATCCCCGACGAGCCCGGGGTGGTGGCGGTCGTGGTGTTCCCCGACAACGCGTTCAAGTACCTGTCGTCGTTCCGGCGCCACCTGCCCGACCTCTTCCCACCCGAGGCCGACGAGGTGGCGGTGCCGGCGAACCCGTTCGCCGAGCACCTCGAGGCGGCCTTCGCGTTCGCGAAGAAGGGGCCGGACGTGATCGACGTCCACCAGGCCAAGCTTCTCCTCGATGCCGGTGTCACGCTGATCGATGTGCGGAACCCGCCCGAGGTGGCCCGGGTGCAGATCCCCGAGGCGATCAAGCTGCCGCTGCCAGACCTGTCGCAGGGCAGCCTCGACGGGCTCCCCGCCGACAAGGACGCACCGATCGTGACGATCTGCGCGGCCGGCACCCGCTCCCTGTACGCGCTCCTGCTGCTCAAGGCGCTGGGCTACCGGGACGTGAAGAGCGTCGACGGCGGCATGGGCGCCTGGGTCGAGGCCGGCCTCCCGGCACGCTAGCCGTCCGCCGCCCTCGCGTGTCGCCACGCCGGCTCTCTCAGGCAGTGCCCGTCGCGAGGTCGAGCGCGGCGGCGAGGTCGGCGAGCAGGTCGTCGGCGTCCTCCAGTCCGACGGAGAAGCGCAGGTGGCCGAGGCGGCGGAACGGCTCGGGGTAGTACTCGCTGCCGCCCCGGCCGGCCGGACCCACGTGCACGATCAGCGACTCGTCGTGGCCGAGCGAGACGGCCGAGGTGATCAGCCTCAGCCCGGAGACGAAGCGGTCCTGGAGGCCGGAGTCGCCGTCGAGCGCGAAGGCGAGCACACCGCCGAACCCGGTCGTGCCGAACTGGCGGCGGGCCACCTCGTGTTGCGGGTGCGAGATCAGCCCGGGGTAGGAGACGAAGGCGATCCTGGGGTCGGCCTCGAGGAACTCCGCGACCCGCTGGGCGGTGGCGAGGTGCCGCCGGATACGGAGAGGCAGCGTGACGGACCCGCGCAGGATCAGCCACGCGTTGAACGGCGAGATCACCGCCCCCAGATCGGCCAACGCGTCGGATCGGACGCGGCCCACCAGCGATGCGTCGCCGATCACCGCTCCACCCATCGCATCGCCATGGCCGTTGATGAACTTGGTGAGTGAGTGCACGACGAGGTCGGCGCCCGCCGCCAGCGGCCGGAACACGGGCGGGGGCGTGAAGGTGTTGTCCACGCTCAACAGGAGGCCGGCGGAGTGCGCGAGCCGGGCGAGTGCAGCGATGTCAGCGACCTTCGTGGTCGGATTGGCGATCGTCTCGGTGTGAATCAGGCGGGTCTCGGGACGGATGGCGGCGAGAACCTGCGCATGGTCGGTGATGTCGACGAAGGTCGCGCTGATCCCGTACCGCTGGGGCAGCAACTCGGCAAACAGCCGCCACACCGCCTCGTAGGTGACGTCGGAGACGATCACGTGGTCGCCGCTGCGCAGCAGCGAGAAGAAGACCGCGTGCAGCGCGCCGACACCGCTCGCCACCACCATCGCCGCCTCGCCGCCCTCCAGGGCCGCGAGCTTCGTCTCCAGTGCCTGCTGGTTGGCCCCGGTGGTGCGGGTGTACAGCAGGCGGTCGGGGTTGGACCAGTCGACGCCGGTCGGATCCTCGGGAAGCAGGTAGGAGTTGGCCATGACCAGGGGCCGGCGCAGCGCACCGGTGCCCACGTCGGGCTCGTTCCCGCCGTGGACGGCCCAGGTGTACTCACCGACACTCGTCGGGTCGTGCTTGTCGGGACGGCCGGTCATCGCCACTCCTGCCTCGGCCCGCGCATCGGGCCACGCCCGAATTGTCGAACTCACGCCTGGCCGTTCTCGGCGTGAACGCCATCCGGACGGAGCCCGCCGCGACGGTTGCCGTCCTCGCCGGGCCGGACGGCCCTGCCCAGGTACGCCTCCTGGATCTGCGGGTTGTCGAGCAGGTCGCGGGCCGCGCCCTCCAGCACGATCTCCCCGGTCGCCAGCACGTAGCCCCGGGACGCGATCGACAGCGCCAGCTCGGCCTGCTGCTCGACCAGCAGGACGGCCACACCGAGCTCGGTGTTGATGCGCACGATCTCCTCGAGCACCTGCTCCACCAGCCGCGGGGCCAGCCCCATCGTGGGCTCGTCCATGCAGACCAGGCGCGGGCGGCTCATCAGCGCACGGGCGAAGGCCAGCATCTGCTGCTCACCGCCCGACAACGTGCCGGCTTCCTGCCGACGGCGCTCGGCAAGCCGGGGGAAGTGGGCGCGCATCCGCTCGAGGTCCTCGGCGATGCCCGCCCGGTCCCGTCGGGTGTAGGCGCCGGCGATGAGGTTCTCGTCCACAGTCATCTGCGGGAACACCCGGCGCGCCTCCGGAACCGAGGCGATTCCGGCCCTGACGCGATGGCTGGTGGAGTCGTGGGTCACGTCCCGCCCGGCGAAGCGGACGCTGCCCGACCTGACCTTCACCAGGCCGAGGATCGACTTCATCGTGGTGGACTTGCCGCTGGCGTTGCCGCCGAGCAACGAGACGATCTCGCCGTCGGCCACCGTCAAGGTGTTGCCGCGCAATGCGTGGAACGGGCCGTAGTAGACGTTGACGTCCTCCAGTTCGAGCAGGTCAGCCACGGGTGCTCCCTCCCGCCGCGCGGCGGCGTCCGAAGTAGGCCTCGATCACGGCCGGGTCGCGACGCACCGCCTCCGGCACCCCCTCCGCGATGATCCGGCCGCCGTCCATCACGACGATCCGGTCCGACACCGTCATCACCAGGTCGAGCTTGTGCTCGACCAGCAGGATGGCCTGGCCGTCCGCCTTCAGCTCGAGCAGCTGGTCGAGCACCTCCGCGGTCTCGGACTGGTTCATGCCGGCCGTGGGCTCGTCGAGCACGAGCAGCTTCGGCTGCAGCGCCAGGGCACGCGCGATCTCGGTGCGGCGACGGTTGGCGTAGCTCAAGGAGTACGCCGGGTCGTCGAGGCGCGGGCCTAGCCGTGCCTCGAAACGATGGATCTCGGTCTCCACGACGGCGTCGATTTCCCGGGCCTCGCGCCGCGAGTACGGCGTCCCGACGACGGCGACGAACAGCTCGGCCAGCAGCGGGATCCAGCGCAGCAGGAACAGGTGCGACAGGCTCCGGAACGGCCGGGTGGCGCGCAGGGTCGAGTGCAGCCCGACCCTGATGTTGTCGGCCACCGTCAGGGTCGCGAACACCCGGCCGTTCTGGAACGTCCGGGCCACCCCCTGCTCGGCGATCCGCGCGGTGTCGGCGTGGTCGATCGGGACGCCCTCGAGTGTGATCGTCCCGCCGTGGGACGGGATCGTCCCGGTGACCAGGTTGAGCGTGGTGGTCTTGCCGGAGCCGTTGGGCCCGATGATCGACACCACCTCACCGGGGCCGACCGTGAACGAGATGCCGTCCACCGCCTTCAGCCCGTCGAAGTGGCGCTCGAGGTCGCGGACCTCCAGGAGGGGGCGGGTCATGAGTTCCTCACCAGGACGCCGCCCGGACGGAACCTCACCACGAGGATCAGCACCAGGCCGTAGACGATGATCCGCAGTTCGGGGGTGAATCGCAGCAGCTCCATCGCCCCGATCAGGATCAGCGATCCCACCACAGCACCGTGCGAGAGGCTGACGCCGCCCATGATCACGATCGTGACCACAAGGAGCGACATCAGCATTGTGAAGATCGTCGGGTCGATATAGGTGTACTGGTGAGCGAGCAGCGAGCCGCCGACACCGGCGAAGAACGCGGAGATGGCGAACGCGAGGGCCTTGTAGTCCCGCGCTCGGACGCCGGAGGCGAGCGCGGCCACCTCGTCCGACCCGACCGAGGAGATCACGCGTCCGAGGTGGGAGTGCCGGACGCGCCACATCACCACGAGAGTGACCACCAGCACTCCGAAGTCGATCAAGTAGAACGCGACGGGGCTCGCCAGCGGAGTGTCCCCCCAACTCGGCATCGGGATCCCGTAGATGCCCTGCGGCAGTACCAGGCGGATGATGGCGACGATCACCGTCCCGACCCCGAGGGTGGCGATCGAGATGTAGTGGCCCTTCACCCCCCAGATCGGCGAGGCGAGGACGGACGCAAGGATCGCCGCCGCGACACCGGCCAGCGGCACTGCGACCCAGAACGACACCGGCAGGTACAGCGTGAGCAGCGCAGAGGTGTAGGCGCCGATGGCGATCGGCCCGGCCTGGCCGAGCGCGAGCACGCCGGCCTGCCCGGCGGTGACGGTGAACCCGGCGGCGATCACGGCGTAAACCAGCACCTGCGTACCGGTGATCAGCACGTAGTCACCGGCCACCAGCGGGATCACGATGCCGCCCACCACGAACGCGGCGATCCAGACCCAGCGCGGGATCCTCAGCGGGCGACCCTTGCCGAGGAAGGTGCCGGTGAGCGGCTCGGCGGAGATCAGCGGCACCTTTCCCAGGAGGCCACCGGGACGCAGGATCAGCACCACGATCAGGATCGCGAAGACGATGATCTCCCTGGCGGTGTCGCCGAAGAAGTGGATGCCGAAGGCCTCGAGGATGCCGAGGGTGAAGCCGCCGAGGACCGCCCCGACGAGCGAACCCAACCCCCCGAGGGTCGCTGCGACGAAGGCGGTCATGCCGATGCTCAGTCCGGAGGTGGGGTTCGCCACGCCGACGTACAGGGCGATGAAGATACCGGCGATCCCGCCCAGGGCGGACGCGATGATGAACGACAGGTGTTGCACCAGGCCGACCGGGATGCCCATCTGCAGCGCAGCCTCCTGGTCCTGGGCCGTGGCGCGGATTGCCTGGCCCACCTTGCCGAACTTGAGGAACAGCGCCATCACCACCATGACGACCGCGGTGAACCCGAGCATCACCAGGTCGGAGGTGCCGAAGCGCATGTTCCCGACAGCGAAGTCCGAGGTGGGCAGGACCTTCGGGAAGACCCGGAACTCGGCGGTGAAGGCGATCTGCGACAGGTTGTCCAGGATCTGCGAGACCGCGTAGGTCGAGAGCATCGCGGCCAACGGGAGGTACTTCGCCAGCGGCCGCACCACCGACACGTTGATCAACAACCCCAGAGCCCCACAGATGGCCGCCACCAGGAGCAGCGCCACCCAGAACGACCATCCGAGCTGGGCGATGAGGAACCAGGCCAGCATCGCGCCCAGGCCGAAGAACGAGAACTGGGCGAAGTTGACGACGTTCATCACCCCGAAGACCAGGGAGATGCCGACCGCTCCGAGGGCGTAGACGTTCCCTCGGAGCAGGCCGGCGATCAGTGTGTCGAGCATCGTGTGCGGTGGGTCAGCAGCGGATCAGCAGCTCAGCTGTTGATCTCGACCCACTTGCCCGCATTGAGCACGGTGGGCGTCAGCTGGGGCGAGGCCACCCTACGGGTCGCCGGGTCGAAGGTGATCGTGCCGTAGACGATGCTCGGCACGTCCTTGACCTGGCCGAAGCCCTTCAGGATGCCGTCCCTGGTGGTGCCGCCGGCCTTCGCCGCTGCCACCGCGACGTTCAGTGCGTCGTAGGCACCGGCCTCGAAGCCGGTCACTGCCGACTCGCTCGGGTACTTGGCTTTGAAGTCCTTCACGAACGTCTGGACCGCCGGGTCGGAGCTGCCTTCCAGGAACTGCGCGCCGACGACGGAGCCCTCGGCGTCCGGGGTGCCGTTGAACGACTTCTCGTCCTGGCCGCCGTAGAAGGTGCCCTTGTAGCCGATGGCCCGGAGCTGTGTGACGAGCTTCGCGGCGTCCGGGCCGTACCCGATGTGGGCGAAGGCTTCTGGATTGCCGGCGACCGCCTTGGTCAGCGAGGGACGGTAGTCGTCGGAGGTGTCGAGCACGCCCTCGGCATCGGTGATGGTCAGGCCGATCTTCTCGGCCTCGGCCTTGAACGCGTTGAACGCCGGGATGCCCCAGTCTGCGGTGTTGAGGTAGGTGACGCCGACGGACTTGACGCCCTTGCTCTTGATGTAGTCGGCGGTCCACTGGTAGCTGGCGCTGGTGGTGATCGAGGTGGACCACTGGTACTCGCTGCCCTTGGCCGTGAAGTCGGGGTTGGAGTTGTTGAACCCGTACTGCACGAGTTTGCCGGACGTGTAGATCGGCGAGGCCGGGATGGACGCGGCCGACGAGTAGTCACCGAACACCAGGATCACGTCCTTGTCGCTGACGAACTTCTGGGCGACGGTCACCGACTGCTTGGGGTCGGACTGGGAGTCCTCGTACTTCAGGGCCACTTTGTGCCCGTCGATGCCGCCGGCGGCGTTCACCTTGTCGAGGGCCAGTTCGAAGCCCTCCTTGAACTGCTGGCCGTACTGGGCGTACTGCCCGGTGATCGCGGCGGAGACGCCGAAGTAGACGGTGCCGTCGGAGCTGCCGCCGGCCGCCGCGGCGTTGCTCGAGCAGGCCGACAGCCCGAGCGCCGCAGCGGTTGCCAGAGCGACGGCGGCGAGCGATCGCTGGTGGATGGTCGTGTGCTTCATCGTTGTTCCTTCGTGGTGTGTCGTGGCTGGTCGGATGGGGTTCAGTGGGCGTCGCGGAGGCGGCGAAGGGATTCCGGCTCGGCCGGAGTGGGGATCGTGCAGCTGGGAGCGAGCAGGAACGGCCGGTGCACCCGGGTGGCCAGGGTTGCGTCCAGCTGGCGGGCCACCTCGGTCTGGTCGCCACCGACCGCGAACAACTCGCTGCTGACCCCGCCCACCACGGCGAGGCCGAAATCGGTGTCCAGCGGCGGGTTTCCGGGCTGGAACTGGTCCCAGTGCAGGGCATCGACCCTGTAGCCGGTGAACCAGTCAGGGTGGGAGTGCGCGCGGCAGGTGTGGAACACCACCTGGCTGCCGCCCGCGGCGGCCAGCACCTGCTGGTCGTACGGGCGGGAGAACTCCAGGAAGGCCTCCTTGTCGACGCGGTTTCCGCTGGCGGTGCCGGTGACGGCATAGAAGATGCCGTCCAGGCCGGCGCCACCCTCGTCAAGGGGCGCCACCAGGAGCTCGACGTAGTCGGCGAAGGTCTGCGCGATCGAGGCCAGAGCGGCGTGGGCGCCTTCGGGGTCACTGCGCAGCAACTCGTCGGCGGTCAACTGAGCGGCGGAGCCGGGCACGGGATCGTCCAGGTAGAGCGGGAGGCCGGCCAGCTGGAGCAGCACCGACAGCGGCGAGAACACCGTCTGGAGCAGCGTCCGGTCCGGGAGTTGCTCGCGGATCAGCCGGGACGAGAGCAGGTGCTCGGACAGCACGGGGTTGGCCGCGGGGTCGAGCGGGCGGATGGACGCCAGGTCGGCGACCGTGCTGATCGCCGGGCTCACCAGTCGGGGAACCACTCCGACGTAGTCGTCCGGATCGTAGATCGAGCCCCACACCTCGGAGTAGTAGGTGGCACGGGGGTTGATCTTGACCCAGTCCCAGTCCCACCGGCGGTTGAACTCGACGGTGGTGGCGGCGAAGCGCACCGGGTCGTACTCGTCGCCGACGAAGTGCTGCCATGCGCTGGTGAGGAACCGCCGCGTGGACTCACCGTGCAGCAGGGCGCCGAACTCGGCGCGCCTGTCGGCGACGGCGGTTGAGGTCAGTGTGGCCATTGTTCAGGGCTCCTGAAATAGTGCTGTTAATGGCGGGCATGGTGGTGGTTCAGAGCAGCACGAATACGCCATTCGCGATGCCCGAGCAAGGCGTGCTGAATTCTTGGGCGAACCCAGGGTATTCGGGCGCTACGAGCGTCGGAATTGCGCATTGCGCGATCTTCAAGAACCGCAATCGGGTTGCACACAGCGCGAGCGAGGATGCCTGTGGCAGGTGAGGCGGAGCGCGAACGGGGCGAGATGCCTGCCGGCAGGAGCCAACGGCCGCACCTGGCCGGCAGGTGCGGCGACAGTGCCGTGGATCAGGGGGTCAGACGCTCAGTTCGCGCTCGGCATACAGCGCTGACAAGGACAACAGTGACGGGGCATGGCCATGGCACGCATCGTGCGGTGGCTCGCGCCACTCATCGATCGGCTCATCACAGGTCGCTTTCTGCCAACGGGCGGACCGGAATGTTCCGGCCCCGCACGCCGAGCCCTCACTGGCACCCGGCAGGCATGACACTAACACCGACAATGACCAATTGCCAAGGATTGCCCAGATTGCGGACACCGCAGGGAAATACGCTGGACGCGACCGCCAGCCCAATGGTTCCATTCTGGGCAAGGCATCGAACGCCATCGATCGCCCGGATACCTCGGCTAAGGAATGTGGACGATGACACACGTGAAACTGGGCTTCTTCACCCGGCTCCTCGACCGCGGCGGAGCCGGCGACCGCTACCGGCTCGCGCTCGAGCAGGCCCGCCACGCCGAGCGCCTCGGGTTCGACACGGTGTGGGTCGCCCAGCACCACTTCCACGCCGACGAGGGTGGGCTGCCCTCACCCCTGGTGTTCCTCGGCCACCTCGCGGCGCTGACCAGCCGCATCCGGCTTGCCACCGGCGTCATCACGCTTCCGCTCGAGGACGTGGTCCGGGTGGCGGAGGACGCGATCGTGGCCGACCTGCTGTCGGGCGGCCGCCTCGAGCTCGGCCTGGGATCCGGCTCCACACCAGCGTCCTTCGCGGCGTTCGGCGTCGACCCGTCCGATCGTACCCGGGTCTACGAGGACGGGGTGGAGACCCTGCTCGCAGCCCTGGCCGGTCGCGAGCTCGCGCACCCGGAGAACCACCTGTATCCGGACGGCACGGACCTGCTGGAACGCATCTGGCAGGCGACCTTCTCCCCGTTCGGCGGCACCCGCGCGGGGACCGCGGCGCATGGCCTGCTGCTCTCGCGCACCCAGCCCCGACCAGACGACCAGCCCGATCTGCCCCTTGAGCAATTGCAGCAGCCGATCGTGGACGCCTACCTCGCGGCGCTGCCCGAGTGGGTCGCCCCCCGCATCCTGGCCTCGCGCACTCTCGTGGTGGCCGACACCGAGACCGAGGCCGAGAAGTACCTGGAGGCGGCGTGGGTGCGTTACCGGGCGCGTCCCGGGGCTGGCGGCTTCCTGGTGCCGGCGGAGGACGCGCACACCTGGGCGCGGCGCACCGACACCCACATCGGCACGCCGGAGCAGGTGAGGGCGTCGTTGCAGGCCGACCCGATTCTCCCGCAGGCGACCGAGGTCGCCTTCCAGGTGCACAGCGTCGATCCCGGTCACGAGGCCACGCTGCGCTCGCTCGAACTCATCGCCGCGGAGGTGGCACCGGCGCTCGGGTGGGCTCCGGCCGTCCCTGGCCTCGAGCCGGCCGCGGCCGGCGTCTGACAAGGGAGGGGACCGATGGCATCCGACATCATCGACCAGCTCGCCGGAGTCGCCGGCGGGTCACCCGTCGACGGCCTGCGCCACCGCCGCGAGCAGGCCCGCACGCACTCCCAGGCCAGCTACGACGCGCTCTTCACCGCACCCGACGAGACCGGGGTCGGCCGCGACGAGCGGCTCGCGGTGGCCACCTTCGTCGCCGCGCTGCACCGCGCCCCGTCCGCCGCCGACCACTACCGCCGGCTCCTGGTGACGGCGGCCGGACCCGAACTGGCCGGCCTGATCGACGCTGTCGTAGCTGCCGCGGCCACCGAGGGTCCCTACGGACGACTCCCGGCGACCGCCGACCTGCGCGGAGAGGACGCTCCCGGGCCCGTCTTCCACGTGGACGAAGGCCCGGCAGCACAACTCGGCACCCGACTCACCGCGGCGCTGGAGCACGCGCACCTGCTGGTGTTCCGGCCCCGCGAATCCTCGCCGGCCGCGCTCGATGACCTCCTCGGCGCGGGCTGGAACACGTCGGCCGTCGTCACCCTCTCCCAGCTGGTGGCGTTCCTGAGCTTCCAGTTGCGGGTTGTCCACGGACTGCGCGTGCTGTCGGAGGTGGCGGCATGAGCACCCACGGCGTGAGCGTCGACCTCGTCCAGCACCCGGAGGTGGTGTCGCCACCACGGTTCACCACGGCGCCGATCGGCTGGCAACCCTGGCTCGAACCGGTGGCAGAGCACGAACTCACCGCCGTTCAGCGTGACGCCCTGATCGACGCGGGCCGGGTGAAGTCGGACTACTTCCGGCTGTTGGCTCGCGACCCGGCGATCCTGAAGGCGCGGACGCTGACCGACAACGACATCTTCTACAACCCCGATGCCGGCCTGTCGCGCGGTGAACGCGAGTTCGCGGCAGCGGTGACCTCACGGTTCAACGGCTGCATCTTCTGCGCGTCGGTGCACGCCCGCTTCGCCGCGCACTTCCTCGAGGACGGCTCCGACGTCCAGCCCCTGCTCGATCACGGGGTCGCGGCGGACGTCAGCGACGCCCACCGCGCGATCGTCGACGCGGTCGTGGCCCTGACCCGGACACCGGTCGCGTTCGACGCCGGGCACGTGGCTTCGCTGCGTGCGGCCGGTCTCGACGACCAGTCGATCGCCGATCTGGTGCACGCGTCCGCCTTCTTCAACTGGGCCAACCGGCTCATGCTGTCGCTCGGCGAGCCAGATGCGTCCGGTGTTCCGCTGTGATACTGCGCCGCCACACGGAGCGATGAACCCCGGCGTGCCGACCGAAAACCGCGTCGGGCGGAGCGTGGGCATCATCGGGGCGGGCAGGCTCGGGCTCGTGGTCGCCCGCCACGCGCTTGCCTCCGGATACCAAGTGAGGATCACCGCGTCCGCGGCACCGGGCCGGCCACTCGAGCGGCTCGGGCCGCGGGTCACCGTGACATCACCGAGCTCCGTCGCCGAGGGCGTCGAGGTCGTCATCCTCGCCGTGCCGTTCCACCGCTTCCGGGAGCTTCCGCTCGGCTGCCTTGCCGGCCACATTGTCGTCGACGCCATGAACCACTGGCCGAGCGTCGACGAGACGATCATCGGCTTCGACTCGACCACGCCAACCAGCGTCCTCGTCGGGCGTGCGCTGCCCTCCGATGTCCTCTTGGTCAAGGCCCTCAACCACCTGAGCTACCACCAGCTGCGTGACCGAGCACGTCCTCCGGCAGCCCCGGATCGGATCGCGCTCGCCGTGTCCGGTGACGATCCCGGCGCCGTTGCCCGGATCGAGGACCTGGTTACTGACCTCGGTTTCGACCCTGTGGCAGCGGGGAGCCTCGATTCGAGCGATCGGCAGCAACCGGGATCACTCCTGTTCGGCTCAATTCTCGACGCCTCAACCATGCGCCACCTCCTGGACATCGGCGCGCCCCCCGCTGGTGTCGGTGCTGGGTTGCCGATGTCCCGACGCGAGAGACGTGCAGGGACCCCGACTGCATGTTGCGAGAGCCCCCTCGCCGCCGGGAACCCCAACGTGCGATTCCGACCCGTTCCCTGAGGACCCGTCTCTTGCGTCGGGGACGGTTCGCTAGACCGCCTGGGAGGTGTACTGCTCCTCGAGCCAGGCTTCGACGTCGCGCTTGAGGTAGGCAACCTTGCGGGCGCCGAGCTTGAAGCTCCTGGGGCCTTGACCGATGTGGCGCCACCACCGGATGGTCGTGGCGGGGGTCTTGAGGTACTCGGCGACCTGTGCGGTGAACCAGATCTCGGCTTCGTCGATCATCGCTCGCTCCATATCAGGGTGATGGGACACCAGCACACTGATTGTGCGTTGCGGGCGAGCGGTTGTCAAGCACCATATTGGCAACGCAACATGGTGTTGTTAAAGTTCAGGTATGCGCGCACCCAAATTGCCCCCGAAGAGCGGCCGGCCCGACCAGGACGGCGGCGCCGATGTCGGCCCCCTGGGCCGGACCTTCGCACGCGAGGTGCGACGCCTCCGTGAGCTGCGCGGCCTGTCCCAGACCGACCTGGCGGCGCAGCTGCGAGAGCGGTACGGCCTGAAGTTCCACCAGGCGACGATCGACCGGGTCGAGAAGGGTGCCCGCCCCTGCCGCCTGGACGAGGTGTACGCCCTCGCCGAGGTCCTGGGGTCCACCCTGGACGACATGCTGGCCGACTGGTCGAACGCTCACGACGCCTTCCGAGAACTCACCAACATAGGGATGCGAGCCCACGAGACCGAGTTCCGGATCTCGATGGGCATCCAACAGGAACTCGCAGCGATCGACGGCGACCGCGAACGCGTCGCCGCCGGCCTGGCCCGAAGTGGCGACTCCCCCGACGGCGACCAGATACGGGCCTGGGCCGAAGAAGTGCTGGAACTGCTCGACACCCTTTCCGCCGGCGCCGAGCAGATTATCCAGGGCATCACGTCGCAACTGCCGCCCAGACCGGGCGGCGTCCTGGAGGAGGTGAACCGCCAATACTTCGCGGGGATCCTGACCGCCCACAACGCGGCGGTCGCCGCCCGTCGCGCCGAGGCCGAAGCCGGCACTGGGGACGCTCCGGACCTCACGGATGCGGGGTCGAGCTGATGGCAGGCAAGAACATCGCGGAGGTGCAGGCTGTCCCGGCATGGATGGCCCGTTTCCTGCACAACTTCCCGCCCGGAGCATTGGTCCGTGAAAGGGAGGAATGATGGCGTCGATCTCACGCAGGCCGGACGGCATCTGGCGAGCCCGCTACCGAGATCAGGAGGGCAGAGAGCACTCCCGCCACTTCGGACGCAAGGTGGACGCACAGCGATGGCTGGACGAGGTCACCGCGGCGATCCTGACCGGCCTGTACGCCGACCCCAAGGCCGGCAAGGTCACCTTCGCCTCGTACTACCAAGGCTGGTCGTCTCGTCAGGTTTGGGTGCGCAGCACCCGGCTGTCATTTGACCGGGCGGTCGAGACCGCATCCTTCAGGGCGCTCTCGATCCGGTCGATCCGCACCTCCCAGATCGAGGCGTGGGTGCAGCAGCAGGTCTCCGACGGTCTCGCGCCCTCCACGATCGGCGTCCGGTTCCAGCAGGTGCGCTCGGTCTTCCGCGCCGCGATCCGTGACAGGGTGATCGCCGTCGACCCGTGCATCGGCGTCCGGCTGCCTCGCAAGCGGCGCGCGGACGCAGCCATGGAGATCCCCTCAACAGACCAGGTGGCGCTGCTGCTCGGCGTCCGCACCCGGTTCCGTGCGTTCGTGGCGCTGTGTGCGTTCGCGGGGCTGCGCAGGGGTGAGGCCGCCGGCGTCCAGGTCGGCGACATTGACTTCTTGCGACGCACCCTCACCGTGGCGCGTCAACTGCAGCGTGCCGACGACGGCCAGATGGTGGCCGTGCCGCCGAAGTACGGTTCGGAGCGCGTGGTCTACTTGCCCGGGAGCCTGGTCGAGATGCTCGCCGATCACGTCGCGCGATGGTGCCCCGGCAAGGACCCGGCGCGCTGGCTGTTCTCCGACAGCGGGACACCGTGGCACGACAACCGTGCCACCTACCTGTGGCGACGGGCGTCCAGCGGTGCGGGCATCGAGGGCATCACGTTGCACGACCTGCGGCACTTCTACGCCTCCGGGCTGATCGCCGCAGGGTGCGACGTGGTGACCGTCCAGCGGGCTCTGGGCCACGCGTCGGCGACCACGACGCTGAACACCTACGCCCACCTGTGGCCCTCCGCCGAGGACCGGACGAGGGCCGCCGCCAGCGGTCTGATGGCCACCGTTCTCGGACTTCCTGCGGACTCTTTGCGGACTGACGAGACCAGACTTCGCTCTGACTAGGTCTTATAGGACTGTTTCAGTAGTAGTAGGGGAACCGCGACCAATCCGGCGGACGCTTCTCGAGGAAGGAGTCGCGACCCTCGACGGCCTCGTCGGTCATGTAGGCCAGACGGGTGGTCTCGCCGGCGAACACCTGCTGCCCGATCAGCCCATCGTCGATCGCGTTGAACGCGAATTTCAGCATGCGCTGGGCGGTCGGGCTCTTGGCGCACACCTTCGCCGCCCACTCCAGCCCCTCGGTCTCGAGGTCGGCGTGCGGCACGACCTTGTTCACGGTCCCCATCTCGTACGCGCGCCGGGCGTCGTAGGTGTCGCCGAGGAAGAAGATCTCGCGGGCGACCTTCTGGCCGACCTGCCGGGCGAGGTAGGCGGAACCGAAGCCGGCGTCGAACGAGCCGACGTCGGCGTCCGTCTGCTTGAACCGGGCGTGCTCCTCGCTGGCGATGGTGAGGTCGCAGACCACGTGCAGGGAGTGCCCGCCGCCGGCCGCCCAGCCGTTGACCAGGGCGATCACGACCTTCGGCATGAACCGGATCAGCCGCTGCACCTCGAGGATGTGCAGGCGTCCGCCCTCGGCCGCCGCGCGCCGGGCGTCCACGGTGTCCGCGGTGTCGCCATCGGCGTACTGGTAGCCGGAACGCCCGCGGATGCGCTGGTCGCCACCGGAGCAGAACGCCCAGCCGCCGTCCTTCGGCGACGGCCCGTTGCCGGTGAGCAGGACGCACCCCACGTCCGCGCTCCTCCGGACGTGGTCGAGCGCGGTGTACAGCTCGTCGACCGTGTGCGGACGGAACGCGTTGCGCACCTCTGGCCGGTCGAAGGCTATCCGGACCGCGGGCACGTCGACCGCGCGGTGGTAGGTGATGTCGGTGAACGCGAACCCCTCGACGGGCCGCCACAACTCTTCACGCCACGGACTGGACATGGAGCACAGGCTAACGTCTCGGCCTCTGCGGCAGGCGCACCGGGGCCA
Source organism: Propionicimonas sp. T2.31MG-18 (assembly GCF_964266745.1). Classification (NCBI taxonomy): domain Bacteria; kingdom Bacillati; phylum Actinomycetota; class Actinomycetes; order Propionibacteriales; family Nocardioidaceae; genus Propionicimonas; species Propionicimonas sp. T2.31MG-18. Next base: position 496,721 of record NZ_CAXWGX010000026.1, read on the forward strand.
GGCTCGGGCGGCCCGGTACCTGTTTCAACCAGCTACCTTGCGTAACAAGGTAGCTGGCGTTACCCTATAGAGGTGAACAAGGAACAGGAAGGCTGGGCATCCCAGCTGCGCAAGGGCGTCCTGGAGCTGGCCGTGCTCGGACTGCTCGCCCGCGAACCGCGCTACGGATCGCAACTGGTCGAGGAACTGGCCGCACGGCCGGAGCTCGCGATCACGGCAGGGACGGTGTACCCGCTGGTCGCCAGGCTGGCCAAGGCCGGGCTGGTCACCTCGACCTGGCAGGAGTCGCCGGTCGGCCCGCCCCGCAAGTACTACACGCTCACCCCGGCCGGACGCGACACGCTCGCGGGCATGGCCGGCACCTTCGCCGCGGTGGCCGCAGCCGTCCGCGGAATCGTCGAGGAGGGACGATGATCACCTCACTGGAACAGCTCAACCCCCGCGCACGCGCGGCAGCGCACGACTGGCTCGACCGGGCCGTCGCCGGCGTGGACGCCGACTACCGCGACGCCGTCCGCGAGGACCTGGCCGCCTACTTCGCCGACCACCTGGACGCCTCCGCCACGCCGGCGGACGTCGCCCGCCTGGCGGCGGGGGTCGGCGAGGCGCAGGACGGGACCGGCGAGCGCGCACGTTTCGGCGACTGGCCGATCGACTTCACCCCGCCGACGGCGCGGAAGGTCGCGCACCGGTGGTGGAACCCGCGCGACGAGCGCCTCTTCGTGCCGCGCGTGTTCGGCCTGGGCTGGACGCTGAACGTCGGCGCGGCCGCGGTGAAACTCGGTCTCATCGAGCCGGACGCGGAGGATGAGCCGTTCACGTCCACGCCGGAACCCGCGTTCCGGGCGGCGCTGGCCGTGCCGGCCGCGCTCACCGCAGCCGTGGCCGCGCACTACCTCTTCCGCTGGCGCGGGCTGCCCGGGCGACTGCCCGCCCAGCTCGGCGCGACCGGCCGGGTGGACGGCACGATGCCGCGCGGTGCGGCCGCGGCGGTGGATGTCTCCGTCGCCGCGCTGCCGACGGCCTGGGCCGCTTACCAGGTGGCACGCGGGACCGACGGCGCATCCTCCGCCGGGGCGGTTGCCGCGGCGACCGCCGCCGCCGCGACGTCCGCCGGCCTCACGCTCTGGCGTGCCGCGGCCACCGACGGACGCCCGCGCCCGTGGGCCGGGCCGGGCCTGGTGGCCCTGCTGTGGGTCCCCTCCGGTGTCGTGCTGCTGGGGCTCGCCCTCGCCGGACGTGCCGCGGAGCAGCGTCGGGACCTGGGGGTGGCGCGATGAGCGTCCAGGTCTCGGCCCCCGTGGCCGCCCGCGTCGCCTGGTCGCGCGTGGGCCTCTACTACGGCATCGCCCTGGGCGGCGCGGCGCTGGTCGCCGTGCTGCTGCGGGTCGTGTCGCCGCTCGCCGGTGCCTGGTCGACGCTGGTGATCCAGCTCGGCGCGGCGGTGCTGTACATGCCGCTGCCCCTGGTGGCCGGCCTGGTGGTCGAGCGCCGGAACGGCCGCGTCCCGCTGCTGCGCAGGGAGTGGCAGCGCCTGCGCACGGAGTTCTGGCCGACCTTCGGGCGCAGCGCGGGGTACGCCGTGCTCGTCATGGTGGCGATCCTCGCCCTCGGTTTCGGCGTGGCCTGGCTGGCCGGGGCGCTGGGTGTCCCCGGCGCGGGCCACCTCGTCACCAGCGACGCCGAGTTCCGGGCACGGATGATGGAGATCGTGCCCGGGATGAGCGCGGACACCCCGCTGCCGCCGGCAGCTGTGGTGGCCACCGGCGGGATCATCCAGGGTCTGCTCGCCGGGCTCACCATCAACGCCCTCTTCGCCTTCGGTGAGGAGTACGGGTGGCGGGGTGTGCTGGCCGAGGAGCTGCGTCCGCTGGGGACGGTCCGGGCGAACCTGCTCACCGGCGTCCTGTGGGGGCTGTGGCACGCGCCGATCATCATGCTCGGCCACAACTACGGGGCCGAGTGGGGCTGGGGCATCCCGATGATGGTGCTGTGGACGACCCCGCTGGCGTTCCTGCTCTCGTGGGTGCGCGACCGTTCCGGCTCGGTGCTGGCCCCGTCGTTCCTCCACGGCGCCTACAACGGCACGATCGGCTTCTACGTGTTCCTCCTGATCGGCGGCAACACCTTCGTCGCCCCGCCGATGGGCTTCCTGATGGTGCTCGTGCTGACGGTGCTCGCGGTCGTCGTGCACCGCCTTCCGGCGCGGACACCCGCCCGCGCCTGACCACCGCGCCCCCCGTCCCCGAGGCCGGTTCGCGCCCCCGATTGCCACTCGTGCTGCCGGAATTCCGGTGGCGGGAGTTGCAGTCGGCGGCGAACGGCGCGGGTGGGGCCGGTGGGACGCGGGCAGCCCGGCGTTGAGCGGGCGCCAGGAGGGCGCGGAGCGACCTCGGCTGAGGGACGGACGTGGCCCCGGAGGGATCCTCCGGGGCCACGCGTGTTCCGGCCCGCGTTCATCGCAGCGAGCGCAGGATGGCGACGGAGCTCTGCACGTCGAGCTGCCGCTCCGCCACGGTCTCCAGCATCCGGTCGAACCGGGCCTGGCGCTCGCTCCGCGCCCGGCGTCGCTCCACGCGGGTGGCCCCGGCGAGGTCGGAGCGCTTGGCCCAGTGCAGCAGCCAGAGCCCGAGCGTGGTGGCGACGTGTGAGGTCATGCCGCGCGCGGTCAGCGCTATCGGCGGACGGGTGTGTTCGCGGTCAATGGTGGAAATGGACATGGTGAATCCTTCATCGGTGGTTTTTGGGCGCGCCACAAAATGCGGCGCGCAAAGGAACCGCCCGGCATTGGGCGGGAAATACTCCGGTGGGTATCCGGATCAGGACGGGGCGGAACCCCGGTCAGGGACCGTGAGGGGTTCTCGAGGCTTCGTGAGCGTCGCCACCGTCGGACGGTGGCGGATCGAAACCGCTAGCCGTTCCGGACGGAAGAGACGCCGGCGATGCCGGCAGCGAGCCCGTTCCGATTTGTCATGGTCTGCATTTGCCGGCCTCCTTTCAGATGTGTGCGGCGTGGCGTGGAACAACATAAACCACGGTGGCGACGGAATGCAAACCCGATCGCACAATTGCGTGGGCGTGGCCTAGACTCCGGGTCCATGTTCGGCTCGCTCGATCCCGTCCGTGCGCTGGAGCGCCCCGACCTGCTGCCCCCGGCCGTGCTGGCCGCCGTCCGCGACCACGTGCCCTCCGCCCTGGTCTTCGAGGTCGACCCCGCCCACTCGGACACCGAGACGCTGTGCCGCGTCCACGACCTGCCGCTCGAGGTGATGGCGAACGCCGTCCTGGTGCTCGGGCGCCGCGAGGGCGAGGAGCGCCGCGCGTGCTGCCTGACGCTGGCGCACCGCCGGGTCGACATCAACGCCGTGGTCCGGCGCCGGCTCGACGTGCGCAAGGCATCCTTCGCCCCGATGGACGTGGCGGTGGCCGAGTCGGGCATGGAGTACGGCGGCATCACCCCCGTCGGGCTGCCCGCGGGCTGGCCGGTGTGGGTGGACGCCGCGGTGGCCGACACCGAACTGGTGTGCATCGGCGCCGGCATCCGTGGCGCGAAGCTGCTGGTACCCGGTGCCGCGCTGCTCGACCTGCCCCTCGCCGAGCGCGTCGAGGGCCTCGCCCGGGACGCCTGAGCGCTAGGACAGGCCGATGAACGACCGGAACGCGTCCGCGCCGGTGACGGTGATCGGCTCTCCGCGCACGAGCCGCTCGGGCGTCAGCATCCAGTTCTGGTGCTCGACCGGCGCGCCGCCACGGGCCAGCCGGGTGGTCCCGTTGGGCACGTAGCCGACCTTGCGGCTGACGGCGGCGGACGCCGGGTTGTCGGCGAAGCTGCCGGACGTGATCCGCGCACCGCCGAGGTGGTCGAAGACGAATGCGCAGATCGCCTGTCGCATGGCGGTGCCGATGCCCCGCCCGTGGACGCGCCGGGCCAGCCACGAGCCGGTCTCCCCGGTGCGGGTGACCAGGTAGTCGCGCGTGACGAACCCTTGGCAGCCCACGACCTCGCCGTCCCACTCCACGGCCAGTTCGAGCTGCCAGTGCTCGGGAGTCCACGTCGCGCGGGTGCCCCAGTGGAAGCGCGTGAAGTCGGCCGGCAGCCGGGCGGCCGGTACCTCGGTCCACGGGACGAGGAACGGCATCACCGCAGGATCGTGGACGCCCGACAGCGCGGCGTCCACGAGCAGGGGCAGGACGTCGTCCGTGACCGACCGCAGCACCAGCGGTCCCGCCTCGATGCGCAGGCCGAGCGGCGGGAAGGCCTCGGCCGGCGTCCGGGTCACTGCGCCAGGCCGTAGAGGCGGTCGCCCGCGTCCCCGAGGCCGGGGACGATGTAGCCGACCTCGTTCAGGTGGTCGTCGAGGGCCGCGCACACCAGCGTGCAGGGGACGCCGATCGGGTCGACCAGTTCACGCATGCGCGCCACGCCCTCGGGCGCGGCGATCAGGCAGATGCAGGTGATGTGGTCGGCGCCGCGGTCGACCAGGAACTGCACGGTGCCACCCAGCGAGCCGCCGGTGGCGAGCATCGGGTCGAGCACGTAGCACTGCCGTCCGGACAGGTCCTTGGGCAGGCGCTCTGCGTAGGTGAACGGCTGCAGGGTCGTCTCGTCCCGCACCATGCCGACGAAGCCGACCTCGGCGGTGGGGATGAGCCGCATCATGCCCTCGAGCATCCCCAGGCCGGCGCGCAGGATCGGCACGACCAGCGGGCGGGGACGGGTGAGGCCCACCCCCGTGGTGGTGGTGATCGGAGTCTTCACCTGCACGGGCTCCACGCGCACCTCGCGGGTGGCCTCGTAGGCGAGCAGCGTCACCAGCTCCTCGACGAGTTGGCGGAAGGTCGCGCTGGCGGTGCTCTCGTCGCGCAGGATGCTGATCTTGTGAGCTACCAGGGGGTGCTCGATGACACGGAGTTCCACACCGATAGGTTCCCACACCGCCCGCCGCACCATTTGCCCTGACCGGACTGTGCCCAACGCCCCCACTTCTGACACGATGGAGCGATGCTTCAGGTGAGGAGGCGGCGATGAGAGCAACGGAGGATCCGGAGTTCGAGATGCCGAATCGCGGTGACGACCGTCCGGGGATGGACGAGCTCGACGACCTGGTCAGCGACGACGAACTCGACGACGCCGACGTGGACGACGACGAGGACGACTACCCCGACGACGCCGGCGAGGACGACATCGACCTGGTCATCGCCCTCTACCGGGAGGACGGCCAGCCGGTCGCACTGGCGCTCGACTACGACCTGGCCAACGACCTCGAGGCCCTGATCACCCAGCTGCGCCGGATGCCCGGCGACGGGGGAGCGGTCGGCCTGGTGTCGATCGCCTCCGAGGTGTTCGTCATCGTCCGCGTGCGCGGCAAGCACGTGCAGGCCTTCGTGTCCGACGCGGTCTCCGCCGCCGACTGGCCGCTGGCCCGTGACGTGGTGGACTTCCTCGGCGTCGAGGTTCCCGAGGACGACGAGGAGTCCGGTCCGGCGGGCGACCTCGGCATCCTGGCCGACTCCGGGCTGCACGACTTCGAGCTCGAGGCCATGGCCGAGGACTACGACGAGGACTCCGCGACCCTGGTCGAGCGCATCGCGCAGCGGATCAAGTTCGGGCCCGAGTTCGCCAAGGCGCTCGCCGACTTCGAGTGAACCGCTGGGAGCCGGCGATGGCCGAGGCGCTCGCCGAGGCCCGGCTGGCGCCCGTCCACGCCGACGTGCCGATCGGCGCGGTCGTGGTGGACCGCACCGGCGCGGTGATCGCCCGGGCGCACAACGAGCGCGAGGCCTCCGGCGACCCGACAGCCCACGCCGAGGTGCTCGCCCTGCGGCGGGCGAGCGCGCTGCGCGGCTCCTGGCGGCTGGACGACTGCACCCTCGTGGTGACCCTCGAGCCCTGCACGATGTGCGCCGGCGCCCTGGTGCTGGCCCGGGTGGGGCGGCTGGTGTTCGGCGCCTACGACCCGAAGGCGGGCGCGGTCGCCTCGTTGTGGGACGTGGTGCGCGACCCGCGCCTGAACCACCGTCCCGAGGTGGTCGGCGGGATCGACGAGGCCGCCTGCGGGCAGCTCCTCCAGGACTTCTTCTCCGCCCACCGCTGACGCGCGGCCCGGTGGCCCGCGTCCCGTGCGGTGTCCTGCGGGGGCGCGGGCGGGTACGGGCGGGCGCAGCGGGAAGCGGGTCTTTCCCGATTGGCCCGGTCCGGCGTGTGATCGGTACACTCCTGCGCGGTGGCGTGTCTGAGCGGCCTAAAGAGCGCGCCTCGAAAGCGCGTGAGGGGCAACCCTCCGAGGGTTCAAATCCCTCCGCCACCGCCGGTGTCCCCAGGGACATGCGAAGCCGGTGAACCCCAGGGTTCACCGGCTTCTTCGCGTCCGGGGGTCGATGCGCCTCAGGCGCGCACGATCACGCAGATCCGGATGCCGGTGAGCGGGTCCACGGCGACCACCACGCACGTCGGCGTCGGCGTCGGCGTCGGGGCTGACGGCGGGGGCGAGGGCGGGACGGACGGCGTCGGCGTGCGCGTGGGCGTCGGGCTCGGCGCAGGGGTTGTCGGGGTCGGCGAGGTCGTCGGCGTCGGGGTGGGGCTCGGCGTGGCGGTGGTCCCCGGGTCTGGGGTCCCGCTCGCGCTCGGCGAGGCGCTGGGTGTCCCCGACGGGTCCGAGGTCGCGGACGGGCGGGGCGTCGCCGTGCCGGTGGGCGTGGGCGTCCCGGTCGGGCCGGTCGTCGGGCTCACGTCCGGGGTGGGCGCGGTGGTCGCCGACGGGCTCGTGCGCGGGGACGCGGGCGTGGCCCGGGGCTCGGTGGTGCCGGCGGTGACCTCGCGGGTGGTCGGTGTCGCGGACGGCGTGGCCGGCGGTTCCACGGTCGGCGTCGGCGTCGGCGTCCAGGTCGGTGACGCAACGGTCGGCACCGGTGGCGCAGCGGCCATCTGGGTGACCTGCTCGGCGACGGAGGTGGCCGGCAGGCCCAGGGCGACGGCGACCGCCGCCGCGGTGACGGCGCTGGCGGCGACCCCGACGTGCAGCGGAGCCGCGGCGTGCTGGAGGGTCGCGCGTGCGGCGCGGCGCGCCCCCGAGCCGAGGGTGGCGGCGGCTGCGGTGTTGCCCGCACCCCAGAACCCCAGCGCCCGCAGGGAGGCGAGCGTCACGCCGGTCCCGGCGAACAGGGTCGCCGTGCGCAGCGTTCCGCCGATCACGGCCAGCCGCCGCGAGGTGCCCGCGCAGGACGCGCACTCGGCGAGGTGCGCCTCGACGCGCGTGCGCTGCCCCTTCGGCAGGCGCCCCCGGGCATGGGCCCCGAGCCGCTCGAGCACCCAGCGGCACTCGGTGTCCTCGGCCGAGTCCTCGACGTGGGCCTGGAGCCAGGCGACGCGCAGGCCCTCCCGGGCACGCAGGCACAGTGCGGACGCGGCGTTGACGCTGAGCCGGAGTTCCTCGGCCAGCTCGGCCACCGGGCGTCCCTCGACCTCGGTCGCCCACAGCGCGGAGCGCCAGCGCTCGGGCAGCGTGCCGAAGGCGCGCACCACCATCGAGGCCTGGGAGATCGCGATCGCGGTGTCCTCGACCGCTGCTCCGCCGCCGGTGTCCTCGATGACCTCGCTGAGGGTGGCCGGCTCGATCGGCGTCTCCTGCCGGCGTGACCAGTTCAGGATGACGTTGCGGACGGCCGTGGCCAGATAGGGCTTGAAGGTGCGCTCCGGGCCCCCGCCCGCGCGGAGCGAGTGCCACACGCGGGCGAAGGCCTCCGCCGAGGCATCGTCCGGGTCCACGCGGCTGCTGGTGCGGGCCGCCACCCGCACGGCGAACGGCCGGTAGCGCCGGAAGAGCTCGGCGAAGGCGTCCGTGTCCCCGGCGCGGCTCAGCTGGAGCAGCAACCGGTCGTCGGCCTCGTCCGGGGTGGTGCGCGCCAGCGCCGTCCGGTTCTCGTCCGGACGGCCGCTGGGCGCGTCAGAGTGCAGCGTCATGCGACAGCGTCGCTTGCCATTCCTGGGACCCCTCCCGACTGACTGACTCCCCACCACGATAAACGCGGGTCGGGTGCTGACGTCAGTTCCCGAATGGGCTACACCACCCCCCTGCCGGACGGGGGAGCTCTCCCCGTCCGATGAGTGCGGGCACGTCCCCCCGAAGGTGCCCTACTCACCTATCAAGACACCGGGTCGCCACCGGCATGACGCGATCCGGGCAGGAACTTTCGCCGGCCGTCCTCCCAGAGGCGCCGGGACGGCCCGATGATGCGGCGCGACTAGGGGGTTAGCGCTTGACACTCGTTCAGCGATCACGGTCGGCGTGAACGAAAGTGCGCCGCGGTGCCCCTTTTCCGCCGCTCGGGTTAGCGGCAGAGTTGGCTGTGCCCACCCACAACGCGCCTCAAAGGAGAGCCCTGTGAAGAAACTGATCAACGATCCGGCCAATGTCGTGGCCGAGACCCTGGCCGGATTCCAGGCGGCCCACGCCGATCTGGTCACCGTTCATTTCGACCCTGACTACGTCGTTCGCGCGGACGCTCCGGTCCAGGGCAAGGTCGGCCTGGTCTCCGGTGGTGGCTCGGGTCACGAGCCGCTGCACGCGGGCTACGTGGGCAAGGGCATGCTCGATGCGGCCGTTCCCGGCGCTGTCTTCACCTCCCCGACGCCCGACCCGATCCTCGACGCGACCAAGGCCGTCGACGGCGGCGCCGGCGTGCTGCACATCGTGAAGAACTACACCGGTGACGTGCTCAACTTCGAGACCGCAGCCGAGATGGCCGAGATGGAGGGCATCACGGTCAAGGCGATCGTGGTCAACGACGACGTGGCCGTGGAGAACTCCACCTGGACCGCCGGGCGCCGTGGCGTCGGTGGCACCGTCCTGGTCGAGAAGATCGCCGGCGCCGCCGCCGAGCGTGGCGACGACCTCGACGGCGTCCTCGCCGTCGCGACCAAGGTCAACGACAACGTCCGCTCGATGGGCATGGCGCTCACCGCCTGCACCGTCCCGCACGCCGGCAAGCCCTCCTTCGACCTCGGCGAGGACGAGATCGAGATCGGTATCGGCATCCACGGCGAGCCGGGCCGCAAGCGCGTCCCGATGGCCACCGCCGACGAGATCACCGACATGCTGGTCGACCCGATCCTCGAGGACATGAAGCCCGAGGCCGGCAGCAAGGTCCTGCTCTTCGTCAACGGCATGGGCGGCACGCCCGAGGCCGAGCTGTTCATCGTGTACAACCACGCCCGCAAGCGCCTGATGGACGCCGGGCTGGAGGTCGCCCGCTCGCTGGTCGGCAACTACATCACCTCGCTGGAGATGCAGGGCTGCTCGGTGACCGTGCTGAAGCTCGACGACGAGATGACCGAGCTCTGGGACGCCCCCGTCCTCACCCCGGCCTTCCGCCGCGGGCTCTGAGGTAGCGGCAGGTGAGCGACAGCTTGTCGGTGGCCTGGGCGGACGCGTGGATTCGCGGCGCCCAGGCCGTCCTGGCCGAGCACCGGATGGAGTTGATCGACCTCGATCGCGCCATCGGTGACGGGGACCACGGGGAGAACATGGACCGGGGCTTCAAGGCGGTCGTCGCCAAGCTGGACGAGGGCGGCATCGCCGACGTCCAGGGCGTGCTGAAGATCGTGGCCTCCACCCTGATGTCGAAGGTCGGCGGTGCCGCCGGCCCGCTCTACGGGACGGCGTTCCTGCGGGCGGCGAAGGCGGTCGAGGGCGACGTCGACGCCAACGGCGTGGCGGACCTGATCGCCGGCGCGCTGGACGGGATCGTCTCCCGCGGCAAGGCGACGACGGGTGAGAAGACCATGGTGGACGCCTGGACCCCGGCTCTGGAGGCGGCGCGGGCCGCAGCCGCGAGCGGGGCGACGGCGGCCGAGGCGCTCCGCGCAGCCGCCACGGCGGCGGCCGAGGGTGCCGAGGCGACCATCCCCCTCCAGGCCACCAAGGGTCGCGCGTCCTACCTGGGCGAGCGGTCCATCGGGCACAAGGACCCCGGGGCGACCTCGACCGCGTACATCCTGAACGCGGCCGCGGACGCAGCGGAGGCGCTGTGAGCGGCGTCGCTCTGGTGATCGTCTCCCACTCGGTACAACTCGCCGAGGGGGTGGTGGAGCTGGCCGCCCAGATGGCCAAGGACGTGGCACTCAGGGCGGCCGGCGGCACCGATGACGGGCGTATCGGCACGTCCTTCGACAAGGTGAACGACGCCGTGACCGAGCTGCGTGCGGCCGGCCACGACGTCGCCATCCTGACCGACCTCGGATCGGCCACCATGACGGTGGAGTCGGTCCTCGATTTCCTCGACGACGAGGAGGCGGCGCACGTGAAGTTCGCCGATGGTCCTCTCGTCGAGGGAGCGGTGGCAGCCGCCGTCACCGCCCAGGTGGGCGGCGACCTCGACGCGGTTGTCGCTGCCGGCCGGGCCCGCGAGCTGTTCAGCTGAGCACTCACCCCTCCGATCAGCCGGCCAGCCCTCGCGGGCCTCGCTGCGACGTCCGGCACGTGGCGCCACGTGCCGCACGGGCGTGAGTGCGTCGACAGGCGCCACCACGGGCCGGTCCTTCGGGGCCGGCCCGTGGTGTGTCCCCGGCCTCCGCCCCGGACGTTCCGGTGGACGCCGCAATCGGTGCCCGGTGCCCTGCGTCACTAGACTCCGGCCAGAGGAGGCGGCGTGGGACTCGACCAGGTGCTGTTGCTGGGATCGGTCGTGCTTCTGGTCGCCGTCGGCGCGGCCCGCCTCGGGTCGCGGCTGGGGCTGCCGTCCCTGATCCTGTTCCTCGGCCTCGGCGCCGGGCTGCAGTTCTTCGTCGAGTTCGACAACGCAGAGCTCGCCCACTCCCTCGGCTTCGCCGCGCTCGTCCTGATCCTGGCCGAGGGCGGCTACACCACGCGCTGGACGGAGATCCGCGGCGCGCTGCCGGCCGCCGTGATGCTGGCCACGGTCGGGGTGGGGATCTCGGTGGCCACCGTGGCGGCCTTCGCCCACTTCGTCCTCGGGCTGGCGCCGACGACCGCCGTCCTGCTCGGGGCGATCATGTCGCCCACCGATGCCGCCGCCATCTTCTCCGTGCTGCGCAAAGTGCCGCTGCCGGCCCGGCTGCGCGCCGTCATCGAGGCCGAGTCGGGCTTCAACGACGCACCGATCGTGCTGCTCGTGGCCACGGCCACCGAGTGGGCCCTGGGCCGGGGGACGCACGACAACCCCGGCGTGATGGTCGGCATGATCGTGCTGGAACTGGTCGGCGGCGTGCTGCTGGGCGCGGCGCTCGGCTGGCTCGGTGTCCGGGCGCTCCGGAGCATCGCGCTCCCGGCGTCCGGCCTCTACCCCCTGGCCGGGCTCGGCTGGGCGGTCATGTCGTACGGGCTGGGCAGCATGCTCCACCTCTCCGGCTTCGCGGCGGTGTACGTCACAGCGTTCGTCCTCGGCAACGGCCAGCTGCCCCACCGGCACGCTACCCGGTCGTTCGCGGAGGGCGTGGGTTGGGTCGCGCAGATCGGCCTGTTCGTCATGCTCGGCATGCTGTCGGAGCCCTTGCGGGAGTCGCCCTGGTCGATCTTCGTCGGGATCGCCGTGGGTGCCTTCCTCACCTTCGTGGCCAGGCCCCTTTCCGTGATGGCCTGCCTCACGATCTTCCGGGTGCCGTGGCGTGACCAGGCGTTCGTCTCCTGGGCGGGACTGCGCGGCGCGGTGCCGATCATCATGGCCACCGTCCCCCTGGCCGCGCGGGCGCCGGACGCGATCGCGCTGTTCGACATCGTGTTCGCCTTCGTCATCGTGTTCACCCTCGTCCAGTCGCCGACCCTGCCCTGGGTGGCCCGCAAGCTCCGGGTCTCCACGGGGGAGGACTCGACCGACGTCGAGTTCGAGTTCGCGCCGCTCGACACCATCAAGGCCGACATGATGCAGGTGCACGTGGCCAGCGGCTCGCGGTTGCACGGCGTGACGATCCGGGAGCTACGGCTGCCGAGGAACTCGGTGGTCTCGCTGATCGTCCGCGACGGCGAGCCGTTCACCCCCAAGCCCGACCAGATCGTGCGCTCCGGGGACGACCTGCTGATCGTGACCAACGGCACCGACCGGCGCCGGGTGGAGGCGCGGCTGCGCAGCATCTCCCACGGCGGACGCCTGGGGGGCTGGCTGCCGGGGGAGTGAGCCCCCCGTCGCTACTTCTTCTTCTTGGTGGGCGTCTCGCTCGGCGTCGGCGTGGGGGTGACCGTCTCCTCGGTCGGCTCGGCCGAGGCCGTGGTGATCACGGGCAGGCAGACCGGGCCGGTCACGGCGACCTTCGGCTCGGGCGGGTTCTTGCGGTCCTGGTAGGGCGTCGGCACGATCACGTCGACGACGTGGTCGGCGCGGCCGTCACCCTCGGTGACCGCGCCGTCGAACATCTGCGCGACCAGCTTCACCTCGGGGTCGTCGGCGGAGTTGCCGATGACCGTCGTGGTCTCCACCTTGCGGTCGGAGTTGTTGTAGTGGGTCACGTGGAAGCCGTGCGAGATCAGGAAGAAGCGGGTGTTCTTGGCGTGCCCGCCGGTCTCGCCGCCGTTCAGCACGCGCACCGTCACCTTGTCCGAGGTGAGGTAGTCCCCGACGTCCTGCATGACGCAGGCGGCGTCCGGCTTGGAGGTGTCCTTCGTCGCCTGGTCGTAGCCCCACTTCGCGCCGTAGCCGAGGATCGCGAGCAGCAGCAGCAGCGTGACCGGGGTCTTGAGGACCCTGATGACCTTGCGCACGTGCACTCCCGGGACAGACGACTGGTGGCGAACCTCGTTCAAGCCTACTTGAGTTCCAGGACGCGGGCGTGCATGGTCTGGCGCTGCTGGAGGGCGGCCCGGAGGGCCCGGTGCAGGCCGTCCTCGAGGTAGAGGTCACCCTCGAAGCTCACCACGTGGGCGAACAGGTCACCGTAGAAGGTGGAGTCCTCCTCCAGCAGCGCCTCGAGGTCGAGCGTGCGCTTGGTCGTGACGAGCTCGTCCAGCCGCACCTGCTGCGGGGCGATCGCCGCCCACTGCTTCTGCACGTAGCCGTGCTCGGGGTAGGGACGGGACTCACCGACGCGCTTGAAGATCACGATTCGAGTCTACGGGGCGCACCGGAACGCCCCGGCCGGCTACCGCCCGGTGCCGGCGTAGACGACCGCCTCGCCCTCGCTGTCGAGGCCGAAGGCGGTGTGGCCGGCGCGGACGGCGGTCTCGACGTCCTTGATATCGACCACGACAGAGATCCGGATCTCCGAGGTCGAGATCATCCCGATGTTCACCCCGGCGTCCGCCAGCGCCCGGAAGAACCGGGCGGTGACGCCCGGGTGGGAGCGCATGCCGACGCCGACGACGGAGACCTTGCCGACCTGGTCGTCGTAGAGGACGTCCACGAAGCCGATGCGCTCCTGCGCCTCGCGAAGCGCGGCGATGGCCCGGGCGCCGTCGGTCTGGGCGAGGGTGAAGGAGATGTCGGTGGCCTGCTCGTGCTCGCGGGAGACGTTCTGCACGATCATGTCGATGTTCACGTCGGCGTCGGCCACCGCGCTGAAGATGTCCGCGGCCTCGCCGACCCGGTCGGGCACGCCGACGATCGTGATCTTGGCCTCGCTGCGGTCATGCGCGATGCCTTCGATCAGGGGCTGCTCCATGCCACTCTCCTCGTAGTCGATGTCCTTCACCCAGGTGCCCGGCAGGTCGCTGAACGACGAGCGGACGTGCACCGGGACGTGCTCGCGCCGCGCGTACTCGACGCAGCGCAGGTGCAGGATCTTGGCGCCGTTGGCGGCCAGCTCCAGCATGTCCTCGTACCCGATCTGGGGGATCTGGCGGGCGCCCGGGACGATCCGGGGGTCGGCGGTGAACACCCCGTCCACGTCGGAGTAGATCTCGCAATAGGCGGCGCCCAGGGCCGCGGCGAGGGCCACCGCCGTGGTGTCGGACGCGCCGCGTCCCAGCGTGGTGACGTCCTTGGTGGTCTGGGACACCCCCTGGAAGCCGGCGACGATCACCACGTCGCCCTCGGCCAGGGCCGAGACGATCCGCCCGGGCGTGATGTCGATGATCCGCGCGTCGCCGTGCGTCCCGGTCGTGATCACGCCGGCCTGGGAGCCGGTGAAGGACCGTGCCGTCGCGCCGAGGTCGTTGATCGCCATCGCCAGCAGCGCCGCGCTGATCCGCTCGCCGGCGGTGAGCAGCATGTCGAGCTCGCGGGGACGCGGCTCCGGCGACACCTGGAGCGCCAGGTCCATGAGCTCGTCCGTGGTGTCGCCCATGGCCGAGATGACCACGACCACCTCGTTGCCGCCGGCCTGCGCCGAGACGATCCGTCGCGCCACCCGCTTGATGCTCTCCGCGTCGGCGACCGACGACCCACCGAACTTCTGTACCACCCGCACCGTTCCACTCTGCCAGATGTCGGACCAGGGTCCGGTCGTGGACTCACCTGATGGGCGCAGCCCGGTCCGCGACCTACGGTGGAACGCATGACCTACGCCCCGACCGAACAGCACTGGGAACAGCCGTCCTTCGACACCCGCCCCGCGGGAGAGCCCGTGTCGGGGCCCGTCCTCGTGCCGGCAGCGACCGTGGTGGTCGCGCCGCCCACGGCGCAGGAGGAGACGCTGCGGACGATGCGGCGGCTGGTCTGGCCGCTCGCCCTGGTGGTGGCCGTGGTGACCGGGAGCTGGGTGTCGGCCCTGGTGCTGGCCATCGTGGCCAGCGCGGTGCTGAAGCGGCAGCTCTTCCTCGCCTGGCAGCAGCGGGTCCAGCTGGAGCGCGCTCCGGCGGGCACCGTCCTACGATGATCCTGTGACCAGCACACCTCCCCCGCCCACGGGCGACACGGAGCCGACCTGGCAGCAGCCGGGGTTCGACGCCTCCCAGGACGCGCCGCTGGAGGGCCCGGTCTACTCGGCCTCGGGCGCTCCGCTGGTGCCACGCCCGGTGTCACCACCGCCCTCGGTCACCGAGACGGTGGTGACCACGATCGGAGGCCTCGTCTGGCCGGTGATGATCCTGCTGGCGATCATGGGCCAGATCGGCTGGTGGCCGGCCATGCTGATCGCACTGGTCAGCAGCGTGGTGCTGGGCAACGTCGGCGCGCACCTGAAGGCACGCAGACGCGCGCTCGGCCGCGGCGACGTGGGGGACGACCAGGGGGAACTGCGGTGAGCGTTCGCTGGGGGATCGCCGGACCGGGACGGATCGCCGCGACCGTTGCGGCGGAGTTCGCACACGTGCCGGACGCAGAACTGGTGGCTGTCGGGTCGCGCTCGCTCGAGCGGGCCCGGGAATTCGCGGGGCGCTTCGGCATCCCGCAGGCCCACGGCAGCTACGCCGAGCTGTTCGCGTCCGACGTGGACGCCATCTACCTGGCCACCCCGCACGGCCAGCACACCGACCTGGCGCTCGCCGCGATCGAGGCGGGCAAGGCGGTGCTGGTGGAGAAGTCGTTCACCACGTCCGTGGCGGACACCGAGGCCGTCATCCGCGCAGGACGCGAGCGGGGCGTCTTCGTGATGGAGGCCATGTGGACCCGCTTCCTGCCGGCGATCGTGCGGCTTCGCCAGATGGTCGCCGACGGCGAACTCGGTGAGATCAGGGCCGTCTACGGAGACCTGCTCGCGTTCCGCGAGTTCGAGCCGGCGGACCGGTTGTTCAACCCGGCCCTCGGTGGCGGCGCCGTCCTCGACCTGGGCGTGTACGTCATCTCCTTCGCCCAGCAGTTCCTCGGCACGCCGAGCCTCGTCCACGCCGTCGGCGGGCTCTACCCGAACGGGGTGGAGGGGGAGGCGGGCATCCTGCTCGGCTGGGACGACGGCCGCTACTCCACCCAGGCGATCGGGTTCACCGCGCCCGGGCCGGGACGCCAGGTGGTGGCCGGGACGAAGGGGTGGGTCGAGGTGAAGCCGCGGTTCCACCGGGGCGAGCAGCTGTCGGTCCACCTGCTCGGGCGCGAGCCCGAGGAACTGACCCTGGCAAGGACGGGCGTCGGCTACTGCCACGAGCTCATCCACGTGGGGGAGTGCCTCGCCGCCGGGCTCACCGAGAGCCCGGTCATGCCGCTCGACGACACGCTCGCCGTCCAGCAGGTGATGGCCGAGGTGCTGAGCCAGCTGGGTCGCTAGCCCCGGCCCGGGGCTGGAACTGCTTAGCCGTCCGCCCTTGTCAGGCCTCCCTTGCGGCGGCATACGGTCGGAGCGTCCCTGCTGCCCGTCCCGAGGAGCCGTGCCATGGCCGTCCAGCTGTTCTGCTACCTGAACTTCCCCGGCAACACCCGCGAGGCGCTGGCCTACTACCAGGAGGTGTTCGGCGGCGAGGCCGCCATCTCCACCTTCGGGGAGTACGGCATCGAGGGCGTCCCGGCCGACGGCATCATGCACGCGCAGCTCGTCACCCCGGCCTTCACGATCATGGCCTCCGACGCCCTGGCGGGTGCCGAGCGGGAGTGGGCCGGGTCGCGCATCCACCTGGCCCTGATGGGCGACGACCTCGACCTCCTCACCGGCTGGTACGAGCGCCTCGCCGCGGACGGCACGCCCGGCCAGCCCCTGCAGGCGCAGGTCTGGGGCGACACCTACGGCGACGTGAAGGACCGCTTCGGCATCGAGTGGCTGTTCAACATCTCCGCCGCGTGAGGACCGTGCGACGCCCCCGTCCGCCCCGGGGGCGTCAGTCCATGATCTCCGGTGCGATCACGAGGTCGCGGGTGCGCGCTGCCCGCAGGCTGTCGACGGTCAGCACGACGAGCGCCACCCAGACCAGGCCGAAACCGATCCAGCGTGGCGCGGGCATCACCTCGTGGTTCACCCAGACGCCGAGGGAGAACTGGATCACCGGGGTCAGGTACTGGATCAGGCCCATCATGCTCAGCGGGATGCGGCTGCTGGCCGCGGCGAACATCAGCAGCGGCACCGCCGTCACCACGCCTGCCAGCGTCAGCCCGACGGTCAGGCCGGGGCCGTGGGCGAGGTACGCACTCGTCCCCGAGGCCTGGAGCCACACGAGGAACCCCAGGGCGAGCGGGGCCAGCAGGGCCGTCTCGACGGTCAGGCCGACCAGCGGCGAGACGATGCCCCCGACCTGCTTCTTCATCAGCCCGTAGAGCCCGAAGGACGCCGCCAGCGACAGGGCCACCCACGGCACCTGGCCGTAGCCGACGGCGATCACGACGACGGCGACCGCGCCGACCCCCACGGCCACCTTCTGCGCGGTGCGCAGCCGCTCGTGCAGCACCAGCACCGCGAGGGCCACCGTGACCAGCGGGTTGATGAAGTAGCCGAGCGCCGCGTCGACGATGTGGTCGTTGAGCACACCCCACACGTAGATCGACCAGTTCACCGTGACCAGGAAGCCGGCGGCGCTCAGCCGCCAGAACAGCGCCCGGTCGGCCAGCACCTGGCGGAGGTGCCCCCACTCCCGCCAGACCAGCACTCCGGCCAGGCACAGCACGAACGTCCAGAACACCCGGTGGCCGATGATCTCGAACGGGTCGGCGGCCGCGAGCAGCTTGAAGTACAGGGGAAACGCGCCCCACAGCAGGTACGCGCCGAAGGCGAGGGCCAACCCTCTCGGGTCGAGCTGCGGCGGGCGTTGGTCGGGCACCGGCCCACACTACGACCGGGCCGCCCGCGCAACCCGCACCGTCCAGCGTCGAGGCTGCTCAGCCCCCGGTTCTCGCACGCCCGCCCGTGCCCCGCCCGTCCCGCCCGTCCCTCTGGTCGCGTTTGCTGCCGATCGCAACCCTTGCTGCCGACATTCCGGCAGCAAGGGTTGCACTCGGCGGCGCGAATGGGGGGCGACGGCAGGCGGATGGGGTGGGACGGCGGCAGGCGGATGGGGGGACGGGAGGCGGGCGGACGAGTGGGACGGGAGGCAGGCTGCTGGGGGTGGGATGGGAGGCAGCCGTGTGGGCGGGAGGACGGGGCGGCGGCGCGAGGGCGGGTCGGCGCCCTCAGCCGGGGTGGATCGACCTGCGGTCCTGTGCGGGTTGGCCTGCGCTCGGCCTGGCCGAGCCGGGGGTCTCCCCGCGTCTCACCCGTCCCGTCGGGGCTTCTTGCTGCCGATCGCAACGCTTGCTGCCGGAATTTCGGCAGCAAGGGTTGCACCCGGGAGCGCGAATGGGTGGTCGGGAGGCGAGGGCGGCGTGAGTGGGTTGGGGGACGAGCCTCGGGCGCGAGGGGGTGGCAGGTCGGCGAGCGAAGTGGTTCGTCGCGGGCCGAAGGGCCCGTCCGGTTCGGCCCGCTCCCGCCGGTCGTGGGGCCGGCCGCGTCCGCGTCCCAACCGTCCCGTGAGAGCGGCTTGCTGCCGATCGCAACGGTTGCTTCCGGAATTTCGGCAGCGGGCGTTGCATTCGGGGGCGAACCGGGCGGAGGGGGGGTGAACCGGGCGGAGGGGCGGATGCGGGCGGGTTCAGGTGGACGCGAGGAAGTCGACGAGCAGGCGGTTGTAGGCGTCGGCCGCCTCGAGGCTCGGGTTGGCACCCGTGTCGGGGAGGATCTCGAGGCGGGCCATCGGGAGCTGCGCGGCCAGCTGGCGTGCGGCCGGGAGGCCCGGGTCGGTCGCGCCGGCGACCACGAGCACCGGGACGGCGAGCCGTCCCAGGTCGGCGCCGAGGTCGGCGGTGGCCATCAGGTCCAGGGCGCGCACCAGGTCGTCCTTGGTGGCGCCGCTGTCGGCGAGCGCGCGGTTCGGCATCATCCGGATCAGCGACTTCTGCAGCCGCAGCGCGAGGCGTCCCGGGGTCGCGAACGCGCCGGAGACGACCAGCCCCGCCACGCGGTCGGGCGCTCCGGCGGCCACCTGGAGGGCCACCATCGCACCCAGCTGGTGCCCCACCAGCCGGGCGCGCTCCATGCCGTACCGGTCGAGCGTGCTGGTCACCTCTGCCGCGGCAAGGCTGAGCGACAGTTCACCCGGACGCCCCGGACGCAGCCCGGCGAGCCAGGGCGCGATCGCCTGCACCTCGCCGTCCTGCCCGCCGAGGACGGCGACAGCCTCGACCTGCGACTGCCACATCTGCGGCGTCAGCCCGGCGGAGTGCAGGAAGACGACCGGGACGGGGGCGGGCATCAGTCCTGTCCGTCCCGGACGACGGTGAACCGGAAGCCCAGTTCGTCGTCGCTGAACGAGGTGACCCCTTCGGACAGCAGGACGGAGGGGTCGACCTCGTCCACGGCCACCGCGAGCACCTCCTCTGCCACCAGTGCGGCGTGGGCGCGGAGCGCGTCCGACGTCTCCGGCACGTCGGAGGCCCACGACAGCCTGATCCGGTCGGAGACCTCGAAGCCGGACGCCTTGCGGGCCTCCTGCACCGCCCGGATGAACTCCCTGGCCATGCCGGCCCGGACGAGTTCGGGGGTCAGCTCCAGGTCGAGCGCGACGGTCTCGCCCTGCTCGTTGACCACCGACCAGCCCTCACGGGGACGCTCGGAGACGATCACCTCCTCCGGTGAGACCTCCACCTCCCCGAGGTCGGTGACCAGCACGAACGCCCTGCCGTGCGTGGCGAGGTCGGCCGACAGCACCGCGGCGTCCGCGGACGCGACGGCTGCGGCCACCAGGGGCGTCTGCTTGCCGAACCGCTTGCCCAGCGCCCGGAAGTTGCCCTTGGCGGAGTAGTCGACCAGGTCGCCGGCGGACGCGAACGACTCCACGCGCTCGACGTTCAGCTCGGCCATCACCTCCGCGCGCAGGTCCGCGTCCAGCAGCCCGAACGCGCTGGACGGGATCAGCGCCCGGCCCAGCGGCTGGCGCGTCTTCACCTTCGCCTCGGAGCGGGCCGAGCGGCCGAGCTCGACGATGCGGCGGGTGAGCCGCATGGCCTCGTCGAGCCGGGTATCGATCGCGGCCTCGTCGGCGACCGGCCAGGTGGCCAGGTGCACGGACGCAGGGGCGTCCGCGTCGGTGGCCACGACGAGGTCCTGCCACACCCGCTCGGTCAGGAACGGGGTCAGCGGCGCCATCAGCCGGGTGACGGTGTCGATGGTGTCGTGCAGCGTCTGGAGGGCGCCGGCGTCGCCGTCCCAGAAGCGGCGGCGAGAGCGGCGGACGTACCAGTTGGACAGGTCGTCGACGAAGGTCGCCAGCAACGCGCCCGCCCGCTGGGTGTCGAAGTCCTCCAGCGCATCGGTCACCTGCCGCACGAGGGTGTTGCGGGCACTGACCAGCCAGCGGTCGAGCACATGGGTGGCGACCCCGGTGCCCGGCGTCCACCCGTTGGCCCGCGCGTACAGGCTCTGGAAAGCGACCGTGTTGAGGTAGGTCATCAGCACCTTGCGGACGGTCTCGGTGATCGTCTGGTGGCCGACGCGCCGGGACGCCCACGGCGAGCCCCCGGCGGCCATGAACCAGCGCACCGCGTCCGCACCGTGGGTGTCCATCAGCGGGATCGGCTCGAGGATGTTGCCCAGGTGCTTGCTCATCTTGCGGCCGTCCTCGGCGAGGATGTGGCCCAGGCACAGCACGTTCTTGTACGACGACTGGTCGAACACCAGGGTGCCGACGGCCATCAGCGAGTAGAACCAGCCGCGGGTCTGGTCGATCGCCTCGCAGATGAAGTCGGCCGGGTAGGCCGTCGCGAAGGCGTCCTTGGACCCTTCCGCCCAGGGGTAGCCCCACTGGGCGAACGGCATCGAGCCGCTGTCGAACCAGGCGTCGATCACCTCGGGGACGCGGGTGGCGGTCTGCTGGCAGCTCGGGCAGGCGAACGTCACGTCGTCGACGAAGGGGCGGTGCGGGTCGAGCGCGGAGTAGTCGCGCCCCGTCAGCTCGGACAGCTCGGCCCGGGAGCCCACGCACGTCTGGTGGCCGGCCGCGCACCGCCAGATCGGCAGCGGGGTGCCCCAGTAGCGCGAGCGCGACAGCGCCCAGTCGATGTTGTTGTTCAGCCAGTCGCCGTAGCGGCCCCACTTGATGTTCTCCGGGTACCAGTTGGTGCCCTTGTTCTCGCGCAGCAGGGCGTCCTTGATGGCGGTGGTGCGGATGTACCAGGACGGCTGCGCGTAGTACAGCAGCGTGGTGTGGCAGCGCCAGCAGTGCGGGTAGGAGTGCTCGTAGTTCAGCACGCGGAACATCAGGCCGCGGGCCTGGAGGTCCTCCACGAGCACCTTGTCGGCCGTCTTGAAGAACAGGCCACCGACCAGGTCGAGCGCGTCGTCGAAGGTGCCGTCGGGGCGGACGGGGTTCACCATCGGCAGGCCGTACTGGCGGCAGACCGCCATGTCGTCCTCGCCGAAGGCGGGCGCCTGGTGCACCAGGCCGGTGCCGTCCTCCGTGGTCACGTACTCGGCCAGCACCACGTAGTGGGTGCCGCCCACGACGTCGGGGAACTCGACCAGCTCGAACGGACGCGCGTAGCGCCACAGCTCCAGGTCGCGCCCGGTGAAGGACTGGCCCAGCAGCCAGCCGTCGCCGAGCACCTTCTCCGCCAGCGGCTCTGCGATGACGAGCGACTCCCCGTCCGGTTCGTCCTTGGTGGCGACCACGTAGGTGACGTCGGGGTGGACGGCGACAGCGGTGTTGCTCACCAGCGTCCACGGCGTGGTGGTCCAGACCAGCAGGGAGGCCTTCCCGGCGAGCGGCCCCGACAGCAGGGGGAAGCGGACGTAGACGCTGGGGTCGGTCACGTCCTCGTAGCCCTGGGCGAGCTCGTGGTCGCTCAGCGTGGTGCCGCAGCGGGGGCAGTAGGGCGCCACCCGGTAGTCCTCGACGAGCAGGCCCTTGCCGTGGATCTGCTTCAGCGCCCACCACACCGACTCGACGAAGGACGCGTCCATCGTCCAGTAGGCCGTGTCCAGGTTCACCCAGTAGCCCATGCGCCGGGTGAGCTCGGTGAAGGCGTCGACGTGGCGGCTCACCGACTCGCGGCACTTGGCGTTGAACGCCTCGACGCCGAACGCCTCGATGTCGGGCTTGCCGTTGAAGCCGAGCTCCTTCTCCACCGCCAGCTCGACCGGCAGGCCGTGGCAGTCCCAGCCGGCCTTGCGCTCGACGTGGTAGCCCTGCATGGTCTTGAACCGCGGGAACACGTCCTTGAACACCCGCGCCTCGATGTGGTGGGTGCCGGGCATGCCGTTGGCGGTGGGCGGGCCCTCGTAGAACGTCCACGGCCGGCCGCCGGCGGTGCGCTCCAGCGACGCGGCGAAGGTGTCGTTCGCCGCCCAGAAGTCGAGGATCTCTCGCTCCATCGCCGGCAGGTCGAGCATCGCCGGCACGGGGCGATACAGCGGGCGGGCAGCGGGATCGGTGGTCATCTGCGGTCCTTCGTCGTCGGGCGTTCGACGAAGGGACGAGCCCGAGGGCCCGCGGTACCACCCTTCTTGGACGCCCGGGGGCGCCCCACTCCTTTGCTCGCCGCGGCCGGTTCTAGTGGGATCGCGCAGGCCACGCCGGCCGTACGCGCTCTGTTCTTCCGGCAGCTCCGGGGTGATGGCCCCATCGTCGCCGTGCGGACCGCCACATTGTATGCGACCGGGCCGAGCGTGGCGCCAGCGGCCCCGGGGACGGCGAGACCCGGACGGCGGGTGCCGTCCGGGTCGACGTGCGGCGGTGACGTGAAGGAGGTGGCGTCGTCACCGGCCACGGGGTTGCTCGGCGGTCAGGCCGCCGGTTCGCCGCCGTCCGCGGCGGGGGCCTCGGGACGGGGCGGGGTGGGCGCCTGCGGCGTCCACTCGTTGGTGGGACCGCCGCCACCGAGCAGGGCTGCCCTGCGGGTCATGTAGTCCTCGACCTCGATCTCGCCCCGGGCGAGGCGCTCGTCGAGGATCTGCAGGGCGGGCGGCATCGGCGGACGGTGGTGCGGGTGGTGGCCCATCGGCCCGGGCCCGAACTGCTTGCCCTTGGACTTCTTGACCAGGTAGACGACGAACAGGGCGATCAGGCCCAGCACCACGAGGGTGCCGATGAAGCCGAAGAAGCCCCACAGCATGCTGCTGCTGCCCATTCCGCCTCCCGGACCGGGGAAGTGACGCATTCCAACCTCCTACGGGTGTTCAG
This sequence comes from Propionicimonas sp. T2.31MG-18, assembly GCF_964266745.1. Classification (NCBI taxonomy): domain Bacteria; kingdom Bacillati; phylum Actinomycetota; class Actinomycetes; order Propionibacteriales; family Nocardioidaceae; genus Propionicimonas; species Propionicimonas sp. T2.31MG-18. The sequence continues at coordinate 519,673 of NZ_CAXWGX010000026.1, forward strand.
GCATCCAGTCTGCTCCGCCATGCTGTGCGGACGCTGTGGAACGCCTCGGAAACCACCCGGCCGGGACCGGCGCGTGCCGGTCAGGGCTCGATCGCGCAGGCGGCCGCGGGTGGCAGGGGCGGCTCCGCGGGGAAGACGGACGGGCGCAGGTCGCCCGGGAGCTCGTCCCACTGCTGACGCAGCTCGCCCGCGGCGTGCGATTCCTGCTCGCAGGGGGCGCTGTTCACCGTGATCGACTCGATCGCCAGCGCTGCCGCGTCGGTGGCGAGAACCGGGTCGTCGACGCTGGCGGCCGCGTTCGCCGCCGCGCGCAAGGCGACGGCCAGCGCCCGGTAGCCGGCGTCGTGTGCGTCGCGGGCGGTCGCCTGGACGTCGAAGGCAGCCTCGCGGCACGCGTCCGCCGTCCCCGTGCCGCCGGCCCAGGCGCGCGCCGCGGCGACGGCCTCCCCGCCGAGATCGTCCGGGAACTGCCCGGTGAAGGTGGCAAGGGCACGCTCGGCGCAGCCGGCCGCCCATTCGGTGAGCCGGCGGGCCTGGTCGCTACCGGGCACGGTGGTGGTCATCTCCGCTCCATCCTCGTGGAGAGGACGTGCTCGATCGCCAGGGCGACCCCGTCGGCGTCGTTCGTGGCGGTCGTCCAGTCGGCGACGGCCGTCGCCTCCGGCACGGCGTTGCCCATGGCGACCCCGATGCCGGCCCACGCGAGCAACTCGACGTCGTTCTTCGCGTCGCCGGCGGCGAGCACCCCGTCGGCGTCGACCCCGAGCAGCGCGCACAGCCGGGCGACGCCGGTGGCCTTGGTGACGCCCGTCCCCGCGATCTCGAGGAAGGGGGCTCCGGACGTGGTGGCGTGGAAGCCGCCCAGGCCTGACCCGGTGAGCACGTCGAGCAGCCCGTCGGCGTCGAGTTCGGGGTGCCGGGCGGTGAGCTTGAGCGTGGGCTCGGCGACGATCTCGGCGAGATCGACGGTGTCCACCCGCCAGAAGGTGAGCTCGCGCGGCGTGAGCAGTTCGAGGTAGCCGGGCTCGGCGACGTGACGTCCGCCCTGGTCGCGCACCGCGCTGAAGCGGACGCCCTCGAGCTCCGCGGTGAGGAACGTGACGATGTCGCCGGCGGCCGACGGCGCGAGCAGCTCCTCGAACAGCACGTCGCCGGTGGCGAGGTCGATCGCGAGGGCGCCGTTGCTGGCGACGGCATGGCTGACGCCGCTCGTCGCGAGCCCGGCGGGCAGTTGGGTCCGCTGGCGCCCGGTGGCGGCGACCACGCGCAGGCCGGCGGCCACCGCCGCCTCGATGGCTCCGATGGTGCGTGGGCTGAGCTGCTCCTGCCGCGTGAGCAGGGTGCCGTCCAGGTCACTGGCGACGAGCCGGATGTCGCGGTCGAGGGCCGGTGGGTCGGACGGGAAAGGGCCGGCGGGCGTGACGGCGGCAGAGGCCAGGGCGGTCATCAGGCGGTCACCTGGCGCCGTCCCTGGAACGCCCGGCCGAGGGTCACCTCGTCGGCGTACTCGAGGTCGCCGCCCACCGGCAGCCCACTGGCCAGCCGGGACACGGTGACGCCCATCGGGATGAGCAGGCGGGAGATGAAGGTGGCCGTCGCCTCACCCTCGAGGTTGGGGTCCGTGGCCAGGATCACCTCGGTGACCGTGCCGTCGGCCAGGCGCTTGCACAGCTCGCTGATGCGGAGGTCGGCGGGACCCACGTTGTCGATCGGGCTGATCGCGCCGCCGAGCACGTGGTAGAGGCCGCGGAACTCGTGGGTGCGCTCGATCGCCATCACGTCCTTGGACTCCTCGACGACGCAGATCGCGGTGCGGTCGCGGCGCGGGTCGCGACAGACCCGGCAGGTGTCGTCCTCGGAGATGTTGAAGCAGACCTCGCAGAAGCGCACCTTCTCGGTCACCTCGCGCAGCGTGGCGGCCAGCCGCTCCACGTCGGCCTTGTCGGTGGCGAGGATGTGGAACGCGATCCGCTGGGCACCCTTCGGGCCGATGCCGGGCAGGCGGCCCAACTCGTCGATCAGGTCCTGGATGGGCCCCTCGTACACGGTTCTCCTCACGAACGGTCCGCCGGGACGGCGGCGGGTGGTGGACGGGGGCACGCACGGGCCCTTCGAGGCTCGCGGAGACCCGGGACAGTGTGCCGGCGCGGGGCGCCGGACGGGCTAGAGGTCGAGCTCGGGCAGCTGCGGCATGGTGGCCTGCGCGAGCGCCATGGCCTGGTGGTTGGCGTCGCGGACGGCGGCGACGATGAGGTCGGCCAGCGACTCGGTGTCGGTCGGGTCGCACGCCTCGGGCTTGATCACCAGGCCGACGAGCTCGCCGGTGCCGGTCAGCGTCGCCTCGACGAGGTCGCCTCCGGCCGTCCCCTTCACCGTGCGTGCCGCCAGCGCGGCCTGCGCCTGCTCCAGCTGGTCCTGCATCGCCTGCGCCTGCTGCAGCAGGCCCTGGAGATCGACGCTCCCGGGATCGAACATTCGTTGCTCCTCCGTGTCGGTGGCTCACGCCATGGTAGTGCCGGGGGTGGACCGGCTCAGTTGTCGTCCTCGGCGATGAGCTCCGCACCCAGGTGCCGGATCATCAGCTCGTCGGTGGAGGCGGAGTCCTCGACCACGTCGTCCTCGCGGCTCGGCTCCTCCTCCGGCTCCGGGTCGGGCGGGGTCGCCTGCGAGCGGGTGGCGCGCAGGTTCGCGCGTGCCTCCTGCGCAGCGGCCGACCGCGCCGGGACGGCCGGCGCAGGCGGGGCTGCCGGCGAGGGGACGGGGGTCGCCGCTGCCGGCGTGGCCGACGCGTCCACGATCGGCTCGATGTGGAGGGCGACGCCGAGGACCTCCAGGATCGCCTCGCGGAGCACGTCCGGGCTGCCGCCGCGGCCGAAGCTCTCCCTGGCGCCCGCGTTCGACAGGCCGAGCGTGAGCACTCCCTCGCGCACCTCGACCACCTGGGCGTTCTGGCTGAGCAGGATCCAGGTGAAGCGTCGCCGGTTCTTCACGTTCTCGAGGATCTGCGGCCAGAAGCGGCGCAGGTCGGTCGTACCCAGGCCACCGGTGGCCGGAGCGTCCGGGGCGGCCTCGGGGGCGTCCGCGGCCGGGACGTCCACCGCTCGGGCGTCCGCGGGTGGCGCGCTCGGGGGTGGGGCCTCGGCGGACCGTCCCGACACGGGGGCCGGCTCCGACGGTGTGCGGGTCGATGGTGGCGTGGTCGGCGATGACGGGACCGGCGATGGCGGGGTCGACCACGGCGGGGTCGAGGCTGGCTGTTCCGGCTGCGCCGGCGCGGCGGCCCGGGAGCGGGGCCGGGGTTCGGCTGTCTCGGGCGCGGGGCGGGGTCGCCCGGCGGGCTCGGGGCGCGTCCGGGCGGGCTCCGTCTCCCGCGCGGGGGTGGGCGGCGCAGCGGCGGGAGCGGTGGCCGCAGCGGGCCGGGCTTCCGGTGCCGGGCCGTCCCCCATGCCGAGCCGCCGCTCGAGGCGGTCGAGCCGGGCGTGCACGCCCCGTCCGTCCACGTCGGCGCCAGGCAGGAGGACCCGCGCGCACATCAGTTCGAGGTGCAGCCGGGGAGCGGTGGTGCCGCGCATCTCGGTGAGCCCGACCGCGATGACCTCCGCGGCGCGGGTCAGCTCGCCGGCACCGAGGGCGTTGGCCTGCGCGGCGAGGCGGTCGCCCTGGTCGCCGGAGACGTCCACCAGGCCGCTGGCGAGTGCCTCGGGCACGGCGGCGACGATGATCAGGTCGCGGAGGCGTCGCAGCAGGTCCTCGGCGAACCGGCGGGGGTCCTGGCCGACCTCGATCACCTTGTCGACCGCGGCGAAGACGCCGCGGGAGTCGCCGGCCGCGAAGGCATCCACGATCTCGTCGAGCAGGGCGTCGGGGGTGTAGCCGAGCAGCGCCGCGGCCTGGGCGTAGCCGACCCCGTGCTCCCCGGCGCCGCCCAGGAGCTGGTCGAGAACCGACAGGGAGTCGCGCACCGAGCCGGCGCCGGCCCGCACCACCAGCGGCAGCACGGCGGGCTCGACGGGGATGCCCTCGGCCTCGCAGAGGGTGGCCAGGTAGCCCTGGAGCGTCTTCGGCGGCACCAGCCGGAAGGGGTAGTGGTGCGTGCGCGAGCGGATCGTGCCGAGCACCTTGTCGGGCTCGGTCGTGGCGAACACGAAGCGGACGTGGGGCGGCGGCTCCTCCACCACCTTGAGCAGGGCGTTGAAGCCCTGCGGCGTCACCATGTGCGCCTCGTCGATGATGTAGATCTTGTAGCGGCTGTGCACCGGAGCGAAGAACGCCCGCTCGCGCAGGTCGCGGGCGTCGTCCACGCCGCCGTGTGACGCCGCGTCGATCTCGATCACGTCGATGCTGCCCGAGCCGCCGCGGGCGAGGTCGCGACACGACTGGCAGGTGCCGCACGGGGTGGGCGTCGGGCCCTCCGCGCAGTTCAGGCAGCGGGCGAGGATGCGTGCGGAGGTGGTCTTGCCGCACCCGCGCGGGCCGGAGAACAGGTAGGCGTGGTTGACCCGGTTGTTGGTGAGCGCCCGCTGGAGGGGCTCGGTCACGTGCTCCTGGCCGATCACCTCGGCGAAGGTGTCGGGCCGGTAGCGCCGGTAGAGCGCGAGCGGGGTGTCCGGACGCGTGACCTGCTCGTGCGGCTGGCGCAGCGCGTCCACCACCTCCATCAGGGACGCGGTGACCTCTTCCTCCGAGCGGCGGTGCGGCCCGGCGAGGGACGGCTCGTCGACGTCGGCGGGCAGGTCCTCCACGGACGGGGCGTCCTCGGGCTCGCCGAAGAGGTCGGGACCCTCCTGGCCGAACAGGTCCGGGCCGTCCTGTCCGAAGAGCTCTTCCGGCTCCTCCTCGAACAGGTCGTCGTCGCGCTCGTCCACGGGTTGAACCTTACGGGTAGCCGGTGACATTTCCGATGCCGGCCGGAAATGCAGCGGCCCCCGCGCACCCGGAAGAGCTCACTTACCCTTGCTGTCTTCCGACCCTGGGGGAGTTGGGCGAGGTACCGCCGCGCGGGGAACCGCTTCCTAGCCTACCGGCCCGCGACGAACGGAGCGAGTCGCGCCTCCCGGGGGCGGCGGGCGCTCGTCCGTACGTTGGCGCCCGCGACGGTGCCGCCCGCCCGCGTCGAGGGCCAGCCCTCGGTGTCGAGGGCCAGCCTCCGGCGTCGAGGGCCACCCTTCCGCGTCGAGGGCCAGCGTTGTTGCCGAGGGCCAGCACCGGTGCGCGAGCCCTCGGCATTAGGGCTGGCCCTCGGTGGTGGCGCGTGGGTAGCCCGGCGTCCCGACGCCCTGGGGTAGGCCGCGTGTCGACGGACGGCCTTCGGCCCGGCGGGCCGGGGTGCTGCTGTGTCGAGGGCCAGCCCTCAGCGTCGAGAGCCAGCATTGTTGCCAAGGGCCAGCACCGGTGTACGAGCCCCCGACGCCAAGGCTGGCCCTCGACGGAGGCGGAGAGTGGCGGTGAGGCGGAGAGTGGCGGAGCGGCGAGAGTGCGGAGCGCGCAGAGTGGCGGAGCGGCGAGAGTGCGGAGCGCGCAGAGTGGCGGAGCGGCGGCGTGCGCAGAGGGACGCGGACCGGTCAGTCGAGTGGCGGCAGGGGGACGGCGTGCCGCAGCACGGGCAGGCGCTCACGGACGGCGGCCACGGCCGACAGGTCGAGGTCGACGACGGCGAGTTCGTCGTCCTCGCCGAGTTCGAGCAGCACCGTGCCGGACGGGTCGATCACCAGGGAGTGGCCGATGCCCGTCGGTGCCGGTCCTGTCGCCACGGCCGGTGGCACGGACTGGTCGACCGCGACGACGAAGCTGGTGGAGTCCATCGCGCGGGCGGTCACCAGCGTCCGCCACTGGTGCAGCTTGGCCTCGCCCGGAGCCCACGACGCGGGCAGCACGACCAGTTCCGCCCCCAGCGCGGCGAGGTGGGTGAACAGCCCGGGGAAGCGGACGTCGTAGCACGTCGCGAGCCCGACCCGGTGCCCGGCCAGGTCGAAGGTGACCGGCCGCGACCCCGGCTCGATCTGGCGGGACTCGGCGTAGCCGAGGGCGTCGAACAGGTGCAGCTTGTCGTAGCGCGCCTCGGCGCCACCGGTCACGAGCAGGGTGTTCCGGACGCGGGGCGTGTCCGTGGTGGTGAACATCCCCGCGACGATCGTCACTCCGAGGTCGGCCGCGATGGTGCGGACGCCGCCCGCCCACGGGCCGTCGAAGGGCTCGGCCGCCTCCGCGCGCGGACGCGCGAACGAGGACATCGCCGCCTCAGGGAACACGACCAGCTCCGCGGAGCGTGCCGCGGCCTCGGTGGCGAACTCGCGGACGCGGGCCAGGTTCCCGGCCGGATCCGTCGACGCTGCGAACTGGGCGAGGGCGACGCGCATGGCGCCAGCCTCGCACGGCAGCGCGCGGTTTGGCCCGGCCACGGGGACGGATTCGCCGCGCGGACCGCGTCCGGCAGGGGCGACCCCGACCGGCCGGACGCGTGGATTGTGCCCGTGACAAGCACCGACGCCGAGTTGGAGTTATCCCGTCGGATCCCGGTATCCTTCTCCGCGGAGGATTCGCCTAGAGGCCTATGGCGCTCGCTTGGAAAGCGGGTTGGGTTCACGCCCTCACGAGTTCGAATCTCGTATCCTCCGCGTTTGGAAAACGGCTCTGACTAGGCTTGATAGCCTGTCAGGGCCGTTTCTGTTTCAAGTCGTTCCCTTAGCGTTCCCTTAGCTAACGGGCGTTCGGCGCAGTCTGCGACCTACAGGGCAACCGTCCTGCGGGCGGCCTCGCTGAGCGTCTGCGGTGAGCCCACGACCCCCACCCTCGCACACCTGCCACCACCAGCCGGCAAGATCGTCTGTCCGGATCGGTCCCTTTCGTGGGCTTAAGGGGGTAGCCAGTCGAGTCGCTGGCGATGCCGATCGAGGAGCCAGCCATGACCATGAGCGCCGCGGGTGTGAAGCCTGAGTTCGTCTCCCTGCAGGAGGCGGCGGTGTTGTACAGCGTGAGTGTCGACCTGCTGCGTCAGCGGATCGCCGCCGGTGAGTTGCCGGCCGTGCACGCCGGACGGCGCCTGATCCGGGTCCGGCTCGACGACCTGAAGCGGGTGTTCCGACCCGTCCCCTCGGTGTACACGCGGTCGCGGCGACGCGCCTCATGACCGGTCATGTGGCGACGATCGAGACGCCGACCCGCGATCGGCCGTTGGTGGTGTACGACCTGCTTGAGCAGATCGCCTGGGCCCAGCTTCACGGCGCCGACCCGGCTGAGATCGAGCGGCTGGCGGAGGAGTATCGGCGGCTGCGGGCGGGACTGTGATGGCCAGCCGGAACCTCACAGATGAGCAACGGGAGGCCGCCGACCAGGCCCGGCGTGAGACGGTCGAGCAGTTGCATGAGCAGTTGGCTGAGGGCATCGCGAACCTGGACGACAAGGACGCCTGGCAGCGGTGGTTGGGTATGGCGTCGAAGCTGCATCGGTACAGCTTCAACAACGTGGTGCTGACGATGATGCAGAAGCCGGACGCGACGATGATCGCCGGCTATCGGGCCTGGCAGGCGATGGGCCACCAGGTGCGCCGCGGCGAGAGGGCGATCAAGATCCTCGGCCCGGTCACCCGCAAGGTCGAACTGGTCGACCGACTCACGGGTGAACCGATCCGGGACGCCGAGGGGCGTCAGCAGTACGTCTGGCAGTTGGTCGGAGTACGCCCGGTGAGCGTCTTCGACGCGAGCCAGGTCGATCCACCCGTCGAGTCCCCGCCCAAGCCGACGCTGTTGCGCGGTCAGGCTCCTCCGGGGTTGTGGGATTCGCTGGCCGAGTTGGTGGAGGCGGAAGGCTTCCGGCTGGCCCGGGGCGACTGCGGCGGCGCCAACGGGCTCACCGACTATCTAGGCCGGGAGGTTCGGGTCCGGGCCGACGTCGACGACGCGCAGGCGGTGAAGACGCTCGCTCATGAGTTGGCGCATGTGCTGATCCGGCCCGATCCGGGTGAGCCGTACGCAGGCGCGTGCCGTGGCCGTCGCGAGGTGGAGGCAGAGTCGGTCGCCTACGTGGTAGCGGCTGCGCACAACCTGGACACCAGCCAGTACACGTTCAACTACGTCGCCGGCTGGGCCACCAAGGCTGCCACCCCAGAGAACGGCATCGAGGCTGTCGTCGCCGAAACCGGAGCCCGGGTGATCGCGACCGCCGACACGATCCTGGCCCACACCAAGCCCGCTGACCTCGAGACCAGGCTGGTCGACGCCGTCGCCGCAGACCGGGGTGTCACGGCCGGTGTGGCGCCCAGGATAGCGGCGCCGACGGCCGAGCCTGAGGTGTGGGAAACCTTCACGCCGACGCCGAGTCCCGGCGCTCAGGAGGAGGCGCGTCGACCTATCCCGTTGGAGCGGGGCACCAATGCACTGGGTTTGGGGATCTGAGCCGATCGGTTCCACATCGAGGAGAAGATCGGACTCCACCGGTCGTGGACCCCAAGAGCAACGACTCACGTATCCTAACGAAAGTGACTACATGTGATGAGTATTGAGGTGAGCTTGGATGAGGTGCTGGCCCGGCACAACGTCGGGATCACCAGCGTCGAGTTCCTGGCCGAACTCGACGCGGACCTGTCCCGCGTCACCGACCCGGCCGCCGCCCCCTTGAGCGCCGCCGAGACCGCGTTCCTTCGCGAGCATGCCGGCCCGGATGCCGGCGAAGTCCTCGATGCCGATCCTGCTGCTCTCGTTCAGTACGCCCGCCGGGCCGAGGTGTCCCGGATGACTGGCCTGGTGGCCGGCAGCGTGGGGATCGCTGAGGCGGCGCTCGTACTGGGGGTGGACCGCAGCCGCGTCTCCCAACGACTGTCCGCCGGCAGCCTGTGGAGCTACCGGCTTGGCCGGGGGCGGCGGTTGCCGCGCTGGCAGTTCACCGGGGACGGCCGCAGCCTGCCAGGCCTGGACGTGGTCGTGGCGGCGATCCCGCCCGAGCTGTCGCCGGAGTCGGTGGCCGGGTTCATGAACACTGCGCAGCCGGAGTTGGAGGGCCGCACCCCGACCGCTCACCTGACCGGTGGCGGCGATCCGACACCGGTCGCTGAACTGGTCGCCGGCCTCGGCCTGTGGTGAACCCACCCCGGCCGAAGGTTCCGCGAACCCCGCCCACGGACCTCGTCCATGAGCCAGGCGACATCCTCACTATCCGGCCGCTGTTGTGGCGGATCAACCGCACCCAGGGCTCACACGTCCTCGCGTGGAATCAACTGCGCACGTTCGGTCCCATCCCGACCATGCGTTACGACCCGCAACCCGAACCTGCCGGGTCATCGGCCGAAGGGGTGCTGTACACCGCGACCAGCCTGGCCACGGCACTCGCCGAGACCTTCCAAGCCACCCGGGTTGTCGACTCCCGCAGCTTCGGACCCCGGGTGACCGCCTGGACACCCACCCGCGCTCTGTGCCTGCTCGACCTGACCGGCGGTTGGGCGCTGCGCAACGGCGCCGCGTTCGCCCTCGCGACCGCGCCGAAGAGCACCTGCCGGGCCTGGGCACGACAGATCCGGGCCACCTGGCCCGACCTCGACGGGCTGCGGACGCCGTCCACGATGACCGGGGGCACGAGCGTCGTGCTGTGGAACCCTGCTCGGACCAGCCTCCCGGCCGCGCCCGACTTCTCCAGACCGCTCGCCGAACCCACCGTGCACGCGACCGCCAGCCGGATCGCGGGACAGGAACTCGGCTACCGGATCATCTGAGAGGCCGGCGACCTCGGGCATTGCTCTCTGCCGGGCGCGCCGGCGACGTGCTCGAGGCCACGACTACGGGCGCCGTCAGGGCGGATACATGGCAGTGTCGGGTATTGACCATCAGCGTAGTCGTGGACGCCACGCTTCTGCCGGCCGCCAGCCGTGCGGTCAAGAGACCGACTCGGACGCTCTCCAGCCTGATGGGCTGCACGTCAGCCGCTCATGTTGGCGTTCCGTTCGCCACCAGCCAGCTCGAGAGATGAGCTGCGTCGGCGATGTTAACCACCACCCGGTGGACGGCCGATCTTCCGTCGACCAAGTAATGGTCGACTGCCTGTTACGCCATCGCAAGCGTCTCTGTGTCGGGGCAGTGGTCGAGCTGGTCTGGAGCCGCCGCTCTTCCGCTGCCGAGCTTTCTCAGGGCAGCCTCGCTGCCCACATCCGCACGTACCAACGAGTCCCATCCGCGAACAGGAACGGGGGTGTCGGCAGTCCTGCCGACACCCCCGATAGTGGGGCCAATCTTCTTGGTTACGACGAGGTGTGATCGAACCAGACTGCGGAGGTTCGGTACCCGTAGCCTCCCGGGCACCAGAGGCTGTAGGCCCAGTCGTAGTAGCGGGCCCGCCAAGGTCCAGTGATGTACAGCACCGACCCTCGGAGGCCGGAGCACTGAATCACCATGCGATCGTGGCCCGCACGGAAGGGAGCCGAGTTGCTGCACCCTCCGCTCGCGCCGCCAACGAGCCAGTAGTTCGTGTAGCGGCAGGTGGTTGCAGCGTCCGCCTGTGGTACAGCGACCAGGGCGGAGCCTGAGGCAAGGACCACCGCTGCGGCGATGCGCAGGAGGTTCTTCTTGACTCTTCCGATACCAGCGACGGTTTCGGGGGTGGCTTGGGTGACCGCAGTATTCATGACCCCTCCTTTGGTAGAGCGACGTGCAGAGAAGCACGTCTATAGGAAACTCGGGAGATGTTCTCTAGTTCTGATACTGGACCTGTTGGAGAACCGTGTCAAGATCTAGAAGAGACCGACTTCTCCCCTGGTGGACGTAAGATGCCTCCATGGCGAAACGAAAGAACAAGCGAGATGGCGACGAGGGAACGAGAGACCAGCTGTTGAGGGCAGGCTTCGACATGCTCAGCAGCGGTACAGCGCTTAGCTCGATCAAGTTGCTTGACCTGACGAAGGCGGCCGCCGTTTCGAACGGCTCCTTCTACCACGCGTGGCCGGAGGGGTTGGGTGCTTACCAGCGCGACCTTGCCATACACGCGGTGGACCTGGCCCAGGTCGAGTACCTGAAGTTCATCGAGGAGTCGGTGATTGTGGCAGATCCGGGCGAGATCGCGCTCCGCGATCTCGTAATGACTCAGTGCAAGCAGGACGCAGAAGGGATCGACCACGATCCCTCGTTCATCGCCCAAGTCTCGCTGTGGGGGGAGCACAAACAACACCCAGGAGTGCTCGAGGCACTCAGGAACCAGTACAACCGCTTCGCCGAAAAACTCTATCTCCCGATGTACGGCCGTGCGCTCGAGGTCTACGGTTTGGAGCTGCGAGAGCCGTTCAACATGGGAACGCTCGCGACGATGATGACGGCGCTTGCCGAAGGTTTGGCTTTACGCCGCGCGGTCGACCCCGAGGTGGCATCACTGCCCAAAGAGGTCGAGGCGGAGGGTTGGGATCTTTACGGGATCCTCGCCTACTGCCTACTCAGCGTCATGCTTCGGCCCGTCAACAACGGCGATACTCGAACCGCAGTGCAACTCGCGGACGACCTCCTCCTTGAAGGAGTCCCCGACGCCGCCGCGAAAGCAAGAGCCGCCGAGGCTGCGGCGTTCCGTGACGACCTGGATGCTGCGATTGCTGCAATCGAGACTCAGTTGGAGCAGCTCCGGAGCCTGAGGTCGCGCCGGCACTAGCTGGCGAAGTAGCTCCCTCGAGGAACCCGCCAAGCGCCGACGGCACAACCCTATTCGACACCGCACCAGCCAATCGAGAAGGGCGACCGAAATCTGGTGTAACTGATCTGGCCTGATCTGCCGCTCCGATAGGGGTGGCGGGAAGGACTGTCAGTGACGCAGGACAGTGTGTCGGCCGTGAGGCTGACCCAAGTACAAGAGGATGAGATCGCTCGTGGCCTGGTGGCCCGGGCACGCAGCGAAGGTGCCGAGCTGGTCGGGCCGGATGGATTGTTGTCCGGGCTGACGAAGCGGGTGCTGGAGACCGCGCTGGAGGAGGAGCTGACCGACCACATCGGGTACGAGCCGCACGACCCGGCCGGCCACCACTCGGGGAACTCCCGCAACGGGACCCGTGCCAAGACGGTCCTGACCGAGGTCGGGCCCGTCAGCGTCGAGGTGCCGAGGGGCCGGGCCTGGCACGTTCGAGCCGGTGATCGTGCCGAAGGGGAAACGCCGCCTGGAAGGGGTGGACCGGATCGTGCTGTCGCTGACGGCGCGGGGTTTGACCACCAGGGAGGTCGGTGCGCACTTCGCCGAGGTGTACGGCGCCAGCGTGTCGAAAGACACCATCAGTCGGATCAGCGACCGGGTGCTGGAGGAGATGACCGAGTGGCTGCACCGGCCGCTGGACGAGGGGCGGTTTCCAGTGATCGTTGCGAATCCTGAACTGGAGGGATCGCAATGCCACGTGGAGGACACAACAGAGCACCAGCTGCGACCAAGCGTCGCTACTTCGAGCTGATCCGTCAGGGGCCCGCGGTTCGGAGGCGTCGACCCAGGTGGGGGTGTCGTTGAGCTGTGGTTCGTTGTGGTTCATCGACGCTGGCTCGGTGACGTTCATCGACTCCCCGATCAGCAGCCGCTACCTGTCGCAGGATGACAGGATCGAGATCGCGGACGGGCTGGCTGCGGGTGAGTCGGTCAAGGTGATCGCTGCCCGGATCGGCAAGAGCTACCAGACCGTGTACCGGGAGATCGGCCGGAATAGGAAGCCGAACGGCCGATACCAGCCTTGGTATGCCCACGGGCAGGCGCACGTTCGTCGCCAGCGGCCGAAGACCCCGCGGGTTGTCGCCGACCCGGCGCTGCGCGCGGTGGTCGCCGGCAAGCTCGCCGAGCACTGGTCACCAGCCCAGGTCAGCCGCTGGCTGCGGCGCCGCTGGCCGAACCGGCCAAGCTGGCAGCTGTGCACCGAGACGATCTATGAAGCGGCTTACCGCGGCCTGATCAGCCCCATCAGCGACGACATGCTGCGTACCGGGCGGACCTACCGCCACGCTCGTGGCCGGGGCCGCACCCGCGACGGCGCGCTGAAGCAGTCGACCGCGATGAAGTCGATCCACGACCGACCCACGGTGGTCGAGACCCGCAGCCAGGTCGGGCACTGGGAAGGCGACCTGATCATCGGCGGCGGGCAACGGTCCGCGATCGCGACCCTCGTCGAACGCAAGGCCCGGCTCACCCTGCTGGTCCCGGTCCGTGGCGGCCACAGCGCCCAGGTCGTCGGTGACGCCCTCATCGCAGCGTTCGCCCAGCTGCCGGCCGGGCTGCGGCGCACCCTGACCTGGGACCAGGGCAACGAGATGTTTCACCACGCCCGCATCGAGCAAGCGACCGGGCTGGCCATCTACTTCGCCGACCCGCACAGCCCCTGGCAGCGCGGCACCAACGAGAACACCAACGGACTACTCCGCCAGTACTTCCCCAAAGGCACCGACCTGAACCAGGTCACCGACGAACGCCTGGCCGAGGTCGCCGACGAACTCAACCACCGGCCCCGACTCGTCCTCGGCGACCGCACCCAGCCCAACTCATGCGACGATGGCTCCAGCCACCGATTCGCGACGACCGATAGAAACCGCCAGGTGTATCCGGTGGTGTTCATCGATGCGATCGTGGTGAAGGTCCGCGACGGGCAGGTCACGAACAAGCCGTTCTACGTGGCGATCGGGGTCACCGTGCACGGTGAACGCGACATCCTCGGGATCTGGGCCGGCGACGGCGGAGAAGGAGCGAAGTTCTGGCTGAACGTGCTCACCGAGATCAAGAACCGGGGCGTCGCGGACGTGCTGATGCTCGTGTGTGACGGGCTGAAAGGCCTGCCGGATGCGGTCAACACGGTGTGGGAGAACACGGTTGTTCAAACGTGCGTGATCCACCTGCTGCGCAACACGTTCCGCTACGCCGCCCGGCAGGACTGGGACCGGATCGCCAAGGACCTCCGACCGATCTATACCGCGGTCAACGAGTCGATGGCGCGGGAACGATTCGGCGAGTTCGCTGCCACCTGGCGGTCGAAGTATCCGGCCGCGGTCGCGTTGTGGGAACGCGCCTGGAGCGAGTTCGTGCCGTGCCTGGACTACGACGTGGAGATCCGCAAGATCATCGCCACCACCAACAGCATCGAATCGCTCAACGCCCGTTACCGCCGGGCGGTCCGTGCCCGGGGCCACTTCCCCACCGACCAGGCCGCCCTCAAATGCCTGTACCTGGTCACCAGATCACTGGACCCCACCGGCCGCGGCAAGGCACGATGGGTCATCCGATGGAAGGTAGCGCTCAACGCGTTCGCCATCACCTTCGAAGGGCGCATCAGCCCCTCGAACAACTAGTGGAGCGTGTCGTTAGTTCTTGAACGGTTGGGTGTTGGGATGATGGGGCATGGCGAATCGTCCTGCTCCGGCGCTGGTCTTGCGTGAGGGTGATCGGGAGGAACTGGCGCGGATCACGCGATCGTCGAGTGTGCGTGCGGGTTTGGCGCAACGGGCGCGGATCGTGCTGGCCGCGGCGGACGGGGAGGCCAACGAGCGGATCGCCGACCGCGTCGGGG